>NZ_AEGR01000056.1 GCF_000211835.1 Hylemonella gracilis ATCC 19624 | reverse complement strand
GCCCACCTGGGACACGCCCGCGCTCTGCTCGCTGCTGGCCGCGCTGATCTCGCCCATGATGTCGGTGACGCGCTTGATGCTGGCCACGACTTCGTTCATGGTCTGGCCGGCCTGGTCGACCAGGGCCGTGCCCTGATCAACACGCCCCACGCTGTCGGTGATCAGCGTCTTGATCTCCTTGGCGGCGTCCGCGCTGCGGCCCGCCAGGTTGCGCACTTCGCTGGCCACGACCGCGAAGCCCCGGCCCTGTTCGCCCGCGCGAGCGGCTTCCACCGCGGCGTTGAGCGCGAGGATGTTGGTCTGGAAGGCGATGCCGTCGATGACGTTGATGATGTCGGCGATCTTCTTGCTGCTGTCGCTGATGCCCTTCATGGTGTCAACGAATTGCGAGACCACGGCACCCCCTTGCACGGCCACAACGCTGGCGCTCTGGGCCAGCTGGTTGGCCTGGCGTGCGTTGTCAGCGTTCTGCTTCACGGTGGAAGACAGTTCTTCCATGCTGGCGGCTGTTTCCTCGAGCGCGCTGGCCTGGCTCTCGGTGCGAGCCGACAGATCTTGGTTGCCCTGGGCGATCTCGGCGCTGGCGCTGGAGACCGACACGCTGCCCTGGCGCACGGTGGAAACCACCCGGGTGAGAGACCCTTGCATCAGCTTGAGCTGCGCCATCAGGCTGCTGGTGTCGCCAGCGCGCAGCTCGATGCGCGTGCTCAAATCTCCGGCGCCCACGCGCTGAGCCACTTGCGCTGCTTCACCTGGCTCGGCGCCAAGCTGGCGGCTGATGGTGCGGGTCATCCACCAGCCCATCAAGGTGGCCAGGACAATCCCGCCCACGATGGCGATCACCGACCCAGCCAGAATGCGCGCGCGACGTTTTTCCGCACTGTCGTATTCCATCTTCGCCACGTCCAGTTGCAACTGCACCAGGGCGTCAATGTCTTTTTTGACGACCGCGTACAGCGGGTGGACTTTTTCCTCCGTGAGGCGTTGCGCCGAAGCGATGTCGCTGGCGCGCAGTGCCGTCAACGCGGGATTGATGGCCTCTTGAACAAATCGCTTGCGGCTTTCGGCAAAGTTCTTCGCCAGTTTGGTTTCTTCCTCTGTCAGGTACGTCAGCATGTAGGCGTCCCAGATCTTCGTGATCTCCGTCCTGTTGGATTCGATCAATGCCGTGTTGGTGGCAATGGTGCTGGGCGTTGGCGTGCGCAGGGACTCGGAAATGAGCAATTGATTGGTGATCAGCCGGGCCCCGATGTCACCCAATTCACTGGCCGGTACCGTGCGGTCTTCGTAGACGGTTTTCAGGGCCTCATTGCTGGCTTCGATTCCGAACAGGCCGATGCCGCCGATCACGATCAGCAGCAACGCTTGCAGACCGATCAGCAAGGACAGTCGCGTGGATATCTTCATGTTATTCATGGCTTCCCCCGTGCGGGACGGTTGCATTGGAATGTTGGGTCAGCAGTGAGGCGTCAGAAAGTTGGTGGATCAGATCCAGCAACTGCGTGAACTCGGTGGATTTGTCGAAGAACCAGTCCGCGCCAGCCTGTAGACAGCGCTGGCGGCTATGCCCGGTTGCATCGTCGGTCAGTACGGCGACCTTGAGGTCCGCGTGTGTGCTTTTGAAAAGCGGAATCAGGTGCACGGGGTCCCCATCGGACAGTTGGGGTTCCAGCACCAGCAGCGCGGGCTTCATGCGCGTGAGCAACTTTTGCGCTTGGATGCCGGTCAAAGCCACCCACACTTGTTCAAGTCCAGGAATGGCTCCGACCTGCCAACTCAGGCGCAGACGGATGTGCTCGGAATCATCGACGACCAGGATTTTCATGACCGTCATGGTGCCGAGGCGGACCATGACGCACCATCGGACGCGGCCGGTTTGCGTGTGGGAATCGGATGGCAGGGGTAGGACGATTCCTACCCCAACAACGGGAGCACGGGCCCGTCAACGGGGCTCCGTGAGCCCCAGCGGGGCTCAGTTCAGCAGGCCATGCTGCATGGCGTAGCGCACCAGTTCGGCGGTGCTGCCGAGGTTGAGCTTTTCCATCAAGCGCGTCTTGTGCGTGCTGACGGTCTTGTTGCTGATGCACAGCTGCTCGGCGATTTCGTTGACGCCTTGGCCAGCCAGCAGCAGGCGAAAGACCTCCATCTCACGGTCCGAGAGGGTCTCGTGCGGCAGCCGGTCGCCGCTGCCCAAGGACACGTCGAAGACCAGTTTCTCGGCCAGTTCGGGCACGATGTATTTGCCGCCGCCCGCGACCTTGCGGATCGCGGCGAGCAGCACTTCCATCTCGCTGTCCTTGGTCACGTAGCCGCTGGCGCCCGCCTTGAGCACGCGCGCGGCCACCTGGCCCTCGTTGTGCATGCTCAACACTAGGATGGGCAGGGTGGGCCAGTGGGACTTGACGCGCGCGATCAGGTCCGGGCCGCTCAGACCCGGCATGTTGACGTCCAGCAGCAGCAGGTCTGGCAACTCACGGCGCAGGCCTTCCAGCACCTGCGCGCCGTCCACGGCTTCCGCCTGCACCTCGATGTCCGGCGCCAGCGACAGCAGCTGTCGCAGGCCCCCGCGCACGATGGCGTGGTCGTCGGCAATCATCACTCGGATCATGGGGTTTCCTCTCCCTGGGGTTCCAACTGCAAGGGCAGCCGCGCGGTGATGGTGGTTCCCTCGCCCACCACGCTGCTCACGGTCAGTTCGCCGCCGAGCGCCAACGCCCGTTCCTGCATGCCCAACAGACCGAAGGAGCCGCCGCGTGCGCTGGCCGCCATGTCAAATCCTCGCCCATCATCGCGGATCTGGAGCACCAGCTGTCCCTCGTCTTGCCGCAAGCTGATGCACACCGACTTGGCCTGGGCGTAGCGGCTGACATTGGTCAGGGATTCCTGCACGATGCGAAACACACCGATGGCGCGGTGTTCCGGCATGTCGACCGACGGGCTGCCCAGGTCGAGCTGGCAGGGGATGCCCGCATGGCGCTGGAAATCGCCGCTGAGCCATTCCAGCGCGGGCACCAGTCCCATGTCCAGCGCCGAGGGGCGCAAGTTGGTCGCCACGTTGCGCACGCCCTGGATGGCGCGGTCCACCAGCACGCGCATGCCCTGCAGGCGATCCAGCAAGTCGGCGTCCGCCGCGCCGAACTTCATGCTGGCGTAGGTGATGTCCATGCGCAGGGCCGTCAGCACCTGGCCCAGTTCATCGTGCACTTCGCGCGCGATGTTCTTGCGCTCGTACTCCCGCATGGCGTCGCCCTGCGCGGCCAGGTCTCGCAGGCGCTGGCGAGAGTCGGCCATCTCTTGCTGAATGCGCCGGCTTTCCGTGACATCGCGCACCACGGTCATCAACAAGGGGCCGCGGTTGGTGCGCAGCAGGCC
Source organism: Hylemonella gracilis ATCC 19624 (assembly GCF_000211835.1). Classification (GTDB taxonomy): domain Bacteria; phylum Pseudomonadota; class Gammaproteobacteria; order Burkholderiales; family Burkholderiaceae_C; genus Hylemonella; species Hylemonella gracilis. The sequence goes on along the minus strand of NZ_AEGR01000056.1, from coordinate 157,086 downwards.
CACGCTGAGCTCGCCAGCGAACTCCGTGCCGTCGCTGCGCAGGCAGTCGGTGTTCACGCCCAGCTTCAGATCGCCGGGGCGCAGATCGGCATACAGCTTGCGGCGCTCGTGATGGTGCCCGCGCAGCCGCGCGGGGACGAGCATGTCCACCGGCTGCCCGATCAGTTGTTCGCGCAGGTAGCCGAACAGTTCCAGGGTGCGCGCGTTGGCCTGCACGATGCGCCATTGCGGGTCCGTCAGCACGATGCCGTCGGGCGCGTACTCCAGGGCGTCGCGGAACATGCCCTCCAGGCTGCGGCGCTGCGCGTGCAAGGCGACGTGCGTGCGCACGCGGGCCAGCAGCACGGGCACCGACAGCGGTTTGGTGACATAGTCCGCCCCGCCCGCCGTGAACCCTTGTGTCTGGGCGGGCACATCGTCCTGCGCACTCATGAAGATGACGGGGATGTCGCGCAGCGCTTCGCTCTGCTTGAGCCAGCGGCAGACTTCGTAGCCGTCCATGCCGGGCAGCATCACGTCCAGCAAGATCAGGTCAGGCGCCGTCTCGGTCGCGCGTTTCACTCCGTCCTCGCCGTTGTCCGCGCTGCTGACCTCATAGCCCTCGCGTTCCAGCAACACGGTGGCCAGCAGCCGGATTTCGGGCGAGTCGTCGATGACGAGGATGCGGGCGGCACCGGAACGAAGTGGCGGGCTCATGGGCGGCGATCCTTCGGCCTGGAGGGGTGGGCGGGATTGCATCGTAGCCTGCGCCCCGGTTCAAGCGGGCGTGCGTGCCAGCCAGCTGAGCAGCGCTTGGTCCAGGGCCTGCAGCGCGGCCTCCAACTCAGGCAGCAGCGGCCGGGCCTGATCCAGCTCGCCCTGGGCACCCAGCGACTCGATGCGCCGTGTCAAGGACGCGGCGGGCGTGGCGCCAAAGTTGCCGAGCACGCCCCGCAGGGCGTGTGCGCCGCGTTGCACGCCCGATGCGTCGTCCCGTTGCGCGCAGGTCATGAGGGCGCGCAACTGTCCTGGCCAGTTGCCCCGGAAGGACTCCGCGATGATGCGCACCACCAGGGCGTCCGCGCCATCCAGGGCGCGCTGGTAGTCGAAGGCCGGCGCGTTGGCCGCTGGTGCGGCCGGGGCGGGAGCGGGGGGCCGCGCGGTCGAGGCTGGCGTGCCTCCGCCGAGCACGGTCTGCAGTTCGCCTTGGTCGATCGGCTTGCCCAGGTGGCCGTCCATGCCAGCCGCCAGGCAGCGCGCGCGGTCTTCCGGCAGCACATTGGCCGTGAGCGCGACGATGCGCGTGCGCTGTCCGGTGGATTGCTCGTGCTCGCGGATGCGGCGGGTCGCCTGCAGTCCGTCGAGCACCGGCATCTGCATGTCCATGAAGATCAGGTCGTAGGGCGTTTCGGCCTGGGTGACCAGGCCCACCGCCTGCTCGCCGTTGTGCGCCACCGTGACGGCATGCCCGGCTTGCTGCAGCAGCTGCACCATGATGGCCTGGTTGATCTCGTTGTCCTCGGCGACCAGGACTCGCAGCGCGGCCACGGCACCGCCCGCGGCCAATGGCGCTGGGGCGGCGATGTCGCCGTCTCCGTCGGTGTCGTCCGCCTCCTCGGTGTCAGGCGCGCCCAGCCCGAAGCTGGCCGTGAAATGGAAGGTGCTGCCCTGGCCGGGCGCGCTGCGCACGCCGATCTCGCCCTCCATGGCCTGGACCAGCTTGCCGCAGATCGCCAGGCCCAAGCCCGTGCCGCCGTAGTGGCGGGTGATCGAGGCATCGGCTTGGGTGAAGGGCTGGAAGATGGCCTGCTGCTGGCTCGGCGTGATGCCGATGCCCTGGTCCTGCACTTCGAAGCGCAGCACGACCTGCCCGTCGCGCAAGGCCTCCGTGCGCACCCGCACGGTGATCGCGCCGGTCTCGCTGAACTTGATCGCGTTGCCCACCAGGTTGACCAAGATCTGGCGCAAGCGTCCCGGGTCCCCGATCAGGCGGTGGCTGAAGTCCTCCGCGGGCTCGTAGGCCAGCCGCAGGCCCTTCTCGCGCGCCTGGTTGTCCAGGCTGGCCAGCGTGCTGCGCACCAGAGCATGCAGGCGGAAGGGCCGGGGGTCGAGCGTGAGCCGGCCAGCCTCGATCTTGGAGAAATCCAGCACGTCGTTGATCACGCCCAGCAGGGCGTCGGCCGAGCGGCGCACCATGGTCAGGTAGCCGCGCTGCTGCGGCGTCAACGTCGTGCCCAGCGCCAAGCCCGTCATGCCGACGATGCCGTTCATGGGCGTACGGATCTCGTGGCTCATGACCGCGAGGAACTCGCTCTTGGCGCGGTTCGCCGCCTCGGCCGCCTGCTTGGCTTCCTGCAGCGTCACCCGGTCGGCCTCGCGCTCGCGCACCACCTGCAGCACCAGATCCGCCAAGGCGCCCAGGTCCATGCCCTGGGTAGCCGGGTCCTGCGGCGCGTCGGGCAGCAACCTGGCCAAGGCTTGCCGCAGCGAAGTCAGGGCGAGTTCGCGCTGGTCCAATTCGCGGTGCAGGTCCCCCGAGATGCGCTGCATCGCCTCGAAGGTGGGACGGAATTCCTCCGGCACGGCCTGCACCATCTGGTTCGTGATCTGTTCGAACCGCGGGTTGCCCGCCTGCAGCTTGCCGTCGAACTGCTGGAACGACTTGAGCCAGCGCCGCAGCGAGTAGCCGATCACCAGCAAGCCGCCCGCCAGGCTGGCGGCGATGAGCAGCAGCACGGTCAGCAACAACTCCCAGAGCTTGTGCGCGACGGAGCCGACGGCGAACTGCAGACGCAGCACGCCATAGTCCTTGCCGCCGGCCGTGATCGGGCGATTCAGATCGTCCAGCAATTCTCCAACGCGACTGCGTATCCAATCGGGTGCGTAGGCCTCGGTGCTGATCGCGGGGTTGCGGCTGCGCACCACGCCTCCGCGCAGGTCGATGAACTCCGCGGAGGCGAACGGTGAGCCGAACACGCCGCTGGCCAGGGTGCGCTGGATGGTGTCGTAGTCGCCGATCACCGCGCTTTCGGTGATGGTCTGGGCCGTGGACTCCACGAGGATGGCGGCGGTTTCCCGCACCTGTTCCACCTCTTCCCGGAACTCATAGTTGTAGAACAGCCAGAGCCCGCTGCCGAAGAAGAGCAGCAGCGTGCCGATGTAGAGGGCGAACACCCGCTTGACCAGCGAGTTCGGCAGCAGGCGCATCAGCGGGTTGTCCACGGCGCGGCTTCAGCGCAATTGCGGGGGCGCGCTCTGGTAGAAGCGGCGGTAAGCGGCGTAGTCGGCGGAGGTCGCGGGGATGAAGTACGCGTCCACCGGCAGTCCGACCGTCTGCGCGGTCTGCCGCAGGACCTCGCGCCCCACCGGGTCCTGGTGCATGCCCAGGAAGGCGTCGGCGACGGCCTGCGCGTCTTTCGCGGGCACCTTGCCCGACACCATCAGCGCCAGGTCGTTGAAGGGCTCCGAGCTCCAGAGCACGCGGAACTTCTTGCCCTCGCGCTTGGCGTAGCCCTCGATGAGCTGGGAGTTGCCGCCGGCGGCCTGCACCTTGCCCGCGAAGAGCTGGGCCAGCGCCCCGTTCTGGTTGCCCCCGAACACCACCTTGATGTCGATGCCGCTGTTGAGCAGATGGGCGTAGGGCACCTTGTAGATCACGAAGGCCTCCGGTCCGGCGAAGGCCACCTCCTGTCCCTTGAGTTGTTCCAGCCGCGTGATGGGTGAATCCTCGGGCACGACGATCTGTCCCAGGATGGGCGGGACCTGGCGCCGGCCGAAGACTTTCCAGCCCAGTTGCTCACGCTCCGGGCTGAACAGATGGTTGCTGAAGACGAACTCGACTTCCTGGGTCAGCACATAGGCCGTGGTGTCGGCGGAGGTGCGCGCGATCTTGAGCGTGAGCTTGACGCCGCTCTTGTCCGAGACGTACTGGACGATGGGGTTCCAGTAGGCGGCCATTAGCGGGATGTCGTACTGGTTGACCGGCGAGAAGCGGTAACCAGCCTCGCGGGTCTGCGCGCCCGCCGTTTGCAGGGGCGCCAGGCTCATGGACAACACGGCCGCGAGGGCCATCAAGGTGCGCAGTATCGGCATGGGGGTTGGCCGGCAAAGGCCCCAGAACATGGAGGTAAAACGAAGCTTACCCCAGCCATCCGCGCGGAAGATGTTCGGATGTTCCCGCGCTTGCAAAATTCGCGCGCTCAGGCCATAGACTCGGGGCATGTCCCTGCTGCTGATCCTCCTCTTGCCATTCGTTGGCAGCGTCGTAGCCGCGCTGCTGCCGACCAGCGCGCGCAACCTCGAATCGCTGTGGGCGGCGGCGGTGGCCTTGGCGGTGGCCGTGCCCCTGGCCCTGTTGTACCCGCAGGTCAGCGCCGGTGTCGTGCTGACCGAGCGTTGGTCCTGGCTGCCAGGGCTGGGCGTGGACCTGGTGGTGCGGCTCGACGGCTTTGCCTGGATGTTCGCCATGCTGGTGAGTGCCATGGGCTTGTTGGTCATCGTCTATGCGCGGTATTACCTGGCGCCCGAGGACCCGGCGGCGCGTTTTTACTCGCTGCTGCTGGGCTTCATGGGCGCCATGCTGGGCGTGGTGGTGGCGGGCAACCTGATCCAGCTCGTCGTGTTCTGGGAGCTGACCAGCGTCTTTTCCTTCCTGCTGATCGGCTACTGGTACCACCGCAAGGACGCGCGGCGCGGCGCGCGCATGGCCTTCACGGTCACGGCCACGGGGGGGCTGGCCCTGCTGGGCGGTGTGCTGGTGCTGGGCCACATCGTGGGCAGCTACGAACTGGACACCGTGCTGGCCGCGGGCGCGCAGGTGCGCGCGCACCCGCTGTACCCCTTGGCCCTGGTGCTGGTGCTGCTGGGCGCGCTGACCAAGAGCGCCCAGTTTCCTTTCCATTTCTGGTTGCCGCGCGCCATGGCCGCGCCCACGCCGGTCTCGGCCTACCTGCATTCGGCCACGATGGTGAAGGCCGGTGTCTTCCTGATGGCCCGCTTGTGGCCGGTGCTCGCGGGCACCGACACCTGGTTCTGGATCGTGGGTGGCGCGGGCCTGACCACCTTGCTGCTGGGCGCCTATGTCGCCATGTTCCAGAACGACCTCAAGGGCTTGCTCGCTTACTCCACTCTCAGCCACCTCGGGCTGATCACCCTGCTGCTGGGCCTCAACAGCGAGATGGCGGCGGTGGCGGCGGTCTTCCACATGATGAACCACGCGACCTTCAAGGCCTCGCTCTTCATGTCGGTGGGCATCATCGACCACGAGACCGGCACGCGCGACATGCGCCGCCTGGGCGGGATCTACCGCGCCATGCCCATCACGGGCACCTTGGCCATCGTGGCCTGCGCGGCCATGGCCGGTGTGCCTTTGCTCAATGGTTTCCTGTCCAAGGAAATGTTCTTCTCGGAAACCGTCTTCGTCAGCGGCCAGCCCTGGCTCAAACACGGCCTGCCGCTGGCGGCCACGGTGGCCGGGGTCTTCGCCGTGGTGTATTCGCTGCGCTTTGCGCACGATGTGTTCTTCGGTCCCGCGACGGGCGAATGCCCGCGCCAGCCGCACGAGCCCGTGCACTGGATGCGGGTGCCGGTGGAGTTGCTGGTGTTGGCCTGCGTCATTGTGGGCACGCTGCCCGATTGGTCCATCGGCCGCCTGCTGGAGACCGCGGCCCGCCCGGTCGTGGGCGGCGTGCTGCCCGACTACAGCCTCGCGGTCTGGCATGGCGTCAACACGCCGCTGCTCATGAGTCTGGTGGCCAGCGCGGGCGGGCTGGTGGTCTACCTGTTTTTTCGGCGGGCGTTCAAGCGCCGCGCCGCGCGCACCGCCGCGCTGTTGCGCCTGGACGGCCAGCGGGTGTTCGAGGGTCTGCTCGCTGGCGTGAGCGCGGGCGCGGCCGCGCTGCGCCGCTGGACGGGTTCGTCCCGCTTGCAGCCGCAGCTTTCCGCCATCCTGGTCGTGACCTTGGTGGTGGCCTCGGCCTCGGCCTTGATCGTGCCGCTGACCTGGGGTGACCGCGCCCGTGTGCCCGCCTCACCCGCCTTCGTGCTGCTCTGGATCGTGGGCGGGGCCTGTGCCCTGGGCGCGGCCTGGCAGGCCAAGTTCCATCGGCTGGCCGCGCTCATCATGCTGGGCGTCGTCGGCCTGGCGCTGTGCATCACCTTCGCCTGGTTCTCCGCGCCGGACCTCGCCCTCACGCAGCTCGCCGTGGAGGTGGTGACTGTCGTGCTGTTCCTGCTGGGTTTGCGCTGGATGCCCAAGCGGGTGGAGCAAGACGATCCGCGCATCGAACGGCGCGTGTTCTGGCGCCGCCGCCGTGACCTGGTGATCGCGCTGCTGGTGGGCCTGGGGTTGGCGGCCTTCTCCTACGCCTTGCTGACGCGCCACACCGTGCTCTCGATTTCACCCTTCTTCATCGAGCAAGCCTTGCCCGGCGGAGGGGGCAGCAATGTGGTCAATGTGATGCTGGTGGACTTCCGCGCCTTCGATACCCTCGGTGAGATCACGGTGCTGGGCATCGTGGGGCTCACGGTCTATGCGCTGTTGCGGCGTTTCCGCCCGCCGCAAGAGGCCATTGACGTGCCGACGCAGCAGCGCGTGGGCGACATCGGCGCCGATCTGCGCGAGTCCTCGCGCGGCGATGGCGTGCCCGATTACATGGGGGTGCCCGCGGTGCTGGTGCGCTTGCTGCTGCCGGTCGCGTGGTTGTTCGCCTTCTACCTTTTCATGCGCGGGCACAACGAGCCCGGTGGCGGCTTCGTGGCGGGCCTGGTGGTCGCCATCGCCTTCTTGGCCCAGTACATGGTGGCGGGTACGCGCTGGGTGGAGAACCAGATGCGCTTGCAACCGCCGCGCTGGATCGCCTTCGGCCTGCTGGTCGCCCTGTGCACGGGCCTGGGGTCCATGGTGTTCGGCCATCCCTTCCTGACCACGCACACTGCCCACCTCACGCTGCCCTGGTTGGGTGAGATCCACGTGCCGTCGGCGGCTCTCTTTGACTTGGGGGTGTTCGCCGTGGTGGTGGGCGCGACTTTGCTGTTGCTGATTGCCCTCGCGCACCAATCGCTGCGCGCGCACCGGCAGATTGAAACACCCCCCGAGGCGCTGCGCGCCTCCCCGCGCGAGGGCGGCGCTCCCGGTGGCCTGGCACAGCCAGTTCCACGGGAGCCCTGGTATCAAGACCCTCTGAGTGGGCCCGCGCGAGGCGCCGCTTCTCAAGAGGAGGGCCGCTGACATGGAAGTCGTGATCTCCATCGCCATCGGCATCCTGGCGGGCTCGGGTGTCTGGCTGCTGCTGCGTCCGCGGACCTTTCAGGTGTTGATCGGCTTGTCCTTGCTGTCGTATGCCATCAATCTGTTCATCTTCAGCGTGGGCAGCCTGGCCATCGACAAGGAACCCATCGTGCTGCCGGGCCTGGCCCCCACGCTGGACAGCTACACCGATCCGCTGCCGCAGTCCCTGGTGCTGACCGCCATCGTGATCGGTTTCGCGACCACGGCGCTTTTCCTCGTTGTGCTGCTGGCGTTGCGCGGTTTGTCCGGCGGTGACCATGTGGACGGTCGGGAGGAGCAGCCATGACGGACGCTCTGAATCCGCTCGCGGGCTCGCACCTCATCGTCGCGCCGGTGCTGCTGCCGCTGGCCACGGCCGCGCTCATGCTCTTGCTGGGCGAAGGCCGCCGCCGGTTCAAGGCCGTGGTCAACCTGGCTTCGACCCTGGCGGGCTTGCTGCTGGCGGTGTACCTGATGCAGGCGGTGCACGCGCGGGACCTGACCCTGGCTTTCGGTGTCTACCTGCCCGGCAACTGGCCCGTGCCCTTCGGCATCGTCCTGGTGCTGGACCGCTTGTCGGCGTTGCTGCTGGTGCTCACGGCGTGCATCGGTTTGGCCTCGCTGCTGTACGCCTTGGCGCGCTGGCACCAGGCAGGCGTGTACTTCCATGTGCTGTTCCAGCTCCAGCTCATGGGACTGTATGGCGCCTTCCTGACGGCCGACCTGTTCAACCTCTTTGTGTTCTTCGAGGTGCTGCTCGCGGCCAGCTATGGTCTGCTGCTGCACGGCGGCGGGGCGCAACGCGTGCGCGTGGGCCTGCACTACATCGCGGTCAACCTGGTGGCTTCCCTGTTGTTCCTGATCGGCGTGGCCGTGCTCTACGGCGTGACGGGCACGCTCAACATGGCCGACATCGCGGCCAAGCTCCCGATGGTGGCCGAGGTGGACCGGGGCCTGCTGCACGCGGGCGCGGCCATCCTGGCCGTGGCCTTTCTCGCCAAGGCCGCGCTCTGGCCCTTGAATTTCTGGCTGCCTGGAGCCTACGGCGCGGCCAGCGCGCCGGTGGCCGCGCTGTTCGCCCTCCTGACCAAGGTGGGCGTGTACGCGGTGTTGCGCCTGTGGACCTTGTGTTTTCCGGTCGACGTGGGCGCAGGGGTGTCCGTCGCTGAACCCTTCGGCAGCTGGGCCCTGGTCTGGGGGGGCTTGGCCACGCTGGCCTTTGGCGCGGTGGGCATGCTGGCCTCCCAGCAGCTGGGACGCTTCGCGGCCTACAGCGTGATCACGTCCTCGGGCACCTTGGTGGCGGCCTTCGGCTTCGGCGCGCCCGCGCTGGCCGCGGGCGCGCTGTTCTACCTCGCCAGTTCGACGCTGGCCGCGGCCGCGCTCTTTCTGCTGGTGGAGTTGCTGGAGCGCGCGCGCCAGGTTGAACTCGGCCCGGACGAGATCGACGATGGCCAGGACACCTTGCCGGCGTTCATCCAGTCGGAGCCCCTGCCCGGCGTCAACCTCGATGACGACGAGGAGGTGCTGATCGGCCGCGCGATTCCCGCGGCCTTGGCCTTCCTGGGCCTGACCTTCGCCGTCTGCACCCTGGTGGTCAGCGGTCTGCCCCCGCTGTCGGGCTTCGTGGCCAAGCTGGCCATGCTCACGGCCTTGCTGGACCTGCAGCGTCCCGCCGCCTGGATGCTGTTCGCCTTGCTGCTGCTGTCGGGCCTGATGGCGGCCACGGCCTTGCTGCGCATCGGCATGCGTCATTTCTGGACCGCCGAGGCGCGGCCCGCGCCACGCCTGCGCGTGGCGGAAACCCTGCCGATTGGCCTGCTGCTGGCCGGCGGCCTGGGCTTGGTGCTGCAGGGCGCGCCGATCCTGGACTACATGGGCAAGACCGCGGCCAGCCTGCACGCACCGGCCCAGTACATCACGGCCGTGATGTCGGCGCGCCCGGTGCCGCCCATGGCCGGCATCTCGGCCCAGGAGTCCGCGCCATGAAGCGCTGGCTGCCCGCGCCCTTGCTGTCGGCTGGCTTGCTGGCCCTGTGGTTGATGCTCAACCGCAGCGTGAGCCCCGGCACCGTGCTGCTGGGCGTGCTGCTGGCCTGGGTGTTGCCGGTGCTGGCCGCGCCCTTGCGCCCGCCTGGGCCTGCGGTGCGCCGCCCCCTGCTCTTGGCCCGTCTGGTGCTGCGCGTCGGCGGCGACGTGTTGCTGTCGGGGCTCGGGGTCGCGCGGGGGGTGCTGCGCTCGCGCCGTGCGCGCCCGGTCAGCCGTTTCGTCGTCGTGCCCCTGGACCTGCGCAACGACCATGCCCTGGCCGCGCTCGCGATGATCACGGCCGTCATTCCTGGCACGGTGTGGTGCGAGCTGTCCCCGGACCGCAGCCGCCTGCTGCTGCATGTGTTTGACCTTGCTGGCGACGATGCGGCCTTCATCGACCACTACAAGACCCGCTACGAGCGGCCCCTGCTGGAGATCCTGCCATGAGCAACATCAGTGCCATGAGTCCGCTGCTCACCTACGCCATCGCCGCCACCTTGGTTCTGTACGTGCTGGCCATGGGCCTGGGCTTGCTGCGCCTGTTGCGCGGGCCGAGCGCCCAGGACCGCGTGCTGGCGCTGGACTTCATCTACGTGGTGGGCATGTTGGTCATGCTCGTGCTGGCCATCCGTTACGACAGCAGCATGTACTTCGAGGGCGCCTTCCTGATGGTGCTGTTCGGCTTCGTGGGGTCGCTCGCGCTGGCCAAATTCCTGCTGCGCGGGGAGGTGATCGAATGACGCCCTGGAGCGACTACGTGGTGGCGGCCTTGCTGCTGCTCAGCGGCGTGGTGGTGCTGGCTGCAGGGCTGGGCTTGTGGCGTCTGCCGGATTTCTTCACCCGCATGCACGCGCCCGCGCTGGCTTCCACGCTGGCCGCCTGGATCGTGGCCCTGGCGTCCATCGTCCATTTCTCGGCGCACGCGGGTGCCTTGTCCTTGCACGTCTGGTTGATCATCATCGTCTTGTCGATCACCGCACCGGTGACCACCATCGTGCTGGCGCGCGCAGCCCTGTTCCGGCGCAGGCGCGCCGGAGACGCCTTGCCCCCGCCCTTGGGTCTCTCCCACGACGTGGAGCACCCAGGTACCGGTCACTAGATGGCCGTTGATCGATCACCGATGGATCGCTGATGGATCGCCGGTAGATCATGGGTGAAGTTGCCCGCAGATCTTCCTTGGATTGCCCACAGTTCGACCACAGTTCGACCTTAGCTCGACCCCAGATCACGGCACCGGTGCGGATGCACCCGCGGCCAGGTCTTAGTGGGGCGCTTGCGGAGTTGATCCGCTGGGGCTGAGCTGGGCGGGCGGGGAAAGTCGGTTATCGTCAAACCTCCGACACCTTTCCAGGATGTGCTCCTTTTTTGAGAGCTTGCGCATGCCCCACGACCTCAGTTTGATCGCCACTGTCGCCTTCGGTTTCGGCATTGCCATGGTGCTGGGCCTGCTGGCCACCAAGCTGCACATGCCGCCGCTGGTGGGTTATCTGGTCGCGGGCATCGTGGTCGGACCCCATTCGCCGGGCTTCGTGGCCGACGTGGGACTGGCCAGTCAGCTGGCCGAGATCGGCGTGATGCTGCTGATGTTCGGCGTGGGGCTGCACTTTTCCCTGGAGGACCTGATGGCGGTGCGGCGCATCGCGGTCCCGGGGGCGCTGGTGCAAATCGTCGCGGCCGTGCTGCTGGGCATGGGCGTGTCCTGGTTCTGGGGCTGGGGGCTGGGCGGTTCGCTGGTGTTCGGCCTGTGCCTGTCGGTCGCCAGTACCGTGGTGCTGCTGCGCGCGCTCGAAGCCAAGAATCTGCTGAAGTCCGTCAACGGCCAAATTGCCGTCGGCTGGTTGATCGTCCAGGATCTGGTCATGGTGCTGGTGCTGGTGCTGTTGCCGCCCTTGGCTGGGGTGCTGAGCGCCACGCCGGGGACCGGGGCGGACGTGGTGGCACCGACCCATGACCTCTGGAGCTCGGTGGGCCTGACCCTGCTCAAGGTGGCGGCCTTTGTCGCGCTGATGCTGGTGGTGGGCCGACGTGTCTTGCCCCGTCTGCTGTGGTGGGTGGCCCACACCGGTTCACGCGAGTTGTTCACGCTCAGCGTCGTCGCCGTCGCGGTGGGCGTGGCCTATGGCTCCTCGAAGTTGTTTGACGTGTCCTTCGCGCTCGGGGCCTTCTTCGCCGGCATGATGATGCGCGAGTCCGAGTTCAGCCACCGTGCGGCCGATGAGTCGCTGCCGCTGCGCGACGCCTTCGCCGTGCTGTTCTTCGTGTCCGTGGGCATGTTGTTCGACCCCTCGGTGGTTTGGCAGCAGCCCTTCAAGCTCTTGGCCGTGGTGTTGGTCATCCTGGTGGGGACGCCGTTGGTGGCCATCACCATCGTGCTGTTGTTCCGCTACCCCTTCAACACGGCGCTGACCGTGGGCGCGAGCCTCGCGCAAATCGGCGAGTTCTCCTTCATCCTGGCCGGCATGGGCGTGGCCTTGGGCCTGATGCCGCCCGAGGGGCAGAGCCTGGTGCTGGCCGGCGCGCTGATCTCCATCGCGCTCAACGTTTCCCTGTTCGCCGCGATCGATCCGATCCGGCGCTGGCTGCTGGCGCGTTCCGAGTTCGCGCGCCGCCTGGAGTTGCGTGATGACCCGCTGTCCGAGCTGCCCATGAGCACCGACCCGCGCCTGCTGAGCAAGCAAGTGGTGCTGGTGGGTTATGGGCGCGTGGGCCGACGCATCGCGCGCAGCCTGAGCGAGCACCACATTCCCTACGTGGTGGCCGAGGAAAACCGTGAGCTGGTGGACAGCTTGCGCAAGCAGGGCGTGCCCGCGGTCAGCGGCGACGCCCAGACGCCGGAGGTGCTGATCCAGGCCCACGTGACGCGCGCGGCCATGCTGGTCATCGCCATCCCCGACGCCGTGAACGTGCGCCAGATGGTCGAGATCGCGCGCCAGCTCAACCCCGATATTCACATCGTGCTGCGCACCCACAACGAAGAAGAGGCGGAGCTGCTGCAGAAGGACACCCAGGGCACCGTGTTCCTGGGCGAGCACGAACTCGCGCGCGGCATGACGGAGCACGTGCTCAAGCAGTTGTTGCCCAGCCCAGCCCGCGGGCATTGACCCGTTGCACGCAGCAGCGGTCACGCGCGTCAAAGGCCAGATCGACCGCCGCGCCCTGGCCCGCCCGGCCCCGGTTTCAAACCCCGCGCGCGCGCTCGGCGTGAAAGCGCGCGGTGAAGGCAGCGAAGGCGCCCGCGTCCAGCGCCTCGCGCACCTCGCGCATCAGGTTCAGGTAGTAGTGCAGGTTGTGGATGGTCGCCAGCATGGGGCCGAGCATCTCGCCGCAGCGGTCCAGGTGGTGCAGGTAGGCGCGTGAGAAGCCCTGCCAGCCGTGGTCGGGGCCACCCTGTTCCCAGCTGATGCCCGCCGTGCCCGCGCAGGCATAGCAGGTGCAGCTGGGGTCCAGCGGTTGGTGATCGGCCTTGTGGCGCGCGTTGCGCAGCTTGAGGTCGCCGTAGCGCGTGAAGATGGTGCCGTTGCGCGCGTTGCGCGTGGGCATCACGCAGTCGAACATGTCCACGCCGTTGGCCACGCCGTTGATCAAGTCCTCCGGCGTGCCCACGCCCATCAGGTAGCGCGGCTTGTGGGCCGGCAGGCGATGGGGCGTGTGCGCCATGATGCGGTTCATCTCGTCCTTGGGCTCGCCCACGCTCACGCCGCCCACCGCGTAGCCGGGGAAGTCCATCTCGACTAGCGCTTCCAGCGATTCCTGGCGCAGGTGCTCGAACATGCCGCCCTGCACGATGCCGAACAGGGCATTCGGGTTCTCCAGCCGCGCGAACTCGGCTTGTGATCGCCGGGCCCAACGTTGCGACAGCTCCATGGACACCCGGGCCTCGGCCTCGGTGGTGATGTGGCCGCTGCCTTTGTCGCCTTGCCAATAAGGCGTGCATTCGTCGAGCTGCATCACGATGTCGGAATTCAACGTGGTCTGGATCTGCATCGAGACCTCGGGCGACATGAAGAGCTTGTCGCCGTTGACCGGTGACGCAAAGTGCACGCCTTGCTCGGTGATCTTGCGCATCGCGCCCAGCGACCAGACCTGAAAGCCGCCGCTGTCGGTCAGGATGGGCTTGTTCCACTGCTCGAAGCCGTGCAGGCCGCCGAAGCTTTGCATCACGTCCAGGCCCGGGCGCATCCAGAGGTGGAAGGTGTTGCCCAGGATGATCTGCGCGCCCATGTCGTGCAGGCTGCGCGGCAGCACGCCCTTGACCGTGCCGTAGGTGCCCACGGGCATGAAGATCGGCGTCTCGACGACGCCGTGGTTGAGGGTGAGGCGGCCCCGGCGGGCCTGGCCCTCGGTACGCAGCAGTTCAAAGCGGAGCATGGAATTGGGGAAACAGTCAGCGGCTGCCCAGAGGTCAGCGGCTGAAGTTGGGGGTGTTGGACGCGGAAGGCGCGCCGGTGGGCACCTCGATGCCCTGACTCGGGCATTGCGCCTGGCGCGCCGCGCCGATGGGGCAGCCGCTGGGCGGTCCCAGCTTGTCGAAGATGGCGCGCAGACCCGTGGGTTTCTCGCCCTGGGCCGTGCCGTCGGCAGCGGTCGCGTTGTCGTCCGGTTTGGCTTCGATGATCACGACACCTGGGTTGGTGTTTTTGACCATGGCGTTGCGCCGCTCCATCAGCGACTGCGCGTGCACGGGCACGAAGGCCGACATCACCAGGGCGGCGGCCAGCAGGGCGGGGAGGGCAGGGGCCCGGAAACGGCGTTGAGGCATGCCCGCGATTGTCCCCGAAGCGGCGCGGCCGTTCGCGGGAGCGGGTTTTTGCCTCGCGCCGCGCTCTGGTTCCTCAAGAGACGTCGGCGCGCGGGATGCTAATGACGGGTCTCAGGCCTTGGCCTTGAGCGAGCCGGGGTAGGTCAGCGTGCTCGTCGTGGCGGACACCGAGAACACGACGCTGGTCGACGCCGTTTGTTGCATCAGGGACTGGTAGAGCGAAATCACGCCATCGGGCGTTGTCGACGATTTGGCGGCCTGGGAGATGGCGGCACTTTGCTGGATCTGCGACGAGAGTTGCATCGCATCGCTGGCCTGGGTGGCGATGCGGCTGGCGAGGCTGGGGTCGCTGGTGTCGGCCTTGAGCACGGCTTGCACCGCGGCCTTGTCCTTGTCGGAGCCCTCGACCGTGACTTCGCCCTTGGCGTTCACCGAGAACTGCACGTTGCCCTCCAGCTTGGCCAGCGCCTGGTTCAGGGCCGCGCGCAGGTCGGCGGCGAGCGCCACTTGGGCGGTGTCCAGATTGCGCGCGATGGTCGCGGTCTTGAACATGCCCGCCGCGCGGTCCAGCGACGATTGCGAAATCGTCTCGTCGCTGCTGGAACTGCTGCTGGTGGAGTCGGTCGTGGTGGTGCCCGCGCTGGCGATGGTGGCCGCCGTGGACGCCGACAGCAGACCTTGAGACGCCAGATAGCTCAGCAGCGTGTTATTGACGGACGAGATCATGGCAAAACCCCTGAAACAGAATCAATCTGGAACAGGATTTTTGCGGGCCTCGCACAGGCACTAAGCCGCGTGTTAAGGCGTTTTTCCCCCTCAAACGCCCGCTTTGGGGTGGGGGCGGGCGTGCTAACCGGGCGTGCTAAATGGGCGTGCTACCAGGCCGCGCTAAAAGGCCGCGCGAACAGGGCCTTCTGACCGGGCCCCTCAGCCGGTCCTCCCAACCGGGCCTCTTATTTTTTCGACAGGCGCGCGATGTCGGCCGCCAATTCTTCCTGGCCCTTTTGCGACTTGAATTGCTGCCAGGCGGCTTGCTCGTTGTTCATGCTGGTCTTGATGGCGTTCTTGGCCACCTGTTCCGCGGCGCTGGGGTCCAGGCCAACCAGCACATACAGCGTGCCATCGGGGCCTTGCAGGCTGCGCACGATGCGCGTGCCTTGCAGGCTCTGGCTGGTGATCTGCTTGGTGACGGCGGTGTTCACGCGGTCCACGGTCTCGCTGCCGCCAGCGCCCGTGGTTTCAGCGTACTGCTTGATCATGTTCTCGACTTCGATGCGCATCTGCTGGGCCAACTGCACCCGCGCGGCCGTGGCCGCCATCTGCTTCATGAAGTCCAGACCCGCTTGGGACGGGGTGGCCGAGCCCATGGCCGAGACGGCCAGGCCTTCGACCGGCTGATCACAGATCCAGCCCGGCGCGGGCTGGTTGGATTTGGGGAAAACGCATTCCGCCACCTTGGTCGGCGCGGAACACGCACTGACCAGCAGAACACCCGCCAGGGCGGCGACAGAGTGGAAACGGTGTGACATACAAAGCTCCTTGTTGAAGAAAACGACGGCTCCCATGCAGCTTGCCCAAAGGTGACAGCGCATTCATTCCCGGGTGATGCGGTAGCTCACCCGGCCGCTTCCAGTGGTGAGGCCCTGGAAGGAGAAAGACAGAAAGTCCTGATCGCCCGCGCGCCCGTGCTCGAGCCGGGCCAGTTCGTAGGCGCGGTCGAAGGTGATCTCGCTCATCACCGCGCCGCGCTCGGTGTCCCACAGGAACAGCTTGCTCTGGGTGATGGCCGCGACGTAGCGCCAGCCGGAGAGGAAGAGGCAGTCCAGCACCTTGCCGCCGCCTTGTTCGTCGCGCGTGCGGTCCGACACCGGGGCCGAGACGAAGGTGGCGACTTCCTTGTCCGCGCCCAGGTCCAGCACATGCACGGTGGAGCCATAGGTGCGCTGAGGCCGCCCGCCCAGCAACTGGGTCTTGCGGATGTAGCCGCCCACCGCGACCATCTTGCCGTCGGGCGAGGGCTGCGCGCAGGTGATCTCTTCGCTGAGCCAGTCGCCGTCGGCGAGCTTGACGCGCTTCAGTGCCGGGTCGGCCGCCGACAGCGGCGCGGGCCGGGGCTCGGCCCGGTAGTCTGCGCCGACCGTGGGCACGGCTTGCAGCCGCACGCTGAACAGCCGAGGGTTGGTGTAGTCCAGCACCTGCAGGCCGAGCGCCTGCGCCGTCGCGTCCACCGCGCGCTGGACGGCATTGCTCACGGCCGCGCTCTCGGTCAGGCCATCCGAAGGCGGCAAACCCTTGACGCCCATGGGCGGTGAAGCCGCCGCGCGCACCTGCGCGTCCTCGCCCACGTAGCGAATGTCCGACAGCGCCGTGGCGCTGTACAGGCCCGCGACGCCGCGCACCACGCCCGTGTCCAGGTAGACCCGGTAGACGCCATCGAGCGCGTACTTCGAGGCGTTGGCGACGAATTCCTCGGCCGTGATCAGCGCGCCGGGGTCTTGCAGCCGGCCCCAGCCTTGCTTGAGCTTGTCGGCCTGCTCCCGGTCCAGCACGGTCAGGCCGTTGTCGGCCAGGATCTGTTCCAGCCGGGTCTGCGCGATGCGTGTGTGCGCCGCTGGCAAGGCGGGCGGCGCGTAGACCAGCACCGCCACCTTGCGCGCGGGCGCGGCGGCGCGGGCGTGCGCCATCAGTCCCACGCCGAGCGCCGCCGCCAAGGCCCACACGAGAAGGATGCGGGTGCGCTTCATGGCGCGATCTCCAGATTCAGGAACTTGCCGAAGCGGTCTTGCCAGCGCCGCACCACGTTGAGCGCCAGCACGTCCATGGCCATCTCGGCAGAGACCGGGTTCCAGCCCGTCAGGCCCTGGAAACGGTCGGTGTAGACCGGCTTGCCGCCGTCCCAGAGCAGGGTCCAGAGCAGGCCTTCGAACTGGTAGGCGCGCGCCGCTGGACCGTCGGGGCGCGTGTTCTGCTGGCTGTTGAGCCGCCCCGACGCGAGCACCACCAGCATGGGGCGGTCCGTCTGTCCGGGGGCGCCCAGCTGATCGGGCAGATTGCCTTGCAGCAGAGCCTGGGTTTGCGCTGGCGGCAGGGCCGCGCGCCGGGTCTGGATGTCGGCGCCCAAGGCGCGGAACACATTGCCCACCTCGTCGCAGGCCTTGTGCCAGGACGTGGCCGACGCCGACTGCGAAGGCTGCGCGGTCTGGACCTTCTGCAAGCACAGCAGTTCCAGCGGGCGTCCCTCAAAGTACTGCCGCCAGCGCGCCGTTTCCAGGTCGGCCGCCGAGCAGTTCAGGCTGCCGGCGCGCTGGCGGGCCAAGGCGCTGCGGTCCAACAGCTGGCGCGCCGTCAGCGCGAGCTGGTAATAGGTCTTGGCGCCGCAGCGGTTGGCGCGCAACTCCTCGGCCTCCGCCAGTTTGATGTAGAGGTCCCCCGGCGCGAACAGCGGCGGCAGGCCGTTGGCGTACTGCCGCAGCAGGTCCCGATAGGTGCCGATGGCGCTCAGGCGCAAGCGCGCCTTGGCCGCTTCATCGGGCAGTTCCTCGGCCTTGAGCAGTTGACCATCGGCCTGCGCCAGACGCTGGCGCACGCCGTCCACCTCGCGCACCGCGGCGCCCAGGGCGTTGTCCAGCCGGCGCAGCAACTGCGCGTAATACGCGGGCGAACTGGCTTCGGGAATCAGCGCCAGGCTGATGCGCGGCAGCCCGTCCTGCGCCGCCTCCAGCGCGGTCTGGCGCGTGCGCAGGGGTTGTGTGTCGTCTTGCGCGGTGGCCAACTGCTCATTGAATTGAGCGAACAGCTGACGCGCCAGCGCGGCGCGTTTCTTGTCTTCCACGATCTGTTGGGCGATGCGCACGCGCACCCACACCTGGCAGCTCGCGCCGTCTTCCCAGGTGGCCACGGTCTCGACGCTTTCCAGCGTGGCCTGGGTGGAGGTCTCGGTCAGCGTGCGCAACGTGGACTCGGTCAACACCGCGCCGCCGCTTTGGCGCTGCGATTGCTCCATCGTCAACGAGTTGCGCACCTCGACCTGGATCAGGCTGGCGAGGCTGCGCAAGGCGTTTTGCCGCGCGGAGTCCAGACGCTCGGCCAGCGGTCCGCTGGTCTGGCTGGACACGCCCGCCGCGAAGAAAAAAGCACCTGAAATCGCGTCGGGGCTGGCCACCCAGCCGGGCTGCGCTCCGTTGCCCGGGCAGGTGCTGGCCCAGGCCAGCGGGGCCGCGCCGAAGAAAAACAGGGCCGTCACCGTCAACCGTGCCAGCATGGGACGGCCCCTGGGAAAGCGCGCGCTCAACATGGGCGGCGAGCAGCGTGGCATCAGAAGCGCACGGTGGTGCCGAAGAGGATGCCGGTCGTGTCGGAGGGGTCCTCCGAGCGCTGGTACACGCTGATGTCAAAACTGGCCGATTCGTTGATGAAGTAGGAGAAGCCGCCCTTGATCGTGAAGGTGGAACTGCTGTCGGTGGTGGTGCTGCCCACGCTCCAGACGGTCGTTTCCGAGGTGCCCAAGCCTGCTTCCACGAAGGGCACGAACTCCCCGGTTCGCCCGACCTGGAAGTAATAACGCGCGCCGATGTCGTAGCCGTTGGTGACCTGCTCCGAGTACGGCGCGTGCTGCCAGGTGTAGAAGCGCGTGTAGCCCAGCTTGAGCACCATCTGAGGCGTCAGATAAAAGCCGTAGCTCGCCCAGATGACGGTGCGGTCGTAGTTGTCGGTGCTGCTGATGTCGCCGGACAAGCTGATTTCGCTGCGCTTGTCTTGGGCCTGGGCAACGCTGGCCAGACCCAGCGCGGCGGCCGCCGCCAGCGTGAGTTGGACCACAAGTCGGCGCAGAGAAGAGGGGGAACGCATGGTGAGAACTCCTTGAAGGATGTGTGACAGAGTGAGTGGGAGCGCGGGGCAATTTGCGGTGAAGGGTGTGGTGGAGGTGTGGTGGAGGTCCTGCCCCGGGCTTGGCGCGCATTCTGGAAGCGCGGCCTGAAAAGCAACATCCCGAATTCATGTGATGCCCCACGGGGGCCGACGCTGGGTATAAAGGCGGCTTGATCAGCCCATCAAACCCAACCTCTCTTTCTTCCATGCTGTCCGTGCTGGTGGTCGAGGACGACCCGCAGACCCGAGACTTCTTCGCTCGCTGCATCCAGGACACGCCCGGGCTGTCGCTGGTCGGCGCGGCGGCGACCGTGGCCGCGGCCAAGGCCTGGCTGGACAGCGCCGAGCTGGTGCTGGACGTGCTGCTCGTGGACCTGGGCCTGCCCGATGGCTCCGGCCTGGACGTGATGCGCCATGCCTTCGCCCGCTTTCCGGCGGTGGACATGCTGGTCATTTCCATGTTCGGCGACGAGGACAGCGTGCTCGACAGCATCGAGGCCGGCGCCGTGGGCTACATCCACAAGGACGAGCGTCCCGAGAACATCGCGCAGACCATCCTGCAAATCCGCGCGGGCGCTTCGCCCATCTCGCCCATGGTCGCGCGGCGCGTGCTGCGCCGCTACCGCGCCCTGGCCGAGGCAGCGCCCGCTGCGCCTCCGGTCTTGCCGGTGGCCCAGGCGCCCGCGCTGTCGGCGCGCGAGCAGGCGGTGCTGGAGCTGATCGCGCGCGGCTTTTCCTACGCCGAGATCGCGCGCCTGCAAGAGATCAGCGTCCACACGGTGCAGACGCACATCAAGAACCTCTACCAAAAGCTGGCCGTGCATTCGCGCGGCGAGGCGGTGTTCGAGGCCACCCGCATGGGTTTGCTGAAATCATTTTGAGCCTGGCCATGGCGCTGTCCCTTCCGGCCATGCCCGCTGTCGCGCACGTCTTGCGCGCTGGGCGCCGCCGTGCGCTCGCATTCCTCGCATGCCTTGTATTCGGACTGATTGCCAGTGGCCTCGTGGGCGTTGCCGCGATCGGGGCGCCCAGCGTGGGCCTCGGGGCCAATGGCGCGGTGCCGCCGGCCCCGGCTGCGGCCACCCCCGGGGTCTTGCAGGAGCTGGCGCAGGCCCGCGCGGTGGTGCACGTTGTGGGGCAGGAGCCGTTGGCGCTGGGCGCGGTCACGCTGCCCTACCACTGGGACCGCGTGCACCCGGGCCGTGCCGGGCAGGCCGAATTCGAGCTGCGCTTTGACGTTCCCAAGGGGGGGCAGGGCGAGGGGGAGCCTCCTTATGGCATTTACTTTCCGCGCATCGGCAACACGGCCGAGATCTGGCTCAACGGCACCCTGCTCGAACGCCTGGGCGATCTGAACCAGCCCAACACAGCCGATTACTCCAGGGCGCCGCAGTACGTCACGGTGCCGCCGCAGCTGATCACGGACACCGACAACCGCCTGATCATCCGCTTGAACGCCGACAAAGGACGCCGTGGCGGCCTGGCGCGTCCTCTGCTGGGGCCGCAGGCGGAGGTGCGTCCTCTGTACGACGCCAGCTACCGCATGCGGGTGGAGATGTCCGTCATCATCGCCGCGTTCAGCCTGCTGGTGGGCAGCCTGGCCCTGGCCTTGTGGATCACGCAGCCCGAGAGCGAGCCGGTTCAGGGCCAGGTCGGGCCGCAATCCAATGCGCTGTACCTCGCGGCCTTCCTGGCCGAGTACTGCTGGGCCCTGCGCGTGGGCGATGTGGTGTTCAACCGGCCTCCGCTGCCCTGGCCGGTCTGGACCGTGGTGGTGACCGTGGCCTTCGCCGGCTGGATCGCGGGCGTGGGCTGGTTTTGCCACTGCGTGGCGGGCTGGCACCAGCGGCCCTCGGCGCGCTGGGTCAAATGGGGGCTGGGCGCGCTGGTGGTCACGGCCATGCTGGCCGCGTCGCTGACCCAGCTGTTCGACAACCCCGTGTGGCTGACGGTGTGGCTGGGCATGGCCAACCTGATCTTCGTGGCGTACGCGCTGCTGTACCTCTGGCGCGCCTTGCTGCATCCGCAAGACCGCACGCGCCTGGTCGTGGGCTTGATCGGCACGGTCAACGTCGCCATGGGGGTGCGCGATTGGTTGGCCATCCGCCTCGCGGCGGGCAGCCTGGAGGTCAACACCTGGATCCGCTATTCCTCGGTGCTGTTCGGGCTGGCCCTGATCGTCATCATGATCCATCGCTTTCGCGCCGCCAGCCAGTACGCGCGTGAGCTGACCCAGCAGCTGAGCGAGCGCGTGGCCACGCGCGAACGTGAACTGGCCCAGAGTTACGCACGCTTGGAGAACTTGGCGCGTGACCAGGCCCGCCAGCAGGAGCGGGGCCGCATCCTCAAGGACATGCACGATGGCGTGGGCGTGCACCTGAGCACCGCGATCCGTCAGCTGCGCTCGGGCGCCACCAGCAATGAGGAACTGCTGCGCACGCTGACGGACTCGCTGGACCAGCTCAAGCTCTCCATCGACGCCATGCAGGTCGATCCGGGCGATGTCGGCGCCATGCTGGCCGCCCTGCGTTACCGGCTTGAGCCCCGCTTGCGCGCCGGGGGCATCACGCTGCACTGGACGGTGGACGAGTTGCCGCCGCTGGCGCGGATGGACGTCGGCGATGCACGCCACCTGCAGTTCCTGCTCTTCGGCGCCATTTCCAATGTGCTCCAGCATGCGCAGGCCAGCCACCTCAGCGTGTCGGCGCAGCGCGACCATGGCCCCGAGGGGGAAGCCCTGCACATCGTGATCGAGGACGATGGCCTGGGTTTCGAGCCCGCGCTGACCCCCGGCAAGGGCCTGCAAGCCATGCACGAGCGCGCCGCCGCCCTCATGGCCCGGCTGGACATCGTCAGCTCCGGGCAGGGCACCCGCGTCGAGCTGATGCTGCCGATCAACCCGCCCGCACCTAAGCCTGCATCCGGTCCATCCGCCGCATCGTCCTGAACCAGCGCGTCGCGGCGAACGCGAGGCAAGGTCCGCTCACGCCTCACGGGTGGCCCAGGCGCAAGGTCCGGGCCACCGCGTGTTCTGGACGAGAATGTGCTTTTGCGCGTCCTCATTCCCACAACCAAGGAGACACAAAAACATGAACCGCGTTGAGCGCCACGCCTGCTTTGGTGGCCGTCAAGAAGTTTGGAAACACCCCTCCGCGGCCCTGGGCTGCGAGATGAGATTCGGTGTGTACCTACCGCCCGCCGCCGTGGCGGGCGAGCGTTGCCCCGTGCTGTACTGGCTGGCGGGCCTGACCTGCAACGAACAGACCTTCATCACCAAGGCCGGCGCGCAGGAGCACGCCGCGCGCCACGGGCTCATCCTCGTCGCGCCCGACACCAGCCCGCGTGGCGCGGGGGTGCCCAATGTGGACAGCTACGACCTGGGCGAGGGCGCGGGCTTCTACGTCAATGCCACGCAGGCCCCCTGGTCCCAGCACTACCGCATGCAAGACTACGTGGCGCAGGAGTTGCCCGCGCTGGTGGAGCAGCAGTTCCCCTGCACCGAGGCGCGCGGCATCTTCGGCCACAGCATGGGCGGCCATGGCGCACTCATCACCGCGCTGCGCAACCCGGGCCGCTACCGCAGCGTGTCGGCCTTCGCGCCCGTGGTCGCGCCCAGCCAGGTGCCTTGGGGCAGCAAGGCCTTCGCCGCCTACCTGGGCGAGGACCGCGAAGCCTGGAAGGAATGGGACGCGGTGGAACTGATCGCCAGCGCCGGCGAGCGCCTGCCTCTGCTGGTGGACCAGGGCGATAGCGATGAATTCCTGAGCAAGCAGCTGCGGCCGGAGCTGCTGGAACAAGCTTGCGCCGCCGCGGGGCACTCGTTGACCTTGCGCCGCCACCCCGGCTACGACCACAGCTATTACTTCATCGCCAGCTTCATCGGCGACCACCTGGCGCACCACGCGGCCTCGCTGCGCTGAGACGGACGGAGCGCTTGCGGCCGGGTGACCCGATGTGGCCCGATGTGGCCCTGATGTCAACCTGATGGTCTTGGGCTTGCGGCGCCGTGTCGCGTGCCAAGCCGGGTCGCGTGCATAACCGGGGCCGGGGCCGGGGCCGTGACCGGTGCCGCTCAAGGCGGCGCCAGGTCGGACGATATGATGGGGACAAGCCGGAGTTTTTTGGCGCGGCGTCCCGCCGTCGCCGGTCGTCTTGAGTCAGGGGCTGCTTGATGCACGATGCCGATGCCCAGAGCCCGCCGGCCAGCACCGCGGGCACCGCCGCGATGCCATGGCGCCTGCTGCTGCGCTTCGCCGACGCCGCTTATGAGCGGCGTTTCGTGACGCATTACGTCGCCTTTTATTTCCCTTATGCCCAGGCCAGCCTGGTGCTGGGCGCGGTGCTCATCGTCGGTGACTACCTGGTGGACCACATCGCCTACGGGGGCGTCAGCGCCAACCTGCTGCGTCTGACCCTGGCCTTGCCGGTGCTGCTGGCGGGGCTGGGCTATTCCCTGCTGTCCGACGCGCGCCGACACTGGCAACCGGTGATGAGCTGTTTCATCGTCACCGTCGCCTTCTGCCTTTTCTACACGCTCACGCGCATCGACGCCGAAGGAGGCGCGGGCCTGCACAGCTGGGTCGGGGTGCTCAACTTCACCTTCCTGCAGTTTTATTGCTTCGTGATCCTGGGGGTGCAGTTCCGCTACGCCCTGGTCGCGGGGCTGGTCATCCTGGCGGCCTTCGAGTACGCGCTGTGGTGGCATGCGGGCCTGACGCCTGGGTGGGCGGCTTACTGGTCCTACCACGTGCTCACGCTCTTCATCCTCGCCGCGGGCATCGGCTGGTGGCGCGAGTACCTGTTGCGCAAGGAGTTCGTGGCGCGCGCCGGCCTGGACGATTCCCGCGCGGCGGCCGAGCAACGCGCGCTGCGGCTCGCGCATTACGACGAAGTGACCGGCTTGCCCAACCGCCGCCTGTTCGCGGAGCTGGCGGTGCCGGTGATCGAGCGCGCGCGGCGCGGCGGGGTCGGCTGCACGATGTTGCACGTCGAGATCGACCGCCTCAGCGGCATCCACCACGTCTATGGCCGCGCCGCGGGCGACGAGGCCCTGGCCGACATCACCCAGCGCATCCGCATGTGCATCCGCGGCGGCGATCTGGCCGCCGCGGGCACGACGGGCGATGGCTCGGGGGTGGTGGCGCGTCTGGGTGACAGCGCCTTTTCCATCTTGCTGAACGACCTCGACAGCCAGGAGCGAGCCTCCCTGGTCGCGCACCGCCTGCTGGCCGCCGTGGCCCAGCCCGTGGTCGTGGACACGCAGCCCCTGGTGCTGTCGGCCAGCATCGGCATCGCGCTGTTTCCGGGCGATGCGCCCGACCTCACCGGCCTGATGCAATGCGCGGCCCAGGCCGCACGCGCCGCCGCCGAGGCGGGCGGTGGCCAGCACATGTTCTTCGACGCCGCGCACAACGTCCAGGCGCGCGAGCGCGTGCTGCTCGAAACCGAGCTGCGCCAAGCCATCCAGACCGGACAGCTCTGCCTGCACTACCAGCCCAAGGTGGACGTGCGCAGCGGCCGTATCGTTGGCGCCGAGGCCTTGGTGCGCTGGTCGCACCCGCAGCGCGGTTTGATTCCACCGGGGCACTTCATTCCCCTGGCCGAGGAAAGCGGCCTGATCGGCCCCTTGACCGATTGGGTGCTGCACGCCGCCTGCGGCAGCTTGCGCCGCTGGGCGGACGCGGGCCTGCCCGAGCTGCCCTTGTCCGTCAACCTGCCGGCTTCCAGTCTGGCCGACGAGCGCTTGCTGGACCAGCTGGCCGCGCTCATGCAGCGCTACCGGCTGCGTCCGTCCAACCTGATGCTGGAGCTGACCGAGACCATGCTGATGCGCGACATTGGCGCCGCCATCGGCGTGCTCGAGCGCCTGCGCGACCAGGGCTACGGCCTGGCGCTGGACGACTTCGGCACCGGTTATTCATCGCTCAATTACCTCAAGCGCTTGCCGGTGAGCGAGCTGAAGATCGACCGCGCCTTCGTCATCGACGTGGCGCGCGGCGGCCGCGACGGCGCGCTGGCCGCGGCCGTCATCACCCTGGGTCGTGAGCTGGGCTTGCAGGTCGTGGCCGAAGGCGTGGAGACCGAGGAGCAATCGGAATTCCTGCGTGGCCGGGGCTGCGTGCTGCAGCAGGGCTACCTGCATTCCCGGCCGGTGGCGCAGGGCGAATTCGAGGCGATGATGAGGTCACAGGCGGCTTCATCGGCCCCTTGACCCGCCGCCTCACACCCGCTGCTCGATCCAGGTGAACAGCTCGTCCAGGTCGTAATCCCCGCTGTGCGGACGGTCCCAGGGCAAGGCCAGATCGACCTGGAGCTGGCGTTCGCGCAGCGCGGCAGCCAACAGCGTCGGGACCGCGAAGGAGGTGTCGCTGTCCATGGTGCCGTGGCGGATGCGCCAGTGGGGCGCGGGGCGCGCGCTGCTGTCCGTGGCGTAGTGCATGGCGTTCATCTGACGCACCGTCAGCGGGTCCGCGACAAAGGCGCCCGCCTCGCTGCGGCTGTGCCGGGCGGAGAACGCGGTGAAGTGCCGTTTGTCGGTTTGCGCGTTGCCGAAGAGTTGGTTTTCACCCGTCTCCAGCTCCAGCCCGTCGAAGGCGGGCAGGCCCTTCATGCGGCCCATGCCGCGCACGTGCGCCGCGAAATCCAGCGCGCTGACTTGGCCATCCTTCACCCGCACCCAATCGCGCTGCCCCACGTTCACACCAGCGGCCAGCGCGCCTTGGGCCGATGCCATGAGCAGGGCCTGGATTTCGTCGCGCAGCGTGCCTGTGCCATCGGCTTGCAAGGACAAGGGCTGGCCCTGTGCGCCGCGCAGCTTCAGGCCGTTCACGTAGGCGATGAACTCCGCGCGCAATTCCGTCGAGAGCCGCTGTTGTTCGGCGTCGAGCCGAGCCACGGTTTCCGTGCGTTCCACGCGGAAGTCCAGCATGGACACGGCGACGTTGCGGTACTCCGTCAGCCCGTGGAACTGCCACTCATACGCGCCGTCGGCGTGATCGAGGTTGGTGATGGGGCAGTAGGCGGACACCGCGTAGATGTCGTCACGCGCGTCGGCCGCGCCCAAGGCCTGCAGTTCGCGTTCGAAATCGGCGTGGTTGCCGCTGGCGCCCAGCAGGGCCGAGAGCGCGCCGCCCGCGCTGGTGCCGTTCGACACAATGCGTTCGGTGTTGCCGGGCAAGCGCCCGCCGTTGGCGAGCGCGTTGTGGCGCAGCCAGCGCACCGCGGCCTTGAGGTCCACGATGGCCGCGGGCGCCTTGCCGGTCCAGCTGCCGTCTTCCGCCCGCAGCGTGCGGCCGCGCGCACCCGGTGCCGCCACGATGAAGCCGCGCGCCAGCGCTTGCATGATGGCACTCGGGCCAGCACTCGGCCCGGCATTTGGGCCCGCACCGGGTCCGCCTGCGCCGCGCGCACCGCCGCCTCCGGGGCGAGTCCCCGGCTCACCCCCCATGCCGCCGCCGGGAGGGCCCATGCGCCCTCCACCCCCGCCTCCGCCCATGCCTCCCCGCCCTGGACCTTGAGGGCCACCGCCTCCGCCCCCCATCTCCATGCCCATGCCGCCGGGCGGGCCTTCCACGCGCACGGCCAGGGTGCCGGGCTTGGCGGGCATGTAGCCGCCCACTTGGTTGGGCAGGAAGATGGGCGCGGTCTGCGCGTTGTAGCGGCCCACGGTGCCGCCCTTGAAGTAGGCGTCGGGAATGTAGAGGTTGAGCGTCTGGTAACTCGGCTCCAACGCCCTGCGCACGGTCGGCAGACCTTCGTAGGCGCGAACGTCGACCGCCAGGCCCTTCAGCACGAAGTCCTGCCGGGTGTAGCGATGGGGGTTGAAATCCAGGGAGGATTCGCTGGTGTTGGTCGTGCCTTGCGGCGCGCTCTCGGCGGCGCGGGCGGTGGTGGCCAGGCTGGCGGCCATCAGGGCAAGGGTGAACTGGCGACGGTTGGCGTAGATCATGGCGCGGATGATGCGCCCGCTTTGTCAATGAATTGTGGAGATATGCGCTCGCTTCAATGAAGCTGGGACGGCACGACGTGTTCTGCGGGGCGGCGTCCAAGGTCTGCGCCGCGGCTGCGAAGCAAGCCGAAACAGGGCCAACCGAAGAAGGCGACAACGGTGTCGCGGGTCTTCTTCGGTTCCTGTGGTTACACCGCGGTGGCGGCGTGATCGGCACGCGCTCGGCGGTTGGACATCAGCACGTTGTCTTTTTCCAGGGGCAAGCCCGCTTGCACGGCTTGGATCCAATCGTGCGTGCGAACCACTGCCGCGAAATTGCTGTGGAACACGACGCTGAATACCCGGTGGATTTCTTCCGCCGTGGCTTGACCAGCGGCGTTGGCATACGGCAATGACCCGCTGGCATCGGCCAGGTATTCCACCTGCAAGCCACGGTGCATGGCTTCGAACACGGTGGAGGCATTGCAGTTGTGCGTCATGTAGCCCGCCACCGCGAGGGTGGTGATGCCATGCCGTGCCAGCCAGTCGGCCAGATCGGTCCCGGTGAACGCGCTGGGCAATGTCTTGGTGATGCGGTGGTCGGTCTCGCGGCGGGCCACTTCGGGATGCAACTGCCCGTTGACCGTGTCGAGTTGAAAGACCGGGGCACCGGCAGGCGCCTGATGCCGCACCACCACCACCGGGACGCCAGCCGCGCGCGCCGCATCCATGGCGCGCAACACGTTGGGCAAGGTCTGCGATATGGGAGGGTGCGCAATGGGCAGCCCCCCGCCTTCGAAATACTCATTCTGGACATCAATCACCACCAGGGCACGGCGCAATGGGGACTTGCTCATGAAACGCTCCAAAGTTCAAAGTTCAACGTTCAAAGGACAAGCGAATTCTGGGCGTTGATCGCGGCCGAGAAAAGCGGCCTGAATGCCATTGATCGATAGAATCGGGCCATGCGTGCCCCTGCCCCCGAAACCGTTGCCGTGGTCGCTTTTGACGGCATCAGTCCGTTTCACCTGTCCGTGCCATGCCTGGTGTTTGGCGAAGACCAGACAGACACCGGTCAAGCGCGTTTTCGCTTGCGGGTCTGCGCGCCTGAACCCGGTCCTCTGCGCACCAATGCCGGTTTCGCCATCCACACCACCCATGGCCTGGAAGTCTTGCGCCGCGCGCAGATCGTGGTGGTGCCTTCCTGGCATCAGAACGGCCAGCCGGTGCCCCCGGCCTTGCTGCACGCCCTGCGCCAAGCCCACCGCCGTGGCGCGACCTTGGTGGGCTTGTGCCTGGGCGCGTTTGTCTTGGCCGAGGCTGGGCTGCTGGACCAACGTCCCGCCACCACCCACTGGCACCTGGCGTCCGTGTTCGCCCAACGCTTCCCATCGGTCAGGCTACAGGCCGACGTGCTGTATGTGGACGATGGCGACATCCTCACCTCGGCGGGGACCGCCGCCGGCATCGACTGCTGCCTGCACCTGCTGCGCGTGCGCTACGGCGCCCAAGCGGCGAACCAGGCCGCGCGCCGCATGGTCGTCGCCCCCCACCGCGAGGGCGGGCAAGCCCAGTACATCCAGCAACCCGTGCCCATGGCCGCCGAATCCGACCGCTTGCAGCCGGTGTTGGCGTGGTTGAGCAAGCACCTGCACAAACCGCATGCCCTGGACGATCTGGCACGGCGCGCCCTGATGAGCCGGCGCACCTTCACACGCCGCTTCCGTCAAGCCACCGGCACCACCGTCGGGCAATGGCTGCTGCACCAACGGCTGGCCCTGGCACAGCGCCTGCTGGAAACCAGCCACCTGTCCATCGATCGCGTGGCGCTCAACGCCGGGTTTGGCTCGGCGGTGTCATTGCGCCAACACTTCGCCAGCGCCTTCAACATCGCACCCTCCACCTACCGGCGGCAGTTTTCAACCGCATCACCTCGGGCATAAACACGCCACGCTCAACCCGCGTGAACACCCCGGGGGCGCGTTACCACGGCGCTGCGGAAGAAGGCCTGCCCTTCAAGCAAATCGCAGAAGCCATCGGCCACGGTATGGGCCTGCCTGTGCGTTGCCTCATGCGCGAGGAAGCGCCCGTGCATTTCAATTGGCTGGGGCCGGTTTCGCGGCCCTGGATATGCCGGCGTCGAGTGCGTGGACGCGGGGGCAGTTGGGGTGGGTGCCGACGGGGGTGGGGTTGATGGGGGATTTGGCGGGGGCGGACTACTTCGGGGAATAACGGCTGTTTGGTGTTGGTACGATGCGTACCAATCTGCGAATAATGCGTCGGCTACCAGTTGGGCAGATTACGACCAAACAGCGGTTTCGATTTCATCGAACCGCTCCGCAACCTTAAGAAATGACTCCGCCCAACCACTGCTCAGGCTTATCTCCTGTAGTGGCCTAGTTGGTGCAAATAGCACAGCGACGGTACCTCGCTCGGGCACAACGCCTGACAGCGCCAACTCAATCAACACCCTAATTTCTGCTTGAGCTTCGGCCGCATTGGCCCAAGAAGACCAAGCAAAATCATTGTCCGGCAGCAAGACAAGTTCCAGCGCCGATTCAAGCACCTGGATTAGCGCACCAAGCGGATTGCTTAAATCAATCCCTTGATGGATTAAAGCTTTAGTGCGATCTAGTTGCATGGGTAGAGGTGTCCCTGGATGTGGTCCAGCTGATAGGTCGTCCGCAGCGTTTGGCACTTTATGTCGCAGCGTGCCTCCATCATGAACTTTTCCCCAGGAGCGCCATCCTCGCTTCCATGATTGCCTGTAGGAACTGTTCTGCATCTAGGCACCAAGGTTTTCCATTAGGTCTGGGATAGATTTCGATAGAAAGGTCACCAGACTCGGTGTTCAGTTCCGCAACCTGGATGTCGCCGAAAAATATCTCCGCAACGACTTCTTGCCTGTCGGGAACGCTTGCGATGGTGAATCGAAATAAATACGTCGGCATTGGTATGGACAACGGCTCGATTCTGCGGCACGACGTTGAATTTCAGCCCCTGCCGATGGTTGACGACTGGACTGACGTGATACCTGCCTGAGCCAGATACGAAGTGAGTAGGACATTTCCGCATGTGCCTTTGCAACGAGATTGATCGACCATCATGACCAAACGGGGTTCCACCCACATCGCGGGATGCCGATAACTCTTCCGGCTCTCATGCAGCTGCTTGTAGTGATTGGCGCATCTGTGATGCGGATTCCTGTCGGCACGGGACTTCAATGATCACACCTCAGATGCCGGATATACGACTTCAGGCGCTTTACCCGTCGGTCCACATTCGATCAGCCTCTTACCGTTCAGGGGGTGTCAATATACGACCTGTTAGACAGCAGCGGCACCACCTGCATCTTCCGGCTTCCTGTCAAAGTCAACTTGCACGAACTTCCGACCGGGGTACAAAGCTTGCATGGCCGTCCTCAGATCGACGTAGAGTTGTCGGAGCGATGTGAGGTCCTCGTCGACGTTTTGAAAGATGGCTGCGGTAATTTGCCGGAGCTTGTGGCAGACGTCCAAACCTATGGCTTGCTCGACCTCGGTCTCGTTTTGAGGCTGCATCACATTGAAACCGGCAGTCGCCATTTTCGGAAACACTGTGTCCAGGACCAGCTCCGACCTACTTCGGATTAGGTCGATTGCGAGATGGAACCTGCGTTCCTCCAGCATCAGAGAGGCAAAGACGCTTGCGTGCCCTTCCTCTAGAAGAAACTGTAGCGCCGAGGCATCAAATCGGTCCACTGCCACAGGCGCCGCAGGGTGCGCGGCCAGATTGAGCCAAGCATCTGGCCTACCGCGGGATGGTTCGAGCACTTCTTTTCGGAACTGCTCCAGAACATTCCAAAGCGCGTATACGTCGAAGATCGCCCGATTACCTGCGCCCACGTTGTGCCGTATAAGTTCATTATTTTTCTCGTGGGCCTGAAGCCTAAATGCCGCCCACGCACCTGCGAACGAAGCTACGAGAGTGACCAATGCTGCTAGGACGTCTTTCCACTCTGGCACGGTGTCTCCTACGGTTTAACGTTGGAGCTGAGCGGCCAGGCGCCTATCCCGGTGGCCGGCGGCTCGAGCGACGGATTAGATTGCTGTTGCGCCTGACCAGATTTGCTCATAGTGACCAAGCTTCAGCGCTGCGATGTCGGAAGACAGCGGGGCAAGGTAAGTTGGCTTCGCTTCCGCTGCTTTGCGTATGGACATACCCAACACCCAACACTCGCTTGAGTCCACAAAAATCACTCGGTCGTGAAACGATGGACTACGTCTAGCCTCAACCGCAATGCCGAACTGCGCCACGAACCGCTGAATGGCAGAGGTGACTTTCGCCGCGTATCCCTCTACGAGGAGCCGCACCGAAACCTGCTTGGGTACACCTGACAGATAGGCGTCGAACACTGTGTCGTCGAGGTATGGGTCAATGATGAACAGCGAAGACTGGGCTGACGAGACAACCGAGTTGAGGGCCTTGAAGAAGTCGTAGACGGCGCCGGGTCCGAATGCCTGTGCCGCCGTCACAGGGAGTTGGAGTTCCAGGTCCGAAATTGCTCGATTTAGAACGCCAAAGATGCTGCCAAGATTGCCTTCGCGCATGAAGGTAAGGGAAGCAAGCGAATCAGCGGCAACCTTCAGCGAACTTGCTTCGAGGGAGTTCCATCGCTTGACCAATGCGTACGACCGCCCAAGCCACTCCTGGTGAACTGCTGACGTGGCCGAGAAGTCCGCGAAGCTTGGAGCGCGGCCAATGTGTGCCTTCAGTTGGGTGAGGAGGACGTGGGGGTCCATGTCTGAGCAATCTAATGTGATATCGACCGAAAAAGCGCGGAATAACATGAACTGATGTTCATCCTTGCCCCTCCCGAACTGCAAGCTAAGTGGAAGGCCTTTTTGAAAAAATCAGATGAATATGGCGTGCATTCGATTGCATGACAAGCCGTGAAACCCCGCGAAAGTACAGCATGGCATTTCCGTTACGGCTTTCAGTCTCAGTTGCTCATCATGCCCGGTTGGAACAATCACTTTCGGATGCCAGAGTCGCTCCGATTTTGTCCGGAAGCGGAGCACAAGGAGGTTTACCCACTACCGCACCCGCTCCAACACCATCGCATCCCCATAACTGAAAAACCGATACCGCTGCGCGATCGCATGGCGGTACAGCGCCATGATGTGCTCGTAGCCCGCGAAGGCGCTGACCAACATCATCAGGGTGGACTTGGGCAGATGGAAGTTGGTGATCAGCAGGTCCGCCACTTTGAATTCAAAACCTGGGGTGATGAAGATGTCGGTGTCGCCGCTGGTTTGTCCCCCGGACAAGCCTGGGCCTGCGGACCTTGCCCAGGATTCCAGCGTGCGGATGGTGGTGGTGCCCACGGCGACGATGCGGCCACCGTTCGCCTGGGTGTCGCGAATGGCTTGTTGCGTGGCGGCGGGCACGTCGTACCACTCGCGGTGCATGCGGTGTTCGGCCAGGTTCTCGGTCTTCACGGGTGAGAAGGTTCCCGCGCCCACGTGCAGGGTGACGTTGGCGCGCTTCACGCCGCGTGCGTCCAGCGCGGCCAGCACGGCTTCGTCGAAGTGCAGGGCGGCGGTGGGCGCGGCGGCGGCGCCGGGTTTGGCGGCGAAGACGGTCTGGTAGCGCGCCACGTCGTCGTCGTTGTCGCTGTGGTTTATGTACGGAGGCAGCGGCACATGGCCGTGCTGTTCCATCAGCTTGTGTGGTTCGTCGCTGAAACGCAGGCGGAACAGTTGCCCGTCTTCATCGGGCCAGCGGCCCAGAAGCTCGGCGGTGTAGCCGCCCGCCATCTGCAGCACCGTGCCCACGGCGGGTTTCTTGCTGACCTTCATGTGGGCCACGACTTCGTGGCCCGTCAGCACGCGCTCGATCAGCAGTTCCAGCTTGCCGCCGATGGGTGAGGTGGCGCCTCGGGCCGGAGCAGGCTTGTTGCCAAACAAACGTGCCTTGACCACCTTGGTGTCGTTGAAGACCAGCAGGTCGCCGGGCTGCAGCAGCCCAGGTAGCTCGCGGAAGATGCGGTCCACCGGCAACGCGCCGGGTCGGGCATCGCGGCCATCGAGCAGGCGCGAGGCGCTGCGCTCGGGCGCGGGGTGCTGGGCGATGAGTTCGGGGGGCAGAGCGAAGTCGAAGTCGCTCAGGGTGTGGGCGCGGGGATGAGGCGCGGACGAGGGCAGCGAAGCGCCGGAGGCGGGGGAATGCGGCATGGGCTTGAGGGCCGGACGGGCCCGTTCCAAGGGTTCAAGAAAAAGAAGCGAGAGGCCGTGATTCTCTCATCCGGCCTCTCGCCTGGGCTGCCGCCCGGCCTCCTTACTGCGGGTGTTCAAGCCGCGCGCGCCAGGTCCTTGCCGGTGCCGATGTTGGCCGCATCCGTGCGGTTCGTGGCCGGTTCCGTGGCGCCGCTGGTGACGCGCGCCAGCAGGGCCGCCGGGTCCAGCAACTGGATCAGCAGGTTGCCGCCGTTGGCGCGGATGAAGTGGCTCATCAGCTTCTGCTCCGCGCCAAAGGGCGAGGGCATCAGCTGCTCGTCACCGAACTCCGGCACGGCGTGCAGGCCGTCGACCAGCAAACCAGCCGTGTGCAGGCCGTGGCGCACGATGATGATTTGGCTGTTGTCGTCCAGCGTGCCGGGGCGCTGGTGCAGCACCCAGGACAGGTCGAACACCCAGACGAAGTGGCCGATGCGGTCATTGCCCTGCGGCGCCAGCATGCCGATGCGGCCTTGGTACTTCGGGCCACTTGTGCCATTTGTGCCACTCTTGCCTCGGCTGGCTGCGCCTGAACCCGTGACGTTGCCCGAACCCGAGCCCGAACCCATGGCGGGGCCGCCGTTGCCCATGCGGGCTGAAAGCGCGCTGGCGGGCAGGGCCTCCACCACATGCAGGGCGGGCAGGGCCAGCAGGTCACCGCCGCAGTGGAAGGTGGCGTAGGTCTTGCGCTGGCGTCCGTCCCCGCCGTAGCCGCTGCCTTCGATGGTTTGGTCCGCGCGTTGCGAGCGCCCATGGCTTTGCACCGCGCCCAGGGGCTGGAAGACCACGGACAGCACGTCTTCCTCGTAACCGTCGCTCACCTTGAACTCGCGGTAACCCTGGCCGGCGGCGCAGCCCAGCACGGCGTAGTGCCCGTCGTGCTCGACGATGCGCGAGATGCTCTTGCCTTTGGCCAGTTCACGCAGCAAGGCGAGCAGGGCGGGGTCGTCCAGGCGCTCACCCACCGGATGCGCGGGGTCGGTGCTGGCGATGATGCGCCCGGCGCGGCTGGTGAAGTAGCCCTGGCCTTGGCGCTGTGCCAAGCCGCTGCGCAGCATGGCCTCGAACTCGGTGGCGGCGTCGAAGACGATGCCGATGCCCCCCACCACCTCCCCGGCCACTTCAGCGCCGTTCTGTCCCGTTGGCGCGGGCGCCCTCACGGCCGCGTGGTAGATGTAAGTGGGCTTGCCGCCGTAGAAGGGCGTGGGCTCGAAGGCGCTGACGTGGTAGGCCTGATCGTCTTTGAGGGCGCGCACGCGTGCCAGCGTGGCGGCGTCCACGGATTCGTCGCCCGCGTGGGCTTGGTCCCCCGCGCGGCGTGAACGCGCGATCACCTTGCCTTGGCGGTCGTAGACGAAGAGCTGGGTGTAGACCGTGTACAGGCCGTGGATGTAACTCAGCAGGTCATGCAGCTTGCGCGCTTCTTCTGGGGCGACCACCGGCTGGGCCAGGGCGGTGCGCAGCTCGGCGGTCAGCGCCCACCAGCGGCAGTCGTCCGCGCGTTCGTAGAGGTTGCGATCCAGCAGGTCCACCAGCAGCTGGGACAGGAATTCACCGTCTTGCTGCTTGGTTTCGAGCACGGTCTCGTAGAGATCGCGGATGGACTGCGAGAAGAGCGCGTTGCTGCGCGAACCGGTTTCGCTGATCTGGTCCAGGATGGTCTTGAGCTTTTCCTTCTGCTCGCCGCCGTTGGCATCCGAGCGCCTGCGCTTGGGCAGGCCATCGTCCACGAAGATGTCTTGCTGGTCGGCGGTGATGACCTGACCGTTCCAGACCACGCGGCGGATGGTTTCGGTGGCGGTGATGATTTCGTGCAGCGGCGGGCTGAAGTTGCGCGCGTGCTGCAGCAGGCCCGCCGCTTGCGCCGGGGCCAGCGAGGACAAGGTGCTGCGCGTGCCGCCAGAGAAGGCCAGGTCCACCGGGATCATCAACTGACCGCGCCAGCCCTGCGGGCCCATGTAGCCCTGGTAGCCCTCGGCGTGGAAGGTGCGGATCAGGTACTCGCGGCCTTGATGGATCTGCAGGTGCGGCGTGCCATCGAGGTTGACCGGCACGGTGGTGCCGGGCGCGATCCAGTGCTCGTCCGCGCTGGCGATCACGCGGGCCTCGCCATCGAGCAGCAGCATGTTGGAGCGGCCTTCCGGGTCGCGGTGCGAGCGGAAGATGCGGCGCATCTCGTTCTCGAAATCGAAGCACAGACAGAGCAGTCCGACCACGGCGCCCGTGTCGGGGTGGTGCATGCGGCGCGAGTAGATCAGGGCCTGCGCCTTGCCCGGGCGCAATTCGCTGGCGCGGAAGGTTTCGACGAAGGTGTCGCTCTCCAGCGTGCGGGCGATCAGCGCGTCGCTGCTGCCCTCGACGGGAGACTCCGGGTCCAGCTGCACCAGCACATTGCCTTGCAGGTCAAGCAACATGATTTCGTCGTAGACGGTGTACTTGCTGCGGTAGGCGAAGAGGCGCGCGCGGATGGCGTCGATGGCGTCTTCGTCGGGTCCCTGCGTGGACTGCTGGGCCGACGCGACGAAGGCGCACAGTTCGCGGTCGGTCGCGAGGAAGCCCACGTCGGCGGTGCGCTCGTAGAGGTTGCGCACCATGATGTCGATCACGTAGTGCGCCTTGGCCCCGATGGCGGCCAGCACGTTGGCCACCTTCTCGCCCGCCAGGCTGTCCACCAGTTCCTGCTCAAGCCTGCCGAAGCCGGCCCGCGTGGCGGCCATGATGGGCAGGATGGTCTGTGCCTCGCGGGGGCAATTCATCTTGGCGGAGGATTCGATCATGCGCCACATCTGGTTGAGTTCGCGCAGCGATTGCTCGCAGCGCGCGACGTCACGCATGTAGGGCAGGTAGATGTCGGTTTGCAGCTTCGTCTTCTCTTTGTTCATTGTGTTTTCTTCATGGGTTCGTTCCCCCCTGCGGAGGGTAACGCTTTTATTCATGGAGTCTGCGTGTGGGGCTGGGCTCCACGTCGGGCATCACGCAAAAGATGTGCCGGTTACATATCGAGCCCTGATGCCTTGCCCGTGCTGCGCCCGTTGAGCCTGGGCCACAATGCCGCCCATGCCCGCCGTACGCGAACATGTCGACAAGATGCAGACCCGACAGGACAAGGCCGACAAGCCCATGAGCGCGCCGCAGAAGGCGATGCGCCGCCTGGGTCTGAACAGTGACATGGAGCTGGCCTTGCACCTGCCCCTGCGCTACGAGGACGAGACGACGCTGACGCCGATCGCCGAGTTGCGCGACGGTGACATGGCCCAGGCCGAGGGGGTGGTGCGCGAGAGCCGGGTCGAGGTGCGCGCGCGCCGCCAGTTGATCGCGCGCATCGAGGACGACGCCGGCCACACGCTGCTGCTGCGCTTTCTGAACTTCTACCCTTCTCAGCAAAAGCTGCTGAGCGTGGGCCAGCGCGTGCGGGTGCGCGGCGAAGTGCGCGGTGGCTTTCTGGGCCGCGAGATGGTGCACCCCGAATGCAAGGCCGTGCAGGCTGGCGCGCCGCTGGCCCAGGCGCTGACGCCGGTCTACCCGACCACGGCGGGCCTGCCGCAGGCCTATCTGCGCAAGGCCGTGGGCCGTGCGCTGGACAAGCTGGTGCTGGACGAAACCCTGCCGCCGCAGGCCCTGCAAATCTGGCCGGGCGGGCCCCGGGTGCTGGCCGACTGGCCGCTGCACGCCGCGCTGGACTACCTGCACCATCCTCGGCCCGAGGTCTCGCTGGCGGCCTTGCAGGACCGCAGCCATCCGGCCTGGCTGCGCCTCAAGGCCGAGGAGTTGCTCGCCCAGCAGTTGTCGCAGCTGCAAGCCCGCCAGGCGCAGGCGCTGCGGCGCGCGCCGACCCTTGCCTTGGGGCAGCGCGGTGGCGAGGCCAAGGGGCTGCATGAACAACTGTTGGCCGTGCTGCCTTTCGCGCTCACGGGGGCGCAGCGCCGTGTGAGCGAGGAAATCGCACGCGATCTGGCCCGCCCTTCACCCATGCACCGCCTGCTGCAGGGCGATGTGGGCAGCGGCAAGACCGTGGTGGCCGCGCTGGCCGCCGCGGTGTGCATCGATGCTGGTTACCAATGCGTGCTGATGGCCCCCACCGAGATCCTGGCCAGCCAGCACGTCAAGAAGCTGGTGGATTGGCTGACGCCCCTGGGCGTGCGGGTGGCCTGGCTCGCGGGCGGGCAGAAGACCAAGGAGCGGCGCGAAACCTTGGAGGCCATCGACCGCGCGCCCCAGGAAGGCGGGGCCCAGCTCATCGTCGGCACACACGCGGTGATCCAGGACAAGGTGCGTTTCCACAAACTGGGCCTGGCCATCGTGGACGAACAGCACCGCTTCGGCGTGGCGCAGCGCCTAGCCCTGCGCGAGAAGGTGATGGAAGGTGGCGATGCGGTTGAAGGCGGCGCGAAGCAGCCTGTTGAACCGCACATGCTCATGATGAGCGCCACGCCCATTCCGCGCACCTTGGCCATGAGCTACTACGCGGACTTGGACGTGTCCACGCTGGATGAGCTGCCGCCGGGGCGCAGCCCCATCGTGACCCGCGTGATTTCGGAGCAGCGCCGTCCCGAGCTGATCGCGCGCATCCGCGCCCAGCTGGCCGAGGGCCGGCAGGTTTACTGGGTTTGCCCGCTGATCGAGGAGAGCGAGGCGGTAGACCTCACCAACGCCACGGCCACGCACGCCGAGCTGACCGCCGCCTTGAACGATGCTCCCCACGCTGCGCCGCTGCCCCCCGAGGGGGCGTCCCCCGCCTTGGGGCGGCCCGGCGGCGGGGGGGGCATCCAGATCGGCCTGCTGCACTCGCGCCTGCCCGCCGCCGAGAAGCAGGCCGTGATGGCCGAGTTCGTGGCGGGCCGCATGGGCTTGCTGGTCAGCACCACGGTGATCGAGGTGGGCGTGGACGTGCCCAATGCCACCTTGATGGTGATCGAGCACGCGGAGCGCTTTGGTCTGTCGCAATTGCACCAGCTGCGCGGGCGGGTGGGGCGTGGGGCCCAGGCCTCGGCCTGCGTGCTGCTGTACTCGACCGGGGACGCGCCGCGCCTCGGCCAGACGGCGCGCGAGCGCCTCAAGGCCATGGCCGAGACCAACGACGGCTTCGAGATCGCGCGGCGCGACCTGGAAATCCGCGGCCCCGGTGAATTCCTGGGCGCCCGCCAGTCCGGCGCGGCCTTGCTGCGCTTCGCCGACCTCGCCACCGATGGTGAGCTGCTGGACTGGGCGCGGCAGACGGCCGCCTTGATGCTCGCCCAGCATCCGGTCCTGGCCGAGCGCCATGTGGCGCGCTGGCTGGGCGGGCGGGTGGATTACCTCAAGGCGTGAGTGCAGGGTTCCCGGGGCGCCTGGGTGGACGATCGACAGAACGGTGGGAACCACGCTTGTCCGGCCGCTTGGGTGAAGGCCCGCAAGAGAGTCCGTAAGAAGGCCTGGAGTTGCCCCGCGCGCCCCGGGCAAAAAGATACCTGAGCGCCGCCCGCTGATTTAGACTTGCCCAGCGCCGCCGAGCCCGGTCTGTCGCCCGGTGCGGCGGCGCCGTTTGATCGCCCCTAGCCCCCATGAGCGCCGACCCCTTCCATCCCCTCGCCGCGGGTGACACCGCCCTGTTCTACCGCGCCGCCATCGGCGTGCGCGGGCAGGGCTATCACCTGCCGCGCTTCCTGCGTTTCGATGAAGCGGGGCAGACGGGGCTGAGCTGGAACTGGGCCGCCAGCCTGTTCACCTTCAACTGGCTGGTCTACCGCAAGATGTGGAACTGGGCGCTGGCCTATGTGGGCGTGATGGCCACCGCCGGGCTGCTGGTCTTTGGCGTGGGCAAGCTGGTGTTCGACTACTCCAGCGCCTTGGCCTGGATGCTGGGCCTGTGGTTCCTCTCGGCGGCCTACATCGTGCCCGGACTCTATGCCAACGTCTGGCTGTACGGGCACTACAACGACAAGATTTCCGAGGTGCTGCGCAAGAGTTCCGGCGTGGTCGACACCGTGGGTCGGCTCACGGCCGTTGCACCTGGCCCCCGTCGTTTCGGGTGGCAAGTGTTGGCCAATCTGCTGGTGGTCGGGGCCGTGCTGGCCCCTGTGGCGGCCATGCAAGACTGGCAGCGCATGGGCGGGCAGGCCTGGGCCAAGCTGGCCTCGGCGGTGAGCCGACACCCCTCGCAGCCAGACGGTGGCACGCTCTTGCCCCTGTCGCCCTCCGCCCCCGCGGCCTCGGGCGCGCAAAGTGCCTCGGGCCGCGTGGCAGGCTTGGCGCCCACGGCACCCGCCATCGCACCCGCACCTGCGCCCACCGCGACCCCGCAAGCTGCTTCCGCGGTGTCGGCCCGCCCGGCTCCGCTTGCGGACGATGCCGCCACCCGGCCCGTGGTGGCCTTTGAGCCGGCCTTCGATGCCACGACCCGCCCCGGCCGCTCTGGGGCCGACCTCGTGCCCGTGACGTCCTTTGCGGCCAATCCGCTGACCCCCGCGCCTTTGAATGCGCCGCTGCCGGCACCGTTTTCGGGGCCCGCTGCGGGCTCTGGTCCCGGTTCTGGTTCCAGCTCTGCCCCGAGTACGGGTTCCGCGACCGCTTCGACCGACCTGGTGCCTTTGCAGTCGGTGACCCTGCCTTCCTCTCGGCTCCAGTCGCCGCCGCCGACGGCACCGCGTGTGCGCCAGTTGGCTCAGGCCGACACCACGACCGCGCCCATGGGCAACCGTTCCGGCAATGTCGCCAGCGGCGTGGTGACCCGGCCCGCCGCGACGGCGCCGGCCAGCGCCAGCCCGGCCCCGGCGGTGTCAGCGCCTTCGCCCGCTCGCCCTGTGGCGCCGGTCATGCCCTCGACGCCCCGGCGGGCCTCGGCGGCGGAACCCACCGAAGGCGAAAAGCCGCAAGCTTCGGCCCGTTTGCGCGCCGCTTCGCAGGCGGCGCAGGCCAAGCGGGCCGCGCAGTCGCAGGAGGGCGGCGTGAGCGCCAGCGTGGCGCCTCAGTCGGCGGTCGCGACTGCATCACCGTCCGTCCGCTCGGCGGCGACGGCATCCACCTGGGTGGTGCAGGCGGGCGTGTTCCGCCAAGCCGACAACGCCAACCGCGTGCTTGCGCAGCTGCGGACCATGGGCATCGAGGCTGGCTTGGAGACCGTGTCCAACAACCGGGGTGAGTCCCTGCAGCGTGTGGTGGCGGGGCCTTACACCCAGCAGGCACAGGCCCAGCAGACCGCCCAGCGCATCCAGGCGCGCAGCCTGCCTGCGGTGGTGATGCGCGAGGCGCGGTGATGGAATTTGAAGTAAAGAGGTCGAGATGGGAGGTCGTGATGGCTATCGGTACGCGTAAAAGTTTTCTCATGGTGGTCAGCGCCCTGGGCTGGGCGCTGTTCGGGGCCGTGGGCCTGGCCGCGGCGCAGTCTTTGCCCGCGCGCAACGTGCTGCTGGAGCTGCGCCAGATCGACGCGGTCGCCGCGGGCTACAGCGTGGGCACCCAGCCCACCGTGCCCCTGCAGCCTGCTCAGCAGGTGCAGGTGCGCAATGGGGACGTGACCCGTGTTGGCCAGACCTCGGCCCAGCCGCAGACCTGGATCAAGGAAGTGCAGGCCGAAGGCCAGAACAACGGCGCTGGCGTGAAGCAGGAGCTGATCTGGTTCCAGAGCGGCCAGACCTTGCAGATGCGCCCCGTCTGGACCGGCGGCCGCCAGGCCGAGGTCGAAGTGCAATGGTTGGGCGAGAACGTCAGCCAGCAGCCCGGCAAGGAGCTGCCCGCGCAGCAGACTGGCCAATTGCGCACCACCGTGCTGGCGCCGCTGGGCCAGTGGGTGACCCTGGCCAAGAGCGGCACCGAACCCGAGCGCGGTACCTACCGCAGCGACGTCGCGGGCCAGCCGGCGCGCCTGCTGCAACTGCGCGTGACCGTGCTGCCCTGACACCGCACCGCGCGACGGGTCCAGTCCGGCGCGCGATGCCGTGTGACGGGCATCGCCACGCCTTGTTCCCTCCCGCTTGATAGTATCGGTCTATTGGATGGATGGAATGGCTAGATCATGACCTTGACCGAACTCAAATACATCGTGGCGGTGGCCCGAGAAAAGCACTTCGGTCGCGCGGCCGAGGCCTGCTTCGTGTCCCAGCCCACCCTGTCGGTCGCGGTCAAGAAAATCGAGGAAGAGCTGGACGTCAAGCTCTTCGAGCGCAGCGCCAACGAAGTCACCGTCACGCCCCTGGGCGAGGACATCGTGCGCCAGGCGCAGTCCGTGCTGGAGCAGGCCGCCAACATCAAGGAGATCGCCAAGCGCGGCAAGGACCCGCTGGCCGGGCCTCTGCGCATGGGCGTGATCTACACCATCGGCCCCTACCTGCTGCCTGACCTGGTGCGGCAGAACATCCGCCTGTCACCGCAGATGCCGTTGATGCTGCAGGAGAATTTCACGGGCAGGCTGCTGGAGATGCTGCGCACCGGCGAGATCGATTGCGCCATCCTGGCCGAGCCCTTTCCCGACACCGGCCTGGCCGTCGCGCCGCTGTACGACGAGCCCTTTTTCGCGGCCGTGCCGGTGGGCCATCCGCTGGCCCAGCGTGAGCGTGTCACCTCGCAGGAGCTCAAGTCCGAAACCATGCTGCTGCTGGGCACGGGGCATTGCTTCCGAGACCATGTGCTGGAGGTCTGCCCCGAGTTCGCCCGTTTCTCGAGCAACACCGAAGGCATTCAGAAAAGCTTCGAGGGCTCCTCGCTGGAGACCATCAAGCACATGGTGGCCGCTGGCATGGGCGTGACCCTGGTGCCGCGCCTGTCGGTGCCCGAGGGGGCGCTGGAAGAGGGGCGGGCCAAGAACCGGATCGGCGCCGACGAAAGCCTGATCCGTTACCTGCCCTTCGACGGGGATGCGCCCCTGCGCCGCGTGGTGCTGGTCTGGCGCCGCAGCTTCACGCGCTATGAGGCCATCGCCGCCTTGCGCAACGCCATCTACGCCTGCGCTCTGCCGGGTGTCACGCGCCTGTCCGACCTGCGCCAGGTCGAGGCCCAGGCGGCCTGAACTTCACTTGAATCCGCCGCCTGAACCATCACCTGCATCGTTCCGGCTCCCCCGACGCTTCTTCACCGACCACCAGGAGTTTTTTCATGGCCAAGACCACTGCCCCCGCCATCAACATCGGCATCAGCGAACAAGACCGCGCGGCCATCGCCGAGGGCCTGTCCCGGCTGCTGGCCGACACCTACACCCTGTACCTGACCACGCACAACTTCCACTGGAACGTGACGGGGCCGATGTTCAACACCCTGCACACCATGTTCATGACGCAGTACACCGAGCTGTGGAACGCGGTGGACCCGGTGGCCGAGCGCATCCGCTCGCTGGGCCACGCGGCGCCGGGCTCTTACGCGCAGTTCGGCAAGCTGGCCTCGGTGCCGGATGTGCCAGCCACGCCGCCCAAGGCGCTGGAGATGGTGCGCATCCTCGTTCAAGGCCACGAGGCGGTGGCGCGCACGGCGCGTGCCATCTTCCCCCTGGCCGAGAAGGCCAACGACGAGCCCACGGCCGATCTGCTGACGCAGCGCCTGACGGTGCATGAGCAGAGCGCCTGGATGCTGCGCTCCCTTTTGGAAGACTGATCAACCTACTGCGCGATCCCATCTCGCGCCTGTGCTTCTCGCCGTACGTACAGTACGGCTGCGATGCTCGGCGCAAGCTGGGACCGCTCGCTACGGTTTCTCAGCCTTCCAATTCCTGACATGTCCTCAGTCACCACCCCATCCACCCAGCCCTCGCGCTGGTCTCTTTACCTCGACCTCATCCGCTGGAACCGTCCGGCGGGTTGGCTGTTGTTGCTCTGGCCCTCGCTGTCGGCGCTGTGGGTCGCGGCGGGGGGCTGGCCGGGGTGGCATTTGCTGGCGGTGTTCGTGCTGGGCACCATCCTCATGCGCAGCGCGGGCTGTTGCGTGAACGATGTGGCCGACCGTGATTTCGACCGGCACGTCAAGCGCACCGCGCAACGCCCGGTGACGAGCGGCAAAGTGTCGGTGAAGGAAGCCCTGGCGCTGGGCGCGGTGCTGGCACTGCTGGCTTTCGGCCTGGTGCTCACCACCAATGCCGTCACCATCGCCTGGTCGTTCGCGGCGCTGGCCGTGACCTTGATCTATCCCTACGCCAAGCGCTACGTGGCCATGCCGCAGGCCGTGCTGGGCGTGGCGTTCAGCTTCGGCATTCCCATGGCCTTCGCCGCCGTGCAAGGCGGCGATGCGTTCGGTTTTTCCGCCGTGCAAGGCGGCGATGGGCTCAGCGTGTCCTCCGTGCTGGGGGCGGTTCCCTGGCTGGCCTGGGCCCTGCTCATCGGCAACTTGTTCTGGGTCTTGGCCTACGACACCGAGTACGCCATGGTCGATCGCGACGACGACCTGAAGATCGGCATGAAGACCTCGGCCATCACGCTGGGCCGTTTCGACGTGGTGGCGATCACGGCTTTCTACGTGCTGCACCTGCTGATCTGGACGGTGCTGCTGATCGACCGGCTCCATCCCTGGGTCTGGGGCGCGACGCTGCTGGTGGCCGCCGCGCAAGTGGTCTGGCACCACCGCCTGATCCGCGAGCGCACACGCGAAGGCTGTTTCCGCGCCTTTCGCCTGAACCATTGGCTGGGTTTCACGGTGTTCGCGGGCGTGGTGATCGGCCACGCCCTTCGCTGAAGCAGCGTCGCGCCTCCGCCTCCGCCAGCGCACTGCACCCGCACTGCACCCGTTTGCGCGACGGCAGACTCGCCGCCGGTCGTTGCACCGCGGCGCCGCAATGAACCGCCGCCGTCAGTCCTTGCCGAATTCGGCGCCCAGTTCGGCGGAGCGCCGCGCGGCGGCCTTCAGGGCTTGGTCGAACAAGGCCTTGAGCCCGCCTTCTTCCATGACCGTGATCGCCGCGTGCGTCGTGCCGCCCTTGGAGGTGACGCGCTGGCGCAGCACCTCGGGCGGTTCTTGCGAGGCCTTGGCCAACGCGCCCGCGCCCAGGAAGGTCTCGACCGCGAGTTGATGGGCCTGCTCGGCCGTGAGGCCCAGTTCCACCCCCGTGGCCGTCATGGCCTCCAGCAGGTAGAACACATAGGCGGGGCCCGAACCGGAAAGCGCCGTCACGGCGTCGAGCAGGTGTTCTTGCTCGACCCAGACGAACTCACCCATGACCGAGGCGATGTGCGCGACTTGCGCGCGGTCCTGCGCGCTCACGCCAGCGCGGGCGTACAGCCCGGTGACGCCCTTGCCGATCAGCGCCGGGGTGTTGGGCATGCTACGCACGATGCGTTCACTGCCCAGCCAGCGCTGCAGGCTGTCGGTCGAGATGCCGGCCGCCACGCTCAGGTGCAGCGCGCCGTTGACGAAGGGCGCGGCCGACTGGGCGGCGTCCTTGAAAGTCTGGGGCTTGATGGCCCACACCACGATGGGAAAGTCCCGCAGGAAGGGGCCGACCGCTGCGTGCGCCACGACGCCGTGGCTGTCGC
Source organism: Hylemonella gracilis ATCC 19624 (assembly GCF_000211835.1). Classification (GTDB taxonomy): domain Bacteria; phylum Pseudomonadota; class Gammaproteobacteria; order Burkholderiales; family Burkholderiaceae_C; genus Hylemonella; species Hylemonella gracilis. Next base: position 112,572 of record NZ_AEGR01000056.1, on the reverse strand, counting down.
TCAGGCGCTGGCGGGCTTCGGCGTTGGTGTCCACGACGGTGATGCGGCTGGCCGGCAGGCCTTGCTTGAGCAGGCCGCCGATGATGGCGCTGGCCATGTTGCCGCCGCCGATGAATGCGATGGCGGTGCGGGGGTCGATCATCCGGTGCTTCCTTCTGGGCAGGGCCTGGCGCGCGCAGGCCGGTTCAAAAAGAAGGATTGTCGCCGCAGCGGCGCGGCGTCAGTCCGCGGTCGCTTGGCGCACCGCGTGTTCCCACTGGTCCATGCGCGCACGGGCCTGCGCGCGCCCCAGCGTGGGCCGGAAGGTGCGCTCGGCGCGCCAGAGCTGGCTCAGTTCGTCGGTGCCGGCATAGAGCCCGGTGCTCAGGCCCGCCAGGTAAGCGGCGCCCAGGGCGGTGGTCTCGATGACCTCGGGTCGCACCACGGGGATGCCCAGCAGGTCCGCCTGGATCTGCATCAGCAGGTCGTTGGCGCAGGCGCCGCCGTCCACGCGCAATTCGCTGACGGCGCTGCCGCCCGCGGCCACGGCGTCCCGGCTCATGGCCTCCAGCAGCGCCGTGCTCTGGAAGGCAATGCTCTCCAGCGCGGCGCGGGCAATGTGGGCGAGTGTCGTGCCGCGCGTCAGGCCGGTGATGAGGCCGCGCGCATCCGCTTTCCAGTAAGGCGCGCCCAGGCCGGTGAAGGCGGGCACCAGGATCACGCCACCGGCGTCGGGCACGCTTTCCGCCAGGCTTTGCACTTCGCTGCTGGCCTTGATGGCGTGCAGCCCATCGCGCAGCCACTGGACCACCGCGCCGCCGACGAAGACGCTGCCCTCGATGGCGTATTCGGCCTGGCGGTTGACCTGGGCCGCGCTGGTGGTCAGCAAGCCATTGTTGGAGGCCTGGAAGGTGGAACCGGTGTGCATCAGCATGAAGCAGCCGGTGCCGTAGGTGTTCTTGGCCATGCCCGCGCGGAAACAGGCCTGGCCGAAGAGGGCGCTTTGCTGGTCGCCCGCCACGCCGCCGATGCGGATCGCGTGCCCCAGCAAGTCCGCGCGGACCTGGCCGTAGTCGGCGCTGGACGGGTGGACTTCCGGCATCAGCTGCTGCGGGATGTCGAGCAGCGCCATCAGTTCGGCGTCCCAGGTGTTGGTGTGGACGTTGAACAGCATGGTGCGCGAGGCGTTGCTCACGTCGGTTGCATGGACGGCCCCCCCGGTCAGCTGCCACATCAGCCAGCTGTCCACGGTGCCAAACGCGAGTTCACCCGCCAAGGCCTGCTGCCGCGCGCCGGGCACGTGGTCGAGGATCCACTGCAGCTTCATGCCCGAAAAATAGGCGTCGACCAGCAGCCCCGTGCGCGCGTGGATCAGCGGTGCGTGGCCTTGTTCGCGCAGCCGCGCGCAGGCCGGTTCCGCGCGCCGGTCCTGCCAGACGATGGCGTGGTGGATGGGCTGCCCGGTCTTGCGGTTCCAGACCACCGTGGTCTCGCGCTGGTTGGTGATGCCGATGGCATGCACCGCCGAGGCGCTGATGCCGGCTTTGCGCAGCACATCGCGCGCGGTCGCGAGCTGGGTTTGCCAGATCTGCATGGGGTCGTGCTCGACCCACCCGGGTTGCGGATAAATCTGCGGCAGTTCTTGCTGCGCGAGCGCGACGATCTGTCCCCGTTCGTTGAAGACGATGCTGCGGGAGCTGGAAGTGCCTTGGTCGAGTGCCAGCAAGTAAGTCATGGGGGCTCGGGTCGTGTCGGGGTGGATCAGGTGCAGACTTCCAGGCGGATGTCAGCGTCGTTCAGCAGGGATGGAAAAGGAGCAGGAGGCTCGGCGTCGGTGAACAGCCGGTCGATCTGTGACAGGGTCGCGACCTGGACCATGGCCGGGCGGTTGAACTTGCTGGTGTCGGCGGCCAGCCAGACTTCACGCGACTGCGCGATGATGGTCTGGGCCACCTTGACTTCGCGGTAATCGTAGTCGCGCAGCGAGCCATCGGACTCGATGGCCGAAATCCCGATCAGCGCGATGTCGACCTTGAACTGGCGGATGAAGTCCACGGCCGCCTCGCCCACGATGCCGCGGTCCCGGGGACGCACCATGCCGCCGGCCACGATGATTTCGCAGCTGGGGTTGCCGCACAGGATGTTGGCCACGTTGAGGTTGTTGGTGATCACGCGCAAACCCGTGTGTTGCAGCAGCGCCTGCGCGATGGCCTCGGTCGTGGTGCCGATGTTCAGGATCAGCGAGCAGTCATTGGGCACCTGCCGCGCGATGGCACGCGCGATGCGCGCCTTGCCCTGTGCATGCAGTTGCTGGCGCTGCTGGTGAGCAATGTTTTCGGTCGTCGAGCTGGGCACGCGGGCGCCACCGTGGAAGCGCGCCAGCGCGCCCGTGTCCGCCAGCCGCTGGATGTCGCGCCGCACGGTCTGCAAGGTCACGCCCAACTCCTCGGCGAGCTGTTCCACCGTGGCCGAACCGCGCGCGCGCACGAACTCGATCAGTCGCAGCTGACGGGGGGTGTGGTTCTCCATGCGGGTCGTTCAATTTCGAGCGGGTCACTATAAACGAGCGAAAAGGAATGGCTCCAGGGAAAACCTGTACAGCAAACGAAAGCAAAAGAATAACAATCGAAAAATTGCGAACTGTTGAACAGTTGAACAGTGGCCCGCCGCGTTGCTCCGCATCGCCGTGCCGGCACGGACTTCGTTCATGAAAGGGGGCGGGATGCGGCTGGTACTGGAGGGCGTCGGCAAGAACGTGGGCGCCGAGACCTGGCTCAAGCCGATGAGCTTGGACCTGCGCAGCGGGGCGGTCACCGTCTTGCTGGGCGCGACGCAGGCGGGCAAGACCAGCCTGATGCGGCTGATGGCCGGTCTGGATGCGCCGACCTCGGGGCGCGTGTTGGTGGACGGCCAGGACGTGACGGGCGTGCCGGTGCGCAAGCGAGATGTGTCCATGGTGTACCAGCAGTTCATCAACTACCCGTCCATGACCGTGGCGCGCAACATCGCCTCGCCCATGCGGCTGCGCAAGCAGACGGGTGTGGACGCGCGGGTGCGCGAGCTGGCCACCAAGCTGCACATCGAACCCTTTCTGGACCGCCTCCCCGCCGAGCTGTCGGGAGGGCAACAGCAGCGCGTGGCCCTGGCCCGCGCCCTCGCCAAGCAAGCGCCCTTGATGCTGCTCGATGAACCCCTGGTCAATCTGGATTACAAGCTGCGCGAGGAGTTGCGCGAAGAACTGAGCCAGCTCTTCGCCTCGGAGGGTTCGACCGTGGTCTATGCCACCACCGAGCCTGCCGAGGCCCTGCTGCTGGGCGGCTACACGGCGGTGCTGGACCAGGGCGAACTGCTGCAGTACGGGCCCACGGTGGACGTTTTTCACCGGCCTTCTTCCTTGCGAGTTGCTCGTGCATTCAGTGACCCTCCCATGAACCTGTTGACGGCGGACGTGACGGCCCAAGGCCTGCGTCTGCGCGGCGGACCGGACTTCGCGTTCGCCTTCCCGGCGGACCGGCTGGATCGGCCGGGAGCGCCCGTCACGCTGGGGCTGCGGGCCAGCGCCTTGCGGGTGGTACCGCGCGCGGGCGATGTCTCCGTGCCCGGACGGCTGGAGCTGGCCGAGATCTCGGGTTCCGACACCTATGTGCACGTGGCCACCCAGGTCGGGGAACTGGTGATGCAGCTCACCGGCGTGCATTACTTCGAGCTGGGAGCAACGCTGACCGTGTACTTCAGCCCGGCGCAAGCCTATCTTTTTGACGCAGCGGGTGAACTGTGCGTCGCGCCGCAGCGAGCCGGGGGACATTGACATGGCACGCATCGAACTCGACTTGGCGCATGCCTACCGGCCCAACCCCCAGCAGGACAGTGACTACGCCTTGCTGCCCTTGACCATGGCCTTCGAGGATGGCGGCGCCTACGCCTTGCTGGGCCCTTCGGGTTGCGGCAAGACCACCATGCTCAACATCATGTCGGGGCTGCTCGTGCCCTCGCAGGGCCGGGTGCTTTTCGATGGCCGTGACGTCACCCGGGCCAGCCCGCAGGAACGCAACATCGCTCAGGTGTTCCAGTTCCCGGTGATCTACGACACGATGACCGTGGCCGAAAACCTGGCGTTTCCCTTGCGCAACCGTGGGGTGCCGCGCGAGCAAATCCGCCAGCGCGTCGGCGTGATCGCCGAAATGCTGGACCTGAGCGGCCAGCTCAACTGCCGCGCCGCGGGCCTGTCCGCGGACGCCAAGCAAAAGATCTCGCTGGGTCGGGGGCTGGTGCGCCCCGATGTGTCGGCCGTCCTGTTCGACGAGCCACTGACGGTGATCGACCCGCACCTGAAGTGGCAGCTGCGGCGCAAGCTCAAGCAGATCCATCACGAGCTGAAGCTGACGCTGATCTACGTCACGCACGACCAGGTGGAGGCCTTGACCTTCGCCGACCAGGTGGTGGTGATGACGCGCGGCAAGGCGGTGCAGGTCGGACCGGCCGATGCCTTGTTCGAGCGGCCCCAGCACACCTTCGTCGGACATTTCATCGGCTCGCCCGGCATGAACTTCGTGCTTGCCGAGGTGCGAGGCGGCAATTTGCTGCTTGCGGGGCAGACGCTGCCGCTGCCCGCCGAACAGTCTCTGCCGCAGGGGCCGCTCAAGCTGGGCATTCGGCCGGAATACCTGACGGTCGTCGCCCCCGGCTCGCCGGGCGCATTGCCGGCCAAGTTGCGCCAGGTGCAGGATGTGGGCACGCACCTGATGCTCACCGTCGAGTTGAGTGGGGGCCAGGCGCTCAAGGCGCGGCTGGCCATCGATTCGCCGCCTCCGCCTCCGCCCGGCGGCAGCCTGTGGGTGCAGCTGCTGGGCGCGCATACCTGTTTTTATGCTGGGGAGGAACTGTTGCCATGAGCGCCGTGACCAAACCTGTGAACCAGCGGGCCTGGTTCCTCATCCTGCCGGTGATCCTGTGCGTGGCCTTTTCGGCCATCCTGCCGCTGATGACGGTGGTGAACTACTCGGTGCAGGACATCATCTCGCCCGAACGCCGCGTCTTCGTGGGCACCGAATGGTTCGTCGCCGTGATGCGCGACCCGGAACTGCACGAGGCGCTGTTGCGCCAGCTCGTGTTCTCGCTGGCGGTGCTGGCGGTCGAACTTCCGCTGGGCATCGCGCTCGCGCTGGCCATGCCGGCCCAGGGCTGGAAGTCCTCGGCCGTGCTGGTGGTGATGGCGCTGTCGCTGCTGATTCCCTGGAACGTCGTGGGCACCATCTGGCAGATCTACGCCCGCGCGGACATCGGGCTGCTGGGCGCGGCGCTGGATTACCTGGGCGTGGACTACAGCTACACCGGCAACCCCACCCATGCCTGGGTCACGGTGCTGGTCATGGATGTCTGGCACTGGACCCCGCTGGTGGCCTTGCTGTGCTTCGCTGGCTTGCGCTCCATTCCTGACGCCTATTACCAGGCCGCCCGCATCGACGGCGCCAGCAAGTTCGCGGTGTTCCGCTACATCCAGCTGCCCAAGATGCGCGGTGTGCTGATGATCGCGGTGCTGCTGCGCTTCATGGACAGCTTCATGATTTACACCGAGCCCTTCGTGCTGACCGGGGGCGGGCCGGGCAACGCGACCACGTTCCTCTCGCAGTACCTGACGCAGAAGGCCGTGGGGCAGTTCGACTTGGGGCCCGCGGCGGCGTTCTCGCTGATTTACTTCCTCATCATCCTGCTGCTGTGCTTCATCCTCTACAACTGGATGCAGGGCGTGGGAACCTCGGACAAGCAGGAGGCCGGCCATGCATGAACCCCGCTTGCGCAAGCGCACGCTGCTGCTGATCGCCTACCTGGTGTTCGCGGTGTTGCCCATCTACTGGATGGTCAACATGAGTTTCAAGACCAACGAGGAGATTCTGTCGAGCTTCTCGTTCTTCCCGCGCGACTTCACCCTGGCGAACTACAAGACGATCTTCACCGACCCGTCCTGGTATTCGGGCTACATCAACAGCCTGATCTACGTCTTCATCAACACGGTGATTTCCGTCACCGTGGCCCTGCCCGCGGCCTATGCCTTCTCGCGCTACCAGTTCCTGGGCGATCGGCATGTATTTTTCTGGCTGCTGACCAATCGCATGACCCCACCAGCGGTGTTCCTGCTGCCGTTCTTCCAGCTGTACACCACCGTGGGGTTGATGGACACGCACATCGCGGTGGCCTTGGCGCACTTGCTGTTCAACGTGCCCCTGGCGGTCTGGATTCTGGAAGGCTTCATGAGCGGCATCCCGCGCGAGATCGACGAGACGGCCTACATCGATGGCTACAGCTTCCCGCGCTTCTTCCTGACCATCTTCCTGCCGCTGATCAAGGCCGGGGTCGGGGTGGCGGCCTTTTTCTGCTTCATGTTCAGCTGGGTGGAACTGCTGCTGGCGCGCACGCTGACCAGCGTCAACGCCAAGCCCATCGTGGCCACGATGACGCGCACGGTCTCTGCCTCGGGCATGGACTGGGCCGTGCTGGCGGCGGCTGGCGTGCTGACCATCGTGCCCGGCGCCATCGTGATCTGGTTCGTGCGCCACTACATCGCGAAAGGTTTCGCGATGGGACGGGTGTGAGCAGAAGAGGAAAAAAACATGACGCTCAATCCGACAGCTTCGACCCGCGTTCAACAGCCTGCGGTCGCGTGCCACGGCAAAACCCAGCGATCGCCGTGGAACTGGCTTTGCCAGGCCACCGGCGATGTCCCCCTGGGGGGAAGCGCCGCAGGCGCACAGGGGGGTGCTTATGTTTGACTGGATGGCCTGGACCCTGCCCGTGGCGGTTTTTTTCATCGCCATCGTCCTGTTGCTGGTGGGCATGACGGTGTGGGAAATCCGCTCGCCGACGACCCGGCGCCGGGGTTTCCTTCCGCTGGCGACCACGCGCGGCGACCGCCTGTTCATCGGCCTGCTGCTGGCGGCCTATGTGAACTTGGCCTTCGTGGGGTTGAGCGGCAAGCTGGCCGCGTGGCTAGATCTGCCGTCCGAGCCCTCGGTGTGGATCAGCTTCGTGCTGTCCATGCTGCTGTTGCTGCTGGTGATGCGCAAGGGTTGATTGTTGCTTTCGTCTGGCGCCCAGCTTCCCCTGCGTCGGACGTGATCGTGAACCTCCAGGGGAAGTGACAACGAGGAGACAGACATGATGAAGACGGGATACACCGCGGTGGCCTTGGCCATCGCCCTCCTGGCCGGTCCGGCCATGGCGGGCGAGACCGAAGCCAAGAAATGGGTGGACACGGAGTTCCAGCCCTCGACGCTCAACAAGGAGCGACAGATGGCCGAGATGAAGTGGTTCATCGAGGCGGCCAAGAAGCTGCAAGCCAAGGGCGTGAAGGAAATCTCCGTGGTGTCGGAAACCATCACCACCCACGAGTACGAATCGAAGACGCTGGCCAAGGCCTTCGAGGAGATCACGGGCATCAAGGTCAAGCATGACCTGATTCAGGAAGGCGACGTGGTCGAGAAGCTGCAGACCTCGATGCAGTCCGGCAAGTCCATCTACGACGGCTGGATCAGCGACTCCGACCTGATCGGCACGCACTACCGCTACGGCAAGGTGATGAACCTCACCGACTACATGGCCGGCGCGGGCAAGGAATACACCAACCCCGGCCTGGACCTCAAGGATTTCATCGGCACCAAGTTCACGACGGCACCGGACGGCAAGCTGTACCAGTTGCCTGACCAGCAGTTCGCCAATCTGTACTGGTTCCGCGCCGATCTGTTCGCACGCAAGGACCTGCAGGACAAGTTCAAGGCCAAGTACGGCTACGACCTGGGCGTGCCGCTGAACTGGAGCGCCTATGAAGACATTGCCGAGTTCTTCACCAACGACGTGAAGACCATCGACGGCAAGCCCGTCTACGGGCACATGGATTACGGCAAGAAGGACCCCAGCCTGGGGTGGCGCTTCACCGATGCGTGGCTCTCGATGGCCGGCACCGCGGACATCGGCACACCCAACGGCCTGCCCATCGACGAGTGGGGCATCCGCGTCGCGGCGGACAAGTGCACGCCCGTGGGCGCCTCGGTGTCGCGCGGTGGCGCCACCAACTCACCGGCCGCCGTCTACGCGCTGACCAAGTACGTGGACTGGATGAAGAAGTACGCGCCCAAGGAAGCCACCGGCATGACCTTCGGCGAAGCTGGCCCGGTGCCCGCGCAAGGCCAGATCGCGCAGCAGATCTTCTGGTACACGGCCTTCACCGCCGACATGACCAAGCCCGGCTTGCCCGTGGTGAATGCCGACGGCACGCCCAAGTGGCGCATGGCCCCTGGGCCCAATGGGCCGTACTGGAAGGAAGGCATGCAGAACGGCTACCAAGACGTCGGCTCGTGGACCTTCTTCTCGGGCCACGATGCCAACCGCACCGCGGCGGCCTGGCTCTACGCCCAATTCGTCACGGCCAAGACCGTGTCGCTCAAGAAGACCATGGTGGGGCTCACGCCGATCCGTGAGAGCGACATCCAGTCCGCGGCCATGACCCAGGCCGCACCCAAGCTCGGGGGCCTGGTTGAGTTCTACCGCAGCCCGGCGCGCGTGGCCTGGTCGCCCACTGGCACCAACGTGCCGGACTATCCGAAGCTGGCCCAGCTCTGGTGGAAGAACGTGGCGCAGGCCGTGACGGGCGAGAAGACGCCGCAGGCCGCCATGGACACCCTGGCCGAGGAAATGGACCAAGTCATGGCCCGCTTGGAACGCGCTGGCATGGCGCGCTGCGCGCCCAAGCTCAATCCCAAGAGCGATCCGGCCAAGTGGCTCAGCACCAACGCCGCGCCTTGGGCCAAGCTGGCGAATGAAAAGCCCACGGGCAAGACCATCAATTACGACAAGCTGCTCCAGGCTTGGAAGGACGGCAAAGTGCGTTGATGCACCAGGTCTGGCGCACGCACCCCGGGGCGCCAGACCCTTGCCGCGGGTTGGCGGGAACCAAGGGCTGCGGATTGAGGGATGATCCGGGTATCTTTGTTCTCAGTATTGTTGTAAAGCTATGAGTGAGTCTGTACTTCCGAATTCCACATCGCGCGCCCAGTTGTTCGACCGTTTGGCCCAGTCCTCCACTTGGGATCTGGCCGTGGTCGGCGGTGGCGCCACCGGTCTGGGCGTGGCGCTTGACGCCGCGGCGCGGGGTTATTCGGTCGTGTTGCTGGAGTCGCACGACTTCGCCGGCGGCACATCGTCGCGTTCCACGAAGCTCTTGCACGGGGGGGTGCGTTACCTCGCCCAGGGCAATGTCGCCCTGGTGCGCGAGGCCTTGCATGAACGCAGCACCGTGCTGGCCAACGCGCCGCATTTGGCGTCGCGCTTGTCGTTCATCATGCCGTCCTACGCTTGGTGGCAGACGCCGTTTTATGGCATCGGCCTGAAGCTCTATGACCTGCTGGCGGGTCAAGCGGGCCTCGGGCCGACGCGTTTTCTGGGTCGGAGCGACACCTTGGCCGCCTTGCCTCGCCTGCAACCGGCTGGTCTGAGCGGTGGGGTGCAGTACTGGGATGGTCAGTTTGACGACGCGCGCCTCGCGCTCGCTCTGGCGCGCACGGCGGCGCGCGAGGGCGCCTTGCTGCTCAACTATTGTCCGGTCACCGAGTTGCGGCACGAAGCCGGCCGCGTGACGGGTTTGCGCTGCCGTGACGCCATCGGGGGAGCGTCCTACGAGGTGAAGGCGCGTTGCGTGGTCAACGCCACCGGCGTGTGGGTCGACGACCTGCGTCAGATGGATGGCGGCGGTCAAGGCAAGGCAGTGACGCCCATGGTGTCGCCCAGCCAAGGGGTGCATGTGGTGGTTGACCAGTCCTTCCTGCCGGGGGAGCATGCCCTGCTGGTGCCCAAGACGGCCGACGGCCGCGTGCTGTTCGCGGTGCCATGGCAGGGAAAATTGGTGCTCGGCACCACAGACACGCCTCGGCGGGATCTGCCCCGGGAACCTCGGCCGCTGCGCTCCGAGCTTGATTTCATCCTGGGCGAGGCGGCGCGTTACCTCGTGCGTCCGCCCAAACCGGCCGACGTGCTGAGCATTTGGGTGGGGTTGCGGCCTCTGGTACGCCCGGTTGGGGATGATTCGAACACGGGTAGCCTGAGTCGGGAACACACGGTGCTGCAAGCCAGCAGCGGTCTGGTGACCGTGACCGGTGGCAAGTGGACCACCTACCGGGCGATGGCCGAGGATGTGTTGGCGCGGTGCGTGGCGTCTGGCCTGCTGCCGAGCCGCCCTGCGGGGGTGAGTGCAGCGCTGCGTTTGGTGGGGGCGCCATCTTCGCGGGCTGCGCAAGGACCGGGGCTTACAGTCGCGCCGGGTCCGCACCTCTATGGCGAGGAGGCGACAGCGCTTGCCGCCTTGCCAGGCGCGGGGGAGGTGCTTGCGCCGGGCTTGACCGAAGCCATGGTGCGGTTCGCAGCGCGATATGAGTATGCGCTGACTGTCGAGGACGTCTTGGCCAGGCGGTCTCGCCTGCTGTTCCTGGACGCGGAGTTGGCAGGTCGCGTGGCGCCTCGCGTGGGCCGCATTCTCACAGAAGAAACCGGCGGCGATCCGCAGTTGGGGGCGTTCGAGGCCTTGGCTCGCAGTTACCGCGACTGGCCAGTTTGAGTGAGGGCGCTATACCAATAAGCGCCTGTGGGCCGCGCTCGTGTTCGTCACCCTGGCTTCTCGCCGCGCCCGGCTTTTGGCGGCTGCTTTGTAGTGGGGGTTCGTAGGCGTTTGACGCTGCCTCAAATCTCGTGCATAATCGCCGGCTCTGCCTGAATTTTCAGGTGGATTTCCCGCTAGGCCCTCAGAAATTCCGAATGTGCTTTCAAGTTCAGTTCGGGTGTCGAAGGGGTCTGGCATCTGCCCAAACTGAGGCGTTGCGCGTGGTGCGCGGTGCTGACGACGGGCCCAAGACTGTCCGGCAAGGGCTGACGCATTTCGCGCGGCTCGGTGCTGGTGCAAGTTGGGAATATTGAAATGATCCAGACAGAATCTCGGTTGGAAGTTGCCGACAACACCGGCGCGAAGTCCGTTTTGTGCATCAAGGTGCTCGGCGGTTCCAAGCGTCGCTACGCCAGTGTTGGCGACATCATCAAGGTGAGCATCAAGGAAGCTGCTCCGCGTGGCCGCGTCAAGAAGGGCGAGGTTTACAGCGCGGTTGTGGTTCGCACAGCCAAGGGCATTCGCCGTGGCGATGGCTCGCTCGTGAAGTTCGACGGCAATGCCGCCGTGCTGCTCAACAACAAGCTGGAGCCCATTGGCACCCGCATCTTCGGCCCGGTCACGCGCGAACTGCGCACCGAGCGCTTCATGAAGATCGTGTCCCTGGCGCCCGAAGTTCTCTGAAGGACTCGTCATGAACAAGATTCGCAAAGGCGACGAAGTCATCGTCCTCGCCGGGCGTGACAAGGGCAAGCGCGGCAAGGTCGCGCTGCGCAAGGACGACAGCCATGTCGTGGTCGAGGGTGTGAACCTGGTGAAAAAGCACACCAAGCCCAATCCCGTCAAGGGTACGACCGGCGGCATCGTGGAGAAGTCCATGCCGATCCATCAATCCAACGTGGCGATCTTCAATGCCGCGACGGGCAAGGCTGACCGCGTGGGCATCAAGTTGCTGGCTGATGGCAAGCGCGTGCGTGTCTACAAGTCCAGCGGCGAAGAAATCAAGGCCGCCTAAAGGTACCCATCATGGCTCGTTTCCAAGAAATCTACCGCGAGAAGGTTGTTCCCGAACTGACCAAGAAGTTCGGCTACAAGTCGCCCATGGAGGTGCCGCGCCTGACGAAGATCACCCTGAACATGGGTGTGTCCGAGGCTGTTGCTGACAAGAAGGTGATGGACAACGCCGTCGGTGATCTGACCAAGATCGCTGGCCAGAAGCCCGTCGTGACCAAGGCCAAGAAGGCCATTGCCGGCTTCAAGATTCGCGAAGGTCAGGCCATCGGCTGCATGGTCACCCTGCGCGGTGTGCAGATGTACGAATTCCTGGATCGTTTTGTCACCGTGGCCCTGCCGCGCGTGCGTGACTTCCGTGGTATTTCGGGTCGCGCCTTCGATGGTCGCGGCAATTACAACATCGGCGTCAAAGAGCAGATCATCTTCCCCGAGATCGAATACGACAAGGTGGATGCCCTGCGTGGTCTGAACATCAGCATCACGACGACGGCCAAGACTGACGAGGAGTGCAAGGCACTGCTCGCCGGTTTCAAATTCCCCTTCAAGAACTGAGGTGACCCGTGGCTAAAACAGCTTTGATCGAGCGCGAAATCAAGCGCGAAAAACTGGTCGCCAAGTACGCCAAGAAGTACGCGGAACTCAAGGCCATCGCTGGTGATTCCAAGAAGAGCGATGAAGAGCGCGCTGCTGCCCGCCTGGATCTGCAGAAGCTGCCGCGCAACGCCAACCCGACGCGCCAGCGCAACCGTTGCGAAATCACCGGTCGTCCGCGTGGCACGTTCCGCCAGTTTGGCTTGGCCCGCGCCAAGATCCGTGAAATGGCCTTCGCCGGTGAAATCCCTGGCGTGACCAAGGCGAGCTGGTAAGCAGGAGATTCAAGATGAGCATGAGTGATCCCATCGCCGACCTGCTGACGCGCATCCGCAATGCGCAGATGGTCGCCAAGACCACCGTGTCGGTGCCCTCTTCCAAGGTGAAGGTGGCCATCGCCCAGGTGTTGAAGGACGAAGGTTACATCGACGGCTTCCAAGTGAAGACTGTCGATGGCAAGTCCGAACTGGAAATTGCGCTGAAGTATTACGCCGGCCGTCCGGTGATCGAGCGCATCGAGCGCGTGAGCCGTCCTGGCCTGCGCGTCTACAAGGGCCGTGACGCCATTCCTCAGGTCCAGAACGGCCTGGGTGTGGCCATCGTGACCACCCCCAAGGGTGTCATGACGGATCGCAAGGCGCGCGCCACCGGTGTCGGCGGCGAAGTGCTGTGCTACGTGGCCTGATGTCGAGGAGTCACTGAAATGTCGCGTATCGGAAAAATGCCCATTGCCGTTCCCAACGGCGTGGAAGTCTCCATCAAGGCCGACCAGATCAGCGTCAAGGGTTCCGGCGGCACGTTGTCGCTGGCGCCATCCACGCTGGTGAAGGTGAGCAACGAAGGCGGTAAGCTGAGCTTCACGCCCGTTGACGACAGCCGTGAAGCCAACGCCATGAGCGGCACCTTGCGTCAGCTGGTGAACAACATGGTGCTTGGTGTGAGCAAGGGTTTCGAAAAGAAACTGACCTTGATCGGCGTGGGCTACAAAGCCCAGGCCCAGGGCGCCAAGCTGAACCTGTCGGTGGGTTACTCCCACCCCGTGGATGTCCAGATGCCGCAAGGCATCACCGTGGCCACCCCCGCTCCGACCGAAATCGTCATCAAGGGTGCCGATCGTCAGCGCGTGGGCCAGATTGCCGCCGAGATCCGCGCGATCCGTCCTCCCGAGCCCTACAAGGGCAAGGGCATCCGCTATGCGGATGAGAAGGTTGTGATCAAGGAAACCAAGAAGAAGTAAGGCTCAAAAGGATACTCATCATGATGACCAAAAAAGAGCAGCGTCTTCGTCGGGCACGCCAGACCCGCATCCGCATCGCCCAGCAAGGCGTGGCGCGTCTGACTGTGAACCGCACCAACTTGCACATCTACGCCAGCGTGATTTCGGAAGACGGTGCCAAGGTGTTGGCCTCCGCTTCCACGGCCGAGGCCGAGGTGCGCAAGTCCCTGGGTGGCGCGGGCAAGGGTGGCAATGCCGCCGCCGCGCAACTGATCGGCAAGCGCATCGCCGAGAAAGCCAAGAAGGCGGGCGTCGAGAAAGTCGCCTTTGACCGTTCGGGCTTCGCATACCACGGTCGCGTCAAGGCGCTGGCAGATGCCGCGCGTGAAGCGGGCTTGCAGTTCTAAGCAGATCGGAAGCAAACATGGCTAAGGTTCAAGCAAAAATGCAGGGCAAAGGGGCCGAGGGTCCCGAGGACGGTCTGCGCGAGAAGATGATCGCGGTCAACCGCGTGACCAAGGTGGTCAAGGGTGGCCGTATCCTGGGTTTCGCCGCGCTGACCGTGGTGGGTGATGGCGATGGCCGCGTCGGCATGGGCAAGGGCAAGTCCAAGGAAGTGCCTGCTGCTGTGCAGAAGGCGATGGAAGAAGCCCGTCGCAACATGCTCAAGGTGTCGCTCAAGAACGGCACCCTGCATCACAAAGTGATGGGGCGCCACGGTGCTGCTTCCGTCATGATGGCTCCCGCCCCCAAGGGTACCGGCATCATTGCCGGTGGTCCGATGCGCGCCATCTTCGAAGTGATGGGCATCACCGACATCGTGGCCAAGAGCCATGGTTCGACCAACCCGTACAACATGGTGCGCGCCACGCTCGACGCCCTGAACAACAGCAGCACGCCCGCCGAAGTGGCGGCCAAGCGCGGCAAGACGGTTGAAGAACTGTTCACCGCCTGAGCGCACTAGGAGTCTGACATGGCAACTCAACAAACCGTCAAGGTTCAATTGGTCCGCAGCCCCATCGGCACCAAGGAATCGCACCGTGCGACCGTGCGTGGCCTGGGCCTGCGCAAGCTCAACAGCGTGAGCGAGCTGCAGGACACGCCCGCCGTGCGCGGCATGATCAACAAGATCAGCTATCTGGTCAAGGTTCTTTAATCGAAATTTCTAGAGGCCGATGATGGAACTCAACAGCATCAAACCCGCGGCAGGCGCCAAGCACGCCAAGCGTCGCGTTGGCCGTGGCATTGGCTCCGGCCTGGGCAAGACCGCCGGTCGTGGCCACAAGGGTCAGAAGTCGCGTTCGGGCGGCTACCACAAGGTGGGCTTCGAAGGTGGCCAGATGCCCATGCATCGCCGTCTGCCCAAGCGCGGCTTCAAGTCGGCCCTGCTGAAGTACAACGCCGAGATCACGCTGAGCGCCTTGGACAAGCTCGGCGCCGCCAGCGTCGATCTGCTCGCTCTGAAGCAAGCCGGCCTGGTGGGTGAACTCGCCAAGGTCGTCAAGGTGATCAAGTCCGGTGAAATCAAGAAGGCGGTCAAGCTGAACGGCATCGGTGCGACGGCTGGCGCCAAGGCGGCCATCGAGGCTGCTGGCGGCAGTGTGGCCTGAACGGACGCGCTGACTCAACGGATCGACGGAAGAAAGTAAGCAACAGTGGCTACGAACGCGGCTCAGTTGGCAAAAACCGGCAAGTTCGGCGACCTGCGTCGCCGGCTGGTTTTCTTGCTGCTCGCTCTGGTGGTGTACCGCATTGGCGCGCACATCCCGGTGCCCGGCATCAATCCCGATCAGCTGGCTCAGCTCTTTAAAGGGCAGCAGGGCGGCATCCTGAGCCTGTTCAACATGTTCTCGGGTGGTGCGTTGTCGCGCTTCACGGTGTTCGCGCTGGGCATCATGCCCTACATCTCCGCGTCCATCATCATGCAGTTGCTGACCTACGTGTTGCCCACCTTCGAGCAATTGAAGAAGGAAGGCGAGGCGGGCCGTCGCAAGATCACCCAGTACACGCGCTACGCGACCTTGGGTCTGGCGGTTTTCCAGTCGCTGGGCATCGCGATCGCCCTGGAAAGTTCCCCAGGCTTGGTGATCGATCCTGGCATGGGTTTCCGTTTCACCGCGGTCGTCACCCTGACGGCAGGCACCATGTTCCTGATGTGGCTCGGTGAACAGATCACCGAGCGCGGTCTGGGCAACGGTATCTCGATTCTGATCTTCGGCGGTATCGCCGCCGGTCTGCCCGGCGCCATTGGCGGCCTGCTGGAACTGGTTCGTACCGGCTCGATGAGCATCATTGCGGCGCTCTTCATCGTGGCGCTGGTCATTTTGGTGACCTGGTTCGTTGTGTTCGTGGAGCGTGGCCAGCGCAAGATCTTGGTGAACTATGCCCGCCGCCAGGTTGGCAACAAGGTCTATGGCGGTCAATCGTCGCATTTGCCCTTGAAGCTGAACATGGCCGGCGTGATTCCTCCCATCTTCGCGTCCAGCATCATCCTGCTGCCCGCGACCGTGGTGAGCTGGTTCAGCAGTGGCAATTCCATGCTGTGGCTCAAGGACATTGCGGCCAGTTTGGCCCCGGGGCAGCCGGTGTACGTTGCGCTGTACGCAGCCGCAATCATTTTCTTCTGCTTCTTCTACACGGCGCTGGTGTTCAACAGCCGTGAGACGGCGGACAACCTGAAAAAGGGCGGTGCCTTCATTCCGGGCATCCGCCCTGGTGATCAGACCGCCAAGTACATCGACAAGATTCTGTTGCGCCTTACCCTGGCGGGTGCGATCTACATCACTTTCGTCTGTCTGCTGCCTGAATTCCTGATCTTGGAATACAACGTGCCGTTCTACTTCGGCGGCACCTCTCTGTTGATCCTGGTGGTGGTGACGATGGATTTCATGGCTCAGGTTCAGAACTATCTGATGAGTCAGCAGTACGAGTCTCTGTTGAAGAAAGCTAATTTCAAGCCCACGCTGGGTGCATGAGAATGCGACATGGCGAAGGACGATGTAATTCAGATGCAGGGCGAGGTGGTGGAAAACCTGCCGAACGCGACGTTTCGCGTCAAGCTGGAAAACGGCCACATCGTGTTGGGACATATCTCTGGAAAGATGCGGATGCACTACATCCGAATTCTTCCCGGTGACAAGGTAACGGTCGAGTTGACGCCTTACGACTTGACGCGCGCGCGGATCGTGTTCCGCGCCAAATGACGTGAATCGCAAGGCGTAGGCACAGTAGTTTTAGGAGAGCATCATGAGAGTTTCGGCTTCGGTCAAGAAAATTTGCCGCAACTGCAAAATCATCCGCCGCAATGGCGTGGTGCGCGTGATCTGCACGGATCCGCGCCACAAGCAGCGCCAAGGCTGATCGCAAGAGTTTAAGAGGACGAAAATGGCACGTATCGCTGGCATCAACATTCCGCCGCATCAGCATACCGAGATTGGCCTGACCGCCATCTTCGGCATCGGTCGCACCCGCGCCCGCAAGATCTGCGTGGCTTGCGGCATTCCTTTCTCCAAGAAGGTGAAGGACCTGACCGACGCCGATCAGGAAAAAATCCGCGACCAGATTGCCCAGTTCACGATCGAAGGTGACCTGCGCCGCGAAACCACGATGAACATCAAGCGTTTGATGGACATCGGTTGCTACCGTGGCATGCGCCATCGCCGTGGCCTGCCCATGCGCGGTCAGCGCACGCGCACCAACGCCCGCACTCGCAAGGGTCCGCGCAAGGGCGCCGCTGCACTGAAGAAATAAACCGGCATTGAAAGAACACCATGGCTAAAGCTCCCGCCAATACCGCTGCGCAACGCGTGCGCAAGAAGGTTCGCAAGAACGTGGCTGACGGTATCGCCCACGTGCACGCCTCCTTCAACAACACCATCATCACGATCACGGATCGTCAGGGCAACGCCTTGTCCTGGGCCTCCTCCGGTGGTCAAGGTTTCAAGGGTTCCCGCAAGTCCACGCCGTTCGCCGCCCAGGTGGCGTCTGAAGTGGCTGGCCGCGCAGCGATCGAGCAAGGCATCAAGAACCTGGACGTGGAAATCAAGGGTCCTGGTCCTGGTCGTGAGTCCTCGGTGCGTGCTCTCGCCGCGTTGGGCATCCGCATCAACTTGATTTCGGACGTCACCCCCATGCCGCACAACGGCTGCCGTCCGCAAAAGCGTCGTCGCATCTGATGGGTTCACAGGTCCGCAGGGTCCTGTCCATCTTTTAACCAAGCCCACCGCCACCCGCGTCATGCGCTGGTGGCTCCCGTAGTTCAAGGCTGCGGAAGTTGAAGAAAAGGAAACTCAAGTGGCACGTTATCTCGGCCCCAAGGCAAAACTCTCCCGCCGTGAAGGCACAGACCTGTTCCTGAAGAGCGCACGCCGTTCCATCAGCGACAAGGCCAAATTTGACTCCAAGCCGGGTCAGCACGGTCGCATTTCCGGCGCCCGCACGTCAGACTTCGGTCTGCAACTGCGTGAAAAGCAGAAGGTCAAGCGCATGTACGGCGTGCTGGAACGTCAGTTCCGCCGCTACTTTGAGCAGGCCTCCCAGCGCAAGGGCAACTCCGGCGCCAACCTGCTGAGCCTGTTGGAATCCCGCCTGGACAACGTTGTCTATCGCATGGGGTTCGGCTCCACCCGCGCCGAAGCGCGTCAGCTGGTGTCGCACAAGGCGATCACCGTGAACGGCCAGGCCGTCAACATTCCGTCCTACATGGTTCAGGCCGGTGATGTGATCGCCGTTCGTGAAAAGTCCAAGAAGCAGAACCGGGTTGTTGAAGCCCTTCAACTCGCGCAGCAAGTGGGTTTCCCTGCTTGGGTGGAAGTGAACGTGGACAAGGCCGAGGGTGCCTTCAAGAAGGCTCCCGATCGTGATGAATTTGGGTCCGACATCAACGAATCGCTGATCGTTGAGTTGTATTCGCGTTAATCAGCCGAGCATTGAGCAACGTTCCCGCCGGGCCCACGCCCTGCGGGTGCTTCACCAGCCTTACCGGTGTAACGAGCCGGGGGTATTGACAGGAAGTTTTCATGCAAACCAGTCTGCTGAAACCCAAAACCATCAACGTCGAGCAACTCGGTCCGAATCGCGCGAAGGTCGCGCTGGAGCCTTTTGAGCGTGGCTACGGGCACACGCTGGGCAACGCGCTGCGTCGCGTTCTGCTGTCCTCGATGCCGGGTTACGCGGCCACCGAAGTCACCATCGCCGGCGTTCTGCACGAGTACTCGTCGATTGACGGCGTGCAAGAGGATGTGGTCAACATCCTGCTGAACCTCAAGGGTGTGGTCTTCAAGCTGCACAACCGCGATGAAGTCACGCTGTCCCTGCGCAAGGACGGCGAAGGCGTCGTTACCGCGGGCGACATCCAGACCCCGCACGACGTCGAAATCATCAATCCCGAACACGTCATCGCCACGTTGTCGGCTGGTGGCAAGCTCGACATGCAGATCAAGGTCGAGAAGGGCCGCGGTTATGTGCCCGGTACCATGCGCCGCCACACGGACGAACAGAGCAAGTCCATCGGCCGCATCGTGCTGGATGCCTCCTATTCGCCCGTCAAGCGTGTGAGCTACGCGGTCGAAAGCGCCCGCGTGGAGCAGCGCACCGACCTGGACAAGCTCGTCATTGAGATTGAGACCAACGGCACCATCACGGCCGAGGATGCCGTGCGCGCCTCCGCCAAGATCTTGGTCGAACAGCTCGCCGTGTTCGCTCAGCTCGATGGCAGCGAGAAGATTTTCGACACGCCCTCGCAGCGCAGCGCTGGTCAGTTCGACCCCATCCTGCTGCGCCCGGTTGACGAGCTCGAGCTCACGGTGCGCTCGGCCAACTGCCTCAAGGCCGAGAACATCTACTACATCGGCGATCTGATTCAGCGTTCCGAGAACGAATTGCTCAAGACCCCCAACCTGGGGCGCAAGTCGCTCAACGAGATCAAGGAAGTGCTGGCTTCGCGCGGCTTGACGCTGGGCATGAAGCTCGAGAACTGGCCGCCGGCCGCGCTCGAGAAGCGTTGATCTAGAATGTTGCCCCTCACCTCGGTGAGAGGCGAACCGAAACCGGCCCCCAGGGGCTGGGTGCACCGGGCAGTACCTGACACGGCTGCCCGTTTTATATAAGGAAAGGAAAGCACCATGCGTCACGGACACGGACTCCGCAAACTCAACCGCACCAGCGAGCACCGCCTCGCCATGCTGCGCAACATGATGAACTCGCTCATCGAGCACGAAGTCATCAAGACCACGGTCCCCAAGGCCAAGGAACTGCGCCGCGTCGTCGAACCCATGATCACCCTGGCCAAGGAAGCCACCGTGGCCAATCGCCGTTTGGCTTTCGACCGCCTGCGCAGCCGCGACAGCGTGGTCAAGCTGTTCGACGAACTGGGCCCGCGTTTCAAGGCGCGTCCGGGCGGCTACACGCGCATCCTCAAGATGGGTTTCCGCGTGGGTGACAACGCCCCCATGGCCCTGGTGGAATTGGTGGATCGTCCCGCCGAAGCCGACCAAGGTAAGTCGGAATAAGCTATAATCTAAGGCTACCGCGCGATGGAGCAGTCTGGTAGCTCGTTGGGCTCATAACCCAAAGGTCGGAGGTTCAAATCCTCCTCGCGCAACCAAGTCACTCAAAAAAGGCCACGGCATTCGCCGTGGCCTTTTTTGTTTCCGGATTAAGTGCACAGTTTGTGATTTTCGCGCGCCTTGCCTGCCCGGTTCATAATGGTTTCAATCGGTCTTGGGGCAATGCTGGGGGAGCGGCAAGCGCATCAAAGGTGAAAAGGCTGACAGAACGGAGCGCGCGCATCCATTCCATCCCGCATTGATTGGGGGCGGTGCGGCCAGGTCCTGGCGCATGCACTCGGAATCGTCATGGGGAACATCCATGCGCGTGTCGGTACTCGTCAGCTTGAGCATGAGCTTGGTGATCGCCACCAGTGCCGTGCTGGTCGGGCGTGCGGTCATTCCTCAACTGCAGCAGCATGAGCATGCGCTCAAGGCTCGCGAGGTTGCTCACCTCATGGACCTCGCACTGCGCACGTCAGTCTATATCTCGCAGGAACGCAGCCCCAGCAACGCGCTGTTGGGCAGTGATCGGTCGGCGGCGACGCGCGACGCGCTGCGCCAGGCGCGCGAGGAGACCGATGCAACCCTATTGATCGCGCAGACTGCGGTGGCCGATGTTCGGCTCATCACCGCAGACGAGGCGGCTCGCCTCACCCAGGCTCTGCGCAATGCAAGGGGCATGCTGACCCAGGCGCGGGAAAACGTCGATGCCTTGCTTGTCCACCAGCGCGCCGCGCGCGGCGACGCCGAAGTCCGGCGCGCAGTGACCAGCTTGGTCGAGGTGCCAGACAATCTGGAGCCAGGCATCGCCGAGGTCGAGATGCTGGTCAGTGTCTCCGATCCCTTGCTCTTCCAATGGACGGCCATCGCTCGCTTGGCCACTGCGCTGCATGATTACGCAGGGCAGATGGCTTCGGTGTTCACGGCCGCGTTCGTGGGCAATCGTCCGCTCTTGCCCCAGGAAATGGCTCGCATTCACTACCTGCGGGGCGCGATCGAATCGTTGCGGCGTGAACTGAGCTTGCAACGGGATCGCGTGATGGACCAAGGCGGAGTCGAAGCGGAAAGCTTTCAGACTGCCGTGCGCAAGGTGGATGAACTGTTCATGCAGGAAGGCATGAACTTGTTGCGCGAGCTGGAAACCACCGGACGCACCAGTGGCAACTACGGGATGAACGCGGTCACGCTCGCCAGCGAGTACGGCCCGCGTCTCGATGCGATCGCCGAGCTCGGAAACATCGCCATCCAGGGTGTGCATGGTCGCATTGACGCCCTGGATGCCCGTAATCGCCGTGAGTTGCTGCTGACGGTCGTCTTGGCGGCTTTCGCGCTCCTGCTGCTGCTGGGCATGTACGTGCTCATGCGCATGCGCCTGTCCATTCCGCTGGACCAAGTGACGCAAGCCCTCGAGCAGATTGCCCGAGGCGATCAGCGGGTGCATCTGCCGCGTGCTCGTTGGCGAGATGAAATTGGCCAGGTGCTTGGCGCGCTCGGCTCCCTGCAGGAGGCAACCCAGGCCCGTCTGGCCGCCGAGCAGGAAATCAAGAACGCCAAGGATGAGCAAGACGCGATTCTCAACGCGGCGGACATCGGCATTGTGCTGCTGAAGAATCGCACCGTGGTGCGCTGCAGCGCGGGTTTCGAACGCATGTTCAGGGTGGAGCCCGGAAGCATGCTGGGGCACGCGACCCGAGAGTGGTACGTCAACGAGGAGGACTATCGCGAAGTCGGGGAAGTCCTGTATGCCGAGTTGGCGGAGGATCGCCAGAACCGCCGCGAGTTGACCCTGCGCCGCCGCGATGGGACGCATTTCGAGGCGGTGTTGCGCGGGCGGGCGATCGATCCGAACGATCTTGGACGAGGCAGTGTTTGGGTGATCGCGGACATCACCGAGCGCAAGCGCATGGAAGGCGAACTGCGCGTCGCGCGGGACCGCGCGCAGGAGGCCGCCCAGGCCAAGAGCGATTTCCTCGCGAACATGTCGCACGAGATTCGCACCCCCATGAACGCCATCATCGGATTGAGCCATCTCTTGCTCAAGACCGAACTCAGCCAGCGCCAGCACGATTACCTGCGCAAGATCCAGCAGGCGGGACAGCACCTGCTGGGCGTCATCAACGACATCCTGGACCTGTCGAAGATCGAAGCGGGCAAGCTCGTGATCGAGCACACCGAATTCCAGCTGGAAAAAGCACTCAGCAACGTGGCCAATTTGATCGCCGAGAAGGCCCATGCCAAGGGGCTGGAGTTGATCTTCGACATCGCGCCCGATGTACCCCAGCGTTTGGTGGGCGATTCGCTGCGCCTGGGCCAAATTCTGATCAATTACGCGAACAACGCCGTCAAATTCACCGAGCGGGGCGAGGTCACCGTGCAGATACGCGTGCGTGAGCGCACGGACCATGACGTGCTCCTGTACTGCGCCGTGCATGACACGGGCATCGGATTGAGCGTCGAACAGCAAAAGCGTCTCTTCCAGAGCTTTCAGCAAGCGGACAACTCCACCACACGCGAATATGGAGGAACCGGCCTGGGTTTGTCCATCTCCCTTGAACTGGCCGAGCGCATGGGGGGCACGGTCGGGGTCAGCAGTCAACTCGGGCGGGGCAGCACCTTCTGGTTCACCGCCAGACTGGGCATAGGGCAAGGCGGGACGCGCGAGCTGCGGCCTCGTGGAGATCTGCGCGGGCGCACCGTGCTCGTGGTGGATGACAACAAGGCGGCTTGCCTGGTGCTCAAGGAGATGCTGGAGAGCATGAGTTTCGCGGTGACGACGGTGTCCAACGGCGCCGACGCGATCGAGGCCGTGCGCAAGCGCAGCGGGCAGCCTGATGCCTACGCTGTGGTGTTCCTGGATTGGAAGATGCCCGGCATGGACGGGGCGGAAACCGCCCGTCGCATCCATGCCTTGGAACTACCAGACGAGCCCAAGATCGCCATGGTCACGGCCTTTGGCCGGGAGGAAGTGTTGCACCAGATCCAGGACTCGGGGGTGGGAGACGTGTTGATCAAACCCGTCAGTCCGTCGTTGCTGTTTGACACGGCGGTACGCCTCTTGGACGACTCGGCCGTGCGCGAACCTGTCATTCCCCTTCTGGAGAACACGCCGTCCGCGCTGGAGCAAAGCCTGGCCTCCTTACGAGGCGCGCGCTTGCTGGTCGTGGAAGACAATGAAATCAACCAACAAGTCGCGCAAGAGTTGCTCACGGGCGCGGGTTTCTTGGTGGAGATCGCCGACAACGGCCAGATCGCGATCGAGAAGATTGCCCGGGCGAAGCCGCGCTTTGACCTGGTGCTGATGGACATGCAGATGCCCGTGATGGATGGCGTCACCGCCACCCGGGAATTGCGCAAGACCCTCTCTCCCGCGGACCTGCCCATCGTGGCCATGACAGCCAATGCCATGCAGCACGACCGGGAACTGTGCATCGCCTCTGGCATGCAGGATTTTGTCGCCAAGCCCATCGAGCCCGACGAACTTTGGCGCGCCTTGCTGCAGTGGATTCCGAAACGTTCCACGGCAGACGTCTCGGCGAACGAGGCCCAGGCGCCGGCAGAGGCCGGGGACACCGCGCCGACATTGCATTCTCTTTCTTCAGACCGCATCCCGACCGAGCAAGCGGCGCTGGCGCAACAGCGCAGCGACGGTGGGGCAGGCCAGCAGGCCACGGCCCTGCAAGGGATTGCAAGCATCGACGGCCTGGACACGGTGACGGGAATGCGGCGCATGATGCACAAGGCGGACCGCTACATCGCATTGCTGCGCAAGTTCCTGGAGGGACAAAGCGAACAGGCCGAAACCTTGAAGCAAGCACTCGAAGCCCAGGACCGAGACACCGCGATGCGCATTGCGCACACGCTGAAAGGGGTGTCCGGCAACGTGGGTGCGGTCCGAGTGCAAGCAGCGGCGGCGAATCTTGAGCGGGCCTTGCGCGAGCAACACTCGGAGGCTGAGCTTCAAGCTCACTTGGCAGGGCTGGAGGCGGCCCTGCTCCCCGTGCTGCAGGGCCTGCGCGCGCACCTTCCGATGGAAGCCGCTGTCTCGAGGTCAGAAACGACGGTGGATGCAGCCCGTTTGCGCGAAGTCGTGGCCCAGCTGCGCGAGTTGCTGGGCGCGATGGACGCGGAGGCGATGGACCTCGCAGAGCGTGAAGCGGACTTGCTGGCTGCTGCGCTGGGGAGCCACTTCAACACCTGGGAAGCCGCACTGAAGTCATTTGACTTCGACGCAGCCTTGCGGCAATTGGACCAGACCATGGCGATCAAGGGGGAGACGACATGACATCGACCACGTTGAGAGCGACACCCGGCGGCTCCAAAACAAGCGCCGCATCGGCTAACCATGTTGATCAGGCGATGCACAAGAGAACCATCCTGGTCGTGGATGACACGGCAGACAACCTGTCCTTGCTCGCCGGTCTGCTCAAGGACTTCTACCGGGTGAGATTGGCCAACAGCGGTGAGAAGGCCTTGGCAGCGCTGGCCAGCGGGGATGAACTGCCTGACCTGATCCTGCTGGACGTGGTGATGCCGGGTCTGTCGGGCTATGAGGTCTGCGAACGCCTCAAGGCCAACGAAAGGACCCAGGCGATTCCCGTCATTTTCCTCACCGGCATGAGCAGCGAGGACGATGAAAGCAAGGGCCTGGCGCTGGGGGCGGCGGACTACATCGCCAAGCCGGTCAGCCCGCCCATCCTGTTGGCGCGCGTGCAGACCCAGTTGCTGGTGCGTGACGCCTTGGGCTTGCTGGAGGCGCAAAACATCCAGCTGGGCGACCAAGTGCGTCGCACGGGCCTGGCGCTGGGGGAGGCGCGCGCCAAGTTGGCCAAACTGGTTGAGATCGGCATCGCGCTCGGCCGCGACACGGACCGCCAGGCCTTGATGAAGCGCGCCCTGCTGGGCGCGCGCGACATCGCCAACTGCGAGGCGGTGGCTCTTTTCACGCGCACGCCGGAGAACACGCTGCGCATGGCCTACAGCACGCACGAACACATGGCCGCCGGCAGCAAGGAATTGCCCATGGAAATGCCCAGGGCGGGCGAGGGGGCCGACGCGCGTGACCGCGTCGCGCAGCGGGTCGCCCGCACGGGCGCCACCGTGGTCATCAATGACGCCCGCGTTGCAAGCGCGAATGGCCTCGATCTGGATCCCCTGCGGCGTCTGGCCGAAGCCGCTGGCATCTCGCCCCTGTCCGTGCTCGGTGTGCCGCTCAAGCCGCGCGACGGCAAGGTGATTGGCGTCGTCCTGATGATCAATGCCCAAGACTCCCGCACGGGAGCGATCTGCCCCTTCGACCCGGAGATCATCGGATTCACCGAGGCGCTGGCCGCGGAAACCGCCATGGCGCTCGAGAACCATGAATTGCTGGACGCTCAGAGGAACCTCACCGATTCGATGATCCGCATGCTGGCGGGCGCCATCGACACCAAGAGCCCCTACACCGGAGGCCACTGCGCCCGCGTGCCCGAACTGGCCTTCATGCTGGCCGAAGAGGCGGAGCGCGTGCGCGAGGGGCCTCTGGCCGACTTCGCTTTCAAGACTGAGCAGGAGTGGCGCGAGTTCCGCATTGGTGCTTGGTTGCACGACTGCGGCAAGGTCACCACACCCGAGTACGTGGTGGACAAGGCGACCAAGCTGGAGACCATCGTCAACCGGATCCACGAAATCCGCACTCGTTTTGAGGTGCTGCTGCGCGACGCCAAGGTGCGCGAACTGGAGGCCGTGCTCGCCGGAGGCTCGGCCGCGCAGGCCCGCGCGGAATTCGAGCGCCGCGAGACCCAGCTGCACGAGGACTTTGCCTTCGTGGCCGAATGCAATCTTGGGGGCGAGAGCATGGACGAGGCACATGTCACCCGCTTGCGCGCCATCGCCCAGGAAACCTGGCTGCGCCATTTCGACGACCGCCTCGGCCTGTCGCATGAAGAGCTGCGGCTTCATGAAAAGACACCGCGCGCCGGCCTGCCCGCGCGGGAGAACTTGCTGGCCGACCAGCCTTACCACCTGATCGAACGACACAAGAGCGACGACGGAGGCGATTTCAAGCTCAAGCCGCCGCGCTATCTCTACAACCGGGGTGAGCTCTACAACCTCTGCATCCAGCGCGGCACCCTGAACGCGGAAGAGCGCTTCAAGATCAACGAGCACATCATTCAGACCATCCGCATGCTGGAGAGCATGCCCTTGCCCGATGACCTCAAGCGCGTGCCCGAATACGCGGGCACGCACCACGAGACCTTGACGGGTTCAGGCTACCCGCGCGGGCTGACGGGGGCGCAGCTGTCGATCCCCGCGCGCATCATGGCCATCGCCGACATCTTCGAAGCCCTGACCGCGCGGGACCGGCCTTACCAGAAGGCCAAGTCGCTGTCGACGGCGGTCGAAATCTTGCACCAGTTCAAAACCAAGGGACACATCGATCCCGTGCTGTTCGATCTGTTCCTGAGTTCGGGCGTCTATCTGGCTTACGCGCGCCGCTACATGGACCCGGCCCAGATCGACACGGTCGAGATCAGCAAGTACCTGGGCTGAGCAAACCCGCGTGGCGTTGCGTCGCCGCCCCGAGCTGAGCTGAGCTGAGCTGAGCTGAGCTGAGCTGAGCTGAGCTGGCGCGCTCAGTGCGCGCTCAAGCTGCCCCTCAGCGGACGCGTGCAATTGAGGAGTTCATCCGCCGCGCTCAATGCGCCAGCGCTGCCAGCGCAAGCCCAGCAGGGTGCCCGCGATGATGCCGCCCACGGCCAGGAAACTTCCCAGCGACAGGGTGGACACCCCGCTGATGCCTTGCCCTACCGTGCAACCCAACGCGGTCACCCCGCCCACGCCCATCAGCGTGGCGCCGACCAGGTGATGCCCCAAATCTTCGACGCCCTGGAAGCCTTCCCAACGGAATTCGCGCGTCACCAGCGCGTCGGCCAGCGCGCCAGCCGCGACGCCGAAGGCCGCCACGATGCCCACGGTCAGCACGCGGGACTTGTCGCTGAAGAACTGAATCCATTCAAACGCGTAGGCCACGGGCGCCACCATCGACAAGGACTCCATGCGGCGCGAGTTGGTGGCCAGGAAGGCAGGCTCCAGCGTGTTCGGGTCCTCGGGCACATAGCCCAGCCGTCCCGACACCCACCACACGGCGGCGATCACCGCCCCGATGCCCAGACCGCCGAGCCAGGTTTCGCCGCTGCGTCCTTCCGGCTGGCGCAGCACCCAGGCCAGCAGGGCGCAGGCGAGCAAGCCACCGATCACCGCCGCCAGCGTCGTCACAGGCAACCCTGTCGGCAGGGCCAGCAGCGAGGGCAGGTCTTGCCCCGTGGGCAGCTCGATGCGCACGCGGTCGACGGTTTCAACGCGCAGCACCGCGGTCAGGCCTCGCAAGGTCGCCGAGGCGCTGATGGCCAAGACCAACAGCACGACCAGGGATTTGAGATTGCCGCCGCCCAGACGCACCAGGTTGCGGCTGCCGCAGCCCGAGGCCAAGCTCATGCCCAGCCCAAACAAGGCTCCACCCACCAGGGCGGAGAGCCAAAGCAGCCGAGGTGCGGCATAGAGGGAGTTGCGGGCCTCGACCCAGCCCAGCGCCACCATGGCGTTGAAGCCCACCATCGCGGTCGCGACGGCCAGGGCCCACATCCGGGCCCGCTGCCAGTCGCCCATCGCCACGACATCCGAAATGGCGCCCAGCGTGCAGAAACGGGTGCGTCGCGCGATGACGCCGAAGACCAGGGCCAGGGCCAGAACGGTCCAAAGCACCTGGCTGTTGAGCGCGCCGATGTCCGTGTCAGTCATGGGCGGTGATTTTCGCGGATTCAGCGGGTTGTCACCCCCGCCCGACCCCAGGGCATGCCCTGAGACCCCGCGCCCTTGAGGTGTGCCCCTTGGGGTGACAGCCCCCAGGCGCTGAACTAGACTCTCACCCTGAGGTCCGATCACCATGAAACTCATTGACTCCATCGCCGTGCAGGCCGCCGGCATCGCTGGCATCCGGCGTGACATTCACGCCCATCCCGAGCTGAGCTACGAAGAGTTCCGTACCTCGGACCTGGTGGCGGCCAAGCTCGCCGAGTGGGGCATCCCCGTGCACCGGGGCTTGGGCGGCACGGGCGTGGTGGGCACGGTGCGCAACGGCACGTCCTCGCGCGCCATCGGCCTGCGCGCCGACATGGACGCCCTGCCTGTGCAGGAGATCAACGCTTTCCCCCACGCCAGCCGCCACGCGGGCAAGATGCACGCCTGCGGACACGATGGCCACACCGCCATGCTGTTGGCGGCGGCCCAGCACCTGGCGCTCAACCGCAACTTCGATGGCACGGTCCACCTGATCTTCCAGCCCGCGGAAGAGGGGGGCGCTGGCGCCGACCGCATGATCCGCGACGGCTTGTTCGATCAGTTCCCGGTAGACGCGGTGTTTGGCATGCACAACTGGCCCGGCCTGCCGGCGGGCAGCTTCGCGCTCAGTCCAGGTCCGGTGATGGCCTCCACCAATGAATTCAAGATCGTGGTCAAGGGCAAGGGCGGTCACGCGGCCATGGCCTACAACACGGTGGACCCGGTGGTCGTGGCCGCGCAGCTGGTGCAGGCCTTCCAGACCATCATCAGCCGCAACGTCAAACCCATCGAGGCGGGCGTGATCTCGGTGACCATGATCCACGCGGGCCACGCCACCAACGTGATCGCTGACAGCTGCGAGCTGCAGGGCACGGTGCGCACCTTCCGGCCCGAAGTGCTGGACCTGATCGAGGCCCGCATGAAAGTCTGCGCGGACCACACCTGCGCCGCCTTCGGCGCGAGCTGTGAATTCGAGTTCGTGCGCAACTACCCCGCCACCATCAACAGCGAGGCCGAGGTCGCCTTCGCCCGGCGAGTGATGGCCAGCATCGTGGGCGAGGCGAACGTGCTGCGGCAGGAGCCCACCATGGGCGCGGAAGATTTCGCCTACATGCTGCGGGCCAAGCCCGGTGCCTATGCCTTCATCGGCAATGGCGAAGGCGCGCACCGCGGTCACGGCCATGGCGAAGGGCCGTGCACCCTGCACAACCCGAGCTACGACTTCAACGACGACCTGATCCCCTTGGGCGCGACCTTCTGGGTGCGCCTGGTCGAGGAATTCCTGAAGAAGGCTTGAGGGCAGAAGTCGTCCGCACCGGTCACGGGGCGCGGGCGCCCCAGATCAACGCCTCAGAGCGTCAACGACTCACAGCGCGAAGCGCGGCTGGATCAGGGGCGCATCGGCCGCTGTCTTCTGGTCCAGGCCGCGGTGGGTCGCGATCTGCAGTAGGCCATCGAAGATCAGGCTGTCGATCAACTCAAAGCGCGAGGCCAGGCTGGGCGCCATCTTCCAGCCCGCGCCGCCCGTCATCACGCACCAGGGGTCCACGCCGCAATGCGCGCGCACGTGCTGCACCATGCGGTCCATCGCGCCCGCGATGGCGAAGGTGCCGCCGCTGGTCAGCGCGTCGCTGGTGTTGGTGGGGAAGGGGCGCACCTCGCCGGTGGGCACATGCAGGCCGGCCGTGCCCGACTCCAGCGCGCGCAGCATGATGCCGTGGCCCGGCAGGATGTAGCCGCCCAGGAACTTGCCGCTCGCGTCGATGGCTTCCACCGTCACCGCCGTGCCCACCATGGACAGCACGATGGGGCGGGACTGTGTCGAGGCACCAGGCAGGGCGCGCATGCGGTGCCAGGCGCCGATCATCGCGACCCAGCGGTCGGGGCCGAGCCGGGCCGGGTGGTCGTAACCGTTGACCAGGCCCGCTTCCTGCGCGCTGGCGATCACCCACTGCGGCGAGACGTCCCACAGCTCTTCCATCTGGGCCTCGACGCGGTGCTTGACCGCGTCGCTGGCGACCACGCAGCCCAGCATGGTCTGGGGCGGGGGCAGGCGGCTCCAGGATGTCTCGGCCAGTTTGTCGATGTGATCGAGGAACTCAGCGCCCTGGGCCAGCGCGCGCGCGCCAGGCTGAGCGGACTCAAACAGCGCCCACTTGAGGCGCGTGTTGCCGACGTCGATGGCGAGAAAAGACATGGCGGGCCGTGAGGTGATGCCGGGGCGTGGTCGTCAGTACTGCTTCCAGGGCAGACCCCGGTAGCGCCAGCCGCCCACGCGGCCTCGGTGTCCCTGGGCATCGGCATCGCCTTCGAAGCCTTCCAGGATGTTGTAAGCCGCCAGGCCGAGTTCAGTGGCACGCCGCGCGGCCGCGACGGAACGCACGCCGCTGCGGCACAGCAGCACCAGCTTCTTGCCCGGCGCGGACGCCGCCGCGGCTTGCAGCTCTGTGTCAAAAGCGGGGTTCAGGGCCATGCCAGGCCATTGTTTCCAAGCCAGGCCGATGGCGCCCGGCACATACCCCACCCACTCGCGCTCAGCATCGCTGCGCACGTCGATCAGCACGGCTTCGCCGCCCTGAACCCAGGCCCAGGCCTGTTCGGGCGAGACATCGCCGGCATAACCTTCGACGGGGGGACGGGCGGGAAAATGCGACATGGCAGGCGGGGCAAGTCAGTGCAGCGAAGCCCGCCTAGGATAAACGCAAATGCCGACTTCCCGTGTCGGTGACGCAAGAATCGATCGGAAGCCTGGCAAAGGCCAGGTCACGGCCAGCGTCAACGAGCCACGCGGCGCGTGCTCAGCCGTTCCGATGCGCGGGAAAGATC
Source organism: Hylemonella gracilis ATCC 19624 (assembly GCF_000211835.1). GTDB lineage: Bacteria > Pseudomonadota > Gammaproteobacteria > Burkholderiales > Burkholderiaceae_C > Hylemonella > Hylemonella gracilis. Next base: position 81,941 of record NZ_AEGR01000056.1, on the reverse strand, counting down.
AGTGGCCCAGGCCCATCGCGTCCGGGCGCACCTGGCGCACGGCGGCTTGTTCTTCGTCCTGCACGTCGCGCATCGGGTTGATGCGGGTGCTGGAATAGGGAATCAGCGGCTTGTCCAGGGGACGCAGCTGGTGGCGGCGCAGCGAGCGCAGGGCGGTGGAGCGTTCCATGGCCTGGATCACGGCCTCGGGCTCCATCATCAGACTGAAGGGATTGAGGGCGGTCGGGTTGCTTTGCATGGCGGTTCCTTGTGACGCAAAAAAAAGAGGAATCTCGGTTTTGTGATTGCGTGCGCGAACTTTAGGGGCCGCCTCCAAGATCTTGAATCGGCGTACATCGGTTTCTCTTGTCAGAAAAAGCCTGACAAACCCTCGGTGAAACCCGCCAGACCACCGGCTCTGCGGGCCTTTGGTCCTGCTTTTCCGCCCTTTGCGCCACTGGATATGTGCACGCCCCGTGTTTCAAGTGGCGTCGGTCATGCAGCGGCGGCAGGTTCCCGCATGGCCGCGGGCAAGGCCACGTCGGAGGGCCGCACCGTCGCGCCGCGCAGGCGATGACGGACAATCGTCGCCTCATGTCCCATGCCGCCCGCGTCTCTCTGTCCTCCGCGCATCCCTACGATGCCTTGACCCCCGATGTGGTGCAGGACGCGCTGCTCGGCCTGGGCCTGCCTTGCGATGGGCGACTGCAGGCGCTCAGCTCTTACGAAAACCGCGTCTATCTGGCGGGACTGGACGATGGGGGCAGCGTCGTCGCCAAGTTCTACCGGCCTGGCCGCTGGAGCGAGGCGCAAATCCTGGAAGAGCACGCCTTCGCCGCCGAGCTGACGGAGGCGGAGGTGCCGGTGGTCGCGCCCCTGCTGTTGCAGGGCCGCAGCCTGCATGTCTGCGAGGCGGCCGCGGCAGTGGATGGCGCCCAATACGGCGGCAAGGATGCCGTCGCCGATGGGGGCGCGGCGGCGCGTTTTTTCTTCTCGGTCAGTCCGCGCCGTGGCGGGCGCGCACCTGAACTGGACGATGCCGAAGTGCTGGAATGGATCGGCCGCTTCCTCGCGCGCCTGCACGAGGTGGGCGCGCGCAGACCCTTCGCCCACCGTCCCGTGCTCGACGCGCAGCGCTTTGGCTTCGAGCCCCTGCGCTGGCTGTTGGACAGCGACATGATCCCGCTGGACGCGCAATCCGCCTGGCAAGGCGCTTGCGAAGAGGCTCTGGCCTTGGTGCAAGCCCGCTACACCGAGCCCCTGCGCGACCTCGCGCCGATCCGCCTGCATGGTGATTGCCACGCGGGCAATGTGCTTTGGACGCCGCTGGAGTCCGCCGAGTCATCGGGCCGCAAGCCCGCGGCACAAGCCGTCGCTGCCTCCTCATCCGCCACGGCGACCACGGTCACGGCCACGGCCACGGCCCCCGGTCCTCACTTCGTGGACCTGGACGACGCCTGCATGGGGCCCGCCGTGCAAGACCTGTGGATGCTGCTCTCGGGGGACCGCGCGCAGCGTTCCGGTCAACTCTCCTGCCTGCTCGACGGCTACGAACAGATGCGTCCCTTCGACCGGCGCGAGCTGGCCTTGGTCGAGCCCCTGCGCACCTTGCGCCTCATTCACTACAGTGCCTGGCTCGCGCGCCGCTGGGCCGACCCCACCTTCCCGCGCAACTTTCCCTGGTTCGGTAGCTCGGACTACTGGCAAGGCCAGGCCCGTGTGTTGCATGAGCAGATCGAGGCGATGCAGGAAGAACCGCTGATGGTTTAACCCGGGGAAACGCTGGCCCACGCTTTCCCTAGGCGGCCTTTCAGGGATAGTCCTCGGAGAGGCGCGTGCGCAGCCGCACTAGCATGGCTGCGACCGACAACAAACAAGCCCAGAAGGAGACCCGCGATGGGTGCACTCCATGTCCTGAGCGGCGGCGCGGCCAGGGGGTTGATTGCAAAGCTGCGCGAGGATTTTCAACGGCAGACCGGACGCACGATCGAGGCCCGTTTCGGCGCGGTGGGCCTGATGCGTGATCGCCTGCTCGCGGGCGAAGCCTGTGACGTGCTCATCCTCACCCAGGCGCTGATCGAGGAACTCGTCGTCGCTGGCCGTGTCCTGCCCGACAGCGCGCGAGCCCTGGGGCTGGTGCGCACGGGCGTGGCCGTGCGGTCCGGTGAGCCCGTGCCCTGCGTGGAGACGCCGCAGGCGCTCAAGGCCGCGCTGCTTGCCGCGCGGGCCGTCTATTTCGCCGATCCGGCCAAGACCCGTGCCGGCACGCACCTGATGCAGGTGGTCCAACGCCTCGGTTTGATGCCGGAGCTGGCGTCCAAGCTGCGCTTCTTCGCCAACGGCAGTGCCGCCTTGCAGACCCTGTGTGAGGCTGAGCCAGCCGACGCCCGAGGCGTGCTGGTCTGCACCCACATGACTGAGATCCTGGCCACGCCCGGCGTGCACTGCGCGGGCGTGTTGCCCAAGAGCTTCGAGCTCGCGACCGTCTACATCGCCGCCATCACCTCGCGTTCCGAGCAAGCCTTGGCCGCGCGCGTGCTCATCGAGATGCTGGCCACGCCCGAGGCGGCGGCGCAGCGCCGTGCCGACGGCTTCGAGTGACCCCTCATGCGCCCTGCCTGCCCTTCAGTTCTTGAGCCCGCGCTGCCGCCTGACTCGGCGCCATGTCGCCTGGTTAAGATGCGGTGTGATCTCTTACGCCGAACTCGAATCCCTGGCTGAATCAGCCCTGCGCGCGGCAGGCGCCAACGCCCAACAAGCCCGTTCCACCGCCCGTGCCCTCGTCGCCGCCGACGCCCAGGGCCTGGCCACGCACGGGGTCTCACGCATCCCCTTTTACGCCGCCCATCTGCGCAGCGGCCGCGTCGATGGTCAGGCACAGCCCCGTGTGCTCGCGTCCAAGCCCGCCACCGTGCTGGTGGATGCGGCCGACGGCTTGTCGTTTCCCGCTTGCGAGCTGGCCGTGCAAGAAGCCATGACCCGCGCCCGTGCCCAAGGCTTGGCCGTGGCCGGCATCTGCAACAGCTACCACTTCGGCGCCGCGGCCTGGCACCTGGAGCCCGTGGCGCGCGCCGGCCTGATCGGCATTGCCATGAGCAATTCACCGGCCGCCATGCCCGTGGTGGGCGGCAAGCGACCCTTGATGGGCACCAACCCGCTGGCGGCGGTGTTTCCGCGCCCTGACCAGGACGGGCGTCGCCAGCCGCCCATGGTCATGGACTTCGCCATGTCCGAGGTGGCGCGCGGCAAGCTCATGGTGGCCGCGCAAAAAGGCGAGCCCATTCCGCTGGGCTGGGCGCTGGACGAACACGGTCAACCGACCACCGACGCGCAGGCCGGCCTGCGCGGTTCCATGCTGCCCTTTGGTTCCTCCAACGGCGGCATCAAGGGGGCGCTCCTGGCCTTGATCATCGAGGTGCTGGTGGTCACGCTGACGGGCTCGCGCTTCGGTGCTGAGATGGACACCTTCTTCGAGCCGCAGGGCAACCGCCTGCGCATGGGCCAGCTCTTCCTGGTCTTCGACCTCGGCAGCATGGCCGGCACGACGGCCTACGCGGAGCGCATCGAAGCCCTGATCGCCGCCATGCGCGCCGACGAAGGCGTGCGCGTGCCTGGCGACCAACGCGAGCGGAAAGCCGAGCGGGCGCTTGCCGAGGGGCTGAAGATCCCCGAGGCCTTGCTCACCACGCTGCGGCAGCTGGCCGCCGCCTGAGCGCGTGCCCCAGGCTCGGGGCTGGCGCGGTGTCAGGGGGCGTGGGGCGGGCCGTCCGTGTCGAACACCGCGACGGCGTTGCGGCCGTGCTTCTTCACCCAGTACATCGCCTCGTCGCCGCAGTGCAGCAGGTCGCGTGGGTTGTCCGCCTGGTCGGGGTACATCGCCACGCCGATGCTGGAGGAAATTTCCAGCACCCGCCCCTCGCGGTTCACGAAGGGCTGTTCCAGTTGCTGGCGGATTTTCTCTGCCACCAAGGTCGCTTCCTGGGGGCTGTTGGTGTCTGGCAGCAGCACCACGAACTCATCGCCGCCCACGCGCGCGGCGGTATCCGATTCACGCAACACGCCGCGCATGCGCTTCGCCACCTCGCTGAGCAGCCAGTCGCCCGCCTCGTGCCCGTGCCGGTCGTTCACCTGCTTGAACTTGTCCAGGTCGATGAACATCACCGCGACCCGAGTCTGGCGCCGTTGCGCGCTGGCCAGCACCTGCTGCATGCGGTCCTCGAGCAGGCGGCGATTGGGCAGGCCGGTCAAGCGGTCGTAATAGGCCATTTCGCGTATCGCGTCCTCGGCGGCCTTGCGGGCCACGCTGTTGTCGCGCAACACGCTGATGGCGCCCAGCATGTCGCCGACTTCGTCCCGGCAGCGCGTGGGCGGTACCTGCACATCCAATTGCCCGCTGGCGATTTTCACGATCAGCTCGGTCGTTTGGGTCAGCGCCAGCACCACCCTGCGGTGCAGCAGCCGCCAGATCAAGGCCAGCAGCACGAGCATGAGCACGCTGCTGCTGGTGATCCACAGGGTCACATCGCCCGCGTGTTGCACGACCCGCCCAGCCTCGTCGATCGCTTCTTCCATCAGGGTGTCACGCAGCGTGGCGATGACGCCCATGCTGGGCACGTAGCGCTGCGCGAATTCGGCCGGTGTCACGGGGTAACGACCGCTTTCTTGCTCGGCGTGGGTCAAAGTGTCGACGAAGGGCAGGGCCACGGCGAAGTAATCTCCCAGCATGGCCTGGACGGCCGCGCGCACCTCGGGCCGTGGCTGCATGGACGACCCGCTAAGCGACAGCTGCAGACGCAATTGTTCGATGCGGCCGCGCAGGCGTTCGATGGTGACGCTCTCCTCGCGTGTCATCCGCTGCTGGGTGGCCAGTGGAACGATCAGGTGGGAGCCAAGTTGCCCCGCGAGTTCACGCAGCAAGGCGGACTGATGCGCCGCGATCAGCGCATCGGTCGTGGTCGGCAGGTGCTGCTCGGCGGTTCGGTTCAGCGCCACGGCGCCGGGGGACAACAGTTCGACCACGAGGAACATCTCACGGATCGCCGCCCGCATCGTCGCGCCATCACGCGCCGGACCGCGTCGGCTGGCGCGCTGGTCCACGGCCTGCCGCGCGCGTTTGAGCTGCGCCTGGCTTCTGCGCACGATGATGTTGATGTCCCGCGTGGCCGGCGTGTCTCGCGTGTCCAACGCCGAGAGCAGCGTGGTGTACGCCTCGTCGGTGAGGTCGCGCGCCGCTTGCAGCGAGGGCATTTCCTCGGGGTCGTTCGGGATGGGGCTGCCCATCACGGCGTTGGACGGCCCGCGCTCCGCTGATGCCAATTCCGCGGCGATCAGCAGCGTGCGCATTTGCCGCATGGCTTCCAAGCCCAACTCCGCCTGACGCAGATCAGACCAGGCGCCGCGCACGATGCTGACCGTCAGCGTGATGAGGATCGCTGCCATCAAGGCGCTGATGAGCAGGAACAGGTGGCGAAGACGCATGGTGCCGGCCGCGCCAACGCGGCAAATCCCGGGAAAGTCGGCGATCTTAAAGTTCGTTGTCTTCCGCTGCTCGCCAAGGGTCAAATTGGGCGCGGCGGGGTCGGTTCCGCTTAAGCCGGGTCAGCCGGTCCGGTCGGGACTGGTCTGGTCGGGTGAGTCGTCTGCTGGATCGGGCTTTCCTTGTCCTCCCAGCAAAAGCGCCCCTTGCCCTCGTGCTTGGCGGCGTACATCCCCGTGTCGGCGCGGGCCAGCAGGCTGTCCATGCTCTGCCCATGCAGGGGGAACAAGGCGCCGCCCACGCTGGCCGAGATGCGCACCTCCTGCTGCCCCAGCATGAAGGGCTGGCTCAGCGCGTCCAGGATCTTGGTGGCCACCTGCTCGCAGTCGCCCTCCTGCGCCACGCTGGCCAGCACCACCCCGAATTCGTCGCCGCCGATGCGCGCGACCGTGTCTTCGGCGCGCATGCATTCTTCCAGGCGTAGAGCCACCTGCTTCAGCAACTCGTCACCCGCCGCATGCCCCAGCGTGTCGTTCACCTCCTTGAAGCCATCCAGGTCCAGGAACAGCACGGCCGCGAGGCCTTGGCGCCGCCGCGCCGATTCCAGCACCTGACACAAGCGGTCGTGGAACATCATGCGGTTGGGCAGGCCGGTCAGCGTGTCATGCAAGGCGTCGTGTGACAGCCGGGCTTCCAGTGCCTTGCGCGCCGTGATGTCCTGCACCACCGCCACCACGCGCTCCGGCCGGCCTTGCCGGTCCTGCACCACGCCCAAGGCTTCGCAGACCCACAGCACGGCGCCATCCTTGCGCAGGTAGGTTTTCTCCATCTCGGGCAAGGCGTCGGCGCTGTCCAGCGAGAGGCGCTTGCGCAGGTACAGCCGTGCCTCCAACTGCCGTTGCGGATCGCCGATTTCAAAGATCGTGCGTTCACGCAACTCGGCCATGTCGTACCCGAGCATGGCGCGGAACTTTTCGTTGGCCAGCAGGATGCGGCCCTCGGGCGAGAGGTGCACGATGCCCATGGCCGCTTGGTGGAAGGTCGCGCGGAACAAGGCCTCGCTGGTCTGCAAGGCCTCGGCGGCGGCGCGCTGGCGCGACAGGGCCAGCATCAGCAGCACCGTGAACAGCATCAGTCCCGCGCTGACGCCGCCAGCCAGCCACAAATAACCATGGCGTCTTGCTTGCGAGGGCGCCAACTCGCTCTTGAACGCCGTGCCCACGGTCACCATCAGTGGGTAGTCCGCCATGGTGCGAAAGCTGATGACGCGGGGCACGCCGTCGAGGCTTCCGTTGTCCACGAAGCTGCCGGCTTGCGCGACGGCGCGCCGCTGGAACCAGGGCAGATCGTGGGCGTCCATGCCAAAGCCGCGGTCTTCGTCGATCTTGCGCCCGCGCACCGTGCCGTCCAGACCGGTCAGCTCCAGCAGGCCGCCCGCTCCCAGGTTGGCCTGACGATGGAAGTCCGTGAACTTGGCCGGGTCCACCGACACGACCACGACCCCGGCGAAGCGGCCATCCTCGCGCCACATGCCCAGTGACATGGGAATCTGCCAGCGGTTCGTGACCCGGCCCAGCACCGGCTGGCTGACATGGAGCACATCGTGCGCGAGGTCGGGCGTGATGTCGCGTTGCGCGATGAAGAACTCACGGTCGGCGTAGTTGACGTTCAGCGGCAGGCGGCTGCTGCGCACGATGCTGCCCCGTGCATCGACTATGCTGATGATGTTGAACATCGCCTCGCGGATCACGCCGCGCGTTTCCCAGCGCCGCAAGTCCAGCGTGTCGCCGTGGTTGAGGTATTGCTCCCGCGCGAAACTGGCGACTTGCTCCGCGGCTTTGAGGGTGCGGTAGACCTGCTGTTCAAAGGCGATGGCGAGGTTGGCGTTGGACTCCATCGCCGCGGCGACGGCCTGCTCACGCTCGTCGGCGATGCGTTGCAAGGTCATGGCCCAGATGAGCGTCAAGCCCAGCGCGCAGGCCACGCCGATGGCCAGGCTCAGCGGCGGCAATTCGCTGTGGCGCGACGCGGTGGGGGCCGCGTCAGTAGGCCTTGACAAGCGCATTCCCTGGGCTCCCTTGGTGGACCAGCCGATGCTGATGCAGCGTCGGCGACCCAGTCTACCGGGGCTGGTATCGCGAAACCAGCCCCTTCATGGACTGGATTCAGGCGGTTTCCAGTCGCGGCAAGCCCCGCCGCGAGTCCTCGTAGCCCCTTTCAGGGGGCGGGTTTGCCAGCACCCAGCCGCCCTTCGGAGCGCGCGGCCAGGTAGGCGTGCAGATCGAGGATGTGCGCGTTCACCCGTGGCTCGTCCTGCCAGGCTGGCATGGCCAGGGGCTGGCCTTGGCGTGTCATCAGGCTGTCCACCTGGGCTTCGCGTGCATCGCGTGCCATGGCGGGTCGGCCTTGCAGCGTGCTGTCGTAGCGGTAGAGCACCAGGCTCACGAACTGGCGCGGCCCCAGGGTTTGCAGGCGCGTCAGCAGATTGGGTGCGTTGGCCGTGCCTCGGGCGTCGGCGCCATGACAACTGGCGCAGCGATCCTGGTAAACCCGCCAGCCCAGGTAAGTCGAGCCCGGGGGCTGCTGTTCCCGCGCCAGTTGGCGCGCCGCCTCAGGGTTCTGCCATTCAACGGCACAGCCGGTCAGCGTGGCTGCGACGCATAAGGCCAGCGCAGCGGCAAATGTCGGTGCGAGGCCAAGCCGGGAAGTCGTTGATTGACGCATGGGGTCCTTTACGGCGCTGCAGCGCCATGGTGGCGAGGCCATTGTGCTCGCCGCCTGCACTGTCGTGTTGATCTGGAGCAAGAAAGTTATCGCTCAGCGAGTCCGCGGGGGTCGCCATAAGATCGCATGACCGCCATGCAATGGGAATAGCTGATGAAGGAAGTGATCTGCGTCAAAGTCAAACTCAAGCCGAACAGCCTTGAAAGAGTTCGTGCCTGGGCTTGCGAAATCAATGCTCGCCGACCTGAAGCATTGGAGACCCTTGCCAGGGAGTCCGTCTGGATTGAGTCCGTATTTCTGGATGCCAATCCCTTGGGGGATTACCTGATCTACTACATGCGTGCCGATTCTCTCGACCGCGCAACAACCGCCGCCCTCGAATCAACGGCTGCCATCGACGCGTTCCACAAGAGCTTCAAACGCGAGACTTGGAGCGAAGTGCAGAAGCTGGAGCTGCTCGTCGATCTACAGCGCACGAGTGAATGACGAGAACATACACAGCTTCAGCACATTTCTAAGTAAAAATTCCGGCATGCGTCGCCGTAACTTCATCCTTGCTTCTCTCGCCCTCGGCACGCTGCCGCTGGCGCAATCCCAAACCACCACGCAAGACATGCCCGCTTGGGCCGCCCAGTTCAAGGAGGCCGGTGTGTCGGGCTGCATCGCGGTGCTCGATGCCCGCGGCGGCGCGCAGACGCTGCGGGTGGCCGATGGGGCGCGCACCCAGCGGCGTTTTTCGCCCGCGTCGACTTTCAAGATTCCGCACAGTCTGTTCGCCTTGGACGCCGGGCTGTTGCGTGACGAGTTCCAGGTCATTCCCTGGGACGGCGTGCAGCGCAGCGTGCCCGCCTGGAACCAAGACCAGACCTTGCGCTCGGCCATGCGCAGCTCCACCGTCTGGGTCTACGAGCGTTTCGCCCGTGAACTCGGCGCCGCGAAGGAGATTGAGTACCTGCGCCGTCTGGACTACGGCAACGCAGCGGTCAGCGGTGCCCAGCCTTTCTGGGTGGAGGGCGACCTGGCGATTTCGGCCGTCGAACAGTTCGCTTTCTTGAAGCGGCTGTACTTGAACGAGTTGCCTTTCCAAGTCGCGCACCAGCGCTTGGTCAAGGACGTGATGGTCAGCGCGGCTGGGCCTGATTGGATATTGCGCGCCAAGACCGGCTGGACCGGGCGCATCGGCTGGTGGGTGGGCTGGGTCGAATGGCCCGAGGGGCCGGTGTTCTTCGCGATGAACATGGACACCCCCAACCGACTGCAAGATCTGCCGCAGCGCCAGGCGATGGTGCGCGCCGCGCTGCAGACCTTGAAGGCCTGGCCGCAAACCTTGTGAAGCATCGGTGTGGACGGTGTCGTGCCATGCACAATGGGCCCATGACCTACACCGTCCAACACCAGGAAACCGACTCCAAGGGCGCCTTCTTCATCGCTCGCCCCGAGGGCGGCCACCTCGCCGAAATGACCTACAGCCGGGCCAACCCCTCGCTGATCATCATTGATCACACCGAAGTCGATGCCTCCCTGGCGGGCCAAGGCATCGGGCGCAAGCTGTTGGATGCGCTGGTGGTCTGGGCGCGCGAGACCAACACCAAGATCGTGCCGCTGTGTCCCTATGCCAAGGCGCAGTTTGAGAAGGACGCGTCGATACGGGATGTGCTGAGGTAAGTGCCTCGCGCGCGAAGGGCGGTGCACGCCCACGGGCCTGCACCCGCGTCGTCTGCTCGGCGTTTCAGTGGTGTAGCAAGGGCGGCACCAGCCGGGGGTCGCGCAGTTTCTCCACCCACCACTTCAGCGCTGGGCCGGCGCGGTGCGAGTGCCAGCCCACGAAGAGCTGGTTCGGCTCGCGCGGGTCCTGCGTTTCTAGCGCCACCAGCGTGCCTTGCGCCAGGTGTGGGCGCACCTTCTCCAGCGGCAGCCAGCCGACGCCCAGGCCCGCCACCTGGGCGGCGATCTTTCCTTGCATGCTGGGCATGGCCAGCCGTTCCTGGTGGGTTTGCACGCCGTAGTTGCGGGCCAAGCCCAGGCGCGAGGTGTCGGCCACCACCACCGCGCGGTGCGCCGCGATGGCCTCGGTGGACAGCGGTTGCTTCTCCCGCGTCAGCGGGTGCCGCGGTGACACGGCGAACACCCATGCCAGTTGCGTCAGCTCAAACCATTGCAGGTGAGCCATCGCGGGCGGCTCGTTGGTGGCGGCCACCACCAGGTCGGCGCGCTGGTCCAGCAGCGCCTCCCAGGTGCCGCCCAGCACCTCGTGGCCGAAGCGTAGGCGCACGCCGCTGTTCAGGGCATCAAAGTCAGCTATGAGCGGCAGCAGCGCGTCGATGTTCGCCAACTCGTCGGTGGAGATGCGCAACTCGGACTCCCAGCCGCTGGCCACCTGCTTCACGCGCTCGGTGAGGCGCTGTGCCTGCGCGTGCAACTGCGCGCCTTGCTCCACCAGCAGCAGGCCGGCCGGCGTCAACGCGATGCGGTAGCCCGCCCGGTCGAACAGCAGCGCGTCCAGCCGCTCTTCGAGCTGACGCGCCGCATGCGAGACGGTGGACGCGGCCTTGCCCAGGCGGTCGGCCGCGCGCGACAGGCTGCCGGTGGCGCGTACCGCTTCCAGCAGTTGCAGATCGTCCAAGCTCAACATATTCGATGGAATCGCATGAGTTCGTCGGGATTATGGCGTCTGTGAACCTATTGATCGGCAGAAACTTCATCCATCAGCTCTGCAGTTGGGCTGAAAACCCCGTCAGACATCGACGAAACAACCGAAGGAAACACCATGAACCGCTTTGAAGGCAAGAACATCCTCGTCACCGGTGGCAGCAGCGGCATCGGCGCCGCCGCCGCCATCGCCTTTGCCCGCGAGGGCGCCCGCGTGGCCATCACCGGCCGCGACGCCACTGGCCTGGCCCGGGTCAAGGCCGAACTGGGCCCGAACGCGCTCGCGCTGGTCAGCGAAGCCGGCGACGTGTCGGCCCAAGCCGCGCTGGTGGCCGAGTTGAAGGCGCAGATGGGCGTTATCGACGGCGTCTTCATCAACGCCGGCGTGGCCAAGTTCGGCCCCCTGGCGCAGATCGACGAAGCGCTGTGGGACAGCAGCTTTGACACCAACGTCAAAGGCCCGTTCTTCCTGATCCAGCGCCTGTCCACGCTCATGACACGTGGCGGTGCCATCGTGCTCAATGGTTCGATCAACGCCCACATCGGCATGCCGAACTCCAGCGTCTACGCCGCCAGTAAGGCCGCGCTGATTTCCCTGGCCAAGACCTTGTCGGCCGAGTTGCTGCCCCAGGGCGTGCGCGTCAACGTGGTCAGCCCTGGCCCGGTGAGCACGCCGCTCTACGGCAAGCTGGGCCTGGCGCCCGACCAAGTGCAGGCCATGGCCGCCGGTATCCAGACGCAAATCCCGCTGGGCCGCTTTGGTACCCCGGAAGAAATCGCGGCCACCGTGCTGCACCTGACGTCCCCGGAGTCGGGTTTCATCGTCGGCACGGAGATCATTGCCGATGGCGGCATGAGCCAGATGTGATGTCGGAGGTGCAGCGCCCCCAGGGCCCAGGCCCCGGAAACGCTGCACCCTCCAATGCGGTGGGGCTCACTGGCGCGGTGCCATGCGCGCTTCCAGCGGCGCGGGCTGGTAGTCCGCGCGAATCTTGCAGCCCGCGCCATACGTCGCTTCCGCGCGTTTGCAGCCTTCGGCCACGCTGGCTGGCGTGGGCTTCACGCCGCGTTCCACCCACTGGTTCAGGGCGTCGAACAGGGCCACATAGGTTGGGTCGCTCAGGTAGCTGTGGGTGTTGTGGTCGCTGAACACCTGCACCAGGCGCGCGCCGTTGCCCGCGCGTTCCATGGTCTGGCGAAAGGCACTTTCCAACTCCACGAAGGCGGTCGGGTCGTCGATGCCGTGCACCGTCAGCACGGGAATGGCGATGCGGCCGGTCAGGTCCGCGTCCTCGGAGAAGCGGGCCGCGGCGGCTGGGTCCGCCGCGTAGCGCAGCACGGCGGCGTTGAGCGCCGCATCATCGGCCGAGCCTTGATAGCGCACCTGGTCATTGCGGAACGGGTTGCGGCCCTGGGTGCGGTTCTGCACGATGTCCTGGAAATGCCAGGTCGCCCAGGCCAGGTGCCCCGCCACCGAGGACTCGGGAATCTTCAGCACGTCCACGATCATCTTGAGCTTGCGCGCCTGCTCGGGCGTGCGCTGCGCGGCGGACTTGCGCGTAGCCAGGCAGTCTTCCACGCGGGCGTTCAGTTCGGCGGGGGTGAGCTTGCTGTCCACCGGCAGACCCATCCACAGCGGGTATTGGGGCTCGTCGCTGCGCGGGTGGTTGTTGCACAGGTATTGATAGACCACGCGCAAGTCCAGCCGGAAGTCGTAGGACCGCGTGCCGCCCGCCAGCACACCGCTGCTCAGTAGCACCGCGTCATAAGGCGAGCGCATGCCCGGGCCCGCGTACAGCTCGGCCGTCTTGGCCGCCACGCTGGCGCCCCAGGATTGACCGTGCAGCAGCGTGCGCGAGGGCTGGCCCACGTGCTGCACGAAGATGCGCCGCACGCGCTCCGTGTCCTCCGCCGCGCTGCGCACCGCCACGCCACCCTGGCGGAACACGGAGCCCGCCCAGGCGTAACCCGCGCGCACGGTGATGGCCCAGCGCTCGATGTCTTCATCTGCGCGGCTGGCCTTGGGCTCGCCCAGGCTCGGGCCGCCGTGGGCATGCACCACCAACATCTGGTTCCACTGCGCGGGGACCACGATCAGGTAGAACGACCCGGCCGAGTCCTGGCCGCGCAGGCAGCGCGCGCCTTCGGGCGTGCCCTTGGGGCAGGGGCTGGCTTGGGGTGCGGCTTCGCTGGTGCTGGTGGGTGGGGTGTGGGTTTGTGCGCAGCCGACGAGTGCGGCGGCCAGCAGCAGGGGCAGCGTGATGCGCTGCCGAATCAGGGAACTCATGTTTTGTCTCCGTTGTTGTTATCGGGTGGGGCGATGCTAGACGGGCTGCCCATAGCTGGCAAATAGACCGTGTTCGGCCAGGAGCGGATGTTGGTAGGATCGCAGCGAAAGCGGCCATACATCCCCAAATTGGAGAGCGAGGTTCTGTTCAGGTGACTCTATGAAATCGTTCGGACTTTGCCATCAAGTGCGGACTGACTTCAGTATTGGTTTGCCTGAACCTGAGGGTCGCAAAAAATCGCATATGGAGCAATGGATGAAATCGATAACGTCTTGGAGGCCGCTTGTTCTAGGCGTTCAGGTTTTCTTGTGCGCACAGACTGCATCGGCCGAGATGCACATTGAGGCACACCTAGCCCAATGCACGATCGATGCGTATGGTGACGCTGGAGCACGTTTTCTCGAACAGAACAGGTCTCCGACTGATCGTGATCAAGCTTACCGAAACTGGATGCTTCTATGCATGAAGGCTAGGGGCTTTACCTACGACGGCAAGGTCTGCCCACCTACCCAGGGCGGTGCATTGAATTCGTCCGAGCCTGGTTGCTATAAGAGGATGTAGACGACCGAGGCTAGTTCGCAGATTGCCCCCGCGACGTCTTCTTGGTGCATTCACTAGACCCTGCTGCCATTGCATCCTGGCTTAGAGCGACCGCTTTTCCAATCATTGACCGTCAGCAACGGGTCGAAAGTAACTAACAAACTCAGCGCGATTCAGGTGTTAGGCCGCGGGCTTCAGACGGACCATGGATCGCACAGGTCAAGGTAGCAATCATGAACGCACTCACACAGAATCAAGCCTACTTGGCGATGTATTCGTTCCTTGCAGCGCACTACCTGCGGTCAAAGGCAGATGACATCGGCGCTCTTCTTGGCTCGATGTCGATGCTGCAGGACGGAAGGCCTGCCGACCCAGCTGTAGAGGAAGACTGGCATGCTGCGATTCACGCGGCGCTGTCTGGTGCAGTCAACACGAGACTGGGGCTCACGAAGTGAGGGAGGCACTTGCTTGAGCGTGTGTCCTAACACCTCACTGGAGTGAGGCGCGTGAGAGATAAAGTTCCAAGCTCAAACGTCGATGTGCGTGCCGCTCAGTTCAACCGTTGTGTGTATGGTTTTTAACCAGCGAGCGTCCGCTACGGGTCGGAAGCAGAAGGTGCCTAGTCAAAAAACCGCCCCACCATGTCCCGCGCCGAACGCCTGCTGAACCTGATGGAGCAATTGCGTCGCCACCGTCGGCCTGTCAGCGGCGCGGCGCTGGCGCAGCAGCTGGGGGTGAGTCTGCGCACGCTGTACCGCGACATTGCCACCTTGCAGTCCCAAGGTGCGCAGATCGAGGGCGAGGCCGGTCTGGGTTATGTGTTGCGCCCAGGCTTCACCTTGCCGCCGTTGATGCTGACGCCCGAGGAGATCGAGGCCTTGGTGCTTGGGGTGCGCTGGGTGGCGGACCGGGTGGATGCGCGCCTGGCCGATGCCGCGGGTCAGGCCCTGGCCAAGGTATCGGCGGTGTTGCCGCCGGAGTTGCGCTACACGCTGGAGCACAGCGCGCTGCTGGTCGGCCCGCGCCAGACGGTGGCGTGTTCCGACGAGGTGCTGGCCCTCACGCGCCAGGCCCTGCGCGAGGAACGCAAGCTGGAGTTCCACTACCTGGACGCGCAGCAGCGCGCGTCGCTGCGCACCGTGTGGCCGTGCGCGCTGGGCTTCTTCGAACAGGTCAGCGTGCTCATCGCCTGGTGCGAGACGCGCAACGATTTCCGCCATTTCCGCACCGACCGCATCAGCGCGCCGCGCGTGCTGGAAGCCCGTTACCCGCGCCGCCGCCTGGACCTGCTGCGTGATTGGCGGCAGAGCGAAGGCATCGCCCCGCCCAGCCTGTGAAAGCCCCGGCGCCTCGCACTGCTGACAGAAACTGACAGTGCGTCCGCCAAGAATCCAGACCCAAGCCATGGCCTGTTTGTCTGATTCTTTTTCACGGAGCTTTCATGAACCCTTATCCCAGTTATGTGCTGCTGTACGTGGCCGACGTGCCGCGCAGCGCTGCGTTTTATGCGCGCCTGCTCGCGCTGCAGCCGGTGGAGTCGTCGCCCGGCTTTGCTCTTTTTGTCCTGCCCTCGGGTTTCAAGCTGGGCCTGTGGCTGCGGCCTGCGGTGCTGCCGCCCGCCACGGCCGAGAGGGGCGGCAGTGAACTCTGCATGGCCGTGGACCAAGCGGCCGACGTGGACGCTTGGGTCGCCCAGGGTAAGGCGCAGGGCTGGCCCGTGCTGCAGGCGCCCACGGCGATGGATTTCGGCTACACCGCCGTGGTGGCCGACCCGGATGGCCACCGCCTGCGCGTGTTCCAGCCCGCCGCCCGAGCACCAGCGAATTGACGGCATGAGCCGTCGCGGGTGGGGAGCATGAAAAAACCGCCCGAAGGCGGTTTTTGCTTGGGGCGCGCTGCGTCGATCAAACCAACAAGGCATTCACCCGCTTCACATACGCTGCCGGGTCTTCCGGCAGCCCGCCTTCGGCCAGCAGGGCCTGGTCGTAGAGGATGTGCGCGAGGTCGTGGAAGTGCACGCTGCCGTCGAGTTTCTTCACCAGCGCGTGTTCGGGGTTCACTTCGAGGATGGGCTTGCTGTCGGGCGCCTTCTGGCCGGCTTGCTTGAGCAGGCGGGCGAGCTGGTTGCTCACCTCGCCGTCCTTGACGACCAGGCAGGCCGGTGAATCGACGAGGCGGGTGGTGACGCGCACGTCTTCGGTCTTGTCCTTGAGCGCTTCCTTGAGCTTGGCGAGCACGGGCTTGAAGGCTTCGGCGGCTTCCTCGGCGGCTTTCTTCTCGGCTTCGTCTTGCAGCTTGCCCAGGTCCACCGCGCCCTTGGCCACGCTCTGCAGCGGGGTGCCGTCGAATTCGGTGAGGTAGCTCAGCGCCCACTCGTCCACGCGCTCGGTCATCAGCAGCACCTCGATGCCCTTTTTTTTGAAGACTTCGAGCTGCGGGCTGTTCTTGGCGGCGGCGAGCGTGTCGGCGGTGATGTAGTAGATGGCCTCCTGGCCTTCCTTCATGCGGGCCTTGTAGTCGGCCAGGCTCACGGTGGCGGTGTCACTCGTGGTGCTGGCGTAACGCAGCAGCTTGGCCAGGCGCTCGCGGTTGGCGAAGTCCTCGCCCAGGCCTTCCTTGAGCACGGTGCCGAATTCCGCGTAGAACTTGCTGTATTTGCCTGCCTCGGCCTTGTCTTCCTCGCTGGCGTCGGTTGCCGGAACGTCGTGCTTGGCCAGGTTCTCCAGCAGGGTGAGCACGCGCTTGGTGTTGCCGTCGCGGATGGCGCGCACGTCGCGGCTTTCCTGCAGCAGTTCGCGGCTGACGTTGAGCGGCAGGTCGGCGCTGTCCACCACGCCCTTGACGAAGCGCAGGTAGCTGGGCAGCAGGGCCTCGGCCTCGTCCATGATGAAGACGCGCTTCACGTAGAGCTTGAGGCCGCCCTTCTTGTCGCGGTTCCACAGGTCGTAGGGCGCCTTGGCCGGGACGTAGAGCAGCTGGGTGTATTCGGTGCTGCCTTCCACGCGGTTGTGGCTCCAGGCCAGCGGGGCTTCGTAGTCGTGGCTGATGCCCTGGTAGAAGCTTTCGTACTCTTCCTTCGTGATGTCCTTCTTCGCGCGGGTCCAGAGGGCGCTGGCCTTGTTGACGGTTTCCCACTCGTCGGTGGTCACCATTTCACCAGGCTTGCCTTCTTCCTCGCTCTCCTTCCACTCTTCCTTGCGCATCTGGATGGGCAGGGCGATGTGGTCGGAGTACTTGCCAATGATCTGCTTGATCTTCCAGGCGCTCAGGTATTCGTCGGCGCTGTTGCTCTCATCCTCGCGCAGGTGCAGGATGACGCTGGTGCCGCGCTCAGGCCGAGTGATGGTTTCCACCTCGAAGTCACCGGTGCCGCCGCTGGTCCAGCGCACGCCTTCCTCGGGCTTGAGGCCGGCGCGGCGCGATTCCACGGTGATCTTGTCGGCCACGATGAAGCCGGAATAAAAGCCCACGCCGAACTGGCCGATCAGCTGGCCTTGCTCCTTGGCGTCCGCCTGCTTGTCGGCGCCGAGCTTGCTCATGAAATCCTTGGTGCCGCTCTTGGCGATGGTGCCCAGGTGGTCAATCGCCTCCTGCGCGCTCATGCCGATGCCGTTGTCGGTGATGGTCAGCGTGCGTGCCTTCTTGTCCAGCGCGATGCGCACGCGCAGCTCGGGCGCGTCTTCGTACAGCGCGCTGTTGTTCAGCGCTTCGTAACGCAGCTTGTCGCAGGCGTCGGAGGCGTTGGAGACCAGCTCGCGGACGAAGATTTCCTTGTTGGAATACAGCGAGTGGGTGACGAGGTGCAGCAGCTGGGCCACTTCGGCCTGGAAGGAATGTTTCTGGCTCATGATGGTCGTGATGGCTCGTGGAACACGTGAAATGCCTGGCCGGGGCTGGGCTGCGCGCGGTGGTTCCGCGCAGGGCACGCAAGGGCCGCCGGCCGGGGCGGGCAAAGCCTTGAATTATGGGCGGTGCCGCCGGCTTTCAAGCCTCGGCCGGCTGCGCGGGCGTGGCCTGGGCTGGCGGCTGGACCGTGGCGCGCGCCATGCAGGCGGCCACCCATGCTCGCACCAGGCCCGGCGTGGCCGGCGCCGGCCCGAAGAGCAGGCGGTAGACGACGGGCGCCACCACGCCGTCCATCACCGCCTCGACCGAGGGCACGGCCTGGCCCCGCGCGATGCCGCGCTCGACGATGGCCGCGATCTGCCCGGCGGTGATGCCCGCGCAGGCGCAGCCGGGCGCGGTCTCGCTGCCCATGCGGGCCGAGAGCACGTCCTGCACCATGGCCATGCCCACCGAGGACATTTCCTCGAAATACTGCTCGGCCCAGGCTTGCAGATCGCCTTCGACGCTGCCGGTGTCGGCGGGCGGGGTCTCGGGCCGCAGCTGTTCCAGGGCGACGTCGGCCAGCAGCTCGTTCAGGTCGCCCCAGCGGCGGTAGACGGTCGAAGGCGTGACGCCCGCCCGCGCGGCGATCAGGGGCACGGTGAGCGCGGCGCGGCCGCGCTGGTCCAGCAACTCGCGCGTGGCCTGGTGCACGGCGGCCTGCACGCGGGCGCTGCGACCACCAGGACGGGGCAGGGATCGGACATTCATGCGGTCATGCTAACGCAAAGAACTTGCGTTAGTGTCAGAACAGGGCGACAATCCTGTAAACGCAAAAAATTTGCTTTAACAGCGCCCAAGGGATCTTCCATGCCGTCCACACCGCAACCCCCCGCCGCCCTGCCTGCCGCCAGCGCGTCCGTCATGCATTCCGGGCGGGCGCTGCTCAGCCCCACGCAGTCGCTTTGGCTGGTGGCGTCCATGATCGCCAGCTTCCTGGCGGCGTCCAGTGCGCCGTCGCCCCTGTACGCGCTGTACCGTGAAGCCTGGGGCTTCTCGGCCCTGATGCTGACCGTGGCCTTCGCCAGTTACGCCTTCGCGCTGCTGTTGTCCTTGCTGATGTTTGGCGCGCTGTCTGACCATCGGGGGCGGCGCGAGGTGATCCTGCTGGCGCTGGGCATCGAGTTCGTTTCCACCCTGATGTTCTGGCAGGCGGATTCCCTGGCCTGGCTGATCGCCGCGCGCGTGATGCAAGGCCTGGCCACGGGCATCGCCACCAGCGTGCTCAGCGCCAGCCTGCTGGACCTGGACCGCGTGCGCGGCCCGCTGATCAACAGCGTGGCGCCGATGTTCGGCATGGCGCTTGGGGCGCTGGGCACCAGCGCGCTGGTGCAATTCGCGCCAGCACCGACGCGCTTGGTGTTCGATGTGCTGCTGGTGCTGTTCGCCGTGCAAGGCGTGCTGGCGTACTTCCTGCCCGAGACGGTGGAACGCCGGCCTGGGGCCTGGGCGTCCATGCGCCCGAAGGTCGCGGTGCCCGCCGCGGCCCGTGCCACCCTGGGCAAAGTGCTGCCGGTCAACACCGCGCAATGGGCGCTGGGCGGTTTTTACCTGTCACTTGGGCCGACGTTGGCGCGCTACGTCACCGGCATCGACGCGCCCATGATCGGCGGCGGCCTGATCGCGACCTTGGTGCTCAGCGGCGCGGTGGCGATTCTGTGGGTGCGCCATCGCCCGCCCATGGCGGTGCTGGCCGGGGGCGCGGTCGTGCTGGCCGCCGGTCTGCTGCTGACGCTGGTGGGCATGCACCGGCACTCGACCACGTTGTTCTTCGTGGGCACCTTGATCGCGGGCCTGGGGTTCGGCGCCGGGTTCAATGGCTCGGTGCGCAGCCTGGTGCCTCTGGTGTCGCCGCAGGAGCGCGCCGCGCTGATGTCGGGCTTCTTCGTGCTGAGTTACCTGGCCTTCAGCCTGCCGGCCATCGCCGCGGGTTTGTCGGTGGGCCTGTTCGGGCTCGAGTCCACCAGCATTGGCTACGGCATCGTCCTCGTCGCCACGGTGCTGCTGGCCTTGCTGCGGATGGCAGGGGTACGCCGCAAGGCCTTGGCCGCCTGACCCGCAGGTCGACTGCGGCAAAGGGCGGATTCAGGCTTCGAGCTGTGCGCGGGTCTGCGCGGCCTGGGCCAGCAGCCAGTCGATGAAATTTTGCACCTCGGGCCGCGTTGCTGCCGTCTGTTCCTGGCCGCGCACCAGCCAGTAGGCCTGGGGCGCGGCCAGGCGCTTGGCGGGGCCGAACGGCTCCACCAGTTCGCCATGCGCCAGTGCCTCGCTGACCAGGGCCATGCGCGCCAGCGCGATGCCTTCACCGGCTGTGGCCGCCTCGATCTGTGGCTTGGCGTGGTCCAGCCGGGTCCATTGGCGCGGTTGCGTCGCGGGCGCGTGCTCCCCGAGCCAGCGTCGCCAGCTCAGCAGCTCGGCGCCGGGCAGGGGTGGGTCCTCTTCCAGCTCGATCAAGGTTTGCCGCGCCAGATCCTTGGCTTGCCGCGCGGGCAGGGCGGGGCTGGCCACGGGGGTCAGCGTCTCGGTGAAGAGCAGGGTGGCGTGCGCCGGGGCGTCATCGGGCAGGTCGTAGCGCAGGTCCAGGTCGGGTTCCGGTGGGTTTTGCTCGCCGGGGGCGTCGCTGGCCAGGACGCGGACGTCGATGTCCGGGTGCTGGCTCTGGAAATCGGCCAGGCGCGGCAGCAGCCAAAAGGACGCCACGGCGGCGGATGTGCGCACGTTCACGTGCCGCCGTCCCAGGCAAGCGCGAGTCTGCGCCGCCTGGGCCAGCAGCCAGTCGGCGAAGGCCGTGACTTCGGGGCGGTGCTCCTTGCCATGGCTGGGCCAGCGCACCAGCCAGTAGGCATAGGGCGAGGTGAGCCGCATGGTCGGGCCGAAAGGTTCGACCAACTCGCCGCGCGCCAGGGCCTCGGTGATCATGGCCATGCGCGCCAGTGCCACGCCCTGGCCCGCCATGGCCGCCTGGATCTGTTGGCTGGTGTAGTTCAGGTAGATCCAGCCGCGCGGCTCGGTGCCCGCTGGGGCGTACTCGCGCAGCCAGCGCCGCCAACTCAGGTACTCGGCGCTGGGTTGGTGGTCGTCTTGCTCGATCAGGGTTTGGCGGGCCAAATCCTTGACCTGGCGAAGGGGCGTCGAGCGGTGGTCGTCCTGCTCGATCAAGGTGTGACGCGCCAGGTCTTGCGCCTGCCGCAAGGGCAGCGAGGGGTTGACGACGGGCGACAGCACTTCGCCGAACAAGAGGGTCGAGTTGGCGGGCGCGTCGTTCGGATGGCAATAGCGCAGGCCCAAGTCCAGCTCCGGGTCGTCCTGGCCGACCAGGGTATCGTTGGCGGAGATGCGGATGTCGATGTCCGGGTACTGACTCTGGAACTCGGCCAGACGCGGCAGCAGCCAGAGCGAGGCGAACGAGGCGAAGGTGGTCACGCTCACGTGCCGCCGTCCTTGCGAGGTGCGGATGTGCCGCACGCTGGCGTCCAGGCGGTCCAGCAGCGGCGCGATGGCCCGCAGCAGCGTGGCGCCCGCGCCGGTCAGTTCGACGTGGCGCGTGCCGCGCAGGAACAGCGGGGCGCCGAGCTCTTCTTCCAGGCTGCGGATCTGGCGGCTGATGGCGGGCTGGGTGAGGTGCAGTTCCTCGGCCGCCGCCCGGAAGCTGGCGCGCCGTGCCACTGCTTCAAAAGCACGCAAGGGGCCGACGGAGAGCGGGCGCTGGCGGATGGGATTCATGCAGGAATGTTATCAGTGCAGACCGCATTCCTCATTGGACGCGACGGCGCGCCATGCGCAGAATTTCCCTCACGACGAAGCTTTAAGAGGGGTCTGTATGAACATCGTGCCGATGACAAATTTGCATCAAACCGCGCAACCGTGGCAGTGGGCTTTGCCGCCCCGCACGGCCACCCGCATCGCCGCGGGTGCCCAGCCCCGCTGGCTGCGGGTGGTGGAAGGCCGGGTCTGGCTGACCCAAAGCGGCGCGGGTGAACACAGCGCCCAGGACCGTGGCGGCGACCTCTGGCTGGACGCTGGCCAGCGCCACTGCCTGCCCCCGGGCGCCGAATGGGTGGCCGAGGGCTGGCCGCAGGCGCGCATCGAAGTGCTGGAAGCGCCGCTCATCACGGCCTGACATCGCCCAAGGGGCGTCGGGGATGGCCGGGGGGCGATCCCCAACGCAAGCGCGGGGTTGAACGAGGGCGGGGGTGCGGACACATCCGCCCAAGCGGGGAAGGTTCCTTGATGGGGAAGGGGAGGCGTGGTACCGGCGTCGGTTCGCACAGAGCCGACGCCGGGTGCTGCGCCAGGGTCAGAACCGCTCGTGCGGCGCCAGGTAGCGCCATTGTCCCTGGGGCAGTTGGCCCAGCATCACGCGGCCGATGCGCACCCGCTTCAGGCCCACCACCTTCAGGCCCACCAATTCACACATGCGGCGGATCTGGCGTTTCTTGCCCTCTTTGAGCACGAAGCGCAATTGCTCAGTGTTTTCCCAGTCCACGCGCGCGGGCTTGAGCGCCTGACCGTCCAGGCTCAGGCCGTGGCGCAGTTTGGCCAGCATGGCGGGCGGAAAAACGGCCTGCACATTGGCGGAGACAGGGTCGTTCGCGTGGATGGGCTGCAACTCGGTCGGTGCACTCGCTGCCGCGGGCGTGCCGAGGTAGACCACCCGCACCAGATATTCCTTCTCGATCTCCGAATCCTCGCCAATGAGCTGGCGCGCGACGCGGCCGTCCTGCGTCAGCACCAGCAGGCCGGTGGAGTCGATGTCCAGCCGACCGGCCGGGGCCAGACCCCGGAGTTGGCCGCCGTTGAAGCGATGGGGGGCGCGGTCCTCGCGCCAGCGGTTCTGCGCCTGCACCAGCACCACGGCGGGCTCGTGCCCGTCCTCGGCCTGGCCGCTGACATAACCGATGGGCTTGTGCAGCAGGATGGTCACCTGCGTGGCCTGCTGGTTCTGGGCTTGCGGGTCGACCTCGATGCGGTCCGCAGGGCTCACCTGCTGGCCCATCTCGGCCACGCGCCCGTTCACCTTGACCCAGCCGTTCTCGACCCAGGCGTCGGCCTCGCGGCGTGAGCACAAGCCCAGTTCGGCCATGCGCTTGTTCAATCGGGTGGTGGCGAGCGCACCGGAACCGGGCGTGGCGGAGGCGGGCCGCTGCGATGGGGCGCCCTCGGGACGCGGCGCGCGGCGCAGGGTGGGCTTTTCAGGAGAGGACATGGGGGAATTGTCGCCCTAAGTGGTTTCCGCAGTAACGTCGGCCGATCCGAAGGTCTTAGACTTCGGAACTTTTTCCCTCCCCCTTCCCCCCTTGAGGAGAATTGATATGAAACGCTTGTTTGCGCACGTTCTGGGCGCGGCTTCCGCGGTGGCCCTGTTCGCCCCCTTGGCCGTCTCGGCCCAGTCTTTCCCCGGCGACAAGCCCATCACCATCGTGGTGCCCTTCGCGGCAGGTGGTCCGACCGACCGTGTGGCGCGCGACTTGGCCGAGGCGCTGCGCAAGCCCTTGGGCGGCGCCACCATCGTGATCGACAACGCCGCGGGCGCGGGCAGCTCCATTGGCACGGCCAAGGTCGCCAATGCCAAGCCGGATGGCTACACCCTGCTGCTGAACCACATCGGCATGTCCACCATGCCGGCGCTCTACCGCAAGCTGCCCTTCAACGTCGAGAACGACTTCACCTACCTGGGTTTGGTCAATGACGTGCCCATGACGCTGATCGCGCGTCCCAGCATGGAGGCCAAGAATTACAAGGAACTGCAAACCTGGATCAAGGCCAACGCGGGCAAGATCAACCTGGGCAACGCTGGCTTGGGCGCCGCTTCGCATCTGTGCGGCTTGCTGCTGCAAGACGCGCTTGACGTTCGGATGACCACGGTGCCCTACAAGGGCACGGCGCCGGCCATCACGGACCTGATTGGTGGCCAGATCGACCTGATGTGCGATCAGACCACCAACACCACGCCGCAGATCGAGGGCGGCAAGGTCAAGGCCTACGCCGTGACCACCTCCAAGCGCCTGACCACGCCCGCGCTGAAGGACCTGCCGACGCTGCAGGAATCGGGCCTCAAGGGTTTTGAAGTCACGATTTGGCACGGTCTGTACGCGCCGAAGGGCACGCCCGACGCCGTGGTTCAGCGCATCAACACCGCCTTGAAGGCCGCGCTGAAGGACCCCGAGTTCATCAGCAAGCAAGCGGGCCTGGGCGCCGTGGTCGTGACCGACAAGCGCATGGAGCCGGCTGAGCACAAGAAGTTCGTCTCGGCCGAGATCGCCAAGTGGGGCGCCATCATCAAGGCGGCCGGCGAGTACGCCGACTGACGCAGGCCCAGGGCCACCGCCCGGTTTCGCCGGGCAAGACCAGCCGCTGGACGCGAGTCCGGCGGCTTTTTTCTTGGCGGCTTGGCAGACCTGGCGCGGCCCACGCGGGCGCGCGCCGATAATGCGGCCTGTTTTTCATGTGGGGTGCAAGGGTTCGAACATGGCAAGCGCAAGCGCAAGCGAAATGGCAGTGGCAGTGAATGTGGTCGTCATGGCCGCGGGCAAGGGCACCCGCATGAAGAGCCGCCTGCCCAAGGTGCTGCACCGCCTGGGCGGTCGGGCCCTGCTGCAGCATGTGCTGGACACGGCGGCGGCGTTGCAGGCGCGGCGCGTGGTGGTGATCACGGGGCACGGCGCCGAGCAGGTGGAGGCGGGCGTCACGGCGCGCGCCTCGGCGGCGGCCTTGCAGTTCGTGCGCCAGGAGCCGCAACTCGGCACCGGTCACGCCGTGCAGCAGGCCGCGCCGCTGCTGCCCGACGAGGGCGTGGTGGTGGTGCTCTCGGGCGACGTACCCTTGATCCAGGCCGACACCTTGCGCGCCCTCATTGCCGCCAGCGCGGGCGACAAGCTGGCCTTGCTCACCATCGCCTTCGACGACCCGACGGGTTACGGCCGCATCGTGCGTGATGCGGGCGGCGCGGTGCAGGCCATCGTGGAGCAGAAGGACGCGAGCGAGGCGCAGCGCGAGATCAAGGAAATCTACAGCGGCATCATGGCCGCGCCCGCGAAGCAGTTGAAAGCCTGGCTGGCGAAGCTGGACAACCAGAACGCCCAGGGCGAGTACTACCTGACGGACGTGGTGAAGTTCGCCGTGGCGCAAGGCGTGGCGGTCACCGCGCATCGCATCACCGACGCCGCGCAGGTCGCAGGCGTCAACAGCCCCTTGCAATTGGCCGAGCTGGAGCGCGCCTACCAGTTGCGCATCGCACGCGGCTTGCTGGAGCAGGGCGTGCGCCTGGCCGACCCGGCGCGGCTGGATGTGCGGGGCGAGCTGCGTTGCGCGCAGGACGTGGAGATCGACGTGGGCTGCGTCTTCACCGGCCAGGTGGAGTTGGGTGAAGGCGTGCGCATCGGGCCGCATTGCGTGATCGGCAACGCGCGCATCGCGGCTGGCGCGGTGATTCACCCGTACACCCACATCGAGGGTGGGACGTCCGAGAGTGATTGGGTGGAGGTGGGCGCGGGAGCCCTCATCGGTCCGTATGCCCGGCTGCGGCCTGGTGCCAAGCTGGGAGAGGACGTCCACATCGGCAACTTCGTCGAGGTCAAGAACAGCACGCTGGCGTCCGGCGCCAAGGCCAACCATCTGGCCTACCTGGGGGACTCGCAGGTGGGTGCCCGCGTGAACTACGGCGCGGGCAGCATCACGGCCAACTACGACGGCGCCAACAAGCACCGCACGGTGATCGAGGACGACGTGCACATTGGCAGCAACTGCGTGCTGATCGCGCCCGTCACGATTGGTGCGGGCGGTACCGTGGGCGGGGGCTCCACCATCACCAAGAACACCGCGCCGGGTGCCTTGACGGTGGCGCGGGCGCGCCAGGCTTCGGTGCCCGGTTGGACGAGGCCGAGCAAAAGCTCCGTGAAGAAGCCTTGAACGGCGGGTGGCGAGCGTGAAGGCGGATCGGGAAATCGAGCGTCTGCGCGCCGAGCTGGCGGCGGTGCGCGCGTCCCTTGGGGACTTCACTTACGTGGTGACGCACGATTTGCGCGCGCCTTTGCGGCACATCATTTCCTACGCCGGTCTGTTGCGCGAGGAAGTGGGCGGCGAGCTCAGCGGCGAGGCAGCGCGCTTCCTGGGCACCATCACCGAGGCGGCGCAGCAAATGGGCCGGCAGATCGATGGCCTGCGCGAATGGGCGATGCTGGACCGGGCGGATTTGCAGCCCGTGGCCGTGGACGCGAATCAGTTGCTTGCGGAATTGCAGGCCGCCGCCATGGCGCAAGAACAGCGGGCCTGGGAAACGGCCGCCGCCGCGCAGCCCACCGGTGCCGCCTTGTCGCCCTTGCGCGCCGTTCAGTGGCGGGTGGACCCGGCCTTGCCGCCCTTGCGCGGCGATGCCGCCTTGCTTCGCCTGTTGTTCTCGCACCTGCTGGGCAACGCGCTCAAGTTCACCCGGCAGCGCAAGACCGCCTTGATCGTGATCGAAGGCGAAACCGGTGGGGCGGGGACGGCGGGCGAGGAATGGGCCACCCTTCATGTGCGCGACAACGGCGCCGGCTTTGATCCGACGCTGAAAGACAAGCTGTTCAATGTGTTCCAGCGCTTGCACAGCACCCAGCAGTTCGAGGGCCTGGGCATGGGGCTGGCGCTGGCGCGCAAGATTGCGCAGCGCCACGGTGGTTCGATCCGCATCGACGCCATGCCGGACGCGGGTTGCCACGTCAGCGTCACCTTGCCGATGCCCGCGCGGCAGGGGGAGTTGCTTTAGCCCTTGCCGGGCTTTCGGGCTGGCCATGGATCTGGCTCTGTCTGTGGGCGCTCCCGGGCGCATTGGGCCGGGGGACCGCTCCTCATGTGAGTTGCTGCGCAAATCGAAATCGTCGGGTTCCCCCGGCCCAACGCGTCCTTGAGGCGGCAGGCGATCCGGGGGAGTGTCCTGTGTCCGATGCCGTTGTTGTCAGGGTTTGGACGGCAAGGGAATCTGTGCTCCGAATTTCCCGCGCTTGGTGCTGAAGTAGGTTTTCACATTGCGGACATTGGCGTCGCTGGTGAAGAGGCGTTGCGTCAGTGCCAGGTAGTCCGGCATGTCGCGCGTTTGGACGATGAGCACGAAGTCCGGCCCGGGCGAGACGCGGTAGCACTGCTGCACGGCGCCGTCCTGCACGACGCGTTGCTCAAAGGCCGTCAGGGCCTCCTCGCCCTGGCGTTCCAGCGTGATTTCCACGATGGCCTGCAGGCCGTGGCCGAGCAAGTGCGCGAGCCTGTCGGCACTCAAGATGGCGATTTGCCGCTCAATCACACCATCCTCGACCAAGCGCTTGACGCGGCGCAGGCAGGTGGGGGGCGAGATGTGCGCGCGCTCGGCCAGGGACTGGTTGCTCAGGCTGCTGTCCTGCTGCAGCGCATCCAGCAGAAGCAGGTCGATCGCATCGAGTTTGGTGCCGGTTGAATATTCCATTTTTAATATTTCTATGAAATAAATGTGCTTAATTTCAGGTTGGCGGAATTTTCGTTCATGGAGCATCGAATATCAATGAGATATTTCTTGTTTGAGCTTCTACCATCGAGGCATTCCAACTCAAAGTGAGCTTTTCCATGTGTGGCATCGTCGGCGCCGTTTCCCAGCGCAACATCGTTCCTGTGCTGGTGCAGGGCCTGCAGCGGCTTGAGTACCGGGGGTATGACTCTTGCGGCGTGGCCGTGCACACCACTGGCGGACCGCAGCGCGCGCGCAGTACGGCGCGGGTGGCCGAGCTGATGGAGCAGGTGCAGCGCGATGGGGTGCAGGGCTACACGGGCATCGCGCACACGCGCTGGGCCACGCATGGCGCGCCCGCCGTGCACAACGCGCACCCGCATTTCAGCCATGGGGCCGGGGCCGACGCCGCGGCCAAGCCGGCCCGTGTGGCCCTGGTGCACAACGGCATCATCGAGAACTACGAGGAGCTGCGCGCCGCGCTGCAAAAGCGCGGGTACGTGTTCGTCAGCCAGACCGACACCGAGGTCATCACGCACCTGATCGACTCCTTGTACGAAGGCGATTTGTTCGAAGCCGTCAAGGCGGCGACCCGGCAAATGCAGGGCGCCTACGCGATCGCGGTTTTCCACAAAGACGAGCCGCACCGCGTGGTGGGCGCCCGTGCGGGCTCGCCGCTCATCTTGGGCGTGGGCAAGAAGGACAACGGGGATGGCGACGCCAACTACCTGGCCAGCGACGCCATGGCCCTGGCTGGTGTGACCGACCAGATCGTCTACCTTGAAGAAGGCGATGTGGTGGACATTCAACTGGGCAAGCACTGGATCGTGGGCAAGGACCACAAGCCGGCGCAACGCCCCGTGCGCACGGTGCAGGCCCACAGCGGCGCAGCCGAGCTGGGCCCCTACCGCCACTACATGCAGAAGGAAATCTTCGAGCAGCCGCGCGCCATCGCCGACACCCTGGAGGGCGTGGAAGGCATCGTGCCCGAGCTCTTCGGCGACGGCGCCTACAAGGTCTTCAAGGAGATCGACAAGGTGCTGATCCTGGCGTGCGGCACCAGCTATTACAGCGGCTGCGCGGCCAAGTACTGGCTGGAAAGCATCGCCAAGATCCCGACCCAGGTCGAGGTGGCCAGCGAATACCGCTACCGCGATTCGGTGCCTGATCCGCGGACCCTGGTCGTGACCATCAGTCAGAGCGGCGAGACGGCCGATACCTTGGCGGCCCTGCGTCACGCACAGAGCCTGGGCATGACCCAGACCCTGACCATCTGCAATGTGGCGACCAGCGCCATGGTGCGCGAGTGCAAGCTGTCCTACGTGACCCGCGCGGGCGTGGAAATCGGCGTGGCCAGCACCAAGGCCTTCACCACCCAGCTGGCCGCGCTCTTTCTGTTGACCTTGGTGCTGGCGCAGATGCGTGGCAATTTGAGCGAGGGGGAGGAGGCGCAGCACCTCAAGGCCATGCGCCACTTGCCCGTGGCCTTGCAAGCGGTGCTGGCGCTTGAGCCTCAGGTGATGAGCTGGGCGGAAGACTTCGCGCGCATGCAGAACGCGCTCTTCCTGGGGCGTGGTCTGCATTACCCCATCGCGCTGGAAGGCGCGCTCAAGCTCAAGGAAATCAGCTACATCCATGCCGAGGCCTACCCGGCCGGTGAACTCAAGCACGGTCCCCTGGCCCTCGTGACCTCGGACATGCCGGTCGTCACCGTGGCCCCCCACGACGCCTTGCTGGAAAAACTCAAGAGCAATATGCAGGAGGTTCGTGCCCGCGGGGGCGTGCTCTATGTGCTCGCCGATGCCGACACACGGATTGAAAGCGGGGAAGGCCTGCACGTCATCCGCATGCCCGAGCACTACGGCGCGCTGTCGCCACTGCTGCACGTCGTGCCGCTGCAACTTCTGGCGTACCACACCGCGCTGGCGCGTGGGACCGATGTCGACAAGCCTCGAAATCTGGCCAAGAGTGTCACGGTCGAATGAGAGATTTGTGTTGGGGGGCGCTTGCATTCAATTGCCCGTTGGCCGCTCAGCCGGAATGTTCCCGGAGTCTGGGCTGGTGGTCGCATACCTTGCTTGGAAAATCAGGGTAAACCCGCAAATGAATGCAGAATCTGACCGCTGGCTCGTGCTGATGGCATCAAAAGGTCTGTTTTTTGCTTCCGTTTTCAGCCATATAGGTTCATGCTTGCGGAAAGGCTTCGAAAAACCGAGAAAAGTTACAAATTGAGGGCTCAAGCTTTTGTGTTTGCTGCCGTTAACCGAAATACGCCAAAGGAAAATCTATTACTCTCGGGTGGCGGGTCGGGGGTGGGGGAATGAGTCATGGAACTGCCTAGCATTGATCGAACGGTATTGGAACGACCGCCTTTGTGGCCTGCGGGCGTCGAAGTCATGGTCGCGCCGCAAGCCAAGGTCGCACCGGTCGCGCCCGTTAATCAGCCTGCGCCTGACGCTGCGGCGTCGAGCCCGGGCGTGATCAACGCCATCAACCCGGCGCTGCAGGCCCAAGCCAGCGCCGGCGCCCAGGCGCAGTCTGACCCCTCGCAAGGCAGCGGCGCGGACAACTCCGCGCGCGACTGGACTTTGAGCAAGGAAGAAGCCTCCAAGCTGCCTGAAAAAGAAGAACCGCCCAAGGAGCCACTGTCCGAAATGCTGACGCGTCACATCGCCTCGGTCTGGAGTGCGAGTGCCCGCGTCGTGGAAATCTTCTTGCAGAACCAGCCGAACCAGAACCCGACGGTCCAGCAGCAGGCACAGACCCCAGTGCAGGCGACCAACCGTCAGGTGGATCCTCTGAATGCCCCTGGCGATATCGCCAAGGAAGTTCTGACGTACTCACCCACCCAGATCAAGGAGCCCGGAAAGGCTGAGTGAGTCCGATGCGGTCGCATGCATGACCTAATATCCATGCATGCACACGTCAGCACTTGTTCTGTTTTCCGGCGGCCAGGATTCCACCACCTGCCTGGCCCACGCGCTCAGCCGCTACGAGCGCGTTGAAACCATCGCCTTCGACTATCGCCAGCGCCATGTCGTGGAGCTGGATGCCCGGTTGCGCGTGCTGGATGAGCTGCGCCGCGCCTACCCGCATTGGGCCAGCCGACTGGGGCAGGACCATCTGCTGGACGTGGCCGTGCTCGGCGCGGTCAGCGAGACCTCGCTGACGCGCGAGACGGAGTTTCAGATGCAGGCCAATGGCCTGCCCAACACCTTCGTGCCGGGACGCAATCTGCTGTTCCTGACGCTGGCGGCGGCGGTGGCCTACCGGCGTGATCTGCAGGTCCTGGTGACCGGTGTCTGTGAGACCGATTTTTCCGGCTACCCCGATTGCCGTGACGACACCATGAAGGCCATGCAGCTGGCGCTGTCGCTGGGCATGGACAAGCGTCTGCTGATCGAGACGCCACTGATGTGGATCGACAAGGCCGAGACTTGGCGCCTGGCTGAAACACTGGGCGGCAAGCGGTTGGTGGAACTGATCGTCGAGCACACCCACACCTGCTACCTGGGCGAGCGCGACCATCGCCATGCCTGGGGCTACGGTTGCGGCCACTGCCCGGCTTGCGAACTGCGGGCGCGGGGCTGGGAGCGTTACCAGGCGCCTGTCTCGACCTAGGTCTTCAGCCTAGGCGTTGGAGATGCCGCTGTCCACGTGACCGGCGGGCACATGCGCCGCGGCGGAATTGACGTGGCCGACCTGATCGTCGAAGAAGAAATCGGGTTCGAACTCGCGCAGAAATTCGCCTTTCTCCAATCCGCCCAGGAACATGGCTTCGTCCACCTCGATGTTCCAGTTCATCAGCGTGCGGATCGCTCGCTCGTGCGCGGGCGCGCTGCGCGCCGTGACCAGCGCGGTGCGGATGCGCATGCTGGGCGTGCCCTCTTGCTGCAGGCGGTGCAGGGCGGCAAGCAGGGGTTTGAAGGGGCCAGCGGAAAGCGGCGTGAGCGCCTTGTCCTGTTCATGCTGCTGGAAGGCCGTCAGCCCCGAGGACTGGTACACCCGCTCCGCCTCGTCGTCGAACAGCACGGCGTCGCCGTCGAAGGCGATGCGCACTTCGGTTGGGTGCCGGTCCGCCGCCCGCGCGGAGTGGGTCGCGACGGTGGCTGCCGCGAAGCCTTCGCTCAAGGCGGCGCGCACATCCTGCGGATTGGCTGACAGAAACAGGTTGGCCCGCAGCGGTTTGAGGTAGCGCCAAGGCGATTGACCGCGCGTGAAGCTGCCCCGCACGATGGGTAGGCCGTAATGTTGCGCGGAGCGAAAGACCCGCATGCCCGAGACCGGGTCATTGCGAGACAGGATGGCGACTTCGACCCGTTGCGCTTGCGCATCATTGAAGGCCAGCAGCTTGCGCACCATGGAGAACGCGACGCCTGGCTTGGCCGGGACGTCAAGTTTCTCGAGCTGCAATTTCATGTAGGCCCGGTCGTCGCTCTGCTCGAAGAGGGTGTTCTCTTCTTCGAAGTCAAAGAGGGCGCGCGACGAAATCGCCACGACGAGTTTGCCGTTCAGGGTATTGGCCATGCAGGCATTCTATGCAGCGGCGAACGCGCCGCTGCCGGGATGGCAGGTCTACTTGCTGGGCAGACTTGCAGGGAATGTTTTTGCCGCCCCGCGGATCAGCCGAATTTTTCGAGAAGTCGGGTGACCCGCTCGATGTCCTTCTTCACTCGCGGGTCGCTCTGCTTGGCGCCCATGGCCTCCTGGACATGGCAGGCAATCAGGCGGTAGAAGGCCTTGTCCATGGCCTTACGCACGGCGGACATCTGCAGCGCCAACTCCTCGTTGCTGCGCTCGGTCTGGATCATCTCGATCACGCCACGCACCTGACCTTCGATGCGGCGCAGCCGATTGATCACGTCTTTCTGGTGCTCTGCATGCGTTTGCGCCGAGCTGTTGCGCGCGGCGCTGGTCTTCTTGGTGGGATTGACGGTTCTGGGCATGGTGGCGAATGAAACCGGCTGCGTCCAAGGACGCCGAGCCGCGCTGGTTCATGGGGCCGCGCCGTGGGGCCAAGTCGCCAAAGACTGGCGTGGCGCCGGCTGATGGGCGGCAACCGCGGCAGTGTGCCGGATGTGAGCGCGAGGCACCACGGCTGGCGCCAGGCGATTTGTATGGGTTTGTAGCTTTGTATCGCAGGGGCAGTCGGCTTTCCCGCCTTCGTGTCGACAATGTGAGAGGTCGATACGGGTGGATACAAAAGCGTTTGATGCGCGAGACTGCGTGGGCGCTGTTCGCCGTCGTTAGGGCGAGTGATTCGGCCCTTATGCCGTGAGGGGTACCGGCTTGATTTTGAGCTTCTGCGCCTGTCGAGCCAAGGCTTCGTTGAGCGTCGCAACGCCCTGGGCATGGGCACGTTCGGCGCAGGCCAAGTGCAGGGCTTCCGATGCGCTGAGCTGGCTGGCGGGATCTTGGGCCGTCTGCGAGGCGCGGTGGTAATCCAGCGCGTCCAAGGGCAACAGGCGCAAGTCATTGCCGATCAATCGTTGGAAACAGTCCCAAACGCTTCGTGCCTGATCGGCATTCAATTGCTGGCTGCGTTGCTTCCAGCCCAGCACTTGGCTGAACTCGGTCATGGTCCAGACACTGGAGACCAACTCGTCCTCGCTGGCGGTGTACCAACTGGCGGCGGCCGCGCTGTTGGGCTCCTGCATCAGGAGGGCGGCAATCACGGTGGTGTCGACGTAGATCATCGGTCCGGGGAAATGACGTGAGCGAGGGTCCGTGCAGCGGGGCTCAAACGCCGCTGCGCAGGGATTCGAGAGCGGCCCGGCTGGCCGGCAAGGCCGTGCGCGAGGCATCGAGCTCCGCCGCGAAAGCGGCGCGATCCCAGCCCGCAGGCTTGAGCGTGAGCGCGCCATCCTTGCTGATCTCGGCTTGGAGCTTGGCGCCATCTTGCAAGCCGTGGCGGCGCACGAATTCTTCGGGCAGGCGCAGGACCAGGCCGTGGTCCGATTTCGAAGCTTGAAGGTTCATGGGCTTTCGGCGTGGCGAAGGGACGGTGTGGCGCCCCCGACAGGAATCGAACCTGTATCTAGCGCTTAGGAGGCGCTCGTTCTATCCATTGAACTACGGCGGCGGAGGCAGGCCATTTTATGGCCTTTGCCTCCCCCGTCGACGGCCGCCTCAGTTCACCCCCGTCCCAACCCTTCCCCCTCAAGGGGGAAGGGCAGGGGGCGTTCCATCATTTCGTCAGCAGGCGCATTGCTTCTTCCAGGCCGCGCAGGGTCAATGGGTACATGCGCTGGTTCATCAACTGCTGGATGAGGGAGATGCTCTGGCGGTACTGCCAGGCGCCTTGCGGTTCGGGGTTGATCCAGGCGAATTTGGGAAAGGCGTTGGTCAGGCGCTGCAGCCATTCCGCGCCGGCTTCTTCGTTGTGGTATTCGACGCTACCGCCGGGCTGGACGATTTCATACGGGCTCATGGTCGCGTCGCCGACGAAGATGAGCTTGTAGTCCTTGTTGTACTTGCGGATGATGTCCCAGGTCGGGAACTTCTCGCTGAAGCGGCGGCGGTTGTTCTTCCACATGAAGTCATAGACGCAGTTGTGGAAGTAATAGAACTCAAGGTGCTTGAACTCGGCCTTGGCCGCGCTGAACAGTTCTTCCACGCGCTGGATGTGTTCGTCCATGGTGCCGCCCACGTCCATCAGCAGCAGCACCTTCACATTGTTGTGGCGTTCGGGCACCAGCTTGATATCGAGGTAGCCCGCGTTGGCCGCCGTGGCGCGGATGGTGTCGTCCAGCGCCAGTTCCAGTTCGTTGCCCTCGCGCGCGAAACGGCGCAAGCGCCGCAATGCCACCTTGATGTTGCGCGTGCCCAGTTCCTGGCTGTCGTCGTAGTCCTGGTAGGCCCGCTGGTCCCAGACCTTGACCGCGCTCTTGTTGCGGCCCTTCTCTTGCCCGATGCGGATGCCCTGCGGGTTGTAGCCGTTCGCGCCAAAGGGCGAGGTGCCGCCCGTGCCGATCCACTTGTTGCCGCCTTCGTGCCGTTCCTTCTGTTCCTCGAAGCGCTTCTTGAGCGTCTCCATCAACTCGTCCCAGCCCAGCTTCTCGATCGCGGCTTTTTCTTCGGGGCTGAGGTGGAGTTCCAGGTTCTTGCGCAGCCACTCCAAGGGGATGTCTTGCGTGAAGTCGGCCCGCAACTCCACGCCCTTGAAGTAGGCGGAGAAGGCGCGGTCGAACTTGTCGTAGTGCTTCTCGTCCTTCACCAGCGTGGCGCGGCTGAGGTAATAGAAGTCATCGACCTTGTAGCCGCCCGTCTCGCCGTCCCCCGACGCTGGGCCGACCACGCCTTCCTTCAGCGCCTCCAGCAGCGTCAGGTACTCTTTGACCGACACCGGCAGCTTGGCTGCGCGCAGGCTGTAGAAGAAGTCGATGAGCATGGGCCTTGCTCCCGGTGTAGGTGGTCGAGGGGGACCTCAGCCTCTCGGCTTGCTCAACTGGTAGTCCAGATGCGCCTTCACCGATGGCCATTCGCTGGCAATGATGCTGTAAACGCAGGTGTCACGCAATGTGCCTTTGGCGTCGGGGTGCGGGTTGATCTGGTGGCTGCGCAGCACGCCATCGAGCTTGGCGCCCAGGCGTTCGATGGCGGCGCGACTGGCCTGGTTGAACCAGTGGGTGCGGAACTCCACGGCGATGCAGTTCAAGGCCTCGAAGGCATGGGCCAGCAGCAGGCGCTTGCATTCGGTGTTGATGGGGCTGCGCTGCACGGCGCGGCGGTACCAGGTGCTGCCAATCTCGACGCGCCGGTTGTTCGCGTCGATGTGCATGTAGCTGGTCATGCCGACGGCGCGATTGGCCAGCTCACCCGCCCAGGCCGCGTCGGGCAGCACGACGGCGAAGGGCATCATGCTGCCCTGGGTTTGCAGGCCGAGGCGGCGGTCGATCTCCGCCTTCATGCCTTCGGGCGTGGGCACGCTGGTGTACCAAAGTTTCCAGAGTTCACCATCCTGAACGGCCTCCACCAGGTCGTCATGATGGCGCTGGGCCAGAGGCTCCAGACGCACGTGCAGGCCGCGGAAGGTGACGGGTTCGACAAACGCCATGGTGCTTGCTGCTCCTGAAAAAGTAAGCGGGGTGCTCAATGCTTGGCGATGGCGCGGCGTGCAACCGTTTTGCCCAGGCCGCAGCCCAGGGCGATCAGGACCAGGCCGCCGATTTCACGCCAACCCCAAGCGTTGGGCGTGGCGAAAAAGTCCAGTCCGAGCAGCACGCCCAGGCCCCAACCCGCGAGCGCGCCCATGACGAATCCGGCGGCATCAGCCACGCCTTCCTTGAATGCTTGGCGAAATTGGGGGCTCATGGGTCTTCCTTGGTGGGTTCGTGGTGGGGTGAGGCCCGTCCGGGCATGTTTGCGCCCTGGGCTGTCCGACCCCGCTTAGGGTGGTCGGACAGGGCTGCTTCAGCGGTTGTGGCGCTGCATGAAGACGAGTTTTTCGAACAGGTTGACGTCCTGTTCGTTCTTGAGCAGCGCGCCGGCCAGCGGCGGAACAATCACCTTGTCGTCCTGGCTGTGCAAGGCGTCGACGGGAATGTCCTCGGCCAGCAGCAGCTTGAGCCAGTCCAGCAGCTCGGAGGTGGAGGGCTTTTTCTTCAAGCCGGGCAGGTTGCGCAAGTCGAAGAAGGTTTTGAGCGCGGCGTTGAGCAGGTCGTGCTTGAGATTCGGGAAATGCACCGCCACGATCTGTTTCATCGTGTCCGCGTCGGGGAACTTGATGTAGTGGAAGAAGCAACGGCGCAGGAAGGCGTCGGGCAGTTCCTTCTCGTTGTTGCTGGTGATGAAGACCAGCGGACGGTGCTTGGCCTTGACCAGCTCGCGTGTCTCGTAGCAGTAGAACTCCATGCGGTCGAGTTCGCGCAGCAGGTCGTTGGGGAACTCGATGTCGGCCTTGTCGATCTCGTCGATGAGCAGGGCCACGGGCTGCTCGGCCGTGAATGCCTGCCAGAGCACACCCTTGACGATGTAGTTATGGATGTCCTTGACTTTCTCGTCCCCGAGCTGGCTGTCACGCAGGCGGCTGACCGCGTCGTATTCGTACAAGCCCTGCTGCGCCTTGGTCGTGCTCTTGATGTGCCATTCCAGCAGGGGCAGGTCCAGCGCTTTGGCGGCTTCCTCGGCCAGCAGGGTCTTGCCGGTGCCAGGTTCGCCCTTGACCAACAGGGGACGCTTCAGGGTGATGGCGGCGTTGACGGCGAGCATCAAGTCCGGCGTGGCGACGTAGTTCTTGGAGCCTTGGAATTTCATGGGCGGATCATGGGTGCAAGGGGCAAGTCGGCAAATCGTGACAGCGCTCAAGCTGTTGGGGTCGCGATGGGTACGCAGGCGCGGAGCCCGCAGATATAATCGCGGCCGAACGATTCAACCACAGGCTGATTGTCCTCGCAAAATGAAGAACCTCAAGAATTTGGCGCTGGCGCTTTCTTCCCTGCTTGTCGCGGGCGTGACGGCATTTTCCGCTGCCTCCGCCTCCGCGCAGGGGGTCAAGGGGGATGCCAAGGCAGGCGAGCAGAAGAACGCCATGTGCATTGGCTGCCACGGCATCCCGGGCTACAAGGCCACGTTCCCCGAGGTGTACCAAGTGCCGAAGATCTCTGGTCAGAACGCAGCCTACATCGCGGCCGCGCTGAATGCCTACCAAAAGGGTGATCGCCGCCATCCTTCCATGCGTGGCATCGCCCAGAGCCTCACGGAGCAAGACATCGCCGACTTGGCTGCTTATTACGCCACGCACGGTCAAGACTTGCCGGTGGTGGCCAATGCCGCGCCTGCTCCCTCGGCCAAGGTCACCGAGTTGCTGACCAAGGGTGCCTGCATTTCCTGCCATGGCGAAGGTTTCGCCAAGCCGATCGACGGAGGCTACCCCAAGGTGGCAGGCCAGCCGGCGGACTACTTGTTCGTGGCGCTCAAGTCGTACAAATCCGAACCGCACGCAACCTGGGGCCGCGCCAATGGCGTGATGGGTGGCATCGCCAAGCAATTCAGCAATGCCGAGCTGAAGGAGCTGGCCAACTACATCAGCAGCTTGCCGAGTGACCTGAAGACGGTGCCGCAAAGCCGCTTCCGCTGAGCTTTCCCTCGGGTCCGCAAAAAGCCGCTCAGTGAGCGGCTTTTTTCATGCACCTTCTGCTTTCTGATTCGCGCGGGCTGCGGCGTGTTCGCGCCCAGTTCCCGATTTTCAGTCCCGCGTCGCCTTGCGCTGCACGCAGGCGATGTAAGCCTCGCCATCGGGCGGTCGCCCCGCGCGCTGGCTTTCCCACAGCATGCTGCCGAGGCAGTCCATGGTGTCGTGGTGGGCAGCGTGCAGGTCGCCGCGCCGCGCCGCCAGCAACTCCACCGCCTGTCGGATGCCACGCGGCTGGTCAATGCTGCTCTGCTCGCTGATGGACAGGTGCATGGACAGATGCAGGAAGGGGTTCATGGACACCCCGTGCGTGCCGTCGGGTTGGGCCGCGTAACCGCCTTCGTACACCTTTGCAACCGCGGTGTCCGCGTCGCTCAGGTCCGTGTGGTATTCGGGGTGTTCGTTGATCCACTGGCTCGCGAGCTGCTCGATGGCTTCCATCGGCTGACCCGCGCGGGACTTGGCGTAGACGGCGCAGAAGAAGCGCCGCACGTCGGCATGGGAGGGCTGGAACATGGGCAGATTATCCCGTTTGACCCAGGCGCAGCCGTTCGCTGAGGGTCTGCGCGGCGCGCAGCAGGGGCGGCAGCAATTGCTCCTGCGCGACCTTGGCGCTGGTGCGGTTCACCTGCCCACTGAGATTGAGGGCGGCGATGGTGCGTCCGGCGCGGTCACGGATGGGCGCCGCCAGCGACAGCAGCCCCTCCTCCAGTTCCTGGTTCACCAGGCTCCAGCCTTGTTTGCGCGCCTGCTGGATCTTGGTCAGCAGAGTTTGCGTGTCCGTGATCGTGTGACGTGTCAGGGCCCGAGGCGGGTTGGCTTCAAGGCAGCGCAGCACCGCCTCATCGTCCAGCCCAGCGAGCAGCACGCGGCCGAGGGACGTGCAATAGGCGGGTAGCCGCGAACCGATGCCCAAGGTGTTGCGCATGATTTTGTGCGTGGGCACGCGCCACACATAGACGATGTCCGTCCCGTCCAGAACCGCGGCCGAGCAGGACTCCTTGGCCTCCTCAACCAACGCTTCCATGACTGGCTCCGCCAAGCTCCAGATGGGCATGGACGATAGGTAAGCGAAACCCAGGTCGAGGATGCGCGCGGTCAGGCGGAACAGCTTGCCGTCGCTGTCCACGTAACCCAGGGTCTGCAGCGTGAGCAGGATGCGGCGCGCGCCCGCACGGGTGAGGCCCGTGCGGGTGGCAACCTCGCTCAGCGTCTGCTGTGGCGCCTGCGCGCTGAAGGAGCGGATCACCTCCAGCCCGCGCGCGAAGGACTGCACATAGCTGTCCCCAGGGCGTTGGGTATCGGCAGGTGTCTCGGGCTGGACAGGAGGCATGGGGGGAGTCAGGACAGCAGTGATCTAGAATTCATTATACGAACAAGTGTTCGTTATTAGAACAAATTCAACCTTCGGAAATTCGGACGGAAAAACAGGCCAGGAGCATTTTCATGATCGACAAGATCGTTGATTCGGTGGCGCGAGCGCTTGCCGATGTGAAGGACGGGTCCACCGTGCTGATCGGTGGCTTCGGCACCTCAGGCATCCCCGCCGAGTTGATCGAGGGGCTGATCGCGCAGGGCGCCAAGGAACTGACCTTGGTCAACAACAACGCAGGCAATGGCGATACGGGCTTGGCCGCCTTGCTCAAGACCGGGCGCGTGCGCAAGATCATTTGCAGCTTTCCGCGCCAGGTGGACAGTTGGGTGTTTGATGAGTTGTACCGCAGTGGCAAGCTGGAGTTGGAACTGGTGCCGCAGGGAAATCTGGCAGAGCGCATGCGCGCGGCTGGCGCGGGCATTGGGGCCTTCTTTTGCCCGACGAGCTATGGCACCGACATCGCAAAAGGTAAAGAGACGCGCGAGATCGACGGCAAGCACTACGTGCTGGAGTACCCCATCCACGGTGACGTGGCGCTGATCAAGGCGGAGGCCGGGGACCGTTGGGGCAATTTGACCTACCGCATGGCGGCCCGCAACTTCGGCCCCGTGATGGCCATGGCGGCCAAGCAGACCATCGCGACCGTGCACGAGGTCAAGGCGCTGGGCGAGTTGGACCCGGAAGCCATCGTGACGCCCGGCATCTTCGTCAGCAAGATCGTGAAGATCCCGCGGGTGGCGACTCAGGCCGGCGGCTTCAAGAAAGCGGCCTGATCAGAGGAAGACAAGTATGAGCTATCAAAAACGTAGCAAAGACGAGCTGGCGAAGCGCGTTGCCCAGGACATCCCCGACGGCGCCGTGGTCAACCTGGGCATCGGCCAGCCCACGCTGGTGGCGAACCACATCCCCCCTGGGCTGGAAATCATCTTGCAGAGCGAGAACGGCATCTTGGGCATGGGGCCCGCGCCAGCACCGGGGCGAGAGGATTTCGACCTCATCAACGCGGGCAAGCAGCCGGTGACCTTGTTGCCCGGAGGTGCCTTCTTCCACCATGCCGACAGCTTCGCGATGATGCGTGGCGGGCATCTGGACATCTGCGTGCTCGGAGCCTTCCAGGTCAGCGCCGAGGGTGACCTCGCGAACTGGAGCACCGGCGAGCCCGGCGCCATCCCCGCCGTGGGCGGTGCCATGGACCTGGCCATCGGCGCCAAGCAGACCTGGGTGATGATGGATCTGCTGACCAAACAGGGCGAGAGCAAGCTCGTGCGCGCGTGCACGTACCCGCTGACCGGTCTGCGATGCGTCAAGCGCGTGTACACCGATTTGGCGACCTTCGCCTGCACGCCCGAGGGCCTGAAGCTCGTCGACAAGGTCGACGGTCTGAGTCACGCCGAGCTCGAAAACCTGGTGGGCCTGCCCATCGCGACCGCCTGAAGCGCACCAGCGGCAGACGTACCCCCACGACACCACAACGAGGAAATTCCATGAGCCAGCAAGCCTTCATCTGCGACGCCATCCGCACGCCCTTCGGCCGTTACGGTGGCGCGCTGTCGTCCGTGCGTACCGACGACCTGGGCGCGGTGCCGCTCAAAGCCTTGATGGCGCGCAACCCGCGGGTGGACTGGGCCGAGGTGAGTGACGTGCTCTATGGTTGCGCCAACCAGGCCGGCGAGGACAACCGCAACGTGGCGCGCATGGCCCTGCTGCTGGCGGGGCTGCCGATGGAAGTGCCGGGCGCGACGATCAACCGCCTGTGCGGCTCGGGTCTGGACGCCGTGGGGAGCGCGGCGCGGGCCATCAAAAGCGGAGAAGCCAGCTTGATGATCGCTGGCGGCGTGGAGAGCATGAGCCGTGCGCCCTTCGTGATGCCCAAGGCCGAATCGGCCTTCAGCCGCGCCAACGCCATCTACGACACGACCATCGGCTGGCGCTTCGTCAACACGCTGATGAAGGCGCAGTATGGCGTGGACGCCATGCCTGAGACGGCGGAAAACGTCGCCGTGGATTTCAAGATCGAGCGCGAAGCGCAGGACCGCATGGCGCTGGCCTCGCAGCTCAAGGCCGTGGCCGCGCAAAAGGCGGGCCACCTCGCGGCCGAGATCACGCCGGTGACGATCCCGCAGAAGAAGGGCGAGCCCATCGTGGTGGCGCACGACGAGCACCCACGCGAAACCAGCCTCGAGGCCCTGGCGAAACTCAAGGGTGTGGTGAGGCCCGACGGCACGGTGACGGCGGGTAACGCCAGCGGTGTCAACGATGGTGCCTGCGCGCTGCTGCTGGCCGACGACAAGACCGCCGCCCGCCACGGACTGACGCCGCGTGCGCGCGTGGTCGGCATGGCGACGGCCGGCGTGGCACCGCGCATCATGGGCATTGGCCCGGCACCTGCCACGCAAAAGGTGCTCGCCCAGACGGGCTTGACGTTGGAGCAGATGGACGTGATCGAACTCAACGAAGCCTTCGCCGCGCAGGGGCTGGCCGTGCTGCGTCTGCTGGGCTTGAAGGACGACGATGAACGGGTCAATGCCTGGGGCGGTGCGATCGCGCTGGGCCACCCGCTGGGCGCGAGCGGCGCGCGCCTGGTGACCACCGCCGTCAACCAGCTGCACCGGCGTGGCGGGCGTTATGCCTTGTGCACCATGTGCATCGGCGTGGGGCAGGGCATCGCCGTCGTGCTCGAAAAGGTTTGATATTTCTACAAGGAGACAACACCATGACCCGTACTCTCACGCGAATTCAGCGCTTGCGTTCCTTGGCTGCGGCGACCTTGGCCGCAAGCAGCGCATGGGCCCTGCTCGTCTTTGGCGGCAATGCCCAGGCCCAACCGTATCCGAGCCGGCCCATCACCATCGTGGTGCCGTTCGCGGCGGGCGGCGCGACCGACATCCTGGCGCGTGTGGTGGGCCAGCACCTGGGAGAGGAGTTGAAACAGCCCGTGGTCGTGGACAACAAGCCAGGCGCCGGCGGCAACATCGGTGGCGCCTTTCTGGTGAAGTCGGCGCCGGATGGCTACACGCTGTACATGGGCGCGGTGGGCACGCAAACCATCAACCCCTTTCTGTACAAGAAGATGAGTTTCGATCCGATCAAGGACATGGCGGCCATCTCGCGCGTGGCCAACGTGCCCAATCTCTTGGTCGCTCATCCCGACAAGCCCTACAAGACCGTGCCCGAACTGATCGCCTATGCCCAGGCCCATCCGGGCGGCGTCAACTTCGGCTCCTCGGGCAGCGGCACCTCGGTGCATCTGTCGGGTGAACTCTTCAAGTCCCTGGCCCGTGTGAACATGACCCACGTGCCCTACAAGGGCAGCGGACCCGCCATGGCCGACCTGCTGGCCGGTCAGATCGACATCATGTTCGACAACATGCCCTCCGCCCTGCCGCACGTGAAAGCCGGCAAGCTGGTGCCCTTGGCGGTGACGACGCAAAAGCGCGCGCCCGAACTGCCCGACACACCGGCCATCGGCGAGTTCGTCAAAGGCTACGAAGCCACCTCGTGGTTCGGCCTGTTCGCACCGGTGCAGACGCCCGCCAACGTGATCACGACGGTGCACAGCGCCCTGGGCAAGGTCATGGCCAAGGCCGAGGTGAAGGCCAAGCTCGCCGAACTCGGTGCTGAGCCCGTCTATGAAACGCCGCGGCAGTTCGATGCCTTCATCGCCGCCGAAGCCACCAAGTGGCGCAAAGTGGTTCAGGAGTCGGGCGCCAGCGTGGATTGAGACCGGCGCCGCGCCCCGCCATGGACGAAGGACGGCCTGGCCATGTGCCGGGCTGCCCATGCCCGAGCGGGAGATCCCCTAGTTGGAGCGTGGCTGGCTGTATTTGTATTGCGCAAAATTTAATTTTGAGCAATAATTCGACCCATGCTCAACGCCAAGCTCAATTCGGATGCCGCGCTTCAGCTGGATCGCCAGCTCTGCTTCGCGCTGTATTCCGCCTCGCACGCCATGTCCAAGGCCTACAAGCCGCACCTGGACACGCTCGGCTTGACCTATCCCCAGTACGTGGCCATGTTGGTGCTGTGGGAGCGTGATGGTCTGACCGTTTCTGAAATGGGTGAGCGTCTCTACCTCGATTCCGGCACGCTCACGCCCTTGCTCAAGCGGCTGGAGGCGGCGGGCTACATCAGCCGCCTGCGCGACGCTGCGGACGAGCGGCGCGTGCTGATCCAGCTGACCGCCGCGGGGCGCCGCCTCAAGGCTCAGGCCGAACCTATCCCCGCCTGCATGTTCGAAACCATGCAGTGCTCCCTGAGCGAGATCGCATCGCTGACTCAGCAGGTGCAGCAATTACGCGATCGCCTGCAGGCCGCCCAGGCGCGCGCCTGAGTTTCTTTTTTTCACCACCACCAACCAGGAGTGCACCATGCCCACAGTTCTCGAAAAAGTCGTCTACACCGCCAAGGCCCATACCACGGGTGGCCGTGAGGGTCGTTCCACCAGCGACGATGGCCTGCTGGATGTGAAGCTGTCTCCGCCGAAGGCCATGGGCGGTGCCGGTGGTGCCACCAATCCCGAGCAACTGTTCGCCGCCGGTTACTCGGCTTGCTTCATGGGGGCCATCAAGCATGTGGCCAGCATGAAGAAGATCGCCGTGCCCGCCGACGCCTCGATCGACGCCGAGGTGGACATCGGCCCGATCCCCCAGGGTTTTGGCATCGCCGCCCGTCTGGCCGTGAGCCTGCCCGGCCTGGACCGCGCCGTGGCCCAGGACCTGGTGAACACCGCCCACCAAGTTTGCCCGTACTCCAACGCCACGCGCGGCAACATCGTCGTGGACCT
Source organism: Hylemonella gracilis ATCC 19624 (assembly GCF_000211835.1). GTDB lineage: Bacteria > Pseudomonadota > Gammaproteobacteria > Burkholderiales > Burkholderiaceae_C > Hylemonella > Hylemonella gracilis. Next base: position 38,659 of record NZ_AEGR01000056.1, on the reverse strand, counting down.
GCGCCTGGTCTGAGCACCCACGCCGCGGTAACGCACGGCGGGGGATAATTCCGAGCACTTGCAACTCTGATTCAAGGTACTGATTCATGGCACATCCCATCGATTCCAAGTCGCTCGATCAACTGTTCCTCGCCGCGCGCACCGCCAACGGCTTCCTCGATCAGCCGGTCGCACCGCAACTGTTGAAGCAGGTCTATGAACTGGCCCGCATGGCGCCAACGGCCATGAATTCACAGCCCACGCGCTATGTGTTCATCACCACTTCCGAAGCCAAAGCCCGCTTGTTGCCGTTGATGGCCGCGGGCAATGTGGACAAGACCCGCAGCGCTCCCGTCACCGTGCTGGTGGCGACCGACAGCAAGTTCTACGAACACATGCCCCAGATCTGGCATGGCGCGGGCGCGAAAGAGATGCTCGAGGGCAATCTGGCCATGGCCGGCAAGATGGCCGGTCTCAACGGCGTGCTCGGCGGTGCGTACTTCATCCTCGCTGCGCGGGCCCTGGGCCTGGACTGTGGACCCATGGCGGGTTTTGACGCCGCCAAGGTCAACGCCGAGTTCTTCCCCGATGGTCGCCACAGCGTCAACTTCATCCTGAACCTGGGTTACGCCGACCACAGCAAGGAATTCGCGCGCAACGGGCGCTTGAGCTTCGAACAAGCCTGCACCGTTCTTTGAACACCGCGCACCTCGCCGACGTCGGTAGCGGCGACGCAGTGTTCACTTCCGAACCGGCATCTCCAAGATCCGGCTAGCGTGGGCCTTGATGCAGAATCGCCTCTGCATGCTCACGCTCATCTACGCCCATCCCTATCCCCTGCATTCACGCGTCAACCGGGCCTTGCGGCAGGCGGTGGAGGATTTGCAGGGCGTTCGCATGCGCGACCTCTACGCCCTCTACCCCGATTTCCACATCGATGCGGCGGCTGAGCAGGCGGCGCTGGCCGAGAGCCAGATCATCGTGTTGCAGCATCCCATGCGCTGGTACCACACCCCCGCGTTGCTGAGCCTGTGGTTCGAGAAGGTACTGGCCTATGGCTGGGCTTACGGGCACGACCCCGCTGGGCAGCGCGTGCAAGCACTGCAAGGCAAGCGCCTGCTCTGGACCGTGACCACTGGGGGTGCGCAGGCCGCCTACAGTCGGGATGGCTACAACCAGCACACCGTGCATGAGATGGGCGCACCGATCCGCCAGACCGCTCTCTATTGCGGCATGGAGTGGCTGGAGCCGCACATCGTTTATGGCACCGGTCAACTGGACACCGTGACGTTGGCCGAAGCGGCCAGAAGCTACCGCGGTCGATTGGTCGAATTGCTGGAGGCAGCAGCATGAGCGCCGCGCTCGCCGCGCAGGACGCAGTGCACGCCGCCGCGGCCACCGGAGGGCATGGCCCCAATCTGGTGCCGGTGGTCACGCTGCTGGCGGCGGCTGTCATCGCCGTCCCTTTGTTCAAGCGCTTGGGCTTGGGCGTCGTGCTGGGTTATCTGGCGGCCGGGTTGCTGATCGGCCCCTCGGTGCTGGGTCTGATCCACGACCCCGCCACCATCCTGCAGACGGCGGAACTGGGCGTGGTGATGTTCCTGTTCATCGTCGGTCTGGAAATGCGGCCGGCGCACCTGTGGCAGATGCGCCGGCAGATTTTTGGTCTGGGTGTGCTGCAGGTGGGCCTCGCGATGGTGCTGCTGACGCCCGCGGGCGTGGCGCTGGGATTGGATTGGGCGCAGGCCTGGGTGGCGGGTACCGGTTTCGTGCTGACGTCGACGGCCATCGTCATGCAGATGTTGGTCGAACGCAAGCAATTGGCCAGTCCGGCGGGGCAGAAGGTGGTGTCCATCCTGCTGTTGGAAGACTTGCTGATCGTGCCCTTGCTGGCCATCGTGACCTTCATCGCTCCAGGCGGGCACGATGGCGGGCACGTCGCGCTGGGCTGGCAGGCAAGGGTGTTGAACATCGGCTTGGCCCTGGGAGCCTTCCTGGTGCTGCTGGCCGTGGGGCGCTGGTTGCTCAACCCATTGTTCATGCTGTTGAGCGCCGCGCGTTCGCGCGAGGTCATGACGGCGGCTGCTTTGCTCGTGGTGCTCGGCGCCGCATTGTGGATGGACCTCGGCGGTCTGTCGACCGCGATGGGTGCGTTCATCGCGGGGGTGATGTTGGCCGAGTCCTCGTTCCGTCACCAGCTTGAAGCCGATGTGGAGCCGTTCAAGGGTCTGCTGCTGGGCCTGTTCTTCCTCGCGGTCGGGATGTCGATGGACCTGACCGTCATCGAGGCGCAGTGGCGGTTGGTGCTGGCCAGCGTGGTCGCCTACATGCTGCTCAAGTCAGCGGCCATCTACGCGGTCGCGCGGCTGGTGAAGAGCAGCCACGAGATGGCCCTGGAGCGGATGGTGCTGATGGCCCAGGGCGGGGAATTCGCCTTCGTCCTGTATGCCGCCGCGACCTCGGTGGGCTTGATGGAGGCCGAGGTCAACTCCGTCTATACGGCGGTCATCATCCTGTCCATGGTGCTCTCGCCGCTGATGCTGATCGCGCATGGCCGTTGGGTCTCGCGATGCGCTCGGCGGCGCATCAACGAGTCCGAGCGGGAGTACGACACCGAGATGGACCACAGCCCGGTGATCATCGCGGGCTTTGGCCGCTTCGGGCAAATGGTCGGCCGCTTGCTGCTGGCCAATGGCGTCGTCAGCACCATCATGGACAGCGACGCGCAGCACATCGAAAGCATGCGGCAATTCGGCTTCCACGTGTACTACGGTGATGCGACCCGGCTTGATTTGTTGCAGGCCGCGGGCGCGGCGCAGGCTAAGGTGCTGGTCGTGGCCGTGGACGACAAGGACGCCGCCATGACCATCGTCGAACGTGCTCGCCAAGCCTATCCTCATCTGCAGGTGCTCGCGCGCGCCTACGACGTTTCGCACTACTACGAGTTACGCAAGATCGGAGCCCACGTGGTCCAACGCGAGGTGTACGAAAGCTCACTGCGCCTGGGGCGTCATGTGCTGGAGGTTCTGGGCGTGGGCGCCTACGAGGCCAAGGAAATGGCCGATGGCTTCCGGTTGGCCAATGAGCGGCAGGTGGATGCCTTCGCCCGCATGCGCGAAAAGGCTGAATTCAAGGATTACATCCAGGCCGTGCGCACCAGCCGCGAGGAGCTCGAACGCCAGTTGCGCGAGGAGACCGCGCACCGAGGCAAGGAGGGTCACGACTGGGAGGCGAGTGAGCGGCGCGCCCGCGACGAACGCCCCTGACTGCCGTTGTGGCGGCGCGATCGGCGCGCTGCGCTAACATCACTGCGGACCGCCCGGCCTCTGCCGTCGGCGGCCGTCAACAGCAGGGAGCGCCGCATGCCGATTGTTGTGATTGCCAATCCGAAGGGTGGCGTGGGCAAGTCCACGCTGTCCACCCAGGTGGCGGGGTATTACGCCAACCGAGGCCATGCTGTCATGCTGGGTGACGCGGACCGCCAGCAGTCCTCGCGCCTTTGGCTGAGCCTGCGGCCCGCGACGGTGCCGCCCATCGTTGGTTGGGACATGGTGGACGCGACCCAGGGCGGGGGCAAGGTGGCCAAGCTGCCCAAAGGTGTCACCCATGTGGTGCTGGACACACCCGCCGGCTTCACCGGCGCGCGCCTCAAGGACGCTTTGACGCACGCCAGCAAACTCATCGTGCCGCTGCAGGCCAGTGTGTTCGACATCTTCGCGACCCGGGCCTTCCTGGACGAAATCAAGGCACTGGCTCCCCGTAACCTGCAGATGGGCGTGGTGGGCATGCGTGTGCATGGGCGCACGCTGGCGGCCGAGCATCTGCGTGAGTTCGTCAACGGCCTGGGCGTACCCCTGCTGGCTTGCCTGCGCGAGACGCAGAACTATGTGCATCTGGCCGCCCAGGGGCTGACGCTCTTTGACGTCACGCCGGGGCGCGTGGAGAAAGACTTGGCTCAGTGGTCGGAGCTGTGTCGCTGGCTTGACGCCTGAGTCTGCGGTCCCTCGTTACAGTGGACCCTCCCCTGGAGGGGCTGAACCAAGAGGAGACCCGGGCCCATCATGAGCACACCCGTCAGAACATTCCGCACCCTGGCCGAACTGGCCGCGTGCGTCGGTCAGGAAGTGGCCGTCAGCGACTGGCTCACCGTCACACAGGAACAAATCCGGCTGTTTGCCCAGGCCACGGGGGACCACCAGTGGATCCATGTGGACGAAGAGCGCGCCAAGGCGGGGCCTTTTGGTGGACCGATTGCTCACGGTTTCCTGACACTGTCCTTGCTGCCGCGCTTTTTCGAAATGGCCTTTGAGATCGCCGAGTCCGGCATGGGCGTCAACTATGGGCTCAACAAGGTCCGTTTCACCGCGCCAGTGCCAGTGAACAGCCGCCTTCGCGCGCGCATGACGCTGCTGCGTGCCGAGGCCATCGAGCATGGCGGCCTGCAACTGGCCTGGAACGTCACCGTGGAGCGCGAGGGTGCGGACAAGCCGGTCTGCGTGGCGGAGGCCCTCGTGCGCCGCTATCCCTGATCGCCGTGCACGACGTGTGTATCCATTGCGCCGCGATCCCTGAGCCTGACACGCGGCGCGGTTAAGACGCGAAACCGTTCTGACGCCAGGCTTCGAACACCGTCACCGCCACCGCGTTGCTGAGGTTCAGGCTGCGCTGGCCCGCGCGCATGGGAAGTTTGAGTTGTCGCTCGGGCGCGAACTGAGCCCGCACCCCGGGGGGTAGACCGCTGGTCTCTGCGCCGAACACCAGCCAGTCACCCGGCAGGAAGGCCGAGTCATGGACGACGCCCGTGCCGCGCGTGGTGAGTGCAAACATCCGTTCGGGGTTTGGCCGTTCTTCCGACAGAAAAGCTTCCCAATCCGCGTGGCGACGCACTTCGGCGTACTCGTGGTAGTCCAGGCCGGCGCGCTTGAGCAGGCGGTCTTCCATCGCGAAGCCCAGCGGCTCGATCAGGTGCAGGGCGCAGCCGGTGTTGGCAGCCAAGCGGATGACGTTGCCCGTGTTGGGCGGAATCTCGGGATGAACCAGGACGATGCGGAACATGGCGCGGATTGTCGCTGGCTCCTGGAGACACGGTTCACCAGCCTTCCAGTGGCGTGCGCGCCAGCACCAAGGCGCAGATTTCCACCGCGCCAGCCTCGCGCAATACCGCTGCCGCGGCGTTCAAGGTGGCGCCGGTGGTCATCACGTCGTCGATGAGCAGCAGGCGCTGGCCCTCGATCCGGCGGCGTTTGCCGGGGGGCACGCCGAAGGCGTCCTGCACATTGAGCAGGCGCTCATCGCGAGGCAAGCTGTGCTGGTCTGGGGTATGCCGCAGGCGCAGCAGCCAGTCCGAGCGGGTCTTGCCCGGCGAGAGCGCGCGCGCCAAATGCAGGGCTTGGTTGAAGCCCCGCTCTCGCAGGCGCGCCGGGGTCAGTGGCAGCGGCAGCACGGCGTCAGCGGCCTCCAGCGCGTCGGCGGCGCCGGGCGCGGCGCGCATGAGTTCGGCCAGGACGGTAGCCCAGCCAGGTTCGGGGCTGAATTTGTAGCGCCCCACCAGATCGTTCCAGGGCCAGTCGTAGTCCACGGCGGCGTGGCAACGGTCCAACTGATCCAGCGGTGCCTTGCCGTCGGTCTGCGCGCCGGACCGCGGCCACAGCAGACAGACCGCGCAGACGTCCATGCCTTCCGCGACCGGCAGGGCGCAGGCGCGGCACCGAGGCCGGGGCGACGCGAAGCGTCGCAAGCAGGCCGCGCACAGGGGTTGGGCGGGCCAGGCACGGCAGATGGCGCATTGGCTGGGCAGCCAAGGACCTGAGGCGAGTCGGGACAGCAGGGCACGGAACATGGGGGGAGTTTGGCAGACGACGCGACGCTTGCGGCCTGAACTTTCTATACTCGCGCGCTGTCCATGAACGATACCCGCCCCCCGACGATCGATCCGGCTGCCGCTTCGCGCTGGCGCCAGCGCCCCCACACCATCGATGGTCGGTTCGCGTCGGCCTGGTTGCACGAGGAAGTGGCCCGGCGCATGGAGGATCGGCTGTCTTGGATCGTCCGCCAGCCTCGCAGCTGGCTGCACTGGGAGCCGGTGCGTGGCGGCCTGTCCGTGCACGAGCAATTGGTCCGGCGTTACCCTGGGGTCCCCGCCTCGATGCATGCGGCCGTCCCCGAAGAAGCCGCCTGGGCGCGGCGCGTGGCGCGCGGACCATGGTGGCGGCGTTGGGCAACCTGGTTTCGATCTGCGGCGCCGACGGTTTGGATGCCTGCGCAGGACCAGACCGTGGATTTGCTGTGGGCCAACATGAGCCTGCACATGGCCGATGAGCCCCTGGCCTTGATGCGCGCCTGGCATGCGGCGCTGAACGTCGATGGCGTGCTGATGTTCTCCTGTCTCGGGCCCGACACCCTGCGTGAACTGCGCGAGCTATACGCCGGCCTGGGTTGGCAGCCGCCCACGCACGAGTACACCGACATGCACGATTGGGGTGACATGCTCGTCGCGACAGGTTTCGCCGAGCCGGTGATGGACATGGAGCGCATCGTGCTGACCTTCGATTCCCCCGAGCGGCTGCTGCGGGAACTGCGCGAACTGGGGCGCAATTTGCACCCCGAACGTTTTCCTGGCTTGCGGGGCAAGGGCTGGCGCAAGCGCCTTTTGGCCGATTTGGCCCGTCTGGCGGACCCCGCCCATGGCGGGCGGCTGCGGCTGACGTTCGAAATCATTTATGGACACGCCCTCAAGCCCGAGCGCCGGCTGGCTGTGACGCCTGAAATGCGGCTTTCCGTGGACGAGCTGCGCAGTCAACTACAGCGCCGCCGTGATTGAGCCGCGAGGGGGCTCGGCTACAATCCGCCGCTGCAGATTGCCATAGTCCGGGCTGTGGGCATTTTTTGCCCACACGCCGGCGCGGTTGCCGCTAAAGTCCGGGCAATCCGAGAATATTCAAGACCTTCAAGAAGTGAACATGATGAAGAGCATTGCAGACAAACTGGCTTCACTGTTGCTCGCGGCTGGCGCATCCGTGGGAGTCTGGGCCGCGACGGCCGGTTTCGCCGCCGTTCACGCGGCCGTCAATGATCTGCCTGGCGGCCCTGCCGTCAATCAGCTCAACCTGGGCCCCGCCGCGACCAAGATCGCCGCCGAGCAGCAATGGCTGCACTGGATGATGCTGATCATCTGCACGGTGATTTTCCTCGGCGTTTTCGGCGTCATGTTCTATTCGATCTACAAGCATCGCAAGAGCAAGGGCGCGAAGTCTGCCGACTTCCATGAATCCGTGGGCGTTGAAATCGCCTGGACGGTCGTGCCTTTCATCATCGTGATCTTGATGGCCTTGCCCGCGACCAAGGCCGTGGTGGCTCAGAAAGACACCAGCAACGCGGATCTGACCATCAAGGTCACCGGCTACCAGTGGAAGTGGGGTTACGACTACCTCAAGGGTGAGGGCGAGGGCCTGGGTTTCGTGTCGACCCTCGACGTGAGCCACCGTCAGATGTCTGAGTCGGGTAACCCCCCGCCCACGGACAACTACCTGCTGAAAGTCGACAAGCCGCTGATCGTGCCGGTCGACAAGAAGGTCCGCATCATCACCACCGCCAACGACGTCATTCACTCCTTCATGGTGCCTGCCTTTGGCATCAAGCAGGACGCGATTCCTGGTTTCGTTCGCGACACCTGGTTCCGCGCTGAAAAGACGGGCGATTTCTATGGTCAGTGTGCCGAGCTCTGCGGCAAGGAGCACGCCTACATGCCCATCCATGTGAAGGTGGTCTCGGCCGAGGACTACACCAAGTGGGTGGATGCCGAGAAAAAGGCCATGGCCGCCAAGGCTGATGATCCCAACAAGGTCTGGGTGCTGAACGATCTGGTTGCTCGCGGCGAGAAGGTCTACACCGCTAATTGCGCGGTCTGCCATCAAGCCAATGGCAAGGGTGCGGGTCCGTTCAAGCCGCTCGACGCCTCGCCCATCGTGCTGGACGCCGACAAGAGCAAGCAGCTTGCCATCGTGTTGGGCGGCAAGGGCGCGATGCCGTCCTGGAAGTCGTCCTTGAGCGACACCGAGATTGCGGCCGTCGTGACCTACACCAAGAATGCCTGGTCGAATAAGACGGGTTTCCTGGTTCAGCCTTCCGACGTGAAGGCCGCGCGCTGAGCCGCGCCAGAACATCAAAGAGTTGAAGAAGGAAGTCATCATGAGCGCCGTTCTCGACCATTCCCACCACGCTGGTCATGCCCATGACCACGACGATCACCACCATGCCCCGACGGGCTGGCGGCGCTGGGTCTTCGCGACCAATCACAAGGACATCGGCACGCTGTACCTGCTGTTCGCCTTCACGATGCTGATGATCGGCGGCGTGCTGGCCCTGCTGATCCGTGCTGAGCTGTTCCAGCCTGGCCTGCAGATCGTGAACCCTGAGCTGTTCAACCAGCTCACCACCATGCACGGCCTGATCATGGTGTTCGGCGCGATCATGCCGGCCTTCGTCGGCTTCGCGAACTGGATGATTCCGCTGCAGATCGGGGCCTCCGACATGGCCTTTGCCCGGATGAACAACTTCAGCTTCTGGCTGATGATCCCCGCGGCCATTATGCTGGTGACGTCTTTCTTCATGCCCGGTGGTGCGCCCGCCGCGGGCTGGACGCTGTATGCGCCGCTCACCCTGCAGATGGGCCCCTCCATGGATGCAGGCATTTTTGCCATGCACATCTTGGGTGCTTCGTCCATCATGGGCTCGATCAACATCATCGTGACCATCTTGAACATGCGCGCTCCTGGCATGACGCTGATGAAGATGCCGCTGTTCTGCTGGACGTGGCTGATCACTGCCTACTTGCTGATCGCGGTGATGCCCGTGCTGGCCGGTGCGATCACCATGACGCTGACGGACCGCCACTTTGGTACGACTTTCTTCAATCCCGCCGGCGGTGGTGACCCGGTGATGTACCAGCACATCTTCTGGTTCTTCGGCCATCCCGAGGTGTACATCATGATCTTGCCGGCCTTCGGCATCGTGAGTGCCATCGTGCCGGCTTTCGCGCGCAAGAAGCTGTTCGGCTACGCCTCGATGGTGTACGCGACCGCCTCGATCGCCATCCTGTCCTTCATCGTGTGGGCTCACCACATGTACGCCACCGGCATGCCGGTGACGGGCCAACTCTTCTTCATGTACGCCACCATGCTGATCTCCGTGCCCACGGGCGTGAAGATCTTCAACTGGCTGGCGACGATGTGGCGCGGCTCCATGACCTTTGAGGCGCCCATGCTGTGGGCCGTGGGCTTCATCTTCGTGTTCACGATGGGCGGCTTCACGGGTCTGATCCTTTCGATGGCGCCGATCGACATCCAACTGCAAGACACCTATTACGTGGTGGCCCACTTCCATTACGTGCTGGTGGCGGGCTCCTTGTTCGCGATGTTTGCGGGCGTCTACTACTGGCTGCCCAAGTGGACCGGGGTGATGTACAGCGAGTTCCGCGGCAAGCTGCACTTCTGGTGGTCGATGATTGCCTTCAACATCACCTTCTTCCCCATGCACTTCCTGGGGCTGGCCGGCATGCCGCGCCGTTACGCCGACTATCCGATGCAGTTCGCCGATTTCAACGCGATTGCTTCGGTGGGAGCCTTGGGCTTCGGTCTGGCGCAGGTCTACTTCTTCCTGTTCGTCGTGCTGCCCGCCATGCGTGGCAAGGGCGAGAAGGCGGTTCAGAAACCTTGGGAAGCCGCCGAGGGCCTGGAGTGGGAAGTTCCTTCTCCCGCGCCTTTCCACACCTTTGAAACGCCGCCCAAGCTCGACGCCACGGCGACGAAGATTGTCGGTTGAGCGTACCCGCGCATCCTGAGGACGAAACCGCCATGCCGACCACACCTGAGCAGAAGAAAGCCAACGTTCGCCTGGGCCTGATCCTGGCCTCGGTCGCCTTGGTGTTCTTCTGCGGTTTCGTGGCGAAGTTCGTTTTCTTCGGCCACTGATTGGTCAGCGGAACAAGACGATGAACCTGCGGCGTGAAAACCTGCGCATGGTGGGCAAGCTCACGGTGATCGTGGCGGGCATGTTCGCCTTCGGCTACGCCCTGGTTCCGCTCTATCAGGCGATCTGCGAATTCACCGGCATCAATGTGCTGGCGATTGGCGAGCGTGGCTTGAGCCGCCCCCAAGTGGCCAGCAACACCCAGGTCGACACGAGCCGCACCATCACGGTGGAGTTCGACGCGAACGCCCGTGGGCCATGGCAGTTCAAACCCGCTCAAAGCTCCATGCAAGTGCATCCGGGCGAACTCGTCACGGTGATGTACGAATTCCAGAACGTGCAGGATCGGCGCATGTCCGCCCAGGCCATTCCCAGTTATGCGCCACGCCAAGCGGCCGCGCATTTCAACAAGCTGGAATGTTTCTGCTTCAACGAATACACCCTCGCGCCGGGTGAGAAGAAGGAATGGCCCGTGGTCTTCGTGATCGACCCCAAGCTGTCTCGCGACGTCACCACGATCACCCTGTCCTACACCTTCTTTGAAGTCGGCAGCAAGACCCCACCGGCGCCCACCGCGGCTCGCAAGGCTGAAGGGCAGGGGGCTTCATGAGTGACCCAGTGACGCAGGAAGGCCGTGGGGCGCGTGGTTCGTCCTTCTGGGCGACGGCGAAGGCCGTGGCATGGTCCTTTCTGGGTATTCGCCGCGGCAAGGATTTTCAGGACGATATTGGACGTCTCAAGCCTTACCACTTGATCGCGGCAGGCATCATCGGTGTCTTCATCTTCATCGGCATCCTGATGCTGGCGGTGAAATTCGCCGTGTCGACCTGACCGCTACCGCAAACTTTCAGATTCCAAAAGAAAACCCAAGCGAAGGATTGGAGTAAACATGAGTTCAACCACCGCACACGGCAGCGCCCCGTACTACTTTGTGCCGGGTCCGTCCCGTCATCCCGTGATGGCGTCCATCGGCCTGTTCTTCGTCATTCTGGGCGCGGGTCAATGGGTCAACGGACACGATTGGGGCAAGTGGTCCCTGGCCTTCGGCTTGGTCTGGTGGCTGACGGTGCTGTACCAGTGGTTCCGCGATGCCATCACCGAGAGCGAGGGCGGCCAGTATGGCCACAAGATCGACATTTCCTACCGCTGGAGCATGACCTGGTTCATCTTCTCGGAAGTGATGTTCTTCGGGGCCTTCTTCACTGCACTTTGGTGGGCGCGCGTCCATTCCGTGCCCGCCCTGGGCAGCTTGGACAATGCCGTGCTCTGGCCTGATTTCAAGGCCGTCTGGCCCAGCTTGGCTGCGGGCGCCACGGCTTCCCCGGCCGGCATCATCGAGCCTTTCCAGACCATGGGCCCCTTCTGGCTGCCCACGATCAACACCGCGCTGCTGCTGACTTCTGGCGTGACTCTGACCATCGCCCACCACGCGCTGCAGGCCGGCAATCGTTCCAAGACGATCGGCTTCATGTGGATCACCGTGCTGCTCGGCTTGGTGTTCCTGTTCGTGCAGGGCTATGAGTACTACCACTCTTACACCGAGCTGAACCTGAAGCTCTCGTCCGGCGTGTATGGCTCCACCTTCTTCATGCTGACGGGCTTCCACGGTCTGCACGTGTTCGTCGGCATGCTGATGCTGCTGTTCATCACCTTGCGCCTGATGAAGGGTCACTTCACCCCGCAGCGTCACTTCGGTTTTGAAGGCGCGGCCTGGTACTGGCATTTCGTGGACGTGGTCTGGCTGGGACTTTACATTCTGGTGTACTGGCTCTGATCCACGCTCTAAGCAAGAAAAGCCGCTGACTGTCGATCAGCGGCTTTTGTCTTTTCAGCAAGTCTGCGGACCGTTCTATTGGCCGGCGTTGATGCCCGTCGGATGGATGTAGCCCAACTTCCAGGCCAGCAGGATGCACAGAAAGATCAGGATGGAGAATCCCACGCGAAATCCCAAGGCCCGCGCCATGCGGGACGTCTTGGGTTGCCCGTTGCGGCCGTCCCTCAGCATGAAGAACAGGGCTGAACCCAGGCTGGCAAGAATGGCCAAGAAGGCCAGGGCGACGAGGTATTTCATGACGGGGATTATCGCGTGAGCCAACCCCGTCCGATGCTGGGGGCTCGCTTCTGGTGGGTGACGGTGGCCGCAGTGCTGGGCGTGGCTGTGACCGCCTCACTGGGGCGCTGGCAACTGACCCGTGCCGCCCAAAAAGAGGCCTTGCAAGCGGCCATCGACGCCCGGGTCAGTGAACCGCTGATCGACGCTCTGAGTCCCGAAGCTGCAGCCGTGACCGCACGCGAACCTTCGGCGGCCTTGTTGCATCGTCGGGCACTGGTTCGCGGTGTTTGGCTTGCGGAGCACACCGTCTGGCTGGATAACCGCCAGATGCATGGCCGGCCAGGCTTTTTCGTGTTGACGCCCTTGCGGCTGGAGGGCGGCGGTGTGCTTTTGGTGCAGCGTGGCTGGATGCCTCGCAACTTCGAGGACCGAACCCGCTTGCCCGCACTTCAGACCCCGCCAGGCCAGGTGGAGGTGCGTGGCATCTTGTCGCCGCCGCCGGCACGGCTTTATGAGCTCGGCGCGACCGAGCGTGGCGCAATCCGGCAGAATTTGGACTTGGACGCTTTCCGCGCGGAAACTGGTTTGCCGCTCGCGGGACTGTCCCTTCAGCAAAGCAATGCGGAGCCCGACCGCGTGCCAGCCGACGGCTTGCTGCGCGACTGGCCACAGCCGGACAGCGGCGTGGACCGGCACTATGGCTATGCGTTCCAGTGGTTCGGTCTTTGTGCCTTGATGGTTCTTCTTTATGTCTGGTTCCAAATCCTCCCCCGCTTCTTCCCCCGGCTCCGATTCGGTGGCAGCAGCCGCGCCGAAGATGGGCGCTGACCACGGCCATGCCGACCGTGACCAGGTGCTCGGCCTGACCGTCCACGGACTGCCTGAACCCGGTTCCGCGCTGGCCGAAAGCGAGCAGGCCGCACGCCGCACGCGCGTGGGCCGCTGGAAGATGCTGATGGTCTTGCTCGTGTGCGCCGCGCCGGTGGTGGTTTCGTATTTCACTTACTACGTGATCCGGCCGGAGGGGCGCCGCAACTTCGGTGAACTCATTCATCCCCAGCGTCCTGTGCCCTTGGCGCAAGCCGTGGACTTGGCGGGAGGTGCCGTGCCGCTGGACAGCCTCAAGGGGCAGTGGTTGCTGGTGAGCGTCGGCGGCGGTGCCTGCGACCAGGTCTGTCAGCAGAGGCTGTATTTCCAGCGCCAGTTGCGCGAGGGCATGGGGCGTGAGAAAGACCGCATGGATTGGGTCTGGCTCATCAACGACGCCCAGCCCGTGTCCGAGGTGTTGAGCGCCGGCTTGAAGCAGGCGACCGTGCTGCGCGTGGCGCCCGAGGTCTTGTCCGGATGGTTGATGCCGGCGGCCGGACAGGCCATGGAGGACCACATCTACGTGGTGGACCCCATGGGCAACTGGATGATGCGATTTCCCGCCCCAATGACGATGGACACCGCACCCAAGGCCAAGCGCGACCTGGAGCGGCTGCTGCGGGCGTCGTCCTCCTGGGACAAGGAAGGCCGGGAGCCAGCGGGTCGCTGAGGGCATGAACGCGATGAACCATGATGCTTACGCCCACACGGCTTTGTACGACTGGGCCCCGGTGCTTGAACTGATGGGACTGGGTCTGCTGATCGCCGCCTTGCCGCTGGTCTGGATCTGGCGGCGGCACCGGCGCGCGGGAACGTTCGGCACTGTGCAGCGCTTGCAAGCCCTGACGCTGCTGACGCTCTTCCTGACCTTCGACCTCACCTTGTTTGGTGCCTTCACGCGCCTGTCCGATTCCGGTCTGGGGTGTCCGGACTGGCCGGGTTGCTACGGTGAAGCCAGCCCGCTGGGCGCGCGCGCGCAAATCAGCGCGGCCCAGGAGGTCATGCCGACGGGGCCGGTGACCCACGGCAAGGCCTGGGTCGAGATGATCCACCGCTACCTGGCCACCGGTGTGGGGGTCTTGATCCTGGTGTTGGCCGTGGCGACATGGCGTGTGTACCTGCGCGGGCGGCGCGGACACGGGCCTGGGGGAGAGCCGGGCGCGGCATCTGGACCTCTCCACCCTGGATGGGCCACCCTGACCTTGGTCTGGGTGTGCGTGCAGGGAGCTTTCGGTGCGCTGACGGTCACGATGAAGCTTTTTCCCGCCATCGTGACCCTGCATTTGCTCGGAGCCTTGTTCTTGTTGGCCTTGCTGAGCTGGCAGGCAGTGCGTTACGCGCAGTGGCATGACGAGGGCGCCCTGCAAGCCAAGGCCGCGGCCATGCCGCGCGACTTGCGAATCTGGCTCGCTCTCGGGCTGGCCGCGCTGGTCGTTCAGATCGCGCTCGGGGGGTGGGTCAGCACGAACTACGCGGTTCTGGCATGCACCGAGTTTCCCCTGTGTCAGGGAGGTCTCTGGCCTGACATGGATTTCGCACAGGGCTTCGAGCTGTGGCGGGCGCTGGGATTGACCGGGGCGGGCGAGCACATCACTTTCGCCGCTTTGACGGCGATCCACTACACGCACCGACTGGCTGCCTACGCCGTGATCGCCCTGCTGACCTGGCTGGCTTGGCGGCTCTGGGCCTTGCCAGCCTGGCGTCGCACCGGCCAGGCCCTGGCGGGCCTGTTGCTGCTGCAGTTTTTGACGGGTCTGTCCAACGTGGTGCTGGGCTGGCCTCTCCCAGCGGCCTTGCTGCACACCGGTGGCGCCGCAGCCCTGCTGGTGCTGCTGGTGTGGAGCATGGCGTCGGCTTCCATGCCTTCCCTCACACGCGTCCGTTCCAAGGAGTCTGCATGAACACATCCCTGGCGACGCCGGCTTCGCCCTCCATCTTCCGCCAGTTCTACGCGCTGACAAAACCCAGGGTTGTGCAGCTCATCGTCTTTTGCGCCTTGATCGGCATGGTGCTGGCCGTGCCCGGGCTGCCCAGTTGGGACGAGCTGCGCCTCATGATCTTGGCTTGCATGGGCATTTGGCTGGTGGCCGGGGCCGCGGCCGCCTTCAATTGCCTGGTGGAACAAGGCATCGATGCCAAGATGAAACGCACGGCTTGGCGACCAACGGCCAAGGGCGAACTCGCCGACTGGCAGACTCTGCTGTTTTCGGCATTGTTGTGCCTGGCTGGGTCCGTGCTGCTGTATGTCTGGGTCAATCCACTCACGATGTGGCTGACTTTCGCGACCTTCGTGGGCTATGCGGTGGTCTACACCGTGATCCTCAAGCCCCTGACGCCGCAAAACATCGTGATTGGCGGCGCCTCTGGCGCCATGCCGCCCGTATTGGGCTGGGCCGCGATGACCGGGGAGGTTGGACCCGAGGCCTTGATTCTTTTCCTGATCATCTTTCTCTGGACCCCCCCGCATTTCTGGGCGCTGGCCCTGTACCGGGTGGAGGACTACCGCCAGTCTGGCTTGCCCATGCTGCCGGTGACCCATGGCAATGAGTTCACGCGCCTGCAGATCCTCCTCTACACCCTGGTGCTGTTCGCGGCTTGTCTGATGCCTTTTGTCTTTGGGATGAGTTCCTGGTTGTACCTGGCTGCAGCTTGCGTGCTCAGTCTTGGCTTTTTCGTTCACGCCTTCAAACTTTGGCGCGATTACTCGGATGCCTTGGCGCGCAAGACCTTCCGCTTCTCTCTCATTCACCTGAGCGCCCTCTTCGCCGCGCTCCTGCTCGACCATTACCTGTTGTGAGGTTCACCATGAAAAAGCTGCTGTGTGTGCTGGGCGCGGTTCTGATCCTTGGGGCGTGTTCCGAGGGGAAGCAGGCGCAATTCAACGCCATCGACATCACCGGCGCGGACTACGCCAAGGGTTTTGCACTGACCGACCACGATGGTCAGCCGCGCACCCTCGCTGATTTCAAAGGCAAGGTCGTCGCCATGTTCTTCGGCTACACGCAATGCCCGGATGTCTGCCCGACGACGATGACGGAAATGGTCGCCGTCAAGCAGGCCTTGAGCGCGGGTGGCCGGGCCGATGGCGATAAGCTGCAAGTGCTGTTCGTCACGGTGGATCCCGAGCGCGACACGCCCGCCATCATGAAGAACTACATGGCAGCCTTTGATCCCGCATTTCTCGCGCTGTATGCCAGCAGCCCGGAACAACTGGCCGCACTCGCCAAGGATTACAAGGTTTACTACAAGAAGGTCGATGGCAAGGCGCCGGGCAGCTACACCATGGACCACTCGGCTGGCCTGTACCTCTACGACACACAAGGACGCCTGCGTCTCTATGCCCGCTATGGCAGCAGCGTGGAATCCTTGACCGCGGACATCCGCCAACTTTTGAAATAAGAACGACCCAAGTCGTGGCGTCGGCGGACGCTGGTGATCGCTTGGTTGGAGTCCCTGACACCCACTCTGGCATCGCTCCAATGCCATGGACTCGCCCGATATGACGGACGTCGACGGCCACCTACCCGCATGAAAAAGGCCCGGGCGCAGACCCGGGCCTTTCTTTTCAACAGGGTAGGGAGCGAGCACTGCTAGCACTACGCGTGCAGTCCGCAGCGTTGCTCCACGCGCTCAGGCGTATTCCGCCAAGGCCGTCTTCATCTTCTTCATGGCCGCCACCTCGATTTGGCGGATTCGTTCGGCGCTCACGCCGTACTCGGCAGCGAGCTCATGCAGCGTCATGCCACCGGATGCGTCGTCGTTGACCTTCAACCAGCGTTCCTCGACGATGCGCCGGCTGCGCGGGTCCAGGGCGTCCAGCGCCTTGGCGATGCCGTCGGTCGCCAGGCGGTCACGCTGACGCGCCTCGATCATCGCCGTGGGCTCATGGCCTGCGTCGGTCAGGTAGGCAATCGGGCCGAAGCTGTCCTCACCGTCCTCGCCCGGACCGGGGTCCAGCATCACGTCGCCACCGGACAGACGGGTTTCCATCTCGATGACTTCCTCGCGCTTGACGTTCAGCTCTCGCGCCATCTGGTCGATTTCGTGTTCGCTGAGGGTCTCGCGGTGCGTTGCCGCGTCCAAACCATCGTGCAGGGAGGAGTCGGCGGCGCTCGCTGCCTTGTAGCCCTGCTTTTTCGAGCGCAGGTTAAAGAACAGCTTGCGCTGGGCCTTGGTGGTTGCCACCTTGACCATGCGCCAGTTCTTCAGGATGTACTCGTGAATCTCGGCCTTGATCCAGTGCAGCGCGTAGCTCACCAGGCGCACACCCTGATCTGGATCGAAGCGCTTGACGGCCTTCATCAGGCCCACATTGCCTTCTTGGATCAGGTCGCCGTGCGGCAGGCCATAGCCCATGTATTGGCGTGCCGTGGCAACCACCAAGCGCAGATGCGACAGAACCAGCTTACCGGCTGCCTCCAGGTCGTTGTTGTCACGGAATTTGCGCGCGAACTCCTGCTCTTCCTCCGCAGTGAGCATGGGCATGCGGTTGACTGCCGTGATGTAGGCGTCAAGATTCCCCAACGGAGGCACGAGGGCCCAGGGGTTGGCCACAGCCAGAGCGGCGGAAGAGGGGGCCGAGGATGTGGATACAGCAGTCATGGCGGTCATTCCAGCACTCCTTTCAAGAGCGGTTCCGGAGATATTAGCACTCTCTTCGATTGAGTGCTAAGCCGGAAGTTCCGCCCCTAGTCCCCTCAGGGTGGCCAGCGGGCGGAGACCATAAAAAGGCTCGCCCCGGGCCGTTTAACGCACGGTTTGTGGTGGTATTACAAACCATTATCATTTGTGTGCGTTATGATCTGGGCCTCAACAGCCCGTGCAGATCCCTAGGACCTGGATGCCATGATTGTCTGTGTTTGCCACCGCGTCTCCGACCACACGATTGCCCATGCAGCGCGATCAGGGGCCGAGTTCGACGACATCCAGCTGGAACTGGGTGTGGCCACGCAATGCGGCAAATGCGAAGACTGCGCCCGCGCGCTATGGTCTCAGTGCCGGCCCAGCCACAAGCTGGCGCATTTGAGCCAAGCCCTGCAGATGCCGGGTGCGCAACAGCCCGTGACCTGGATGGCTGCTGCCTAACGACCACGCCTTCCTGCTTCTAGATTGCCAGTAAAAAGGGCCGCATCAGCGGCCCTGGCTTTTGGGGCCCTCAAGCTGGCCTGGTGCGCTTCGCTGAATCAGCGGCCTACGAGGATGAATCGCCCATCTGCGTCTGCAGATAGTTGGGCAGGGTGACGTCGCTGATCAGACGCTGCTGCGTTTCCAGCCAATCGATGGCTTCCTCGCAGTGCTCCAGCAATTCTTCGAGCAACTCGCGGCTCACGTAGTCTTCGCACTGTTCGGCCAACGCGATGGCGGCCAGCAACTGCGGGCGCTGGATCTCCGTTTCACACTTCAGATCGCTTTGCAGGCATTCCACGGGGTTTTCGCCGATATGCAGCTTGCCCAAGTCTTGCAGGTTGGGCAGACCTTCGAGGAAGAGGATGCGCTCGATCAATTCGTCGGCTTCCTTCATCACTCGAATGGACTGCTTGTATTGGTAGTCGTTGAGTTTCTCCAGTCCCCAGTTGCGAAACATGCGCGCGTGCAGGAAATACTGGTTGATCGCGGTGAGCTCGTTCTTGAGCACCTTGTTCAGAGCGTCGATGATTTTCTTGTTGCCTTGCATGGCGAGCTCCTTCATGTCGAGGCGGTGCCGCTGCTCGCGTCACCCATCTGGCTTTGCTGATAGTTGGCCAGACCGACCATGTCGATGAGTCGAATCTGCTTTTCCAGCCAGTAGGCGTGATCCATCTCGGTATCGTCCAACTGGACAACCAGCATTTCACGCGTGACGTAATCCTGGGCTTGTTCAGCGATGGCGATCGCCTTTTTCAAATCGGCGGTCACGCTGTATTCAACGGCCAGATCGGCCTTGAGCATCTCCGGCACATTCGAGCCGATTTTCAGCGCATGACGCTTGGAAAGATCGGGCGTGCCTTCCAGGAAGAGGATGCGCTGGATCAGCGCGCGGGCGTGCTGGCGCTCGTGTTCGGATTCATGCAGCGCTTGCGTTGCCAGATGGTGCAAGCCCATGTCGGCATACATTTCGCCGTGCTGAAGGTATTGATCCACCGCAGTCAACTCGCCGGCGAGCAGCTCGTTGAGGGTGGTGATGATTTGTTGTTTGCCCTGCATGACAAGCCTCCGATGCGCAAATGGGATGCGCGATTCTCATGCGGTCTGGCGTAAACACAAAACCAAGGTCTTAAGAAATCGCATTCGGATTGAAAACCAGACTCAATTGATGCGCCTCCACGCCGTCCAGTTCGGCGTGCATGGTGCGCCCCAGCATGGGCGCGGTGGGCTGGAGTCGCCTTTGTCCGATCTCAGCCTGGCCAGCGGCCGCCACTGCACCGCTCGATGCCCGCGAGATCACGGCGTGATTGCACGTCCGCGAAGCCGGCCCGTGTCAGCAGCTCGCGTACCGCCAGCGCCTGGTCCCAACCATGCTCCAGCAAGAGCCATCCTCCCGGGCGCAGGTTGTCGGGTGCCTGTCGAACGATGATGCGGATGGCGTCCAGACCGTCAGGGCCGGAGATCAGGGCCAGTCGCGGCTCATGTCCCAGTGCGGCGAGGTGTGGATCACCTTCGGCGATGTAGGGGGGGTTGGACACAATGAGGTCATATCGCGCCGAGATGCCAGTGAGCCAGGCGCCGAGCATGAACTGCACCCGCAAATCCAGGCGTTCGGCATTCGCCTGCGCCAAGGCCAGCGCGTCGGGGCTGACGTCCAGGGCATGCACCTCGCCGGTTCGCCCGGTTTGCGCGAGGAAGCGGGCCATGGCCAAGGCCACGGCACCGCTGCCCGTGCCCAGATCAATGATCTGGGGGGGCGGGTCCTCGGCCTGGCCGATGTCGGTCAGGCATTCGAGGGCCCAATCGACCAGAGTTTCCGTGTCGGGCCGCGGGATCAGTACCCGGCCATCGACCTGCAGCGGCATCCCGTGGAACTCGATCTTGCCCGTCAAGTAGGGCAGAGGTGTACCGGAAGCGCGTCGCCGGGCCAGTTCGATGTACCGCAGTTCGGCCGTGCCGGCGAGGGAGTCTGTGTCATGCGCGATCAGCCAGGCGCGGTCGATGAGCGGCTTGTCCAGGGCGTGCAGCAGCAGCAGTTGCGCTTCCCGCCGATCCAGACCCAGGGAGGAACAAGCGGTGTTGATGGCTTGTTGTATCTGCATGACGCCTATTAGAACCCTGGGACGTAAAGCACCCGTGAATGTGGGGCAAATCGTCTGTACCCAGTTCGTACGCCCCCAGGCATGGCACGTGGGTGTTGATTCAGTGCTGAGCGACTTCGAGTTCGGCCAGTAGCTCGGCTTCGCGCGCATGCCGCAAGGCCTGCACCACGTCGTCCAGCGCGCCTTCCATCACCTGGCTGAGCTTGTAGAGCGTCAGGTTGATGCGGTGGTCGGTCAGGCGGCCTTGGGGAAAGTTGTAGGTCCGGATGCGGTCGCTGCGGTCGCCGCTGCCAATCAATCCACGGCGAGTCGCCGCATCCTTGGCGGCGCGCTCGCTACGCTCTTTTTCCTGGATGCGCGCGGCAAGCACCTGCAAGGCCTTGGCCTTGTTGCGGTGCTGACTGCGATCGTCCTGGCATTCGGCGACGATGCCGGTCGGAAGGTGCGTGATGCGCACGGCCGAGTCGGTCTTGTTGATGTGCTGCCCGCCGGCTCCGCTGGCGCGAAAGGTGTCGATGCGCAGTTCGGCTGGATTGATCTGCACCGCCTCCTGTTCATCGGGTTCGGGCAGCACGGCCACCGTGCAGGCACTGGTGTGGATGCGTCCTTGTGTCTCCGTGGCGGGCACGCGCTGCACGCGGTGCCCGCCGGATTCAAAACGCAGTTCACCATAGACGCCAAGGCCCGAGGGAGATTCGGCGTTGCCGCCGTCGATGCGCAGCACGACTTCCTTGTAGCCGCCCAGCTCGCTCGGCGACTCGCTCATGATTTCCGTCTTCCAGCCGCGCTGATCGGCATAGCGCGTGTACATGCGCAGCAGGTCGGCCGCGAACAGGGCCGATTCGTCCCCGCCGGTGCCGGCGCGGATCTCCAGGAAGGCGTTGCGCGCGTCGTCGGGGTCCTTGGGCAGCAGCAGGCGCTGCAATTCGTCTTCCAGCCGGACCAAGTCGGCCATGGCCGCGGTGATCTCTTCCTGGGCGATGTCCGTCATGTCCGGCTCGGCCAGCATCTCCCGCGCGCTGGAGAGGTCCGTTTCACGCTGGCGGTACTGGGCATAGCGCCCGGCGATCGCGGTGACCTCGTTGTGCTCGCGTGACAGGGCGAGGAACTGCTTCATGTCGCCCATGATGTCCTCGCGGCTGAGCAGGAAGTTCAGTTCATCGAGGCGCTGGGCATACCGCTCCAGCTGCTGACGCAGGAAGTCTTTCAATGGTTAACGCTCTTTGCGCAGGAAGATGCGCTGAATGGCTTGCGCCGCGCGCTCGCGCGCGGCGCCGTCGCCCGTGTTCAGTTCGGCCAGGGCGCCGTGAAGCATCTTCTGCGTCAGGCCTCGGGCCAGCGCTTCGAGCACGGCCTCCGTGCTTTCGCCCTTGGCCATGAGCTTGCGCGCGCGGGCCAGTTCGGCGGCGCGCCAATGTTCAGCCTGGGTGTTGAGTTGCTGGATGAGAGAGACCACGCCATTGGCCGGATCGCGCTGATCCATCCAGTGCATGAAGTTGCGCACACCGGTGTCGATGATGGCCTCGGCCTGAGCCACGGCGGCCTGACGTTGGGCCTGACCCGCTTGCACCACGGTGGCGAGATCGTCCACGGTGTAGAGGTAGACATCGCCCAGCTGGCCCACTTCGGGTTCGATGTCACGCGGCACGGCCAGATCCACCATGAACATGGGGCGGTGCTTGCGCTGCTTGAGCGCTCGCTCGACCGCGCCCAGGCCGATCAAGGGCAGGGTACTGGCGGTGCAGGAGATGACGGCGTCGAATTCATGCAGGCGCGTTGGCAGGTCGGCCAGGCGCATGGCCTCGCCGCCGAAGCGCGTGGCCAGGGCTTCACCGCGTTCCAGGGTGCGGTTGGCGATGGCGACGGACAAGGGGTTCTTGGCCGCGAAATGGGTGGCGGCGAGCTCGATCATCTCGCCGGCGCCGACGAACAGGATGCGAATCTGGCGCAGGTCCTCGAACAGATTGCCGGCCAGCCGAACGGCGGCGGCGGCCATGCTGATGCTGTGCGCGCCAATCTCGGTGGAACTGCGCACTTCCTTGGCCACGGCGAAGCTGCGCTGGAACAGCTGATTCAGGGTCTGGCCCAACGCACCCGCCTCCTCGGCGGCACGCACGGCGTCCTTCATCTGGCCCAGAATTTGGGCCTCGCCCAGGACCATGGAATCCAGCCCGCTGGCCACCCGGAAGGCGTGGCGCGCTGCTTCATCCCCTTGCAGCATGTAGGTGTGGCTGCGCAGCTCCTCGGGAGAAATGCCGCCGCTGTGCGCCAGCCATTGCAAGGTGGGCGCGATGTCAGCCGCCTCGCTGGCGCAATAAATCTCGGTCCGGTTGCAGGTGGACAGGATGGCCGCCTCGGCCAGGCGACCCTGCGGCGCGGTGCGCAGGGCCTCGCGCAGATTGTCCAGGGTCGGGGGCAGTTGCTCGGGCGCAAAAGCAAATCGACCGCGCAGATCCAGCGGCGCGGTCGTGTGGTTGATGCCGAGAGCCCAGACGGCCATGGAAGAGTTCTTATGCAAATGCAAGTCGCGAGAGGGCTGAATTATAAAATTTGCGCAAGCACCTGACCGTCGTCCACCATGAACCCCTCCGATTCCACCTCTCTCCTGCTCTGGCATGGGCTCAATTTCGCCGCGCCAGCGGCTGTATTGGCGCTTTTGCTGCCGCTGCTGGGGCGCCTCTTGCTGGGGCGGCGCGCGGCCTTGTTGCCCTGGTGGGGGCAGATGCTGGCCCAGTGGCTCATGGGCCTGACCGTGCTGGCGGCGTGCTTCTGGCAATTCGGGCACGACGGTCAAATGGCCTCGTATGCGGCGTTGGTCGTGGGCGCGGGCACCTTGCAATGGGTGCTTTTGCGTGGCTGGCGCACAGCCTGAACATTATTCCTTCACCTGAACTGGCGCACCTCATGCCTTACATGCTGTTGATCCTGGAGCCCGTCGGGCAACGAGAAGCCCGAAGCGAGGCCGAAGGCCGGGTGCTATACGAACGCATGCAACGTTATGCGCGCGAGTTGCAAGCCCACGGGCTGCTCAGCGGCGCGGAGTCTCTGGCTTCACAGCGCACGGCCACCCGCGTTGGTCGTGCCAGCGTCAATGGCGCGGTCCAGGTGCTGGACGGGCCCTTTGCCGAAGCCAAGGAAATGGTGGGCGGCTATTTCTTGCTTGACTGTGCGACCCGTGAGCAGGCGGTGGAAATTGCCCGGGCTTGTCCAGCGGCCGAGTGGGCCACTGTCGAAGTGCGCGAATTCGGTCCCTGTTTTCTTTGAAAGTGGGCGAGAGCCCATTTTTTTGGTGACCCGTGTCGATCTGAGGTGCGCTGCTTCGTCGTGGGATCAGGGCCGATGTCCGGCCCGTTTCCAGGAGTCGCTTCATGATCATCAAATCTTTGCTGGCCATCGCCGCCGTGCTCGCGCTCGCCGTGGCCGCCTTGTTGCTTTACGCGTCGCGCCAACCTGACAGTTTCCAAGTTCAGCGCAGTGTGCGCATCCAGGCGGGTGCCGAGCGGATTCATCCGTTGATCAACGACTTGCGCCAGTTCAATGTCTGGAACCCTTACATGAAGAAGGATCCAGGCATGATCACCCGCTATCGCGGACCGGCGGCCGGTCCAGGCGCGGGGTTCGATTTCGAAGGTGACGAACGCACCGTGGGACGGGGCAGCATCGCGATTGTCGAATCCACGGCCCCCGAACGCGTGGGGATGACCCTGGACATGCTGTCGCCCTTCGAAGCCCACAATCGGGTCACTTTCACCCTGACGCCGCGGGGCAGCGGCGTCACCGAAGTCACTTGGGCCATGGAGGGCGTGGGGCCGCTGCCTTTGATGGCCAAGGTCATGCATGTCTTTTTCGACATGGATCGCATGGTCGGCACCGATTTCGAGGCGGGGCTGGCCGGTCTGAAGGCGCTGGCCGAGCGCACCTGAACCCCTGCACGCCTGCACGCTCGCACGCAATTTTTTGCACGCCCCGTCGATTTCCTTCCACGTCTTTCGTCGTGGGAATGAAACGCCAAGAAAGGATCTGCTCATGCGCTTCATGATCATCGTCAAGGCCACCGCCGATACCGAGGCTGGCCGCTTTCCCGACAATCCTGAACCTGTGTTCGCCGCGATGGCGGCCTATCACGAGGAGCTGGCCCAGGCGGGTGTCCTGCTCGATGGTTCCGGCCTGCAGCCCAGCAGCAAGGGCTGGCGCGTGCACTATGGCGCCGACGGCAAGCG
Organism: Hylemonella gracilis ATCC 19624; assembly: GCF_000211835.1. Classification (GTDB taxonomy): domain Bacteria; phylum Pseudomonadota; class Gammaproteobacteria; order Burkholderiales; family Burkholderiaceae_C; genus Hylemonella; species Hylemonella gracilis. The sequence goes on along the minus strand of NZ_AEGR01000056.1, from coordinate 14,348 downwards.
GACCGTGGTCGACGGCCCCTTCACCGAGAGCAAGGAACTGATCGCAGGCTACACCTTGATCCAGACGCGCAGCCGCGAGGAGGCGCTGGAATGGACCCGCCGCTTTCCGAACCCCATCAACGAGGGTGTGCCCTGCCATGTCGAGGTGCGCCAGCTCTTCGAGATGGAAGACTTTGATGGCCTGCTGTCGGAGTCCACGGCCGAGCGCTTCCGCAAGATCGACCTGTGACAGGAACCACGAGGAGAGCCAGCATGACCCGCAAAATCTTTGTCAACCTGCCCATCGAGGACATGGCCCGCTCCCAGGCCTTCTTCCGTGCCCTGGGTTTCGACTTCAACCCGCAATTCACCAACGAGCAGGGCGCCTGCATGGTGGTGTCCGAGGACATCTTCGTGATGCTGCTGGTCAAGCCCTTCTTCCAGAGCTTTCTGCGCGGCACCACCATCGCCGACGCGCGTCAGACCACCGAGGTGCTGGTGGCTTTGTCCTGCGACAGCCGGGCCGAAGTGGACGAACTGGTGCGCAAGGCCCTCGCCCACGGTGGCCGCAGCGCGCGTGACGCGGAAGATCACGGCTTCATGTACGCACATGCCTTCTGCGACCCGGACGGCCACATTTGGGAGCCCGTGTGGATGGATCCGGCGGCGATGGACACGCCGCCCAACTGAACGCATGCATTCGGCCACCCATCAGGCGATCGCCGCAGTCTGGCGCATCGAGTCGGCCCGCATCGTCGCGGTGGTCGCGCGTATGGTGCGCGACCTCGGGGTGGCCGAGGAACTGGCGCAGGACGCGCTGGTGGCGGCGCTGGAGCATTGGCCGCGCGAGGGCATTCCGGACAAGCCTGGCGCCTGGCTGACCACGACGGCCAAGCGTCGTGCACTCGACCACCTGCGCCACGGCAAGATGCGCGACGACAAGCTGCAGCAGCTGGGTGCCGACCTGGAGGCCCAGGAAGCGCTGGTCGTGCCCGATTTCGTGGACGCTCTGGACGCAGCGCGGCAGGATGACATCGGCGACGACCTGCTGCGCCTGATCTTCACCGCCTGCCACCCGGTCCTGTCGGCCGAGGCGCGGGTTGCGCTCACGCTGCGGCTGCTGGGGGGCTTGAGCACCCACGAAATCGCCCGGGCCTTCCTGGCGAGCGAGCCCACCATCGCCCAGCGGATCGTGCGCGCCAAGCGCACGCTGGCGGAGGCCCAGGTGCCTTATGAAGTGCCTCGCGGCGCGGAGTTGGCGCCCCGGCTGGCCTCGGTGCTGGAGGTGATTTACCTCGTGTTCAACGAGGGCTATACCGCCACGGCGGGCGAGGACTGGATGCGGCCCGCGCTGACCCAGGAGGCTTTGCGGCTGGCGCGCATGCTGGCCGAGCTGGCGCCGCGGGAACCCGAGGCGCAGGGACTCGTGGCCCTGCTGGAACTGCAGTCATCCCGGCTGGCGGCGCGCACCGACCGCGAGGGACGCCCCATCCTTTTGCAGGACCAGGACCGCGCGCGCTGGGATCACTTGCTGATCCGCCGTGGGCTGGCGGCCTTGGCGCGGGCCGAAACTCTGCACGGCGGTTCGACCGAGGAAGGTGCGGTGCCCGGCCCCTACGTCTTGCAAGCGGCGATCGCGGCCTGTCATGCCCGCGCGGCCACCCCGCAGGCCACCGATTGGGCTCGCATCGCCGAGCTGTACGCCGTTCTGGCCCAGATCCGACCCTCACCGGTCGTGGAGCTCAACCGCGCGGTGGCCGTGGGCATGGCCTGGGGGCCGCAAGCGGGCTTGGACATCGTGGATGCCTTGCGGGACGCGCCTGCGCTGCGCAATTACCAGTGGCTGCCCAGCGTGCGCGCCGATCTGCTGATGAAGCTGGGCCGGTATGCCGAGGCGCGTGCCGAGCTGATGCGGGCCGTGGCCCTGACCTCTAACGCCCGCGAACGCGAGCTGTTGCTGGAACGGGTGGCGGCCTTGCCGGTCGAGGCACCCTGATCGCGCCGTTGCTGCGCGCCCGGCGCGAGCCGCTCAGTCCGCGTGCGTTAGCGTTCGTGCCCGCAGACGTTCAAATCGGCTTGAACAGATCGACCCGGTCCGTGATGATGCCGTCCACACCCAGGGCGAGCAGGCGTTGCACATTGGCTTCGTCGTTGACCGTGTAGCACAGGGCGCGCAGGCCGGCTTGCCGCAACTGGGCCATGTAGGCCGCGTCGGCCAGCTTGTGGTTGCAGACCACGGCCACGCAGCCCAGGGCCTGGGCGGTGGCGAGCCAACCGTCCCACAGCGTGTCGATCAGCAGGCCGCGCGGCAGCTCGGGTCGCGCAGCCTTGGCGGCGGCCAAGGCCTCGGGGCGGAAGGACGTCAGGAACGGCGGCACAGGCTGGCCCTGCCACAGGCGCGCGGCGTGCTCGGCCACGACCCGGCCGGTTTCTTCCTCGGTGTCCGGCGTGGGTTTGATCTCGATGTTCAGGAAGAACTGGTTGGTCAAGCAGTAGCTGGCGATGGCTTCGAAGCTGGGCAGCGGTTCGCCCGCGTAGGCCGGACTGTGCCAGCGGCCGGCATCCAAACGCGACAGCGCGCTCCAGGGGTGTTCGCCCCCCACCATGCTGACGCTGTCGCCGGGTTGACCGTCCGCGTTGGCGCGCAGCTTGACCGGTCCGTCGGTCGTGCGCTCCAGGGTCGCGTCGTGCATCAGGAAGGGCACGCCATCGGCCGAGAGCTTCACGTCGCATTCGAACATGCGGTAGCCATGCGAAGCGCCCAGCCGGAAGGCGGCCAGGGTGTTCTCAGGCGCCAGCTTGCCGGCGCCGCGGTGGGCGATCCAACGGGGGTAGGGCCAGGCTGGGGTGTTGCCAGAGGAGGCGGACATGGGTGTTGTCGAGGGTGAGTTCGAAGTCGATTACAGGCGCTTGCCGCTGGCCGCGTCGAACTGGTGGACGTGTTCCGATGCGAAAGTCAGGTGCACGTTGGCGCCGTTGGTGTACGGCGTGGGGGTGACCTGGCTTTCGTCGACGCGCACGATGACCTGCTCCTCACCCACGCGGGTGTAGAGCAGGCGTTCCGCGCCGAGCAGTTCCTGGGTTTCCAACCTTGCCGACCAACCTTCACCGCTGCTGGCAATGCGCAGATGCTCGGGGCGGACGCCCAGGATGGCGCCGGGCTTCACACCCGGTGCGTGCTTCAGCAGGTTCATCGGCGGCGAGCCGATGAAGCTGGCGACGAAGGTCGAGGCCGGGCGGTGGTAGACCTCCTGCGGCGTGCCGAACTGTTCCATCACGCCCGCGTTCATCACGATCATGCGCTGGGCCAGCGTCATGGCCTCGACCTGATCGTGCGTGACGAAGAGGCTGGTGATGCCGAGTTCGCGGTGCAGTTTCTGGATTTCCAGGCGGGTCTGGGCGCGCAGCTTGGCGTCCAGGTTGGACAGCGGCTCGTCGAACAGGAAGACCTGGGGCTGGCGTACGATGGCGCGGCCCATGGCCACGCGCTGGCGCTGGCCACCCGAAAGCTGGCGCGGCTTGCGGTCCAGCAGATGGCCCAGTTCGAGGATGGCCGCGGCCTTGTCCACGCGGACCTTGATCTCGTCCTTGGGCACCTTGGCGATCTTCAGGCCGTAGGCCATGTTGTCGAACACGCTCATGTGCGGGTAGAGCGCGTAGTTCTGGAACACCATGGCGATGTCGCGTTCGGCGGGCTCCAGGTTGTTGACCACGCGATCACCGATGGAGATCGTGCCGTCGGAGATTTCCTCCAGGCCCGCGACCATGCGCAGCAGCGTGGACTTGCCGCAGCCCGAGGGACCCACGATCACGATGAATTCACCATCGGCGATCTCGGCATTGACGCCGTGGATGACTTGATTGCCTTTCTGGCCCTTCACGGTGGAAGGGTAGCGTTTGACGAGGTTGCGCAGCGAGATGGCCGCCATGTTCATTTCTCCGTATCCACAAGGCCCTTGACGAACCATTTCTGCATCAATATGACCACCAGCACCGGCGGCAGCATGGCCAGGATGGCCGTGGCCATGACCACATTCCAGTCATTGGCCGCGTCGCCGCCCGCGAGCATGCGCTTGATGCCGATGACCACTGGGTACATGTCTTCCTTGGTTGTGACCAGCAGCGGCCAGAGGTACTGGTTCCAGCCGTAGATGAACTGGATCACGAACAGGGCCGCGATGCTGGTGGCCGACAGCGGCACCAGCACGTCTTTGAAGAATCGCATGGGCCCCGCGCCGTCCATGCGCGCGGCTTCCACCAGTTCATCGGGCACGGTCAGGAAAAACTGCCGGAACAGGAAGGTGGCGGTGGCCGAGGCGATGAGCGGCACCGTGAGCCCCGCGTAACCGTTGAGCATGTTCAGGTCGGCCACCACCTGGTAGGTCGGACCGATGCGCACTTCCACCGGCAACATCAGCGTGATGAAGATGGCCCAGAAGCAGGCCATCTTGAACGGGAAGCGGAAGTACACGATGGCGAAGGCCGACAGCAGCGAGATCGCGATCTTGCCGATGGTGATGATCAGGGCGCTGACCAAGCTGACCCACATCATGCGGCCGACCGCCGCCTGCGAGCCGCCGCCGGCGCCTTCGCCCAGCAGGGCGCCCTTGTAGCTGGCCCAGATGTTGTCGCCGGGCAGGATGGGCATGGGCGCCTGCACGATCTCTTGCGAGGTGTGAGTCGAGGCCACGAAGGCCAGGTAGACCGGGAAGACGATCAGGATGACGCCCAGGCACAGCACCACGTGCGCCAGGATGCCCAGGGTGAGACGGCGTTCAACCATATCAATAGTTCACCTTGCGCTCGACATAACGGAACTGGATCACCGTGAGCGCGATCACGATGCCCATGAGCACCACCGACTGCGCGGCGGAGCTGCCCAGGTCCATGGCCTTGAAGCCGTCGTAGTAGACCTTGTAGACCAGGATGGAGGTTTCCTTGCCCGGGCCGCCGCTGGTGGCGGCGTCGACGATGGCGAAGGTGTCGAAGAAGGCGTAGACCACGTTCATCACCAGCAGGAAGAAGGTGGTCGGCGACAGCAGCGGGAACTGGATGGTCCAGAAACGCCGCCAGGGGCCGGCGCCGTCGATGGCGGCGGCTTCGATCAGCGATTTCGGAATGCTTTGCAGCCCGGCCACGAAGAAGAGGAAGTTGTAGGAAAACTGCTTCCAGATCGCCGCGGCCACGATCAGCGCCATGGCATGCTCGCCCTTGAGCAGGTGGTTCCAGGGGATGCCCATCCGCTCCAGCGCCCAGGCCACGGGCCCGATCGAGGGCGAGAACATGAAGACCCACATCACCGCCGCCACCGCTGGCGCGACCGCGTAAGGCATGATGAGCAAGGTGCGGTAGACCATCACGCCGCGCGTGATCCGGTCGGCGAAGACGGCCATCAGCAGCGCCAGGGACAAGCCAATCACCGCCACCAGCACCGAGAAGTAGGCCGTGGTCTTGAACGAGGCCAGGTAGCCTGGGTCGCCGAACAGGCGTTCGAAGTTTTCGAGTCCGACCCATTCGGTGGAGATGCCGAAGGTGTCCTGTTGCTGGAAGGATTGCAACAAGGCCTGGGCCGCGGGCCAGAAGAAGAACACGCTGATGATGAGCAACTGCGGCAGCAGCAGGGCCCAGGGCAACCAGCGGGAGCGGAAGAGGACGCGTTTTTCCATGCGTGGATCTGTGTAGCCGCCGCGGTGGGCGGCGGGAATAGGGGCAGGAGTCTAACCGGGATGGTGAGGGCCAGGCCCTGCGCCTGTCCCGGGGGCCGCTGGGATGTCGTCCGCGGCGTCCGACCCGCCTGCCGGGGCCTGCCCCAGGCTGGCGAACAGGGCGATGGTGGCCTTGCGGCTGGCGCCCAGGTCCACCATGGGCGCCGGGTAGCCGGGGGGCGGCCCGGAGGGCGCGAGGTGGGGCGCATGGATCGCCTTGTCGCTCAAGCCCGCCAGCTCAGGAACCCACAGGCGGATGAACTGGCCGCGCGGGTCAAAGCGCTGCGACTGGGTGATGGGGTTGAAGATACGGAAATAAGGTGCGGCATCGGTGCCCGTGGACGCGCTCCATTGCCAGCCGCCGTTGTTGGCCGCGAAGTCCCCGTCGATCAGTTGCTCCATGAAATAACGCTCGCCCCAGCGCCAGTCGATCTGCAGGTTTTTGGTGAGGAACATGGCCACCAGCATGCGCAGGCGGTTGTGCATCCAGCCGGTGGCGTTCAACTGGCGCATGGCGGCATCGATGATGGGGATGCCGGTGCGGCCCTGGCGCCAGAGCGCGAAATCCTCGGGAGCCTGGCGCCAGGGGAAAGCCTCGGTGTGGACCTGCATGGCGCGGTGCATGCAGACCTGGGGATAGTCCACCACCAGGTGCTGGTAGAACTCACGCCAGATCAGTTCGCTGATCCATGTGCTCACGCCCGCGTTGGCGTTCCAATCTCCGCCGGTGCGAGACAGCACCGCCGCGAGGGCTTGCCGTGGCGACAGCGCGCCGATGGCCAGGTAGGGCGACAAGCCGGAGGTTCCGGCCACGGCCGGCAGGTCGCGTTGGGTCTGGTAGTGGTCGAGGTCTTGCGCCACGAAGCGTTGTAGCCGTGCCCGCGCCACGGCTTCGCCGGCCGGCCAGGGCGTGCTCAGGTCGCGCAGTTCCTGGCCCTCGAACAAGTGGTCAATGTCCTGCGCGCTGGCGGATGGACAGGGTAGTGCCGCCTGGTGCGCGGGGGCCTCCACGGGGCGCAGGGGCAGCAGGCTGGCCAACTGCAGCCATTTGCGTTTGTAGGGCGTGAAGACCTTGTAGGGGGTGCCCGCCTCGTTGCGCACCTTGCCCGGGGGGATGACCACCCGGTCGTGGCAGCGCTTCACCGTCACGCCTTGCGCGCGCAGCAACTGGTTGACCTGCTGGTCGCGGTTCAGCTCATCGAGCGGGTACTCGGCGTTGAAGAAGCAATGGCTGATGCCGTGGTCCCGCGCCAGACGGGCCAGGGCCGGCGCGATCTCGCTCACCTGCGCCACGCGCAACACCTGCAGTGCAATGTGATGGCGTGCCAGTTCCGTCGTCAGCAGGTGCAGGTGGCGGCGCGCGAAATCCAGCCGCGACGGCGCGATGGGGAAGCGCGTGACATAGGCGTCGCAATGCACATAGACCGCGATCACACCTTGCCGCAACTCGGCGGCGGCGTGCAGGGCCGGGTTGTCGTGCAGGCGCAGATCGTTGCGCAGCCAGACCAGAGCCGTCATGGTGGGGAGGACCTGTAAAGAAAAACCGCCATCCCAAGGCGGGATGGCGGTGATCGTGGATGGAGGGCGAGGTTTACTTGTTCGCCTTCTCGAAGCGCTCCAGCAGTTCGTTGCCGCGGCTCACGATGCTGTCCAGCGCATCCTTGGCGGACTTCGTGCCAGCCCAGACCTGCTCGAGTTCTTCGTCCTCGATGGTGCGGATTTGCACATAGTTGCCCAGACGGATGCCACGGCTCTTGTCGGTCACCTTGCGGATCATCTGCGTCACGGCCACGTCGGTGCCCGGGTTTTGCTTGTAGAAGCCCGAGGCCTCGGTCAGCTTGTAGGCGGCGGTGGTGACGGGCAGGTAGCCGGTGCGCTTGTGGCTTGCGGACTGCACTTCAGGCGTGGAGATGAAGTTGAAGAAGGTGGCCACACCCTTGTATTCCTCGGCCTTCTTGCCGCTCATCACCCACAGGCTGGCGCCGCCAATCACGGTGTTTTGCGGTGCGCCCTGGACATCCGGGTAGTAGGGCAGGGTGCTTAGGCCGTAGGCGAACTTGGCATTCTTGGAGACATTGCCGTAGAAGCCCGAGGACGTGGTGATCATCGCGCACTCACCCGACACGAAGCTGGCTTCGGCCTTGTTGCCGCGGCCCTTGTAGGCCATGCTGCCGTCCTTGGCCATCTTGGCCAGGGTTTCGATGTGCCGCACGTGCAGCGGCGAGTTGATCTTCATGCGCGCGTCCAGGCCGCCAAGGCCGTTCTGCTCGGTCGCGAATTCCACGTTGTGCCAAGCCGAGAAGCTCTCGAGCTGGGTCCAGCCCTGCCATGCGGGCGTGAACGCGCACTTGTGGCCGCTGTCCTTGAGCTTGGTGGCCGCGGCCACGACTTCGGGCCAGGTGGTCGGGGCCTTGTCCGGGTTCAGGCCGGCGGCCTTGAAGGCGTCCTTGTTGTAATAAAAGATGGTCGTCGAGCTGTTGAAGGGGAAGCTCAGCATCTGGCCATTGGGGGCCGTGTAGTACCCGGCGACGGCGGGCACGTAGGCGCTGGGGTCGAACTTGAAGCCCGCGTCGGCCATCACCTTGCCCACGGGCACCACGGCGCCCTTGCTGGCCATCATGGTCGCGGTGCCCACTTCGAACACCTGCAGGATGTGCGGGGCGTTGCCAGCGCGGAAGGCGGCGATGGCGGCGGTCATGGATTCGTCATACGTGCCCTTGAAGACCGGCGTGATCTTGTACTCTTTCTGGCTTTCGTTGAACTGCTTGGCCAGGTCATTGACCCATTCGTTGTTCACGGCCGTCATCGAGTGCCACCACTGGATTTCGGTCTGGGCCTTGGCCGCAGGAGCGAAGCTCAGGGCCGAGAGCGCGGAGACGACCGTCAGCGCCAGCGTGCTGAGCGGGCGGCGGGCCAAGGTGTGGGCAAACGAGTTTGTTTTCATGTGGGATCAATCCTAGGAAGGGTTGCGTAAGTCGCGCAGCGTAGAACGCAATTGTGACAAACGGATTAAGCCCGGATGACGGCACCCTCGCGCTCCGGGATTTCCATAGGATGGACGCGCCCAGGGTCGTTCGGCCCAGCCACAGGCCCGCTGCGGGGCGCTGGGGTAACATCCAGTTTCAGCCGGTGTTGGCCTTACGTGTTGGTACCTGCTCCCAGGCAAACTTCGGGCTGAAATTTCAGGTTTCCATGAACGCACCGACCTTGCCAAACGCCGTAGCGGACGCCGTCCGCGCGCACGATCACGAGCGCATCCGCGAAATTCCGTACAACTACACCTCCTACTCCGACCGCGAGATCGTCCAGCGACTGCTCGGCGAGCGGGCCTGGGAGGTGTTGAACCAGTTGCGTGAGGAACGCCGCACGGGCCGCTCCGCCCGCATGCTGTACGAGGTGCTGGGTGACATCTGGGTGGTGCAGCGCAATCCTTATTTGCAGGATGACTTGCTGGACAACGCCAAGCGGCGTGCTCAGTTGGTCGAAGCCTTGCACCATCGACTGGGCGAGGTGGAAAAGCGCCGCCGGCCCGTGCCCGCCACAGCCACCCAAGACGCAACCGCGCCCGCCTTCGACGCCAAACGGGATGCTCTTGTCGGCGAGCTGCTGAATGCCGCGCGCGCCGCGGTGGAAGCCTTTGATCAGAATTTCCGCGAGGTCGAGAGCCTGCGCCGCAAGGCCCAGCGCGTGCTGTGCCGCCTGACGGCCCGCGACAACGTCAAGTTCGACGGCCTGTCGCGCGTTTCGCACGTGACCGACGCCACCGACTGGCGCGTGGAGTATCCCTTTGTTGTGCTCACCCCCGACAGCGAGGAAGAGATGGCCGGCCTGGTGCGCGGCTGTATTGAGCTGGGCCTGACCATCGTGCCGCGCGGCGGCGGCACCGGGTATACCGGGGGCGCCATCCCGCTGACCTGGAAAAGCGCGGTCATCAATACCGAGAAGCTGGAGGCCATGACCGAGGTCGAAATGGTCTTGCTGCCGGGGCTGGACAAGCCGGTCCCGACGGTCTGGACCGAGGCCGGCGTCGTCACCCAGCGCGTGGCCGACGCGGCCGAGCGCGCGGGCTTCGTCTTTGCCGTGGACCCGACCAGTGCCGAGGCCTCGTGCGTGGGCGGCAACATCGCCATGAACGCGGGTGGCAAGAAAGCCGTGCTCTGGGGCACGGCGCTCGACAACCTGGCGAGCTGGCGCATGGTCACGCCCGACGCCGAGTGGCTGGAGGTGACGCGCATCCGCCACAACCTTGGCAAGATCCATGACGCCGACGTCGCCAGCTTCGAGCTGAAGTACTTCGACGCCTCGGGCAAGAAGCTGCGCCGCACCGAGCGGCTGGACATCCCAGGCCCGCGTTTCCGCAAGGAAGGCCTGGGCAAGGATGTGACGGACAAGTTCCTCAGTGGTCTGCCCGGCGTGCAGAAGGAAGGCTGCGACGGCCTGATCACCAGCGCGCGCTGGGTGGTGCATCGCATGCCCGAGCACACCCGCACGGTCTGCCTGGAATTCTTCGGCCACGCCAAGGACGCGGTGCCCAGCATCGTGGAGATCAAGGACTTCATGTTCGCCGAGCAAAAGCGCAGCGGCACCTTGCTCGCCGGTCTGGAGCATCTGGATGACCGCTACCTGAAGGCCGTGGGCTACGCCACCAAGAGCAAGCGCGGCGGCCTGCCCAAGATGGTGCTGATTGGCGACATCGTGGGCGACGACCCGGACCAGGTGGCGCGCGCCGCCAGCGAGGTCGTGCGCATGGCGAACTCCCGCAGCGGCGAGGGCTTCACCGCCATCAGCCCCGAGGCCCGCAAGAAGTTCTGGGCCGACCGCAAGCGCACCGCGGCGATCAGCAAGCACACCAACGCCTTCAAGATCAACGAAGACGTGGTGATCCCGCTGCCGCGCATGGCCGAGTACACCGACGGCATCGAGCGCATCAACATCGAGCTGAGCCTGCGCAACAAGCTCAAGCTGGCTGACGAGTTGGACGCCTTCTTTCAGCGCCCCGACCTGGCGACCTTGCTCAAGGCCGGCAAGCAGGCGGCGGACGATGGCAGCGAGGTGTCGGCGGCGGAGCTCTTGCCCGAGCGCGCGAGTCAGGCCTTGACCTTGGTGCGCGCGGTGCGAGCGCAATGGCAGGACTGGCTCCAGCGCGTCGACGTGCTGTTCCCCCAGTTGCAGAACCATGAGCTGCGCGCCAGCTGGAAGACCCAGATCCGCCAGCCTCTGCAGGCTGTCTTCACCGGCGGGGCTTTCCAGCCCCTGCTGGATGAATGCAATGCCATCCACAAGCGCGTGCTCAAAGGCCGGGTCTGGGTGGCGCTGCACATGCACGCCGGCGACGGCAATGTGCACACCAACATTCCCGTCAACAGCGACGACTACGAGATGCTGCAGACCGCCCACGAGGCGGTGGCCCGCATCATGAAGCTGGCGCGTTCGCTCGACGGCGTCATCTCGGGTGAGCACGGCATCGGCATCACCAAGCTCGAGTTCCTAACCGACGACGAACTGCAGCCCTTTGCCGACTACAAGGCCCGGGTCGATCCGCAGGGCCGTTTCAACAAAGGCAAGCTGCTGCGGCATCTGCCAGTCGCGCAGGACGACGAGGACATGCACGCCGCCGATCTGAGTCAGGCCTACACGCCCAGCTTTGGCCTGATGGGGCATGAATCGCTGATCATGCAGCAGAGCGACATCGGCGCCATCAGCGACAGCATCAAGGACTGCCTGCGCTGCGGCAAGTGCAAGCCGGTCTGCGCGACCCATGTGCCGCGCGCCAACCTGCTCTATTCGCCGCGCAACAAGATCCTCGCCACCTCGTTGTTGGTCGAGGCCTTCCTCTACGAGGAGCAGACCCGCCGCGGCGTCAGCATCAAGCACTGGCAGGAGTTCGAGGACGTGGCCGACCACTGCACGGTCTGCCACAAGTGCGAGTCGCCCTGTCCGGTCAAGATCGACTTCGGCGACGTGACCATGAACATGCGCAACCTGTTGCGCAAGATGGGCAAGAAGAGTTTCCGCCCCGGCAACGCGGCGGCCATGTTCTTCCTGAACGCGACCAATCCGGACACCATCAAGCTGATGCGCGGCGCCATGGTCGGCGTGGGATTCAAGGCCCAGCGCCTCGCCAACGACCTGTTGCGCCGACTGACCCGTGCCCAAACCGCCAAGCCCGCCGCCACGGTGGGCGCGCCGCCAGTCAAGGAACAGGTGATCCACTTCATCAACAAGAAGTTGCCGGGTGGCCTGCCCAAGAAGACCGCGCGCGCGCTGCTGGACATCGAAGACAAGAACTACGTGCCCATCATCCGCGACGCGGCGCGCACGACGGCGGAGACCGAGGCCGTGTTCTATTTCCCGGGCTGCGGCTCGGAACGCTTGTTCAGTCAGGTGGGCTTGGCCACCCAGGCCATGCTCTGGCACGCGGGTGTGCAGACCGTGTTGCCGCCGGGCTACCTCTGCTGCGGCTACCCGCAACGCGGCAGCGGGCAGTTCGACAAGGCGGAGAAGATGATCACGGACAACCGGGTGCTCTTCCACCGCGTGGCCAACACCCTGAACTACCTGGACATCAAGACCGTGGTGGTGAGCTGCGGCACCTGCTACGACCAGCTTCAGGGCTACAAGTTCGAGGACATCTTCCCCGGCTGCCGCATCATCGACATCCACGAGTTCCTGCTCGAAAAAGGCCTGAAGCTCGAGGGCGATGGCGCCTATCTGTACCACGACCCCTGCCACACGCCGCTCAAGCTGCAGGAGCCCATGAAGACCGTGAAGGCGCTGGTGGGCGCGAACGTGGTCAAGAGCGAGCGTTGCTGCGGCGAAAGCGGCACCTTCGGCGTGACCCGGCCTGACATTTCGACCCAGGTGCGCTTCCGCAAGGAAGAAGAGCTGAAGAAAGGCGAGGCCGCGCTGCGCGAGACGGGCTTGGTGGGCGGCAAGGACGACCTGAAGATTCTGACCAGCTGCCCGAGCTGCCTGCAAGGCCTGAACCGCTACGGCAACGACCTGGACAACGGCCTGCTGGAAGCCGACTACATCGTGGTCGAGATGGCACGCAAGATCCTGGGCGAGGATTGGATGCCGAAGTACGTCGCCGCAGCCAATGCTGGCGGCATCGAGCGCGTGTTGGTCTGACGCGCGCACATTTGGAGGAGACCCACAAATGGCTGGTTTGAAAGCGGGCTCGCCCAAGCCGCTGAACATGACGGTGCACGGCAAATCGCGCGTGCTCGAAGTGGCATTCACCGACGGCAAGATTTTTCGCATCCCCTTCGAGCTGATGCGCGTCTATTCCCCCTCGGCCGAGGTGCAAGGGCATGGTCCGGGCCAGGAAGTCCTGCAGACCGGCAAGCGCGAGGTGGAACTGGTGGGGCTGGACCCGGTGGGCAACTACGCCGTGCAGCCGGCTTTCAGCGATGGCCACAGCAGCGGCCTCTACACCTGGGACTATCTGTATTTGCTGGGCTCGCAAGAGGCGCGTCTGTGGGCCGAGTACGAGGCCAAGTTGCAGGCCGCGGGCCTGAACCGCGACGCGCCGATGCCCAGCAGCGCGGGCCACGGCCATGGCGGGCATGCCTGCGGCCATCACCATTGAGACAGGGCCATTCATGAGTCAGACCCACTTTGGTTTCGAAACGGTCGATGAGACCGAAAAAGCACGGCGCGTGCGTGGCGTGTTCGACTCCGTCGCTTCCAAGTACGACGTGATGAACGACCTGATGTCCGGTGGCTTGCACCGGCTCTGGAAGCGTTACACCGTCATGGTGGCCAACCTCAAGGAAGGCCAGCGGGTGCTGGACATCGCGGGGGGGACCGGGGACCTCGCGCTGGCCTTCGCGCGCGAGGTGGGTAAGACCGGGCAAGTGGTGCACACCGACATCAACCAAGCCATGCTGCGCGTGGGTCGCGACCGCCTGCTGGACGCGGGCGTGGTATTGCCCACGGTGGTCTGTGACGCGGAAAAGTTGCCTTTCCCCGACGGGCATTTCGACCTCGTCAGCGTGGCCTTCGGTCTGCGCAACATGACCCACAAGGACATCGCCCTGGCCGAGATGCGCCGGGTGCTCAAGCCCGGTGGCCGCTTGCTGGTGCTGGAGTTTTCCAAGGTCGCGCCTCCCCTGGAGCGGGCCTACGACTGGTACTCGTTCAAGGTGCTGCCGCTGCTGGGCAAGTTCGTCGCGGGCGACGCGGACAGCTACCGGTATCTGGCCGAGTCCATCCGCATGCACCCGGGTCAGGAGGAACTGAAGGCCTTGATGCACAAAGCCGGATTCGGTCATGTGGACTTCCATAACCTGACGGGTGGTGTGGTCGCCTTGCATGTTGGAATCAAGACCTGATACGTTTCGACATTCGTAGTTCACGTTCGTTTTGTTTGGGGGTGGGTGCATGAAGCGCGGGTTGTATGGGCTGAAGCAAGGCGGGGCCCTTGTCCTCTCTGCGGCATTGGGACTGGTGCTGGTGCTGGGTTCGACCGAGGCCGAGGCGCGCCGTCTGGCTGGCGGGTCTTCCGTTGGCAAGCAGTCTGGCAATGTGATGCGGCGCGATGCGCCGGCCCAGCCACCGGCTTCGACCCCCGCTGCTTCACCTTCGTCCGCGCAGAATGCCCCGGCTGCCGCTGGCAGCCCCGCGACGCCCGCCAATGCGGCGGCGCCCGCGGCTTCCCAG
>NZ_AEGR01000057.1 GCF_000211835.1 Hylemonella gracilis ATCC 19624 | reverse complement strand
CCCCGCCGCGAGCACGATGGGTTTCCAGTCCAGGTACACGAGCAGCAACGCGAGCGTGACGAAGACCCCGAAATGCAGCTCCAGCGTGCCGCGCGCCAGTTGGATGTGCAGCATGACGAAGCAACACAGAATCGCGGACAACACCATCCGAGACAGCATCGTGGCTCTGGCCGTGGCGTGGACCAGCAGCGCCGGTGCCAGCAAGGTCAGTGATGCGCCCCAGGCCAGGCCGGAGTCCACGAAACCGTGGCCGATCGCGATGGCGGCCACCGCCGCCACGGCGATGATCCCCAGGATGATGCGGTCGCCTAATAAGGCCTGTGCGTTGGCCGCTGCGCGTGGCATGGTGATGGAGGACATGATGGTGTGGGGCGAGAGTCGTTAAAGGAGCCGTGAACAGAGTGGGTGGACTGAATGTTCGGCGGGCGAAAAAGACGACGCGCCGCAAGAATGCAGCGAATGCCACTCAGGGCAAATCAGCAGAAATCCTGATATGGAGCGTTTGCTCAGGATAGATTTTCTCAATCAACCCTGTCCGTGCTGACCAGGGCGGGGCCGCACGCCCGCGGCATCAAGGCCGGTAGAGGGCTGGTGTCAACACTCTGGAGCAAGGTGCTCAGAGCAACACTCAGTCCTTGGGCGTGAAGCTGATGATCAGCACCGGCGGCACCTTGCCGTCGGTGTCCTTGGGCAGGATGGCCGTCTTGTCGATGGCGCGCAGCACCGCTTCGTCCCAGAGCCGGTTGCCGCTGCTCTTGGTCAGCGTGCGGTCGGTGATGGCGCCATCGGGCGCGGTGGTGACCTTCACTTCCGCGCTGATGCTGGTGTTGCCCAGGTTGTCGGGGAAGACGATGTTGGGCTTGATGCGCGCGCGGATGCGCCCGGCGTAAGTGGCCGACGGTCCCGCCGTTCGGGTCGCTTGGCCCGCCGCATTGGGTTGGGGCGTGGCCTCGGCCAGGCCCGCCATGCGGCGGATGTTTTCCTGGCGCATCTGTTCGCGCAGCTCAGTGGCCTCGCGCTCGCGCCGTTCGGCTTCTTCCTTGCGGCGTTTTTCCTCGGCCAGCTTGCGTTCGCGTTCCTTCTGTTCGCGCTGTTTCTCTTTTTGTTCGCGTTCCAGGCGTGCCTTGCGCTCGACCTCGGCCTTGCGGGCTTCTTCCTCACGCTCACGTTCCAGGTTGATCTGGGCTTCGCGTTGCGCCTGGGCTTGCGCGCTCGGAGGGGGCGGGGGCGGCGGCTCCGCCGGCTCCGGCGTGGGCTCGGGTTTCGGCTCGGGCGGTGTGGGAGGAGGAGGTTCGGGCGGGGCAGGCTGGGCCGTGGGCGCCATCTCCTGCGGCACGGCGGCCCAGAGTTCGGCCTCCACGGCCAGCGAGGTGTCGCGTTTCCAGCCCACGCCCCAGGTCAGCGCGGCCACCAGCAGCACATGGACCAGCAGGGCCAGGCCCAAGGCGCGTTTGTCGATGCCATCGCTGCGCGCGCCACCCCCGCCGCGGCGGGGGGCGGGCTGCAGCGTGCTGGCTTGGAAGGCGGAGGGTTCGTTCACGCGGGTTCGATCGGGTGTCGATGGGAAAAGTCGGGAAGGGCGGTTCGCCGCTTCAACGTGCCGTCTGCACCGACAGACCCACGCGCTGCACGCCCGCGCGTTGCAGGGTGTCCATGACCTTGACCACGGCCTCGTACTTCACGTTCTTGTCGGCGCTGATGACGACGGCGCTGCCGCCACCGGCCGCACCGGTGTCCGCGCCCGGCGCCTCACGCTGCGCGTTCAGCACGTTGGCGGCCAGCTCGTCCAGGCGCACGGTGCGGGTGTCGTCGCGAATGCGCAGGCGCAGGCTTTCGTCCTTGTTGACGATGACCTCGATCACCTGGGTGGGGGCGGGCGCGGCCCGGCTGACGCTGGGCAGGGCGACCACGCTGGGCGTGATCAGCGGGGCCGTCACCATGAAGATGATGAGCAGCACCAGCATCACATCGATGAAGGGCACCATGTTGATCTCGTTGATGGTGCGCCGTCCGCGACCTCGGTGAGCTACGCCGGGCATGGTTGATTTCCCTTCCTGGTGTTCAGCGCGTCTGCGCCGTGGCCTGCTGACCGCTGATGTTGCGTTGCAGGATGTTGGAGAACTCCTCGATGAAGGTCTCCACCGCGTTGGCGACGCGGTCGATGTCGCGCGCGAAGCGGTTGTAGGCCACCACGGCCGGAATGGCGGCGAACAGGCCGATGGCCGTGGCCACCAGGGCCTCGGCGATGCCAGGCGCCACCGTGGCCAGCGTCACCTGCTGCATGGAGGCCAGGCCGGTGAAGGCGTGCATGATGCCCCAGACCGTGCCGAACAGGCCGATGTAGGGCGAGACCGAGCCCACCGTGGCGAGGAAGGACAGATTGCTTTCGACCGAGTCCATCTCGCGTTGCATGCTCGCGCGCATGGCGCGGCGCGCGCCGTCGAGCAGGGCGGAGTTGTCGGTCACGCGGCGCTCGCGCAGCTTCTGGTACTCGCGCAGGCCAGCGACGAAGATGCGTTCCATCGGGCCGCTGTCGCTCTTTTGCGCAGCCTGCGCGTACAGGGTGTTGAGGTTGGCGCCGGACCAGAAGTCCTGCTCGAATTTCTCGTTGCTGGCGCGCACCTTCTTCAGGCCGAAGTGCTTGCTGAAGATGGCGGCCCAGCTGGCGATGGAGCCGCACAGCAGGATCAGCATGACGGCCTGCACGACCCAGCTGGCGTGCAGCACGAGTTGGATGATGGAGAAGTCTTGGCTCATGGTTTCAGGGGCTTCCTACGGTGTGTTTCCTCGCGGCGGCTCGGGCAGGGCCCGCCGCACGGCGTCGGGCAGACGGGCTGGGCGCAGCGTGGCGGCGTCCACCCAGGCGATGTGGACCGTGCCATCGCACAGCAGCTGCGTGCCCAGCCTGGCGGCTTGCGCGATTGTGAGGGATGCGCGACCGCTTGGCGCCAACTCGGCACTGACCGCAAGGACATCGTCCAAACGCGCGGGCCGGTGGTAGCGGATGTCGGCGGCGGTGACGACGAACATGCCGCCGGTCTGGGCACGCAAGGCGCCTTGGTCAATGCCCAGCCCGCGCAGCCACTCGGTGCGTGCGCGCTCGAAGAACTTCAGGTAATTGGCGTAGAAGACGATTCCGCCCGCGTCCGTGTCTTCCCAGTACACACGCACGGGCCAGGTGAAGGTGGCTGGGCGCGTGCGATCGGTCATCCCAGCAACTGGCGCAGGCGCGCCACGGCTTCCTGCAACTGGGGCAGGGCGTTGGCGGTGGAAAAACGGATGTAGCGGCCCGTGTCGGCATGGCCGAAGTCACGCCCCGGCGCCACGGCCAGGTGCGCGCGCTCCATCAGGGCGAAGCTCAGGTCCCAGCTGTCTTTGACATTCAGTTTGCGGCAGGCCTGGGTGCAATCGGCCCAGGCGTAGAAGGCACCATCGGGCATCACCGGCACGGTCAGGCCCAGGGCGTTGAGCTCGGGAATGAAATAGTCGCGCCGTGCCTTGAACTCGGCGCGGCGGCGCTCGTACTCGGCCAAGCTCTCGGGTTCGAAGCAGGCCAGGGCCGCGTGCTGGGCGATGGTGCTGGGGCAGATGTAGAGGTTCTGCGCCAGCCGTTCCACCACGGACACCAGCACCTGTGGCACCACCAGCCAGCCCAGCCGCCAGCCCGTCATGTTGAAGTACTTGCTGAAGCTGTTGATGGAAATGATGTTTTCGCCCAGGTCGCTGCCGTCCGAGGCCCGCAGACCCAGCGCACTCTCGCCGTAACGCTCGTCGTGGCTCAGCCCCAGGTAGATCTCGTCCAGCAGGGTGATGCCATCGTGCTCCCGCACGACCTCGGCGATGCGGCGCAGTTCCGCCGGGTCGATGGAGGTGCCCGTGGGGTTGGAGGGGGAGGCCAGCAGCACCCCGCGTGTTTTCAACGGGCCGCCCCAGCTGCCATCGTTCCAGTGTGCGCGCACCTGTTCGGCGCTGAGCTGGAAGCGCTCGGCCGAGCCGCTGGGAATCAGTTTCGCCACGCCGTCGGCCGCCTGCACGAACTGCCGGTTGCAGGGGTAGCTCGGGTCGGGCATCAAGATCTCGTCGCCGGCTTCGATCAAGGCCAGGCAGGCCAGTTGCAGCGCGGCAGAAGCCCCGGCCGTGACCACGATGCGCCCCGGTGCGATGGCCAGGCCAAAGCGCTGCGCGTACCAGTCGCTGATGCGTTCACGCAGCGCGGGCAGGCCGGTGGCGTCGGTGTACTGGCTGCGGCCGTCGCGGATGGCGCGTTCAGCTGCTTGACGCACCAACGGCGGCGCGGTGTAGTCCGGCTCGCCGATGTTGAGGTAGATCATGGGCTCGCGACCCGCCGCCGCGGTGCCCGCCAGGGCGGTGGCGGCCTTGGCCACCTCCATCACGTAGAAGGGCGCGATCTTGCGGGCGCGTTCGGCGATTCTCATGCGGGCTGGAACTGTCTGCGACGTTGCTCAACGGGCCTTGCCCGAGGCCTTGTCCGCCGCGACCTCGGCCGCGCGCAGCGTGGGCGCCAGTCCGTTGAGCACGGCGTTGACGTACTTGTGGCCGTCCGTGCCGCCGAAGGACTTGGCGAGTTCGATGTACTCGTTGAGCACCACGCGCCAGGGCACGTCCACGCAGTGCTGGAACTCGTAGGCGCCCATCCACATGATGGCGCGTTCGATGGGCGAGATTTCGGCCAGCTTGCGGTCCAGCAGGGGCAGGATCAGGCGGTCGAGCGCTTCAGCCTCGTTCACGCAGCCGTGCAGCAGCGCGTCGTAGTGCGCGGCGTCGGCCTTGTGAAAGCCCGTCAGGTCGCGCGTGAAAGCGTCAATGTCGGCGGTGGCGTTGCGCCCCACCAGGTGCTGGTAGAGCGCTTGCAACGCGAACTCACGCGAGCGGCTGCGGCCCGACAGGGCGCGGCTCGGTTTGTTCGCCGCCTTGCCCGCGGCTCGGCTTGCCGAGGCCTCCGCGGTCTTCGGGGTCTCGGCTTCGTTGCCGTCCGGTGCGGCGGGCTTGGCGTCGGGTTCGTTCATCAGATGTGGTTCAGCAGGTTGGCCATTTCCACGGCGGTGCGGGCCGCGTCGCGACCCTTCTCGCTCTGGCGGGCGATGGCCTGGGCCATGTTCTCGACCGTGAGGATGGCGTTGGCGATCGGGGTCTGGTAGTCCAGCGCGATGCGGGTGACACCCGCGCCGGATTCATTGGCCACCAATTCGAAGTGGTAGGTCTCGCCCCGGATGATGCAGCCCAGGGCGATCAGCGCGTCGTAGTGCGTTTTCTCGGCCAGGGCTTGCAAGGCGCTGGGCACTTCCAGCGCGCCGGGCACGTGGAAATGGTCGATGTTGCG
Organism: Hylemonella gracilis ATCC 19624; assembly: GCF_000211835.1. Taxonomy (GTDB): domain Bacteria; phylum Pseudomonadota; class Gammaproteobacteria; order Burkholderiales; family Burkholderiaceae_C; genus Hylemonella; species Hylemonella gracilis. Next base: position 32,121 of record NZ_AEGR01000057.1, on the reverse strand, counting down.
CTCCTGCACGCCCAGGGCGAGCAGCTCGGCGCGGCAGGCGGCGGCCAGGGCGTCGGTCACGTCCTGGTTGAAGCGGGCCTGCACGATGCCGATGGCGAGATCTTTGCCGTCGAGACGGGCGTCGCCCGTTAGCAGTTGTCCTTGGTTGGCGCCGAACATGGAGAGAGTTCCTTCGATGGGAGTGTGTGGGGGCGATGAGAGCGGCCGTGCGGGCTCAGGGCGAGATGTACTCGACGATTTCCAGGCCGTAGCCGACCACGCTGGGCAGACGGCGGGATTGGCCCAGAAGCCGCATGCGTTGGACGCGATGATCGCGCAGGATTTGCGCGCCGACACCGTAGGTGCGCAGATCGACGGTGGTGCGGGGCGCCGGTGCGCTGCCGGTGAATTGCGCGAGCAAGTCGTCGGCGCCTTCGCCGCAGTTGAGCAGCACCACGATGCCGCGGCCTTCGCGCGCGACCCGTGCCAAGCTGGCGTCCAGACCCCAGGAGTGGCGCGCGCGACCCACTTCCAGCGCGTCCAGCAGCGACAGCGGTTCGTGCACGCGGGTCAGCACGGGGTCTTGCTCCGCCCGGCTGGGGTCGTCCAGGCCGAGGGTGAGCGCCAGGTGCAGGCTTTTGCTGGGTTTGTCACGGTAGGCGTGCGCGGTGAATTCGCCGTAGGCGGTCTTGAGCGGACGGCTCGCGACTTTCTCGATCAGCGACTCGGTGCGGCTGCGGTACTCGATCAGGTCGGCGATGGTGCCGATCTTCAGGCCATGCTCGGCCGCGAAGATCTGCAGGTCCGGCAGACGCGCCATGGTGCCGTCGTCCTTCATCACCTCGCAGATCACGGAGGCGGGCGAGCAGCCCGCCATGGCGGCCAGGTCGCAACCGGCTTCGGTATGACCGGCGCGCATCAGCACGCCGCCGTCCACCGCCTGCAGCGGGAAGATGTGGCCGGGTTGCACCAGGTCGTCGGGCTTGGCGTCACGGGCCACCGCGACTTGCACGGTGCGGGCGCGGTCGGCGGCCGAAATGCCGGTGCTCACGCCCGTGGCCGCTTCGATGCTGACGGTGAAGGCCGTGCCGTGCTGGGCGCCGTTGCGCGCCGCCATGGGCGGCAGGCGCAGGTGCTCGCAGCGCTCGCGAGTCAGCGTCAGGCAGATCAGGCCGCGCGCATGCTTGGCCATGAAGTTGATGGCCTCGGCCGTGACGTGTTCGGCGGCGATGACGATGTCGCCTTCGTTCTCACGGTCTTCCTCGTCGACGAGGATGACCATGCGGCCGGCGCGCATCTCGGCCACGATGTCCTCGACGGGCGAGATGGGAACGGGCGATGGCTTGGTGTTCATGAGTTTGCTTTCAACATGCGCTCGACGTAGCGGGCGACGGTGTCGATTTCCAGGTTCACGCCCGAGCCCGTCTTGAGCTGGCCCAGGGCGGTGTTTTGCACGGTGTGCGGGATGAGGTTGATGCTGATCTCGCAGCCACCGCCAGACACGGCGGGCTGGTCCACGACCTGATTCACCGTCAGGCTCACGCCGTTGACGGTGATGGAGCCCTTGTAGGCGAGGTAGCGGGCCAGTTCTTGAGGAATGCGGATGCGCAGTTCCCAGCTTTCGCCGACCTGGGCGAAGTGGCTCACCGTGCCGACGCCATCCACGTGACCGGAGACGATGTGCCCGCCCAGGCGGTCGCCCGCGCGCAGGGCTTTTTCCAGGTTGACGGTCTGGCCTTGGCCCAACCCCGTGGTCTTGGCCAGGGATTCGGCGGAGATGTCGATGGTGAACTGCCGCCGCGACGCGTCCAGCGTCGTGACCGTCATGCAGGCGCCGTTGAGCGCGATGCTGTCGCCCAGGCCGACGTCGTCCAGATAGTCAGGGGGGGAAGTTTCGGGCGGACAGGCGATGGTCAGGCGCTTGCCGTGCTGCAAAGAACTGCCGAGGTCGTGGCTGGCGACGATGCGCCCCACGCCGGTGATGATGCCGGTGAACATAAGGGCGCTATTTTCGCAGAATGCGCCGAGGTCGGCGCCGGGCGGGGTTTTGGATCAGCTCTTGCGTCCTCGGCGCGGCTCGGATCAAACCCGCAGCGCCCCCCGGAACCCTCGCGCCGCGTAATAGGACTGCGCCCCATTGTGGTAGGTGAAGACGGTGCCGTAACGGCGGTCGCAGAAGAGCGCACCGCCGAGTTGGCGGATGCTGTCGGGCGTTTGCACCCAGCTCGAGGTCTTGAGGTCGAACTCGCCCAGCGTCTGCAACTCGCGGTACTGCGCTTCGGTCAGCAGTTCAATGCCCATCGCGGCCGCCATGTCGACGGCGGTGTCTGCCGGAGGTGCGTTGCCCTTGCGCGAGTCCAGCCCGGCGCGGTCATAACAGACGCTGCGCCGCCCGCTGGGGCTCTCGGCCGCGCAATCAACGTAGAGGTATGTGCCCCGTGTGGGGTCTTGGCCCACCACATCGGGTTCTCCGCCGGTGCGTTCCATCTCAGCCAAGGATGCCAGCTTGTCTGGCTGGGACTCCAGGCGCTCTTGCACCTCGGCCCAGACCAGGCGCGGGTGGCGTTGCATGTTCTGCTCGAAACGGTTCTGCAGCGTCTGGAGCAGGGCCTTGCGCAGAGGCGCGGTGAGGGCAGCAGTCTTGGGCATGGTCAGTGAACTCCGGCTGATGGGACATGGTTCGGCGGAGGCGAACTCGGCGGCATGCACAGCGACTTGGGCGACGGCATGCCTGACCGTCTCGCCGCCGCGCTCAGTGCGCGACGATGCTCGACGACACTTTCCAGAGGTCCACGCCACCATCGCGCGCATGCGGTTCGATCGCGGCCAGTTCTTCCGGGCTGAAGGCCAGGTTCTTCACGGCGTCCAGCGAGTCGTCCAACTGCTCCACGGTGCGGGCGCCGATCAGCGCGGAACTGACCCGCGCATCGCGCAAGACCCAGGCGATCGCCATCTGTGCCAGGGTCTGCCCGCGCCCGGCGGCGATGCCATTGAGCGCCTGGATGTGCCGCAGGTTCTCCTCGCTCAACATGCCTTGTTTCAAGGACCCGCCACGGGTGGCGCGTGCGTCCTCAGGCACGCCCTGGAGGTACTTGCTGGTGAGCAGGCCCTGGGCCAGCGGCGAGAAGGCGATGCAGCCGACGCCGAGTTCCCCCAGGGTGTCGAGCAGACCCCGTTCGATCGTCCGGTTGAGCATCGAGTAATTCGGCTGTTGGATGAACAGCGGCACTTTTTCGGCCGCCAGGATTTTCGCGGCCTCGCGGGTCAGTTCAGGCGAGTACGAGGAAATGCCCACGTACAGCGCCTTGCCCTGCCGGTGCAACTGCACCAGCGCCTGCAGGGTTTCGTCCAGCGGTGTGTTCGGGTCCACGCGGTGTGAGTAAAAAATGTCCACGTAGTCCAAGCCCATGCGCTTCAGACTCTGGTCGCAGCTGGCGATGAGGTGCTTGCGCGTGCCCGTCGGGCCGCCGTAGGGGCCGGGCCACATGGCCCAGCCGGCCTTGGTCGAGATGATCAGCTCGTCACGGTGCCGCGCGAAGTCCGCCGCGAGCCAGCGGCCGAAGTGCTCTTCCGCCGATCCGGCGGGCGGGCCATAGTTGTTCGCGAGATCGAAATGGGTCACGCCGCGGTCGAAGGCCCGGCGCAGGACGGCGCGACCGGTCTCGAAGCGATCAACGCCGCCAAAGTTTTGCCACAGGCCCAGCGAAATGGCGGGCAGCACCAAGCCGCTGCGGCCCACGCGGCGGTAAGGCATGCGGCCGTCGTAACGGGAAGGGTCAGCAACAAAGGTCATGGGAGGGCTTCCTTGCGCGGGAATGAAGTGGGAGGAGGGACGCGGATGGTAGCGGCGTGTGAGGGGGCTGTGTAGAGGGCCGATGCCGAGGCCCGTGAGCGCCGGTCGACATGGAGGGCGGCGCTCGGAAATGCGGCGCTAAGAAATGCGGTGCTCGGTGCGGCGTTCAGAACGGCTCGCGTCCCGACAGACGTGCCAGCACGCGCAGGTCGGGGCCGACCTGGGTGATCTCCCGGTAGTCCAAGGTCACGGCGTCGGTCAGCGTGTTCAAGGGGCCGATCTGCGCCATGCCGCGCCCCGCGCCCAGCAGCTTGGGGGCGAGGTAGATCAGCAGCTCATCCACCAAACCTTCACGCAGCAGGGAGCCGTTGAGCTGGTGGCCTGCCTCCACATGCAACTCATTGATCTCGCGCTGCGTGGCCAGGTCGCGCAGCAGGGCCGCCAGGTCCACCTTGCCTTGCGCGTTCGGCAGGTGGACGACCGTGGCGCCGCGTGCTTGCAGCGCGGATTGCCGTGCCGCATCCGTCACGGCGCCATAGATCAGCACGGGCTGGGCCTCTCGGCCCGGCGCCGTGTCGCGATGGGGCTCGAACAGGGCTGCGGTGGGTGGCGTTTCCAAGCGGCTATCGACCACGACCAGACGCGGCTGGCGTGGTGTCTCGACCAGGCGCACGTCCAGACGCGGGTTGTCCTCGCGCACGGTGCCCATGCCGGTCAGGATGGCGCAGGCGCGGGCGCGCCAGGCGTGCCCGTCGGCGCGTGCTTCGGGGCTGGTGATCCATTGGCTGAGGCCGTTTTGCAGGGCGGTCTGGCCGTCCAGCGAGGCGGCGATCTTCATGCGCACCCAGGGCAGGCCGCGTTGCATGCGGCTGAAGAAACCGAGGTTGAGTTCGCGCGATTGCGCCGCGCCGGGGCCGACTTCGACAACCACCCCGGCCGCGCGCAGGCGGGCGAAACCCTGGCCCGCCACTTTCGGGTTCGGGTCTTCCAGCGAGGCGACGACCTTGCCGATGCCGGCGGCCGCGAGGGCTTCGCAGCAGGGGCCCGTGCGACCCTGGTGCGCGCAGGGCTCCAGCGTCACGTAAGCGGTCGCGCCCCGCACATCGTGGCCGCGCGCTTGCGCGTCGCGCAGCGCCATCACTTCCGCGTGCGGTCCGCCCGCGCGCTGAGTGTGACCCTCGCCGAGCAATTGCCCCTCAACACCGACGATGACGCAGCCCACGCGCGGGTTGGGCGAGGTGAGGTAAAGGCCCTGTTCGGCCAGGGCGAGCGCGCGTTGCATGGGGGCGGGCAGGGTCATGGCGGGAGTCTAAGGCCAGGCCTACACCGGCAGCATGGGGGGGCTCATCCCTCGCCGCGCGCAGATGCGCATCGCGGGAATCCGGCTTTTGTGCCCGTGTACCGGCTTAACGTCGCGCTGTGGCGCGGATAGTCTGCCGCCATGTCTGCGTCCCGCCGCCTCTTCGCTCCTCGCCCTCGGCTCCTCCGCCAGGGTTTTGCCCTCGTGGAGTTGATGCTAGCCCTGGCGATCGGGGCAGTGCTGGCCACGTTGGCCGCGCCCGCGTACCAGCGCTTCTTGCTGCAGCGGGGCGTGCAAGCCGCCGTGGACGCCTTGGTGGGTGATTTGCGCTATGCGCGCTCCGAGGCCCTGATGCGTTCCGCGCGCGTGAGTGTCTGCAGTTCCCGCGATGGCGCGGCCTGTCTGGCCACGCCCGATTGGGCGGCGGGCTGGATCGTTTTCGCCGATGCCGATGGCGATGGCGTGGTGGACGCCTCAGACCGCGTGCTGCGGGTGCAAGCGGCCCCGCCTTACTTGGCGTCCCTCAGTACCTCGGCCTTGCGCGCTGCCGTGATTTACGAGGCCACCGGCTGGGCCAGGGCCGCGGGCCGCACCTTCACGTTCACGCCGCTGTCCTCGGTCGCGGGTTCCGGGGTGCGCATCGTCTGTGTCTCCAACCAAGGGCGCGCGGGCGCCCGTGCCCCGGGGACTTCCAAATGCAGCTGAAAGGCCAACGCCATCGCGCTGCTTCAAGCCCGCGCCTGCACGCATGGGGCGCCGCGCGTGCGCGTGCGCGGGCGCTCACCCCTGGGCACCCAGGGCAACGCGGCGCCACCTTGGTCGAGGTGCTGGTGGCCGTGGCCTTGCTCTCGGTCGCGCTGTACGCCCTGGTTGCAACGCACGCAGCGGCCTTGCGCTACAGCCAGATGAGCCGACACCGCGCCACGGCCTTGTTTCTGGCAGCCGACATGGGCGAGCGCCTGCGGGCCAACCTGGGGCGCAGGGAGTCAGGCTCCGCCAGCGAAGAAGGCAGTGGGGCGCCGCTCCCGCCCTTCTCCGCGACCGGTTTCTGGGCTGGGGACTACGACTATGTGCTGGACTTCCAGCGCCAGCAGGTTGCGGTGGCGGGACCCGCGGACGTTTGCGCCGGGGCCGGCAGCGCTTGCAACGCGGCGCAGATTGCCGCGGAGGACCTCGCGCAGTGGCGCCAGGCCGTGCGGCGGCAATTGCCCGCGGGGGCCGTGTACACGCGGCGCGATGCGGTGCGCGCGGTCATGTACCTCTGGGTGGCGTGGCGTGAGTCACCGGGCGGCGCATCCGAAGTGAGTCAGGAGTTGCCCCTTCCCCCGGGCGCATGCCCCGAGGGTCTGAGTGCAGACCCGGGCGTGCGCTGCGTCCACCTGCGGGTTGGTCTGTGACAGGAGCCATGGCCATGACAGACACACGCCACGCTGGGCCTTGGAGCCAGGAGGACGTGCTTCGCCTGCGTCAACACGGGAGTGAGCGTCGTCGTGGCCGCACAGGTGGTGGAAATGGTGGAGGTGTTGGAGGTGTTGCCGGCGGTGCCAAGGGTTCCTGGGGCTTCACCTTGCTGGAGCTGATGGTGGCTCTGTCCATCGGCATGGTGGTGGTCGGCGCGGCGCTGGCCACTCATGTGATGACTGGACGCACCGCACGCCTGCAGATCACGCTGGCGGAAATGAACGAAAGCGCGCAGATCGGTCTGACCCTGCTCGCGCGCGAGCTGCAGCAGGCGGGGTATGCGCGGCCGATGGGCGTGCTGCCCGCGAGTTCGGGCGCAACGCCCGCGAGGTTGGCGCGCACCCTCGTGGAGCGGCCGATTTTTGGGTGCGCCCACGGTCTGAGAGACAGCAGCCATCGCAGCCAGACAACGCCCTGGGACGCGGCTGTTTGCGCCGCAGCGGCGGGGCCGCGTGACGATGTGCTGGAAATCAGCTACGAAGCCGACGTTTTCAACAGCTCGCCCACTTCGAGCGGCGTGCCCTCGGACTGCATCGGCAGCGGTCTTTCCGCTATCACGCTGGCCCTCGACCCAAACACCGGACTGACCTTGAGCTACTACCCGACGCGCAATCGCTACTACGTGAGCACGGGCAGTTCGGGACGCTCCGAGCTGTACTGCGCGAGTGCCCAGGGCGCGCCAGGCCAGCCCCTGGTGGACCACGTCGAAGCCTTGCGAGTTTGGTATGGCGAGGCCGATGCCGCCGAGCCTCGGCGCGTGGCGCGCTACGTCGGCGCTGAGTCCGTGCATGACTGGAACCTGGTGTTGAGCGTGCGGCTGTGCCTGCTGATGCGCGGTGGTGACGCAGTGTTGGGCGAGGACGATGCCTTGGACTACCTGGATTGCGACGGCGCGCCGGCCCAGGCCGAGGACAGGCATCCGCGCCGTGCTTACTTCACGACCGCGGCCTTGCGCGCGAGGATGGCTGGGTGAGGGGGCTCATCCGATCAGCTCGGGTTGCGTGCCCGCGGCTCCTCCCACGTCGACGCCGATGCCCGCGCGTGCGCGAAGGCCTGCGTTTGCGCGCGCGGTGTCGTCCCGCGGTGGTTCCGTGGGCACGGCGTGAGCGTGGGGTCACCTTGCTGGTGGTGATGGTGCTCTTGCTCATCCTGGGCGTGTCGGCCGCGGCGGTGCTGCGAGACGCCGTGTCCGCCGAGCGCTTCGCGCATAACCTGCGGCAGCAGCAGTGGGCGCAGCAGCAGGCTGAACTCGCCTTGCGCCACTGCGAGGCTGAACTGCGCAAACCCGACGGCAGCGAAGCCGGTTTGCCACCCGGCGTGGCCCTGCGTGATCCGGCGCTGGCCGAGACCCAGCTCACGCGCACCGCGTGGGAGGCTCCACCGGCCTGGCGCCAAGGCGCGAACTGGACTGGCGTGGCTGGCCTGTCCACCGCACGCGTCACCCTGTCGCAAGACCAAGCGGGGCTGCCCGTGCAAGGTCTGAAACCGGGACGTCTGCCCGAATGCCTGGTGGAACTGCAGGTCTTGGCCGATGGCGCGCTGGTCCACGTGATCACCGCCAGGGGCTTCAGTCCGGCTTACCCGGTCAGCTCCAGCATGGGCCCAAACGCGGCCTCGGCAGGCGGCGCGGTGGTTTGGGTGCAATCCATCGTCTTGCTGGGCGCGCCGACTTCCGAGGCGCAAGCCAGCGGGCAGCGGCCGCTGCTGGACCGCCTCTGGCGTCGAATCCTTCAACCGCCCGTGCCCTGATGCATCGCGGGCAAGGCGCATCGGACAACGGATGCACTCGGGCGATGAGTGTGAACAGGACCTAGGGGAATGGCATGCTGACCCATCACGAGCACGAGCACGGTTCATGGGTGAGGGCTTGCGGATCGCGTGGACCGCGCGGCCCGGTCTCGCCGCGAGGACACGGCAGGGCGCATGGGTACACCTTGATCGAACTGATGACCGTGGTGCTCATCGTTGGCCTCTTGGCCGCCCTGGCTTACCCGGCGTACACCCACCATGTGCGCCGCGCCCATCGCGCCGAGGCGCGCGCGGCCCTGCAAGACGCCCAGCAGTACATGGAGCGTTACCACGCCGTGTACAACCGATACACCACGCCGGCCGATGTAGCGCCGGTCTTGCCTCTGCGCCTGCGCACCGTGCCCGAGGGCGCGCCGGCCGAGACCGCGCGTTACCAGCTCAGCGTGAGCGAGGCCCAGGCCGACACCTACACGCTCCAGGCCGTGCCAGCGCCGGGATGGGATGACGCCTGCGGCAGCTTGACCTTGACGCACACGGGTGTGAAGGGACGCACCGGGGCGGCACTGTCGGTGCCGGACTGTTGGCGGTGAGCGCTGACGGGTTTCGCGGAAACTGGCCAGCCGCCAGGAATCTCAGCGCCGGAATTCCTCGACCAGGGTCTTGAACTCGTCGATGTCTTCGAAGCTGCGGTAGACGCTGGCGAAGCGCACGTAGGCGACCTTGTCGAGTTTCTTCAGCTCGCGCATCACCAATTCGCCGATGCGCGCGGATGGCACCTCACGCAGACCCAGGTTGAGCAGCTTTTCCTCGATGCGTTCAATGGCGCTGTCGATTTGCTCCGTGCTGACCGGGCGTTTGCGCAAGGCCAGTTGCAAGGAGGCCATCAACTTGCCGCGTTCGTACTCGATGCGCCGTCCATCCTTCTTGACGACCGCCGGAAAGTTGACTTCCGGCCGTTCGTAGGTGGTGAAGCGCTTCTCGCAGTGCCCGCACTGGCGGCGGCGGCGGATGAAATCCCCGTCCTCCGAAATCCGGGTCTCGACGACCTGGGTTTCGGGGTGGCCGCAGAAGGGGCACTTCATGGTGTTTGCCGTTGAACTGAGGTTTTATGCGCGCGCACCCGTGAAGCCGGCTTTGCCGGGCCACTGGGTGCGTCCCCCCTGCCAACGAAGGATGGCGTTCAGGGGGCTGAGGGTTGCGGCTCCAAGCCTGCCTGCGCAGGCTTGGACAACCCAAAGGACCATTGCCTCTGGCAATGGGTGCCGGGGCGCGTGGCGCCTCAGGGGGGTGTTCATTTGTACACGGGGAATCTTGCGGTCAAGGCGTTCACCTTGGCCCGCACGGCCGCGATGTTGGCCTCGTCGCGCGGCTTGTCCAACACGTCCGCGACCAGGTTGGCAGTGATGCGCGCTTCCTCGTCCTTGAAGCCGCGCGTGGTCATGGCAGGGGTGCCGATGCGCACGCCGCTGGTCACCATCGGCTTTTCCGGGTCGTTGGGGATGGCGTTCTTGTTGATGGTCATGTGGGCGGCGCCCAGCACGGCTTCGGCTTCCTTGCCCGTGATGCCCTTGGCGCGCAGGTCCACCAGCATGACGTGGCTTTGCGTGCCGCCGCTGACGATGCGCAGGCCGCGCTGGGTCAGGGTCTCGGCCACGACCTGGGCGTTTTTCACCACCTGTTGCTGGTAGGCCTTGAAGGCCGGTTCCAGCGCTTCCTTGAACGCCACGGCCTTGGCCGCGATCACGTGCATCAGCGGGCCGCCTTGCAGGCCGGGGAAGATGGCGCTGTTGATGGCTTTCTCATGCTCGGCCTTCATCAGGATGAAGCCGCCACGCGGGCCCCGCAGGCTCTTGTGCGTGGTGCTGGTCACGACGTCGGCGTGCGGCACGGGGTTCGGGTAGACGCCCGCGGCGATCAGGCCGGCGTAGTGCGCCATGTCCACCATGAAGATCGCGCCGACTTCCTTGGCGATCTTCGCGAAGCGCGCGAAGTCGATATGCAGGCTGTAGGCCGAGGCGCCCGCGATGATCAACTTGGGTTTGGTCTCACGCGCCTTCTTTTCCATCGCTTCGTAGTCGATGGCTTCCTGCGCGTTCAGGCCATAGCTGACCACGTTGAACCACTTGCCCGACATATTGAGCGGCATGCCGTGGGTCAGGTGACCGCCTTCGGCCAGGCTCATGCCCATGATGGTGTCGCCGGGCTTGAGGAAGGCCAGGAACACAGCCTCGTTGGCGGAAGCGCCGCAGTGCGGCTGCACGTTGGCGGCGTCGGCGCCGAAGATCTTCTTGACACGGTCGATGGCCAGCTGTTCGGCCACGTCCACGAATTCGCAGCCGCCGTAATAGCGCTTGCCGGGATAACCTTCGGCGTACTTGTTGGTCAGCTGCGTGCCCTGGGCCCACATGACGGCGGGCGAGGCATAGTTTTCGCTGGCGATCAGCTCGATGTGCTCTTCCTGGCGCTTGTTTTCGGCCTGGATGGCGGCGAAGAGTTCGGGGTCGGCTTGTTCGACAAGAATGTTGCGGTTGTACATGGCGTGCAAGTGTGCAGTTGGAGCGGGTGGTGACGCGGGCCTGTCCCGCTCGCGGGCGCGTCCCGCGGGACGCGATGCAAGCGGAAAGGCTGCCCAGGCGCACGGCAAAACGCGACGGCTTGCAGGTGGCCCGGGGGCCTGACGACATGCCGCGCGGCACGCTCCCCGGTGGTGGCCCACGTCAGCCACGCCAGTCGGTGAAAAAGCGGTGTTTTCCCGGTCGGCGGGCCTATCGCCAGTCGCGTGCCCGCCTAGTGTAGCCCAGCGCGGGTCCCTGGCCCGTGGCCGGGGAAATGAGGACTGAGATACTCAGTTGTTGAGCAGAGCGACCGTCTGCTTGGCGCCCACGGGCGAAGCGCCCGTGGCGCTGGCATGCGTAGCCGTCTCCGGCCGGGACGGGGCGGCCGGCATGGTGATTTGCATGGAGCGGGAGCGAACAGGCGGTTTGGGCACGTCGGGCACGTGCTGGGCTTGGCGCGCGACCAGGGTCAGCAAGTGGTGTTCGCTCAATACCTTGGTCACATAGCCGCCGTCGCTGGGCAGATTGGCCGCGCCCACGTAGCGGCGCAGGCCACCCTCGATGGAACCGGCGCGCACGATGTATTCACGCAGCACACGCGCACCCACGTGCAGATTCGTCAGCGGATCGAAGGCGGCGAGCTGGCCACCGAAGGGTTCGTATTTCTCGCCATGGAGATGGGTCATGACCTGCATCAGGCCCTGGGCGCCGACGGGGCTTTGCGCGAAGGGATTGAAGCCAGATTCGATGGCCATCACCGAAAGCAGCAGCAAGGGGTCCAGCTTGTAGTTGTGCCCAATTTGGTAGGCCTCCAGCACCAAGGCCGAGAGCGGCTGGGGCGCGATGCGGTAACGGCGGCTCAGCCAATCCGTCACGGCGGCTTGCTGAGCGCTCAGGTTCTGCAAATCGGTGGCTGTCGCACGGCCCACCGTCACGAGCGGGCTGGGTTCTTCCAAGGGCTCGCCGAACTGGCGCGTCTGCAGCCAGTCCATCAAGTGTTCTTCCCCGGCCTTGCGCAAACCGGAATGTGCGGCCAAGGCCAGCAGCACCAGGATCACGCTCAGGCCAAACAGAGCGAAGCCGTTGTGAGCCAGGGAATAAAAGAATTGGACAAGGCGGCGCGGCATTTTCCGCAAGCTGTCGCCCATGTCGTCAAGCGCTGTCATAGCAATCCTCATCTCGCGCGGCTTGGACCCATGCGCCGACGCCATGTCATGCCCGGGTCTGCGTCGTGCGCGGTTCCGGGGGGAAAGGTGTCGGGCTGGTCTAAGCCACGTCTGGGTTGGTACGCCATCGGTCACGCGAGCATCCATCAACATGCCCGCGCTTGTGGTCCGATGTAGCCGGTTTCGGCAGCGGAGCCCCGGGGAGTTCCCTTGACCATGTAAGGAGGCGGGAACCTGAGACCTCGGGGTGCGGGGCCGCGCGGTGGCGCCCCGTCAGTGCAACGAATTGTAATGGGGGAGGTATGTTTTTCTATCCATATGCGCTGCCTATGGCTTTGATAGCGGCCACGCGCAGGGCATGTCGATTTGTTGAAAAATCATTCAAGATCAGGTCTTTGCCGAAGCTTTTACAGGTTTTTGATCAGATTTTCGGAGATGTGTAACGTTTCGGTGAAGGGGCCGAAACTGTGGGTTTGATGCGACTGGACGCAAAAACCCCTCAAGTTGAGCGGGTGGACGCCGAGCCCCTGACGGGACAGGCATGGCCTGCGGGCCGCGCGCCAGAGGTGTTCCCGCAGATGCCGGCAGTGGTTCTGCGGGTTTCCCATGGCTGACGACGCTTTGCACGAGCAAACCGGGGCGCGGGCGGCGACAATCCGGGTTCTGAGAAAACCTGCGAGGCAGGTTTTTGTTTTTTCGACTTCATCTGATATGTCATCTACCTCTGCCCCTCAGGACCCCCAGGCCAGCCAATCCTGGATCGACAAGGCCCAAGCCTTGCTGGATGCGCCGCATCTGAACCTGGCCGAAGCCCAAGCCTGGCCGCGTGACGCCGCCAAGGCGGGCGCCCCCCTGAGCCGCGAACCCCTGGCTGCGCTGCGTAGCCGTCTGGCCGAGCGGGTCCAGGCGGTCGAGGACCTGCAACACCGTGCGCAGGTGGAGCGTGAAGCGGCCGTGCTGCTGGTCCAGCGCATCGAATCCCTGTCGACCAAGCCCTGGCGCGAAGCGCAATCCGGGTCCGAAAGCCTGGGCGCCGACGTGGCGCGCTGGCAGGCCGAGGCGGGCGCCCTGTTCCAGGCGCGCGAGTGGCCCAGCGTTGCGCAGGGCGCGGAGGCTGGCGGCGTTCCGGCCGGCGCTGGCGCGCGCATCGCGGCCCAACTCGAAGCCTCGCGCGCGCAGCTGGGCCTGGTCTGGGAAGCTTTCGGGGCTGCCTTGGCCCAGGCTCGCGTGGCGGCCGAGGACGCCAGCGCTCCCTTGCCTCAGGTGCCCGTTTGGGCCGAGGAGCTGAGACAGGCCCGAGGCGAGGGTGCCAGCGGCGGCGCGGGCAGCGCGGCGCCGTCCCCCGCCGTGGCAGCCGCGCCCTCGTCCGCCGCCCAAGCCCGGCAGAACGACCCGGCGCGCCTGGAGTTGATCACCAAGGCCGAAGCCCTGCTGCACGGTGAGGGCGGCGCCGCTCTGGCGGGCCGCAAGCTGCAAGAAGCGCTGCGCGACTTGCGCGAGCAATGGAAGAAGCTGGACCTCAGCGCCGGTGCGCCGCATCCGCTGCTGTGGAAGCGCTTTGACGAGGCCTGCAGCGCCGCCCACAAGGTGGTTCAGGTCTGGCTGGACAAACTCAAGGCGGAGAGCGCTGAACACAAGGCCAAGCGCATTGCCCTGATTGAAGAACTCAAGCAGTGGACGGCCGCCCATGGCATCGCGCAAGCCGGCGACGCGCCGGCCGCTGAAGATACCCAGACCGATTGGAAAGCCTACAACCGCGAACTGCACCAGTTCAGCGAGCGTTGGCGTGAGGCCGGTCACTTGAGCGAAAAAGCATTCGCTGAATTGCTGTCCCGCTGGAAGTCCGTGTGGGATGCCGCCCATGCGCCGCTGGCGCGCGCGCAGAAAGCGGGCTTGCAGCGACGCCAAGCGCTGGTCGAGGAGGCCAAGCAATTGAGCGCGGCCCACGCGGCTGGCGCGGTCTTGCGAATCGACGATGTGAAGGCCTTGCAGCAGCGCTGGCAGGTGGAGGCTCAGGCCATGCCGCTGGACCGCCGGCAGGAGCAAAAATTGTGGGAGGCCTTCCGCAAACCCATCGACGACGCTTTTGCCCTGGACGCGGAGCGCAGGCCCGCCCGCCGCGGCGAACGGGGTGATCGTCCTTCTCGCGGACCCGGTGAAGGCCAGGGCGAACGCTTCGCGCCGCGCCAAGCCGTCAACCCGGAATCCATGACCCCTTACGACCGCGCGGTGTACGACGCCGCGCAGGCCTTGCAAGCGGCCAGCGCCAGCGGTGACGCTCAGGCCATCCACGCGGCCATGGCGGCCTTGGAAGCGGCACGCCGGGCCGACCCCAAGGCTGTGCAGTCCACGCCAAGCGCGGCGGCTGACGGACCGACGGATACGGCCGCCAGCATGGCGCCCACCGATGCGGCGCAGGACGCACCGGCCCCCGCGCCCACCGCGCCGCGCAAACCCGTCGTGGCGGTGCGCGGCGATGACCGCCCTGGCATGCGCAAGTCCGAGCCCGCCGCGCCCCTGGGCCGAGGGGATCGCGGCGGCAGGCCGGGGTCGGCGCCGGGTCGCGACGAGCGCGGACGTGGTCCGCGCGACGCGGCGCGGGGGGCGCCGTCGTCGAGCGCGATGCAGCCGCGCCTGGGTGACGCGGCGTTCCGTGCTCAGCGTGATGCGCTGGAGCACGCTCAGGCCGCGTTGAAGAAACTGGCCGTGCAGGCGCACGGCGAGGCGCTGACCAAAGTGTTGGACGCGTGGTCGCAGCGCAGCACCGAGCAACTGCCCAGTGTTCAGGAACTGGGCCGCGCCGTCAGCTCAGGCACCCGCGCGCTCTGGAGCCAGGCGCTGGCCTCGGCTGCGCAGGGCGACGGCGCTGAAACCTTGCTGCGGCTGGAAATGGCCGCCGAAGTGCCCACGCCGGCCGACCATCTGGCGGCGCGCCGCGCTCTGCAACTGCAGCTGTTGACCCGTCGCAACGATCCCGCTCCCGCTCAGACCTGGGGGCAGGACGTGGCCCGCGTGCTGGCCACGCCGCACACGCCGGACGCCGCACGCCGCCTGCAGCAGGCGCTGAAAGCCTTGTTGCGCGGCTGAAATCGGTAGCTTGGTGCTGCGCCTTGCGTGAATCCATAGTCTGAGGCGCCGCGCCTGCGCCCGGTGCTAACCTCCTTCGCGTGTTCAACACGTTCCACGCGAAGGGGGCATGATGGATCAGTCACGGGAACCGCTGCCCGAGCACCGGTTCGATCTTCAGGAGCTGTTGCGGGAACTGGCTGAGCAGGCGAGTCGAGGTACTTCGGGCTGCTCGCGGGACGAGTCTTTAGCGCCGCCGATGCCCGATCAAGGCCCCGCCTTCGGTGCCACGCGCGCGGTCCAGGACAATGGCCGTGACTAGGTCGTCGTTTGTGCAAGCTCTGGTCGAGGCCGGCATCGCGAGCGACAAAGAGGCCGACGGCCTGCAGCTGATGTTCGGCGTGCGGCACCTTGAGCTGTCCACCCACCTCCACAGCGCGCTGGAATCAGCGGCCCTCAAGGCTCGACTGGCGCAACGCTACGCGGCCAGCATTGGCAAGGACACGGTGGCGCTGGACCGAGCCGCGGTCCAGCCCGAGGCCCTGGCGTGCATCAGTGCGGATGCCGCGCGCCGTTTGCAGTGCCTGCCCTTGCAGCTCACGCAGCGCACGCTGCACGTGGCCCTGGTGCGTCCCGAGGACGCGATGGTGGTGGCCGAAGTCGAGCGCGCGGTCGCGGCTGGGCCATCGGCCAGGTCCGTGGACTCCGTGCAGGCGGTTTTCGCCTTCGCGCAGGACATCGAGAACGGCATCGAAGTCCAGTACACGGGCCGTGCGGGCTTGACCGCCCTGGCTCGCAAGATCAGCCAGGAGCTGGGCCGCCCCATGCGCGAGGCCATCGCTGCGTCGCCAGCGATGGGAGCGTCAGGCCCAGCGGCGTCAGCCTCGGTGTCGGGAGCGGGTGAGCTGGTGCGCGGTCTGCTGCTCTACAGCTTGAAGCACCGCGCGAGTGACCTCCACATCCAGCCGATGGCGAACGCCTTGGCCTTGCGCTTTCGCATCGATGGCCTGCTGCAGACCCGGCTGGTGCTGGACAAAGACCTGCTCGCGCCCCTGCTGTCGCACTTGAAGCTGATCGCCAGCCTGGATTTCGCTGAAAAACGCCGTCCCCAGGACGGGCGTGTCAGCCTGACTCAAAAGGGCCGCAGCCACGATTTCCGCCTGTCCATCGTGCCCAGCGTGTTCGGAGAGAAGGCGGTCCTGCGCGCGGTGGGTTCGTCCGACCAGCGCGTCACGCCCATCGACGAGCTCGGGTTTTCGCGGCGTAACCAGGACTTGCTGGAGCAATTGATCCAGCGCCCGCATGGGGTCTTGCTGGTGACCGGGCCCACCGGTTCGGGCAAGACCACCACGCTCTACGCGGCGTTGGCGCGGTTGCACAGCCCCGAGGTCAACATCGTCACGGTGGAGGATCCGGTGGAATTGCGCATCGATGGTGTCACCCAGATCCAGACCCACGGCGCCATCGGCCTGGATTTCGCGCAGGTGCTGCGGGCCGTGCTGCGCCAGGACCCGGAGGTGCTGCTGATCGGTGAAATCCGCGATCTGGAGACCGCGCGCATCGCCACCCAGGCCGCGCTCACCGGACATCTGGTCATGGCCACGCTGCACACCAACAGCGCCGCGCAGGCCGTCACTCGCCTGGTCGATATCGGGGTGCCGCCCTTCCTGGTGGCGCCTTCGGTCATCGGCGTGCTCGCCCAGCGCCTGGTGCGCCGCATCTGTCCGCACTGCAAGGAGCGCTATGAACCGAGCATTGAAGTTCTGGACACCCTGTTCCACAACCGGGGTGACGCGCCGGTCCATTTCTGCCGTGGACGAGGGTGCCCGCGTTGCCACGGCAGTGGTTACGCGGGGCGCATGGGCATCCACGAAGTCTTCGTGCTGAGCGACGCCATTCGCGATCTGATCTCACGGCAGCAGTCCCTGGTGGAGATCCAGCGCGCGGCCCGGCGCGACGGTTTCCGTTCCATGCGCCACGATGGCCTGCTCAAAGTGCTGCAGGGGCTGACGACCCTGGAGGAGGTGGACAAAGCGACGGCCTGGTGAGGGCCGCCGCAGGGTTCCGGATGAGTGGCTGTGCGCGCTCGAGGGAGACGGCCGCACGGGCACGGGCCAGATAGCCCGGATGTTCAGCCTTGGCGCGTCTGCGCCGGTGCCTGCAGGCGCAGGGCCCACGCGCCCAAGGCGGCCATCACGGCCAGGGCGGTCACGCCGGTCCAGCCCGCCTGGGCCAGCAGGGCATTGCCCAGCGCCGCCCCCATCGACATGCCGACGAAAGTGGAAGAGAGCAGCACGGCGTTGAGTCGGCTGCGCGCGGCGGGGTCCAGGCCGTAGACGATGGTCTGGTGCGCGATCAGCGAGACCTGGATGCCCAGATCGAAACCCACGGTGCTGGCGGCGATCAGCCACAGCGCGTGGTGCGGCGACAGCGCGGGCAGGAAGAACATCGCCGCGAACGACAGGGCCGTGAGCGCCGCGCCCGCGAGGCTCACGCGGGCTGGGCCGTGCCGATCGGCATAACGTCCCGCCAGTGGCGCGGCCAGCGCGCCGGCCGCGCCCGCCAGGCCGAAGGCTCCCGCCGCGCTGGTGCCGAGGTGGTAGGGCGCGCCATGCAGCATGACCGCCATCGTGGACCAGAAACCGCTGAAGGCCACGGACAGCAGGCCTTGGGCCAGCGCCGCGCGGCGCAGCTCCGGGTGCTGCCGCCACAGCTGCAGCAGCGATCCGATGAGTTGGCCGTAGGGCAGGCGGGACGTGGGCGCGAAGGGCGGCAGCACCCGCCATAGGGCCAGTCCCAGCAGCAGCACGGCGACCGCGGCCGCCGCGAACACGGTGCGCCAGCCGAAGTGCTCGGCCACGAAACCACTGACGACACGCGACAGCAGGATGCCCAGCAGCAGCCCCGTCATCACCGTGCCGACCACGCGACCGCGCCGGGTCTCCGGCGCGAGCGTGGCCGCGGCGGGCACGATGTCCTGCGCCAGCGTGGCCACCAGGCCCAGCGCCAGGCTGGCCACCAGCAGCACGCCCAGCGTGGGCGAGAGGCTGGAAAGCAGCAGGGCGGCGGCCAGTAGACCCGCCTTGATCGCGATGACGCGTCGCCGGTCGTAGCGATCTCCCAGGGGCGCCAGCAGCAGGATGCCCAGGGCGTAACCGAGCTGGGTCAGGGTGGGCACCCAGCCGACGGCCGCGGCCGAGGTCTGCAGATCGGTGCCCAGGACGCCGAGCAGCGGTTGGCTGTAGTAGATGGAGGCTGCCGCCAGACCGGCGCCCAAAGCCAGCAGGAACACCAGGGCCGAGGAGAGGCCGTCGTCCTGCTTTGCATGCGTTGATTGAATGGTGTTCATCAGGGTTTTCCAGTTGTTTTTCAGGGTGACGTGATTTTTTCTGAACAAAACGGTCTTGGTTAGGGCTTGTCTGGAAGATTGGTTATACGATTTACGTATGAATATGGAAGACGCGGCTCTGCCACCCGGCACCGACCGGATGCTGCTGATCGAAACCTTTGTGCGCATCGTCGAGGCCGGCAGCCTGTCGGCAGCGGCCGAGCAACTGGGCAGCACGCAACCCACCATCAGCCGGCGCCTGCAGGCCCTGGAGCGCGCCATGGGTGTGCGCCTGCTGCAGCGCACCACCCACGCCATGCGCTTGACCGAGGACGGCCAGCGTTGCTACGTGCGTGCCAAGGACCTGATTTCCAGCTGGCAGGCGTTCGAGAGCGAAACCCGTGGTGCGGGCGAGGAGCCGGCCGGCACCTTGCGCGTGGTGGCGCCCCACGCCTTTGGGCAGCAGCAGCTGGTGCAGCCTTTGGCGGACTACCTGCGGCGCTATCCCAAGATGCGGGTCGAGTGGCTGCTGCATGACCGCATGCCCGACTTCATCGCCGAGGGGGTGGATTGCGCCATCCGCGTCGGCGGTGTGCAGGACCCCTCGGTGGTGGCGCTGCCCCTGGGCGAGGTGCCTCGCATCGTGGTGGGCGCGCCGTCCCTGTTCGACGGCGCCCTGCCCACCCACCCGGCCGAATTGACGCGCCTGCCCTGGTTGGCCTTGCGCACCTTCTACCGCAACGAAATCAGCCTGACGCGCGCCGGTTCGGACGAAGTGGCGCGCATTGGTATTCAGCCGCGCCTGTCCACCGACGGGCTCTACGCCTTGCGCACCGCCGCCGTCGAGGGCCTGGGACTGGCCGTGGGTTCGGCCTGGGCCATGCAGGAGGAGCTGCGTGCCGGGCGGCTCGTGCATGTCGTGCCGCAGTGGCGGGCCGATCCGCTGCCGGTGTTTCTGGTCTACCCGCAGGCGCGCCTGCACCCGGCCCGCTTGCGCAGCTTCATCGACATCATGCGTGTCAGCGGGCCGGCGGCGCTCCATCGGCTACAGGGGGGCTCGGTTGGGGGCGAGGCCACGGCGTGAGCGCGGGCGCGCCGAGCAGGCCGCAGGTGTGCTTCAGGCCCCAGGCCCCAGGCCCCAGGCCCCAGGCCTGAGGCCTTCCCACTGGGTTAGGCCCCTGGGCGGTAGAAGGCGTCGAACAGCGCCAGCAGCGTGGGATGTTCCTGCGTGAAACGTGCCCGGTTCACGAAATACGCTTCACTGGCAACGGCGAAGAACTCGGAGATGTGCTCGGCGCCATAGGGGTCCAGCCAAGTCTCGGCTTCGCCAAAACGTTCGGCCCGGATGCAGGCTTCCTTGAAGCCCTCGTAGGCCGTCTGCAGCGTGTCCAGCCAGTGCGCGTGCGCGGCGCGTGGCGCCAGGCCCATGAAACCCGCGGGCAGGGGCGGGCAGCCGTCCGCCACGCCGTCGCGCAGGTCCAGCTTGTGCACGAACTCATGGATGACCACGTTGTAGCCTTGGGCGATGGCCTCGGCGTCCGACGCCGTGCGCACGTCCTGCCAGCTCAGCATCACCGGGCCCTCGGGCATGGCCTCGCCAGCCAGTTCCTCTTCGTACTCATGGACCACGCCATGCTCGTCCATCACCGTGCGAGGGGCCAGCACCTCTTCGGGCTGCACGACGATGGTCACGAAGTCGTCGTACCAGCGCAAGGGCAAGCTGCCCGTGCCAAAGCCCAGCACGGGCAGGCAGGCCTGGGCGGCGATCTGCACGGCCATGGCATCGGTGATGCTCAGGCCCTGCGCGCCATGGAACTCTTTGTCTTCCAGGAAGAGGGCGCACAGGTCACGCAGGCGGGCGCGCTCGGACTCCGTTCGATTGTCCAGCCAGGGGCAGGCGGCCAGGGTGTCTCGCCACAGAGCGTCGGGAATGGGGTGACGGGGGCGGCGCTTGGCCGCCGAGCTGAGCAGACGCCCCAGCAGAGAGCCCAGCCAGCCCATCTCAGCTGACGCGCGTCGTCGTGCCCATGGCCTCGGCCAGCGTCAGGCGTCTGACCCGCGCCGCGCTGCCGGCATGGGCCAGGCTGAGGCGCATGACCTCGGCGCGCGGCGCCCCCGGGCCGTCCAGATGCCAGTCGCTCAGCACATGGCGCGTGCTCGAGCCCGCGCCGCTGGGGTTACTAGCGCCTTCGTCAAGCCGGTGATCCGCAGGGCGGTGCGTGTGGCCATGGATCAGGTTCGTGCAGCGCGCGGCCTGTAGCCAGGCGCGCGTCAGGGCTGGGTCGGCATCGGCGTAGGTCTCGCTGAAGTCGGTGCCGGCGGCGGCACTCGCCTGTCTGCGGGCCTCGCTCTGGGCACGGAGATTGCGCGCGAAGGCCCGGCGCTGGGTCAGGGACTGGGTCAGAAATCCTCGCTGCCACTCGGGGGTGCGGACCTGCGCGCGAAACGCCTGGTACTCGCGGTCGCCCAGGCAGAGGGCATCGCCGTGGCTGAGCAACCACCGCGCCGGCTTGCCTTGCGCGACGCCGAAGACGAGCACGCACGGATCGGCCAGCAAGGTCATGCCCGCGCGCCTCGCGGCCTCGTCACCCAGCATGAAATCGCGGTTGCCATGCAGAAAGTACAACGCGTGGTTGGTGCTCGCGGCGAGCAGCGCCGCGATGCACTCGCGCTCGAAGGCCGACTCCGCGGCGCTGGCCGCGTCCGTCCCGGGATCGTCCAGCGCGTCGTCCCCGACCCAGACTTCGAACAGGTCGCCCAGCAGGAAGATGGCGTCGGCGGGCGTGCTCGCCAAGTAGCGTTTCCAGGCCTCCACCGTCCGGGGCTCGCTGCTGTGCAGGTGCAGGTCGGAAATGAAGTCGACCAGCCGCCAGCTCGCGGGCGCGCTGACTTCGGCGACGAACGTCTGGGGCAGGTTCACTTGGGCTCAGATCACAAGGCGGTGGCTTTTTCGATCACCACGTCTTCCTTGGGCACGTCACCGTGGAAGCCGCGGGTGCCGGTCTTCACAGCGGCGATCTTGTCCACCACGTCCTGGCCTGCGATGACCTTGCCGAAGACGGCGTAGCCCCAGCCTTGGCCCGAGGGTGCCTTGTGGTTGAGGAAGTCGTTGTTCGCGACGTTGATGAAGAATTGAGCGGTCGCCGAATGCGGGTCGTTCGTGCGCGCCATCGCGATGGTGTACTTGTCGTTCTTCAGGCCGTTGTTGGCTTCGTTTTCGATGGGCGGTTCGGTCGGCTTCTGGTTCATGCCCGGGGCGAAGCCGCCGCCTTGGATCATGAAGCCCGGAATGACGCGGTGGAAGACCGTGCCGCTGTAATGACCACTCTTCACATAGTCCAGGAAATTCTCGACGGACTTGGGCGCCTTCTCGGCGTCGAGTTCAAGCTTGATGACGCCGTAGCCGGTGATGGTGAGTTCGACTTGAGGGTGGCTCATGGAGGTCTTTCCTTTGGTTTTGTTGACGGTACTGGCGGGCTTGGCTGGCGCGCTCTGGGCTTGCGCCGATTGAAGGGCTGGGCCAAGAGCGAGGCCCAAGGCGCAGAACAGGGTGGACAGGTGGCGCAGGGCAAGACGACGAGACTTCATCCGAGGGTTCCTTCAAAAATGATCTTCCACTCCTGGCCCTGGCGGCTCCAGTACTGGCGCTTGACTTGGCCCTTGGCAACGCCAGGGCGGTTGTCCTGGCCCGGCGCGGAAGCTTCCTCGAAGGTGACGATCATGGTGTCTTCCTCGTCCGTCCAGCGCAGGTAGGAGAGATTTTGCAGTTCGATCGCGCGGCCCTCGTCGCGCGCCAGTTCGACGCGCAGCACCAGTTCCCACTCGCGCAGCGTGCGGCCACGGAAACCCGAGAAGTCCTCGGCGTAGAAGCGCAGCATCTGTTGCAGATCGCCGCTGGTCTTGGCCTGCCGCCATGCCGCCAGCACGGTCTCGAAGGACTGGCGCTCGGCTTGCAATTGCGTCGGCTGCGCCCATTCCAGGCGCGAGGCAATCACCACCGGTGTCGTGCTGGGGGCCACGGTGCGCAGCACGTGCTCGAGGTCGGGGTCGGACAACACCACGCAGCCATTGGTGGCCAAGGGGGCACGCGCGAACTGATTGGGCGGCGTGCCGTGCAGCCAGATGCCGCTGCCCGTCTTGCCCCTGCGTCGGTCCAGGATGTTGGGGTAGTTGATCGGCAGCGCGCCCGCGCCATAGAAATTGGGCAAGGAGCGCTTGTCCAGACGGTGCAGCGTGAAGTACACGCCCAGGGGGGTGCGGGCGTCGCCCTCCGTGGTTTTCTCGATGCCGTACTTGCCCACGGACACGTAGTAGTCGGCGATCAGGCGCATCCGAGCGCCTTCGTTGGCTTGCGCTTGGTTCTCGAAGAGGTACAGGCGGGCGCGCGAGGCATCGACCGCGATGGCATGCCGCACGTTGGGCGCCAGCGCCAGGAATTGCGTGGGCACGGCACCGGCCGGCGGGCGCTCGCGCAGCGCGGCCAGCCGCACCTCGGATTCATGGCGCAACTCGGCCAGGGTTTGCGCCCCGACGCCGGTGGTCAACAGCGCGGGAGCATTGCCCAGACCATTGAGCGCGCGTGCCTGAGCGAGCAGCAGGTCCCCATAAACGAGCTGGGCCAGCTGGAAATTCGGGTGGTCTTGAGCCAGGCGGCGCGCGGCCTCGCGCGCCTCGTTCAACTGGCCCATGCCGACGAGTCGGTAGATGTCGACCAGTCGGGCTTCGGGTGAGAGTTTCGAGCCCGCGGACGTCAGGATCGGGGCCGGGGAGATGGCGGCCACGGTCTGGGCTTGCGCGCGACCTTGCTGTGTCGTGCAGAGGCCGAGCGCGGCCAACACCAGCACGGCGACGCGGGGCGGAGTGAGGAAGACGGCTCGCTTCATGACGTTCCTTGCACGCGGTGGGGCGGGCGAGTCAGTTGCCCGCGCTTTCCTTGACGATCAGCCAGCGGTCGGCCGTGCGCGTCAGTTCCAGAGTCTTGCCATTGACGACGGCCAGCGTGTCCGCCTTGTAGTCTTGCAGAAATTTGGCGATCGCGCGCGAACCGTTGACGGTGATCTGCAGGCTCTGCACTTCCACGCTGATGCGCTTCTTGCTGACGATGCGATCACGCCGTGCTTGCTCCCAGACCGGGCGGCTTTGCGAGCCGGTGTCGAAGTTGCTCGCGTAGGCACCGAGGTAGCGCGCCATGTCGCGGTCCGACCAGGCTTGAGCCCAGGCGCGCACGGCCTGGGCGACGGCCGCTTCGTCGGCTGACGGGGCGCTGGGCGCTGCGCTGGCCACGGGTGGCGCTGCCGGTGTGGCGGCCGCTGCGACTGGCGGGGCAGGAGTTTCCCGTGGCACCACTGGCGCGGGCTTGCTGACAGGCGGCGGCGGGGGCGGTGGCGGCGTCAGGGGAGGCTGAGCGACGGCGACGGCCGGTGCCGAGGGCGCAGGCGTGGCCGTTGGGACGGAGACGGGTGTCGCTTGCGTCGCGGTCGTGGCCGCTGGCGCTGCATGTGGCGCGGGTGCGGGCGGCGTGGCGGAGGCCACCACCACGGGCGCAGGCGCCACTGGCGTTGCCGCTGGCAGCGGCGCGGAGGCGGCCGGCAACTCCCGCACTTCACGCAACAAGGCCAGTTGCATGGGCTGCTGGAGCGACTGCTTCAAGGCTTCATTGGCGGCTTGCTGCTGGGGGCTGGGCTTGGCGTTGGGCACGGCGCCCTCGGCGTCGATCAGCAGCGCCCGGCTGTAGGCCAGGCTGGCCAGGCGGGCGTAGACCGCGCCCAGGTTGTCGTAGGCCGCGGCGTAGCTGGGGTGCGTGTGCAGGGCTTTTTCCAGCGCCACGCGAGCCTGCTCGAATTGGCCCAGCGCCGCGTGGACGGCCGCCAAGTTGTTCCAGGCTTCGGGCAGGTTGGGGTGCTCGACACTCAACTGCGTGAACGTGACCAGGGCTTCGCGCAGCTGGCCGCTTTCGCGCTGGATCACCCCTTTGTAAAGCTGAAGTTGAGCGTCCTTGGGACGGGCTTGCAGTTGTTGCTCGACGGCGCCGCGCGCCTGTGACCATTGTCCAGCCGCCATCAAGGCCGGGATGTCCGCACCAGCCGCCCGGGCCGGTGGTGTACCCAAGGCACAGGCCAGGGCCAGCACCGAGGAGAGCATCAGGCTGCGGTGCAAGCGCCGAGGCAAGGGGCCAGAGAGATGGGTGCTGTCTTGGCGAAGTCCGGGGTTCATGGCGTGGACGAGGCGGCTTGAAGGCATGGCAAGGCAGCGGTTGTGTGGTTCGTGAGTGTCTTTTACGGGCACTGCATGCCGAGGGCCTGGACGCGCGAACGCAGTTTGGCATTGCGCGGATTGCTCTTCAAGGCCTGGCAATACGCCTGCTGTGCCAGATGCAGTTGCAGGTCGCCCAGGTTCTCGAGCGCGGTCGCGTAATCGGGTCGGGCACGAATCGCGTGCTCCAGCGCGATGCGGGCTTGATCGTAGTCGCCCTGAGCGGCATAGAGCGAGGCCAGGGCGTTGTGGGGCTCGGGCAGCTCGGGATACTCCGTGGTCAGCCGCAGGAAGGTTTCAAGGGCCGCCTCGGGCTTGCCGCTGCCGCGCTGAACCAAGCCCAGGAGGTAGCGCATTTGGGGGTCGCGCGGCTTGCCCTGCAGGTAGCGCTCAGCCTGCGCTTGCGCCTCGGCATAGCGCCCAGCTTGCAATTTCTGGTTGACCTCCTCGTACGCGTCCGCGCGCGCGGACAAAGACGCCGTCGCTAGCGCCAAGCCCATGAGCAGGCTGATCAGGGGGAACCGCAGGGCGCGGACGGCGGAATACGGCACGGAAGGCAGGGAAAACACGAAGTTGGAGGGCTTGAGAAGGGCGGCAGTCAGAGGCGGTGCCATCGCAATTCACGGGCCAGGCCTGAGAATTCATGCGCTTGGCCTCCACGCCGGGGCTTTATACTGGCCGCAATTGTAGTGCCGCGTTCGCGCGGCACCCTCGTTCACCCCTCTGCTTGAGCCGGCACGCCTTCACGAAGTTCATTCGCGAAGTGGAGCGCCGGTTTTTTTGATTGCCACATGACTCTTCGCATCTACAACACGCTGTCGCGTGCGCTGGAGCCTTTTGTCTCGCTGGAACCTGGCCATGTCCGCATGTATGTGTGCGGGATGACCGTCTATGACCTGTGCCACCTGGGCCATGCGCGCGCCATGGTCGCCTTCGACGTGGTGCAACGCTGGCTCAAGGCCAGCGGCTGGCGCGTGACCTACGTGCGCAACATCACCGACATCGACGACAAGATCATCCAGCGCGCGCTCAAGAACGGCGAGACCATCCGCGGCCTGACCGACCGCATGATCGCCGCGCTGCACCAGGACGCGGACGCCCTGGGCATCCAGCGGCCGACTCACGAACCCCGGGCCATGGACTACGTGCCCCAGATGCTGGACCTGATTGGTCAGCTGGAACGCCAGGGCCTGGCCTACCGCGTGCCGGGGCAAGCCGGCGGCGCTTCTGGTGACGTGAACTATTCCGTGCGCAAGTTCCCGGGCTACGGCAAGCTGTCGGGCAAGTCCTTGGACGAGCTGCGCGCCGGCGAGCGGGTCGCCGTGCTGGACGGCAAGCAGGACCCGCTGGACTTCGTGCTCTGGAAGTCCGCCAAGGCGGACGAGCCGGCCGAAGCCCAATGGCAGAGCCCTTATGGGGCGGGCCGCCCGGGCTGGCACATCGAATGCTCGGCCATGAGCTGTGCCTTGCTGGGCGAGAGTTTCGACATCCATGGCGGCGGGGCGGATCTGCAGTTTCCCCACCACGAAAACGAAATCGCCCAGAGCGAAGGCGCCAAGATCGGCGCGGCTAACGAAGGCCAGCCGATGGCGCGTTACTGGATGCACAACGGCTTCGTGCGCGTGGACAACGAGAAGATGTCCAAGAGCCTGGGCAACTTCTTCACCATCCGCGAAGTGCTGCAGAAGTACGACGCCCAGACCGTGCGCTTCTTCATCCTGCGCGCGCACTACCGCAGCCCGCTGAATTACGGCGACGCCCACCTGGATGACGCGCGCAGCGCCTTGAAGCGTCTGTACACCGCTCTTCAAGCCACGCCACCCGCACCCATGGCGCCGCAGACGGTGGACTGGACCGAGGGGCATGCGGCCCGCTTCAAGGCCGCGATGGACGAAGACTTCGGCACGCCCGAAGCCGTGGCCGTGCTGTTCGATTTGGCCACCGAGGTCAACAAGACCGGATCGGCCCGCCTAGCGGCTCTGTTGAAGGCGCTGGGCGGCTGCCTGGGCCTGCTTCAAGAGGATCCCGTCGCGTTTTTGCAGTCCGGCGCCAGCGCCGCGCTGGACGCCAGCGCCATCGACAGCCTGATCGCCCAGCGCGCCGCTGCCAAGGCCGCGAAGAACTTTGCCGAGGCGGATCGCATCCGTCAGGAACTTTTGGCGCAAGGCATCGTGCTCAAAGACGCGCCCACCGGAACCACTTGGGAGGTTGCGGCATGAACGCCGCGCCCAAGGCCAAGCCGATCGACGAGCCGGATGCCCCCAACAAATCCGCCTCGGCCTTCGCGTCCTCGGTGGCGGCCACCAAAGGCACGGAGGCGGTGCAGGTCGCCACGCCGGTCTATTGGGACGAGGCCTGCAAGCACCTGATGAAGAAGGACCGGGTGATGAACCGCATCATTCCCCAGCATGGCGGCGCCTGCCTGGAGACGCGCGGCGATGCCTTCGTCACGCTGGCGCGCAGCATCGTGGGCCAGCAGATCTCGGTCAAGGCCGCACAGTCCGTGTGGGAACGCTTCGCGGCGCTGCCCCGGCGCATGACGCCCGGCAACGTGCTCAAGCTCAAAGTCGACGACATGCGTGCCGCCGGCCTGTCGGCGCGCAAGGTGGAATACCTGGTGGACTTGGCGCTGCATTTCGACAGCGGCGCCATCCGTGTCGCCGATTGGAAGGCGATGGACGACGAAGCCATCATTGCCGAGCTGGTCGGCATCCGGGGCATAGGCCGGTGGACGGCCGAAATGTTCCTGATCTTTCATCTGATGAGACCCAACGTCTTGCCGCTGGACGATATCGGATTGCTCAACGGTATCAGTCGTAACTATTTCTCCGGCGAGGCGGTCAGCCGCAGCGACGCCCGCGAGGTGGCCGCGGCCTGGGCCCCGTTTTGCAGCGTGGCGACTTGGTATATTTGGCGCTCTCTCGACCCCCTGCCGGTCGCTTACTAGCGCGAGCAGGCCCTCATGGGTCGTGGACTGAACAACAACCCGAACCGGAAATCGAAACGAAAGCGCGTGCGGCCTGTCCCGGTGGCTGTGGCTGACGTGCCCGTTCTCTTATTGGAGGTCTCAGATGGCCAAGAAAACATTCCTCGACTTCGAGCAACCGATCGCCGAACTCGAAGCCAAGATCGAAGAACTGCGCTACGTGCAGACCGAGTCCGCCGTCGACATCAGCGCGGAGATCGAACAGCTCGGCAAGAAAAGCCTGCAGCTGACCAAGGACGTCTACAGCGACCTCAATGCGTGGCAGGTCACCAAGATCGCGCGCCATCCCGAGCGTCCCTACACGCTGGACTATGTGAATGAGATCTTCACCGACTTCGTCGAGATGCACGGTGACCGCCACTTCGCGGACGACCTCTCCATCGTCGGCGGCCTGGCCCGTTTCAACGGCACGCCCTGCATGGTGCTGGGGCAACAGAAGGGCCGCGACACCAAGGAGCGCGGTCTGCGCAACTTCGGCATGAGCAAGCCCGAGGGTTACCGCAAGGCCCTGCGCCTCATGAAGACGGCCGAGAAGTTCGGTCTGCCGGTCTTCACCTTCGTGGACACGCCCGGCGCCTACCCCGGCATTGACGCCGAGGAGCGCGGCCAGTCCGAGGCCATCGGCCGCAACATCTTCGAGATGGCGCAGCTGGAAGTGCCCATCATCACCACCATCATTGGCGAGGGCGGCTCCGGCGGCGCGCTGGCGATTTCCGTGGCCGACCAGGTGCTGATGCTGCAGTACTCCGTCTACTCCGTCATCAGCCCCGAAGGCTGCGCCTCCATCCTCTGGAAGACCGCCGAGCGCGCCGAGGAAGCGGCCGAGGCCCTGGGCATCACCGCGCACCGCCTCAAGGCCCTGGGGCTGGTGGACAAGATCGTCAACGAGCCGGTCGGCGGCGCGCACCGCGACACCAAGCAGATGGCGTCCTTCCTCAAGCGCGCCCTGGTCGAGTCCTACCGCCAAGTGGCCGACCTCAAGGTCAAGGAACTGCTGGACCGCCGCTACGAGCGCCTGCAGAGCTATGGCCGCTACACCGACACCAAGAGCGCCAAGTAATCCTCCCGGCGCGGCGCCTGCTTTCACGCGGGCCCTCGCGCGTTTTCAGCCCGGCCTGCCTCTGGCCGTGGCGTGCAGCGGCGGCGCCGATTCCACGGCCTTGCTGCTGGCCTGCGCCGAACGCTGGCCGGGGCAGGTGCAGGCCCTCCACGTGCACCACGGCTTGCAGGCCGCAGCCGACGGCTTCGAGGCTCAGGTGCGCGCCACCTGTGAACCACTGAACATTCCCCTGCACACGTGGCGTGTGGACGCGCGCCACGCCCCTGGTCAGAGCCCGGAAGACGCGGCACGCGGCGCCCGTTATGCGGCCTTGACCGAGGCCGCCCTGATGGCGGGTGTGCGCGATGTCGCCCTGGCCCAGCATGCTGACGACCAGGTCGAGACTCTGCTGTTGGCCTTGTCGCGTGGCGCCGGTTTGCCGGGCTTGGCCTCCATGCCCCAAGCCTGGGAGCGTGGCGGGCTGCGCTGGCACCGCCCCTTGCTGGACGTGCCGGGCGCCGAACTGCGCGTGTGGCTTGAAGCCCGTGGCTTGCGAGCGGGCGCGGGCTGGGTCGATGACCCGAGCAATGCCGACGAACGCTACACCCGCAACCGCATCCGCGCCCGCCTGCTGCCGGTGCTGGACGTGGTGTTTCCCCAGTTCCGCGCCACCTTCGCACGCAGCGCCGCGCACGCGGCGCAGGCCCAGCGACTGCTGAACGAACTGGCTGTGCAGGACGCGGCTGCGACCGGCGTGGGCATCGACCCTGGACATGGGCCGCGCATCGCCGAGCTGCGCGCCTTGAGCCGTGACCGCCAGGCCAATCTGCTGCGCCACTGGCTGCGGCAGGCGCATGCGATGGCCGATCCCCATGGCGGCTCCGCCAATGCCAGCTCGGCCCAATTGGAGGAACTGCTGGACCAAGTCGCCGCTTGCGCCACGCGCGGTCACCGCATCGAGCTCAAGGTGGGCGCGGGGCGGGTGGAGCGTCGGGGCGATATCCTGGCTTGGTACAATCACCCCGCTTGACCCTCTTCGTGTGCACCCCTTGCCTTCGTGCAGGCGCGGCGCCAGGGCAGGCCGGACACCCCTCTCAACACTTCTTGACGAACACGGGCTGTTGCGTTTCGCGGCGGCCCATTCTTTTTCAATGGCACTGATCGTTCACAAATACGGCGGCACGTCGATGGGCTCGACCGAGCGCATCCGCAACGTCGCCAAGCGTGTCGCCAAGTGGGCGCGCGCCGGTCACCAGATGGTGGTGGTGCCCAGCGCCATGAGCGGCGAAACCAATCGCCTGCTCGGCCTGGCCAAGGAACTGGCCCCTGCCAAGACCAACGACGCCTACGGCCGTGAGCTCGACATGCTGGCCTCCACCGGCGAGCAGGCGTCCTCCGCGCTGCTGGCCATCGCGTTGCAGGCCGAAGGGCTGCAGGCCGTGAGCTACGCGGGCTGGCAGGTGCCGATCAAGACCGACAGCGCCTACACCAAGGCCCGCATCGAAAGCATCGACGACCAACGCGTGCGCGCCGACCTCGCCGCCGGCAAGGTGGTCATCATCACCGGCTTCCAGGGCATCGATGGCCTGGGCCACATCACCACGCTGGGCCGGGGCGGCAGCGACACCTCGGCCGTGGCCGTGGCCGCCGCGCTCAAGGCCGCAGAGTGCCTGATCTACACCGACGTGGACGGCGTCTACACCACCGACCCGCGCATCGTGCCCGAGGCGCGCCGCTTGCACACCGTGAGCTTCGAGGAAATGCTCGAAATGGCGTCCATGGGCTCCAAGGTGCTGCAGATCCGCTCGGTCGAGTTCGCGGGCAAGTACAAGGTGCCGCTGCGCGTGCTCTCCAGCTTCACCCCCTGGGACATCGACCTCAACGAAGAAGCCAAGTCCGGCACGTTGATCACTTTCGAGGAAGACGAACACATGGAACAAGCCGTTGTTTCCGGCATCGCGTTCAACCGCGACGAAGCCAAGATCTCCATCCTGGGCGTGCCCGACAAGCCCGGCATCGCCTACCAAATCCTGGGCGCGGTGGCTGACGCCAACGTCGAGGTGGACGTCATCATCCAGAACATCGCCAAGGACGGCAAGACGGACTTCAGCTTCACCGTCAACCGCAACGACTACGCCAAGACCATCGACCTGCTCAAGGACAAGGTGATCCCCACGCTCGGCGCCGCCGAAGTGCAGGGCGACACCAAGATCTGCAAGGTCAGCATCGTCGGCATCGGCATGCGCAGCCACGTGGGCATCGCCAGCAAGATGTTCCGTTCGCTGAGCGAAGAGGGCATCAACATCCAGATGATCTCCACCAGCGAAATCAAGACCTCCGTCGTGATCGACGAGAAGTACATGGAACTGGCCGTGCGCGCCCTGCACAAGGCTTTCGACCTGGACCAGGCCGCCGCCTGAGTTGTGCCGCGGAACCGGCTGAACGGCCGGTTGCCCGCCCGGTTTTTTGCCGGATCAGGCGGTGATTCATGCCATAATCCCGCCCATCCTTTGGAGACGTGACCGAGAGGCCGAAGGTGCTCCCCTGCTAAGGGAGTATGTGAGCTAAAACTTGCATCGAGGGTTCGAATCCCTCCGTCTCCGCCAAGAACAAGCCCCGCCCTGTGCGGGGCTTCGTTTTTTCTGAGGCCTTGTTTCGTGCTCTGAACAGTGCAAGTTGCCAAGACCCTGGCGTTTCCCAGCTACGGGGTGATGGCGGGCAGGGGGCACCCGTGCCGATCTCCAATGGAGAGCGCAAATCACAGTCGGAGGTCGATGCCAAGACATCAAAATAGAAAATCAGCGTCAGCACGACCCCCTGTTTTCGCTAAAAATCTCCAGTCGTTCACGCTCTATTCCCTGTCTCACCGCTTGCATGAAAAATCTCGACGCCTTTAAGGCCCGCTGCGACATCATTAGGAATAGTCCCAACTTGCTGCGCGGCCTCTCCGCCCACCGCAGTACCGCCTCGTCATGATTCCGTTTCGCGGGTTGATTTGTCCGGTACCAACATCGGCAGAGCAGGCGGTAATAGTCAGCCATATAGATTCAGCGGCAGTACATATTGATCAAATGTTGGCAAACATCGAGACTGCTATCACCCGTCTAGCCGACTTCTGTTCCGCCCTCATCACCGAGGCCCCTAAAGGCAAGATCGGCCTGGGGCAGGTCAAAATCCCCGCATCCCCTTGATGGAGCACCGAGCCATGCGCTTACTGCATTACCTGGAAATCGAGAATTTCAAACGCTTCGGTGAGAAGCAGCGCATTGAGCTGGATCACCCTGCGGTGTTGATTGGCCCCAACAACTGCGGCAAGACCAGCGCCATACAAGCATTGGCCTTGTGGTCACAGGCGGTGAAAACCTGGTTTGATGTACGCAAGGATTCAACGGCCAAAGAGCGCACAGCCACAGCCTTGAACCGCCTCAACATTGTGGCGGGGGGGGG
>NZ_AEGR01000058.1 GCF_000211835.1 Hylemonella gracilis ATCC 19624 | reverse complement strand
CAGTGGCTCGGCGAAGGCGCGCGCGCGCGCAATGGCCGAGCCAGCCAGCGAGGGTGCGGATGCGCCCGCAGGTGCGGCGTCGGTGGCGACGGTGATCAGAGCGGCCGCGGATTCGGCGCGCTCCGCCGCTCGTTCAGCGGTCTGACTTTTCATGCTGCTCTGCCATCAAGAGCCCAGCAAAAACTCTCGCACCGCGTGCACCTGGTTGTCAGCGACCAGGGTCGGTGCATGCCCCACGCCCGCGAACTCCAGCACCCGTGCCCTGGGGCCGCGTCGGGCCATGGCCTGCGCGGTTTCGGCGGACAGCAGATCAGAATCCTGTCCGCGCAACAGCAAGGTGTCGGCCCTGATGGCGTCGTACATCTGCCACAGCAAGGCCTCGCCCGCGGCCGCGGTCTCGGGGGTCATCTGCCGGTAAGGCGCGGCAATGGCCGGGTCGTAATGCAGCACATACCCCGCACCCTTGTCCGCCTGCCGCGGCGCGGGCTTGAGCATGGGGCGGGTCAGATCCAGCCACTGCTCGCGCGTGTGCGGTCCAAAGCCGGTGGAAATCAGGCGCAAGGCCTCGGCGGCTTGCTCCACGGTGTCGAAATGCAGGGGGGCACCGAGGTAGGTGCCGATGCGTTGCAACGCGGCCCAGGCGATGACGGGGCCGACGTCGTTGAGCACCAGCTTGCGGATCGGAAGGGTCACCGGCAGCGCCGCGGGCTGCAAGGCGGCCTGCCCCAGCAAGGCCAAACCAATCAGGCCTCCCATGCTGGTGCCCAGCCAATCCAGCGTGACCGGTTTCAAAGCGCCCAGCAGGACGGCCATGTCCATCGCGTACGCAGGAATCTGGTAGCCCATGGGATCGGCCAGCCAATCGCTGCGCCCACGGCCGACCACGTCCGGACAGACGATGCGCAGATCACCCGAAGCCCCCCCGGCCGCATCGAGCAAGGCACGCGCCAGCACGTCGAAATCGCGTCCCTGACGCGACAGGCCGTGCACACAGAGCACCACGTGGGGTGCATCGTCCCGCCCCCATTGCCAATAGGCCATGCGGTGGGTTCCGTCACGGCTGCCCACGGCGGCACCGGGGCAAGAGACATGGTTGAGCTTGGGTTCGGTCATGGTGCGCGATTTGCGGGGACGCGCGGTTCGGGGGCCCGCGCATGGCATCATCCTAATTCATCGATTTACCCCCCAGCGGAATGGAGACAAAAATGCTGAAAGGCAAGACCGCCCTCGTCACGGGATCGACCAGCGGTATCGGACTGGGCATTGCCAAGGCCCTGGCGCAACAGGGCGCGAACATCGTGCTGAACGGTTTCGGTGACGCGCAAGGCCCGAAACATGAGATCGAAGCCCTGGGCGTCGAAGTGGACTACCACGGCGCGGACATGAGCTGCCCCGCCGACATCGAGGCGATGATGGCGTTTGCCGCCCAGCGCTTTGGTCGGGTCGACATCCTGGTCAACAATGCGGGCATCCAGCATGTGGCGCGGGTCGAGCATTTCCCGCCCGAGCGCTGGGATGCCGTGATCGCCATCAACCTCAGTTCTGCCTTCCATGCCACCCGCTTGGCCCTGCCCGCGATGCAGGCCGCCAACGCCGGCAAGGGCTGGGGCCGCATCATCAACGTGGCCTCGGTGCACGGCTTGGTCGCGTCCGCCGAGAAAGCCGCCTATGTCGCGGCCAAGCACGGCCTGGTGGGCCTGACCAAGGTCACGGCGCTGGAAAACGCAACCACTGGTGTGACCTGTAACGCCATTTGCCCCGGCTGGGTGCTCACCCCCCTGGTTCAGAAGCAGGTGGACGCGAAGGCCCAAGCCCTCCATCTCAGCAACGCCGAGGCGACCAAACTGCTGCTCGGCGAAAAAGAGCCCTCCCTGCAGTTCACCACCCCCGAGGAACTGGGTGCTCTGGCCGTGTTCTTCTGCTCGCCCGCGGCCGACAATGTACGGGGCGTGGCTTGGAACATGGATGGCGGCTGGGCTGCCCAGTAACACCCGGACGCGACGCGCCGAATCAGCGCGGGCCACGGTCGCCTGCGATACCCGGGACCCTAACCGTTTGTAACATTCTGAAAAGGGTTGGTCGCTCGCTGGCTGTAGGCAAGCGGTCGGCGGCACAATCCCGGCCACAACCGTGCGGTTTTTCCTATTTCCGTCATTTCGACGAATTACAACTTTTCTGTCCGTGCCATGACGACCCCATCCAACAGCCGTACCGACAAGATCTTGGTCGTTGACGACGACGCCCGCATCCGTGACCTGCTGCGCCGCTACCTGACCCAGGAGGGATTCGAGGTCTTTCTGGCCGAGGATGGCAAGGCGCTGACGCGCATCCTGCTGCGTGAATCCGTGGACCTGATCGTGCTCGACCTGATGATGCCCGGCGAGGACGGTCTCTCGATTTGCCGCCGCCTGCGCGCCGCGAACGATCGCACCCCCATCATCATGCTGACGGCCAAGGTGGAAGACGTGGACCGCATCGTGGGTCTGGAAGTCGGCGCGGACGACTACCTGGGCAAGCCCTTCAACCCGCGCGAGTTGCTGGCGCGCATCAACGCCGTGCTGCGCCGCCGCCCCGCGCCGGAAGCGCCGGGCGCACCCTCGAGCGAGCAGGAGGTTGTGGCCTTCGGCCCCTATGTGTTCGATCTCAGCGCCCGCACCTTGCGCAAGGACGGCGAGGAGTTGCCCCTGACCACGGGGGAGTTCGCGATGCTCAAGGCCCTGGTGCGGCACCCGCGCCAGCCCATGTCGCGCGAAAAACTGGCACAGCAGGCGCGCGGCAGGGAATTCGAGCCGTTTGACCGTAGCCTGGATGTGCAGGTCTCGCGTTTGCGCAAGCTCATCGAGCTGGACCCGGCGTCCCCGCGCTACATCCAGACCGTCTGGGGCGTGGGTTACGTCTTCGTTCCGGATGGCGCGCATTGAAGCGCGCCGGCCCATCCACTGCCACTGACCTGCCTCGGCGATGGCTCTGAATCACGATCTAGGCGATGGCCCGGATTCCGACGAAGCGATACGCCGGGCCGCCGAGCTGGGCGTTCCCCTGGCCTCGGCCGATCCGACCACGGCACGCTGGCTGGCCTGGCTGAAGGAAGACAACGTTGGTAAACCCAGCGACAAAACCGAGACCCCGGCTGACCTCACCCGGCCCAAGGCGGTCCCAGAACGACCCCGTGAGTCACTGTCGCGCTCCCAACAGCCTGGGCATGGCGCGGCCGACCTTGACGATGCGGCGGCCGTTGACGTGCCATTTTTCCCTGCGAGCGGTCTCAGCTTGTTCTGGCGTACCTTCGGTCTGATCAGCCTGCTGCTCGGCGCGAGTACCTTGACCTGGCTGGAAACGCTCAACCTGCTCGAAAGCGAAACACGTCAGGGCGTCTGGCTGCTCTGGCTGGTGGTGGGGGTGCTGCTGTCGCTGGCCGGCGCGGCCTTCGTCGCTCACCTGATCAACCAACCCTTCAAGCAACTGTCCTTCGCCACCAGCCGCATCCGCGAGGGCGATTTCGAGGCCAGCCGCCTGAACGAGCGTGTGCCAACAGCCGAGATACGCCAGGTCAACATCGGTTTCAACCGCATGGCTCAGCGCCTGGCCAAGCTGGATCAGGACCGTGCCGTGATGCTGGCCGGCATCAGCCATGACTTGCGCACGCCCTTGTCGCGCCTGCGGCTGGAGACCGAGATGAGCGTGGCCGACACCGACGCGCGCGCACACATGGTGGCGGACCTGGAGCAGCTGGACGCCATCATTGACAAATTCATGGACTACGCGCGGCCAGACCACGTGCGGCTGGAGCGCGTCAACCTGAACGAGGTGATCCGGAGTTGCCTCTACGCCTTCGAACACCGCGAGGACATGCGCTTCAACATCGATCTGCCCGCGGACCTCTGGGTCATGGCCGACGCGGTCGAGCTCGGTCGAGTCATCTCCAACCTGGTGGAGAACGCGCGCCGCTACGGCAAGACACCGGAGACCGGCATCACCACGCTGGACATCGGGGTGCGCGCGCGTGAGCCCTGGGTGCAACTGCGCCTGCGCGACCATGGTCCCGGCGTGGCGCCCGAGCATCTGCCCAATTTGACCAAGCCCTTTTACCGCGGCGACACCGCGCGCACCGCCGCGACGGGGGCCGGCTTGGGCCTGGCCATCGTGGAGAAGACTCTGCGCCGCATGGGCGGACGCTTCGGCGTGGGCAACAGCAGCCTGGGCGGCTTCAGCACCCGCATCGAGCTGCGGCAAGCGAAATAGATCGATACAGAAGCAGCGACAGGCCCAAGGCCCAAGGCCAAGGAGTCAACGCAGCAGCGCGTGCGGATCGCGGCCGCCCCGCACCGGGGGCAGATCAAACGGCTTCAGCGCAGCAGCAGCACCACGGCTCGCGCCTCGATGCTCAAGCCCTCGCCCACGGGCCCAAGTTTCTCGGCCGTCTTGGCTTTCACATTGACCTGGGTCTCCTCCAGCCCGAGCAGCGCGGCGATGCGCGCGCGCATGGCGGGGATGTGCGGCGCCATCTTGGGAGCCTGGGCGACGATGGTGCTGTCCACGTTGGCGACGCGCCAGCCCTGAGCCCGCACCCGCGCGCTGGCCTCGGCCAGCAGCACGCCGGAGTCCGCGCCTTTGAAACGGGGATCGGTGTCAGGAAAGTGGCGACCGATGTCACCCAGGCCCGCCGCACCGAACAGCGCATCGGTGATGGCATGCAGCAAGGCGTCCGCGTCCGAATGACCCAGCAAGCCCTTGGCGTACGGCACCTGGATGCCCCCCAAGATGAGGGGGCGCCCCTCGACCAGCTGGTGCACGTCCCAGCCCTCACCGATTCTCATCTCTGGAATGCTCATGCGCTTTTCTTTCTCGCTTGCAGCACGGCCTCGGCCAATGCGAAATCCTCGGGATAAGTCACTTTGAAGTTCTGCGCGCTGCCGGGCACCAGGCGCGGCGCGAGGCCTAGAGCCTCGATGGCGCTGGCCTCATCGGTCACGGCGGCGGCGCCCTGCGCCGCCTGATCCAGGGCCTGGGCGAGGGCCTGGGCCAATTGCCCCAAGCGGAACATCTGAGGTGTCTGCGCCAGCCATTTGTCGGCGCGATCCAGCGTGGCCTGAACCCGCGCATTCTCGCGATCCACCCCGGCCTGCTTGAGGGTATCGGGCAGTGGCAAGGCGAGCAAACCGCCCACCGGGTCGTCGGCGCAGGCGACCATGAGTGCGTCGATCTGCGCCGGGGTGATGAGGCAGCGCGCGGCGTCGTGCACCAGCACCCAGTCCTCGTCCCGCGCCCCCCGCGCGCGCAACTCGGCCAGGCCCTGGGCCACCGTGTCGGCGCGGGTCGCGCCTCCTTGAGGCACCACCGACCAGGCCGATGTCGAACTTAGAAAGGTGTCGCCCGGCGCCACAACCACCAGCACCTGCCGCAACGAAGGCTGTGATGCCGCGACCGCGGCAAAAGCCGCCAGTGTGTGTAGCACCAGCGCCTGACCCGCGACGGCTTGGTACTGCTTGGGCAGGGAGCCGCCTGCACGGGTGCCGGTGCCGGCGCAGGGAATCAGGACGTGGAACTGGGGCACGAGAGCTGTCATGGAATGGGCGGCATTTTCCCATGGCTCGCCCATGCCAACCCAGGCAACGCGACCCCAAGGGCGTCCGGGCACGCGAAACGCCAACCCACTAAAATCCCGCCACACCCCCTGCAAACGGCGCAGGGGGTTTTCGCGTTTTATGCACCCGATGGAACTCCCCAAGCTTCAAACCGGCAAGCGCCACACCCTGCCCCGCCCGCCCGGCTCCGCCGACGCGCTGCTGCTCGCCCAGCTGGCTCACAGGGAAAAAGAGGCTGGGCGACTGCTGGCTGTCGTCTGCGCCGACGCGACTGACACGCAACGCCTGATCGACGAGATCGCTTTCTTCGCGCCCACCCTGCGCTGCGCGGTGTTTCCCGATTGGGAAACCCTGCCCTACGACAGCTTCTCCCCGCACCAGGACCTGATCAGCGAACGGTTGGCCACGCTCTGGCGCCTCTACAACACGGGGCAGAGCAGCACGGGCTCGGTGAAGCCGCAAGACGCCATCGACCTGGTGCTGATGCCAGCCACCACCGCGCTCTACCGCCTGGCGCCGCCCAGCTTTTTGGCGGCCACCACCTTCGAGTTCAAGGTCAAGCAGAAGCTGGACGAAGCCGCACTGCGCAGCCAGCTCACCCTGGCCGGCTACAACCACGTCACCCAGGTGGTCAGTCCCGGCGAGTACGCGGTGCGTGGCGGCCTGATCGACCTGTTCCCCATGGGCTCGGCCGTGCCCTACCGGGTGGACCTGTTCGACAACGAGGTGGACAGCATCCGCACCTTCGACCCCGACAGCCAGCGCAGCCTCTACCCCGTGCCCGAGGTGCGCCTGCTGCCCGGGCGCGAGTTTCCGATGGACGAAGGCTCGCGCGCGCTGTTTCGCCGCCGCTGGCGCGAACTGCTGGAAGGCGACCCGACCAAGAGCCGGCTCTACAAGGACATGGGCAATGGCGTGGCCACGGCGGGCATCGAGTACTACCTGCCCTTGTTCTTCGAGCAGACCGCCACGGTCTTCGACTACCTGAGCGGTGGACGGCAACAAAGCGCCACGCTGGTGCTGCATGGCGACATCGAACCCGCGCTGCGGCGTTTCTGGACCGACACCCAGGACCGCTACCGTCTGGCCCAGGGCGAGCCCGAGCGCCCGCCCATGCCGCCCGAGCACCTGTTCCTGAACGCGGAACAGTTCTTCACCCTGGCCAACGCGCATGCGCAACTTGCCCTGAAAGCGGCAGGCAGTGGCCAGGAGGCGCCGGATTTCGCCGAGTTCGACCGCTTGCCCGAGGTGACCGCCGCGCGCGGCACCGACGACCCCCTGCTCAAGCTCAAGGACCACCTGCGCAACACCCAGCACCGCGTGCTGCTGTTGGCCGAGAGCGACGGCCGGCGCGAAAGCCTGCTCGATTTCCTGCGCGCCAGCAGCGTGGTTCCGCCGGCCTTCGACACCTTGGAGGAGTTCCGCGCCAGCAAGGAACGCCTGGGCATCGCGACCGCCGCCTTGCAGCAGGGCTTCGCCTGGACGCAGGAGGCGCTGGATTTCGTCACCGAGACTGAGCTGTTCGCGACCAGTTCGGGCGCGCGCCGCCGCAAGAAGCAGGAACAGGTCAGCGACGTCGAGTCGTTGATCAAGGACCTGTCCGAGCTCAACGTGGGCGACCCGGTGGTGCATGCCAGTCACGGCATTGGTCGCTACCGCGGTCTGATCAACATGGACGTGGGCGCGAAGAACCCCGACGGATCCCCCGCGCCGCAGGAGTTCCTGCACC
Source organism: Hylemonella gracilis ATCC 19624 (assembly GCF_000211835.1). Taxonomy (GTDB): domain Bacteria; phylum Pseudomonadota; class Gammaproteobacteria; order Burkholderiales; family Burkholderiaceae_C; genus Hylemonella; species Hylemonella gracilis. The sequence goes on along the minus strand of NZ_AEGR01000058.1, from coordinate 29,440 downwards.
TGGAATACGCCGACCAGGCCGTGCTCTATGTGCCCGTGAGCCAGTTGCAGCTCATCAGCCGCTACACCGGCGTCAGCGCCGACGAAGCGCCCTTGCACAAGCTGGGCAGCGGCCAGTGGGAGAAAGCCAAGCGCAAGGCCGCGCAACAGATCCGCGACGCGGCCGCCGAACTGCTGAACATCTACGCGCGCCGCGCGGCGCGCGAAGGCCATGCCTTCCGCTTCTCGGCACGCGATTACGAGCAGTTCGCCAACGACTTCGGCTTCGAGGAAACCGCCGACCAGAAAGCGGCCATCCATGCAGTGATTCAGGACATGATCAGCCCACAGCCCATGGACCGCCTGGTCTGCGGCGACGTGGGCTTTGGCAAGACCGAGGTCGCGCTGCGCGCCGCCTTCGTGGCTGTCACCGGTGGGCGACAGGTCGCCTTCCTCGCCCCCACCACGCTGCTGGCCGAGCAGCACTACCAAACCCTGGTGGACCGCTTCTCCAAGTGGCCGGTCAAGGTGGCCGAGATGAGCCGCTTCCGTTCGACCAAGGAAATCAACGCGGCGCTCAAAGGCGTGGCCGACGGCAGCGTGGACATCGTGGTCGGCACGCACAAGCTGCTGAGCGCGGACACCAAGTTCAAGGACTTGGGCCTGCTCATCATCGACGAGGAGCACCGTTTCGGCGTGCGCCACAAGGAAGCCGTCAAGGCCCTGCGCGCCGAGGTGGACGTGCTCACGCTGACGGCCACCCCGATTCCGCGCACCCTGGGCATGGCGCTCGAAGGCCTGCGCGACCTCAGCGTGATCGCCACCGCGCCGCAACGACGCCTGGCCATCAAGACCTTCGTGCGCAACGAAGACAAGGGCGTGATCCGGGAAGCCGTGCTGCGTGAATTGAAGCGCGGCGGCCAGGTGTACTTTCTGCACAACGAAGTCGAAACCATCGAGAACCGCCGCGCGCGTCTGGAGGAACTGCTGCCCGAGGCGCGCATCGGCGTGGCCCACGGCCAGATGCCCGAGCGCCAGTTGGAAGCCGTGATGCGCGACTTCGTGGCCCAGCGCACCAACCTGCTGCTGTGCTCGACCATCATCGAGACCGGCATCGACGTGCCCTCGGCCAACACCATCGTGATCAGCCGCGCCGACAAGTTCGGCCTGGCCCAGTTGCACCAGTTGCGCGGACGCGTGGGCCGCAGTCACCACCAGGCCTATGCCTACCTGATGGTGCCGGACAAGGAAAGTCTGACCAAGCAGGCAGCGCAGCGGCTGGACGCCATCCAGGCCATGGAAGAACTGGGCAGCGGCTTCTACCTCGCCATGCACGACCTCGAAATCCGCGGCGCGGGCGAGGTGCTGGGCGAGAACCAGAGCGGCAACATGCTGGAGGTGGGCTTCCAGCTCTACAACGAGATGCTGAGCGAAGCCGTGCGCAGCCTCAAGGAAGGCAAAGAACCGGACCTGCTGGCGCCCATGAGCGCTGCCACCGACATCAACCTGCACGCGCCCGCCCTGCTGCCCGACGACTACTGCGGCGACGTGCACATGCGCCTTAGCTTCTACAAGAAGCTCGCCACCGCGAAGAAGACCGAGCAGATCGACGCATTGCTGGAAGAGTTGGTGGATCGCTTCGGCAAGCTGCCGACCCAGGCGCAGACGCTGATCGACGTGCACCGCCTGCGCGTCATCAGCCAACCCTATGGCGTGGTGAAGGTGGACGCCACGCCCCAGCTCATCAACATCACCTTCCGCGCTGACGCGCCCGTGGACGCGATGAAGGTGATCGAGCTGGTGCGCAAGAACAAGCACATCAAGCTGGTGGGCAACGAGAAGCTGCGCATCGAGCGCGAACTGCCGGACGCGAAGGCGCGCGCGCATCTCGTGCGTGATGTGCTGCGTTCGCTGGGTCAGCCTATCGCTGCTGCTGCCGCCCCATCCACGCCATGAGCATTCCGAACGAATTCGCGCTCGCCATGGTGCTGGTGCTGACCGCACTGTGGCTACGGCCCTGGCGCATGCTGGCGCGAAACGGCCTTCAGACGCCCGTGCTCGCCACCCTCGCCCTGCTGCCCTTGTTCTGGGCTCTACCGCATTGGCACGCTGTGCCCTTGCAACTGCCGTGGTCCGGTGCCTGCTTGGCCCTGCTGTGCCTGGGCTGGCCGCTGGCCATGCCCGTGCTCACGCTGGTGGCCGGCATCACCTGGGCCGTCACCAGCATCTCTGGCGCGCAGGCCTTGAGCCTGCTGCTCTGGCAGGGCCTGGTGCCTGCCACCCTGGCGCTGGGCTTGGGCGCGGTACTGCGCCGTACCTTGCCGCCCCATCCTTTCATCTACATTCTGGGACGCGGCTTTCTGGGCACGGCCCTGTGTATTTTCGCCGCCCGTCTGCTGGCGCAAGCCGCCGGTCACACGCTGCCGAACATTGGCGGCGAGCTGTCCTGGGTCGCGCTGTGGCTGATGGCCTGGGCAGATGCCGTGGTCACCGGTCTGCTCACAGCGATCTTCGTGGCCTACCGCCCCCAGTGGCTGGCCACTTGGTCAGACACCCTCTACCTTCCGAAGCACTGAACCATGACTGTCGCCATCGAACACGCCCCCGGCCTGCTGCTGCAAGGCTTCACACCGCCACTGACCCTGAGTGACTTCAAGCTCATCGCCTTCGACATGGACTCCACGCTGATCAACATCGAGTGCGTGGACGAGATCGCTGACGCCGTGGGCCGCAAGGCCGAGGTCGCGGCCATCACTGAAGCCTCGATGCGCGGCGAGATCACCGACTTCAAGGACAGTCTGCGCCGCCGCGTGGCCTTGCTTCAAGGCGTCACCTTGGCGGACCTCGATGCCGTCAAGCGCGACCGCCTGCGTTTGAACCCGGGCGCGGCCGAGTTGGTCCGCGCCTGCAAGCAGGCTGGGCTCAAAGTGCTGTTGGTCTCTGGTGGCTTCACCCATTTCGCCGAGCATGTGCAAGGATTGCTCGGCATCGACTACACGCGCTCGAATGAGCTGGAAATCCAAGAGGGCAAACTCACCGGCCGCTTGGTCGACCAAGCCTGGGGCGACATCTGCGATGGAGCGGAGAAGCGTCGCACCGTGCTGCAGATCTGCGCGCAGCTTGGCATCTCGCCACGGCAGGCCATTGCCATGGGCGATGGCGCCAATGACCTGCCCATGATGGCCGCGTGCGCTGAAGCGGGCGGACTTTCCGTGGCCTACCACGCCAAGCCCAAGGTAAGAGAACAGGCCATGGTCGCCATTCAGTCGGGTGGACTGGACCGCCTGCTGGAAGTCGTATTACCTCCCGGCGGGATCTGAGCCCCTGGCCCTACCGCTGAGACCCCTCAACCAGGAGTTGTTTGATGACACCCGCTGAACTTCTGCGCTGGCAGTGGCAAGACTACTCAAAGTACCACGCCTCGCGACTCAACCTCTTGATCCACATCGTGGCCGTGCCGGCCTTCCTGGCCGGCAATGTGCTGCTGATCCTTGCCGTCCTGACAGCTCAATGGCCGCTGGGGCTGGGCGCGCTCGTGGGGTCCTTGCTGGCGTTCGGCGTGCAAGGCATCGGTCACGGCAAGGAAGCCCAACCTTCCGTGCCGTTCTCGAGCCTGTCCAATGCGTTGGGGCGCATACTGCTGGAGCAGTGGGTGACATTTCCGCGCTATGTGCTGAGTGGCGGATGGCGACAGGCACTGCGCAGGGCCTCTTGAGCCGCGCGCCCGGGGGCGACCAGCACGACCCCGTCCACGCGCATCAGCCGCCAAACTGCATGTTGATGCCGGTGAAGACCAGGGTGTCGAAGCGTTGCACGGGCGCATGCGCCATGCCGTCGTAACGCCGCTGCAATTTCATGCTGAAACTCAAGGTGCGGTTCAGGGCGATTTGCACTCCCATGTCCAGCTGACCGCGCGTGCCTTCGATCTCCCCGATGTTCCGATTCACCGTGAGTTTCTGCTGGAATTGAACGGCTCGGGTGAGATGGTGGGTGGACTCCTCCCCCATCATCAACTCGTACACGTGCAGTTGCATCCGCGGCTCGCCGTCAATTTCGACGCCCTGCTTCAGGTATTCGTCTTGACGGTAAGACAAGCCCCCCAGAACATCCCAGGCGTGTCTCTGGCCGCGCAGAAACTGGTAACCGAAACCGCTGCTGTAGACCTGCCGCAGATCCAGCAACGCAATCCGGTCGTGGCTGAACTCCATGCCCCCAAAAGCAAACACGTGCTCGGAGAGGTTGTGGTCGTAGCGCAACCCCACCAATTCGCGGAACGCCGTGGTGGTCTCGCGCCGGGTATCGGTCTCCTCGTTCACGACTTCGGAACGGCTTTCGACGAATTCGGCGTTGATGGACAGCTTGTTGGCCTCGGTGCGTCGCTGAGCATCCAGCACCAGATTGACGTTCTGGGTCCGCGCGTTGCCCGACGTCGAGGACGATGCCGCGCCAATGTTGGCGGTCCAAACAGGATCGCCAGTTGAGCGGGGGCTTGGGGAGGCATCCTCGTCCACCAGATCTTCGGGAAGAGCCTGGGCGGCCGAGAATTGCATGGCATGCAGCAGGAACGCCGCCACGCCAATCAGGCATGCTTTCTTCATGGAGCGATTTTGCAGTCACTCGCGCAGTGCAGAATCAGCGAAAAGCACTCACTCTCATTCAGGCACGAGGCTGACAAGGGGCCGACGATCAGGCAGCGTGCCCGACCAGCCCGCCGCAGAGTCGAGGCACAGGTCGATTGCGGACCCAGCCGCGTCTGAGCGGCCAAATCCCCTCGGGTTGACAAGCCAGCCGGGGGGGCTAAGATTTCAGTCCATTCTCAGCCAGAGGAGTCCATCATGGCCGTCAGCAGCGTCAACGCCAATTCCATCAACACGGCGGCTTACGTCGCCCCCCAGCAGGACGCCTCCGCACGTCAGGCCGAGGAAGTCGAGAGCGCTCGGACTCAAGCCACAGAGGCCTCCGAGACCAGTGAGCAACAGCCCCAGCAAAGCGCCCCCGCACCCCAGGAGTCACGACCCGTGGTCAATTCCCAGGGTCAAACCACGGGTCGGCTGGTCAACGAATCGGCTTGACGCGCTCCGCACTGGAACGCACCCGCGCGGTTGGTTCGGTGATCACACCTTGAATTGACGCCAGTCAACGGCTCTTCCACCATGGTCATGGCTCTACCGTCTCTGAACAGTGGCACCGCCAGTGTCAGTAGCCAGCTCAACCTTTACCAAACCAAGCTGCAACAAGCCAGGCGCGAAGCCAGCCAAGCCGCTAACCTGGTGGCTCAGCTGGAGCAGCAAACCCAGACTGCCCGCGACCAAGCGGTGCGTGCGAACGACCGTGTGCGCGCGACCGAAAGCGACCCGCCGCGCACGGCGGCGGAGCCCTCCGCGGACAATGCTCCCGATCCTGCTGAAGAAGCACCACGCCCCACCTTGAACACCCTGGGGCAAATGAACGGTCGCCTGCTCGACGTCACCGCCTGAGGCGGGTTCGAACGTCGCGGCCTTTTCTTTAGCCTGTGCGCTGGCGCAAGGCCTCGTAGAGGCAAACGCCGCTGGCCACGGACACATTGAGACTCTCCACGCCGCCCTTCATCGGGATGCTGACCAGCGCATCGCAGGTCTTGCGCGTGAGCTGCCGCATGCCCTCGCCTTCCGCACCCAGCACCAGCGCGGTTGGCCCCTTCAGATCGGACTGGTACAGCGTCTGGGGCGCGTCATCGCTGGTTCCAATGCACCAGATGTTGCGCTCCTTCAACTCTCCCAGGGTGCGCGCCAGATTGGTCACCATGAAATAGGGCACGGTTTCGGCAGCACCGCTGGCGACCTTGGCCACGGTGGCGTTGAGTCCCACGGCATGGTCCTTGGGAGCGATCACGGCGTGCGCGCCGGCACCATCGGCCACGCGCAAGCAGGCACCCAGGTTGTGCGGGTCCGTCACGCCATCCAACACCAGCAGCAGTGGCGGACCGACCAAATCGTCCAACAGATCGTCCAAGCTGCGGGCCAATTCGATGGGCTGCACCCGTGCCGCCACGCCTTGATGGCCATGGTTGCCGGCGAGTTTGGCCAAGCGAAGGCCGTCCGCTTCGATCAGGCGCACACCCGCCTCTTGGGCTCGCGCGATGAACTGGCGCATGCGCGCATCGCGGCGCGAGGCATCGTAATAGATGTCGAGGATGGAAGTTGGCGCCGTCTTGAGACGCACGCCCACGGCATGAAAGCCGTACAGAACCTTGGGAGATGCAGACATGGGCGCCATTATCGGCGCTGCAGGCAGCAAGGCAGCCGATTGAAGTTGAGCCGTGCAGTCCCGATGGGTCTTATCGGGCTCGTTCGTTCAAACTGCCTCGTGTGCGCGCCCCGCATCGATGGCAATCCGCCGCTCGCAACGCGCCGCGATGCCCTTGTCGTGCGTGACCAGCACCAAGGTCGTGCCCTGCTCGCGGTTGAGCTGGAACATCAGTTCCATCACCTTCTCGCCGGTCGCGTAGTCCAGACTGCCGGTCGGCTCATCCGCGAGCAACACGGCCGGCTGCACGACGAAGGCACGGGCCAGCGCCACGCGCTGCTGTTCGCCCCCAGACAGCAGCTTGGGATAGTGGTTCAGACGCGCCCCCAAACCCACGCGCGCCAGCATCTCGGTCGCCGTCTTGCGCGCGTCCTTGCGGCCCGCGAGCTCCAGCGGCAACATCACGTTTTCCAGCGCGCTCAGGTGCGCCAGCAACTGGAAGCTCTGGAACACGAAGCCCAGTTTGCGCGCGCGCAGCGCGGCGCGCTCGTCCTCGTTCAAGGCAAACAGATCCTCGCCCGCCAGGCGCACCGTGCCGCTGCTGGGCGTGTCCAGGCCAGCGATGATGGACAGCAAGGTACTCTTGCCCGAGCCGGAAGCACCCACGAGTGCGAGGGTCTGACGCGGTGCCACGCTGAAGTGGATATCACGCAGAATATCGAGCTGGCCGGTCGAATCGCTGACGGACTTGACGACATGGTCCACGGCGATGACGGGATTGGAATCAACAGGAGTCGTGGATTCGGACATGAAGGATTTTTCTGCTTGGCGTTTTTGGAAAGCCGGTCAGCTGACGGCGCGCCGCTACTGTATCGCGGCCCTGCTGCTGGGCGGTTTCATGGGGACTTTCCACCTGCAACTGCTTGCGCAAACCCAAGCGGCGTCGCCCGCCTCTGGCGCGACGGTGCTGGTCGTTGGTGACTCGCTCAGCGCGGAATACGGTCTGGCGCGCGGTAGCGGCTGGGTCGCCTTGCTCGAGAAAAAACTCGGCACCGAAAAGCCCGGCCTGCGCGTGGTCAACGCCAGCGTCAGCGGCGACACGACCTTTGGCGGACGCTCGCGCCTGCCGGCCTTGCTCAAGCAGCACCAACCCCGCGTGGTGGTGATCGAGCTGGGCGGCAATGACGCACTCAGGGGACTGTCCCTGGACGCGACCCGGTCCAACTTGGCCTGGATGGCCCAGCAAGCCAAGCAGGCCGGGGCGCGCGTGCTGCTCGTGGGCATGCAGATGCCCCCCAACTATGGCGCGGACTACGCCCGCCGTTTCGCCGCGCTGTACGCCGATGTGGCACGCACCGAAAAAACCGGTCTCGTGCCCTTCTTCTTGCAAGGCGTGGCGGACGGCCCCGAACCGACTCGACTGTTCCAGGCTGACCGCATCCATCCGACCGCCGAGGCGCACCCCATCATGCTGGGCAATGTCTGGCCCGAGCTGAAAAAGCTGCTCTGAACCGGCACACACCATGCTGCACACCTTGTCCGCGGAGGAAGCCCTGCGGCGTCTCGATGCTTTCGATGCCTTGCTGGATGCACGCAGCGAAAGCGAATACGCCGAAGACCATTTGCCCGGCGCCCTTAACTGGCCCACGCTGAACGACGCCGAACGGCATGAAGTGGGCCTGCTGCACCGTGGCAACCCCTTTGAGGCGCGCAAGCGCGGCGCCATGATCGCGGCGCGCAACATCGCCGCCCACATCGAGCGCGAGGTACTGCACAAGCCCAAGGATTGGAAGCCCCTGGTGTACTGCTGGCGCGGCGGCAAGCGCAGCGGTTCGCTTGCCCTGATCCTGGGCGAGATCGGCTTTTACGTCACCCGCATCGACGGCGGCTACAAGGCCTTTCGCAACGCCCTGCTGTCCGACATGCCACGGCTAGCAACGGCGCTGGAGTGGCGCGTGATCTGTGGCGCGACCGGCTCCGGCAAGACACGGCTGTTGCACGCCCTGCACGAGGCCGGTGCACAGACCTTGGATCTGGAAGCGTTGGCCCGCCACCGCAGCTCGGTACTAGGCGCCTTGCCCGGCCAACCGCAGCCCACGCAGAAGGCCTTCGACACGCAGATCTGGGACGCGTTACGCCGTTTCGACCCGGCACGCCCTGTGTACGTGGAGAGCGAAAGCAAGAAGGTCGGCAACCTGGCCGTGCCGGATGCACTGATGGCGGCGATGCGCGCCGCGCCATGCCTGCACCTGCTGCTGCCCGAAGACGAGCGCGTGGCCCTGCTGCTGGAAGACTATCCGCATTACGCCCAGGACGCCGCGGACTTCTGCGCCCGGCTGGACGCGCTGACCGAGTTGCGCGGCAAGAAGACCGTGGCGCAGTGGCAGAGCCAAGTCCAGGCCGGCCAATTGCAGGAAGTGGTGCGCGACCTGCTGCGCACGCACTACGACCCTGGCTACCAGCAATCGAGCCTGCGCAACTTCGCGCGCTTCGCGGATGCGCCGCAACTGCATCCGCGTGACCGCTCCATGGCGGCCATGCAGGAACTGGCTCGGCAGATGCTGGTGGATTGAGGCAAGCGCCTTCCGTTGCGCGGACCTGCTGCCAAGCAGCTGGCTTGGTCCCAGTCAGGTCCTGAACCGCCTGCGCGTCAGGGCCAGGGCGATGCGCCAGGCCACCCAGCCATAGACGACCAGCACCGCCAGGTGCAGCCAAGGCTGAGCCGGCCAATGCCCCAGGAACAGCGGGCGCACGAGCTCCACCACATGCGTCAAGGGCAGGCACTCGGACACCATATGCAGCCAGGCTGGCAGGTTCTCGCGCGGGAAGAACACACCCGAGAGGAAGGTCATGGGCGTGAGCACCAGGGTGAAGTAGTAAGTGAAGAAGTCGTAGCCCTTGGCCAGGGCATTCACGATCAGCGCGATGCTGCTGAAGACCACGCCCGCCAGCAGCAGCACCGGCCAGGCCAACAGCAGCATGGGGCTGCGGCTGATGTCCAGCGCCGCCATCACGACCAGGATGACGGTGGCTGAAAACAGTGCCTTGAAGGCGGCCCACAGCATCTCGGCCCGCAGCACGTCGCGCAGGTCGATGGGCGCGTTCATGATGCTCTCCCAGGTCTTTTGCACATGCATGCGCGAGAAAGCGGAGAACATGGCCTCGAAGGTGGCCGCGTTGATGGCGCTCATGCAGATCGAACCGCTGGCCAGGAACACCAGGTAGGGCACGGCCTGTCCCGACCCGCCCCAAGGCACGGTGCCGATCAGCGCGCCCAGGCCATAACCGAAGGCCACCAGGGTGATCAGCGGCTCGGCCACATTGCCCACCAGGCTGGGCAGGGCCAGCTTGCGCCAGACCAGCAGGTTGCGCAGGAAGATGGGCCACCAGCGCAGCGCGGGAGGGAGGAAAGCGACTGACTTCCCCGTCGGTTGCATGTGGGTCTTCATCACCCTTCCTCCCGGATCTGGCGGCCGGTGAGCTTGAGGAACAGGTCCTCCAGATTGGCTGGCCGGTGCAGGCTGCGCAGACCAGTCGCATGGGCCAGCGCCTGCAGCAGGGGCGCGGCATCCTGCGTGTAGAAAAAGACCGTCTCGCCGCTGACCTCGACCCGGCTGGCCAGCGCGCGCAGGGACGCGTGGGCATCCCCGTGCGCCAGGGCCTGCGCCTGGCCCTCGCCACTCACGCCGTAGACCTCGACAACGTCAGGCTCCAGGTGCGCGGCGATCAGCTCGCGGGGTTTGCCCTCGGCGATCTTGCGTCCATGGTCGATGACCAGCAGGCGGTCGCAGAGGCGTTCAGCCTCGTCCATGAAATGCGTGGTCAGCAGGATGGACTTGCCCTGCTGCAGCAATTGCTGCAGCCGCTCCCACATCAGGTGGCGGGCCTGCGGGTCCAGGCCGGTGGTGGGCTCGTCCAGCATCAGCAGCTTGGGGTCGTTCACCAAGGCGCGCGCCAGGCTAAGCCGCCGCCGCATGCCGCCCGAGAGCTGACCCGGCTTGGCGTCGGCCTTGTGGGCCAGGGCCGCGAAATCCAGCAGCGCCGGGATGCGCGCCCGCATGGCCGCGGTCTTGATGCCGAAGTAACGGCCGAACACCAGTAGATTCTCGGCGCAGGAGAAATCCGGGTCCAGGGAGTCGTACTGAGTCACCACGCCCAGCTGCGCCTTGATGGCATGGGCGTCTTGCGGCATGCGCAGCCCGAAGGCCTGCACATGGCCGCTGTCCGGCGTCGTGAGCCCCAGACACATGCGCAGGGTCGTGGTCTTGCCCGCGCCGTTGGGACCGATCACCCCCAGGCATTCGCCGGAGCGGATCTCCAAGCTCAGGTCTTGGACAACAGTGCTCTCGCCATAGCGCTTGACGAGGCGATGGCAGCTCAAAAAGGCGTCGGACATGGGGACGATTCTGGCATGAGGCCCTGCTGCTCCGAGAACAAGCGAAGGCGCAGATGAGAACCTCAAGCGAGGCTCGGTGAAAAAGCCGGAAGGTGTTTCAGTCCAGCCACCGCACCGAGCCGCGGTAAGCATGCCAAGTGGCATGCCCCAGCCAGGGCCCGATGATCAACAGACCCAAACCCCAGGGGATGAAGGCCAGCACGACCAGCCCGGTGATCAAGGCGCCCCAGAAGAGCATGACGGCCAAGTTGCCAAAGAAGACCTGCAAGCTGGTGATCGAGGCCGAGATGGCGTCGGTGTCGCGGTCCAGGATCATGGGAATGGAAACCACGGAGGTAGCGAAGACCAGGCCAGCAAAGACACCGCCCACGGCCGCATAGACCGCCACGAAGGCCCAGTTGTCAGGATTGAACACCGCCTGCAGCACCCCAGCCGTGGACGGCATGCCGGTGTTAAAGAACACGGCGAAGACCACCAGGGAGGCACGCCCCCAGAGCAGCTCCAGCAAGAGCAGCACGAGCACCAGCAAGGCCATGCTGCCGAGGTGCCGATCCCAGCAGGTCAGCGAACTCGCAAGATCGGTCGCCCGGCCCTGCTCTCGCTGTCGGCTGACCTCGTACAAGCCCATGGCCAGAAAAGGTCCGACCAGCAGGCACCCCGAGACCAGGGACATGGTGTAGAGGGGCAAGTGCAGGAAGACGGCACTCAGGCTCAGCGCCATGCCCCAGAAGCAAAAGCCGTAGAACAGCGCGATGCCCATGGCGGACTGCATGTCGCGCCAGCCGCGCGCGAGCCAGCGCAAAGGGTCGGCGAATGACAGCGTGACGATGTCACGCCGAGGGGCCGACTCCGCAGCTGGCGACGACGGCGCCGTGGGCACCGGAACATGCGCAGAGGCGATCGGAGGGCGTTGGGTTTCGGACGGTTCGTGTTCAGCCATGGCCGCAAGCCTAATGACGCGACCCACTCCCTGTCGACTCAGGAAAACCCAGTGCAGGCGCCCGCGCGAAAAGCAAGTCACCGAAGGCGAAGGTCGGGCCAGTGTCGAGGCAAGCCTCAGGACACGTGACGAAGCGCCTGCTCTAAATCCGCCTGCAAATCTTCCACCGCTTCCAAGCCGACCGAAAAGCGCACCAAGGTGCCGGGTTTCAGGTGCGCGGGCCAGCGCTCGCGCATGGTGTTCAGGTCATAGGGCACGACCAAGCTGACGGGACCGCCCCAGGAGTAGCCCAGCTTGAACAGGCGCAGGGCGTCGCAGAAGGCGTCCACTTGTGCGCTGGCATGGCGGGCATCGAACATCACGCTGAACAAGCCTGCCGCTCGGCCCTCAAGCGTCTGATCCGCCCCCGAAGAGCCGCCGCACACGGCCTTCCAATGCGCATGGCCGGGCGCATCCGGGAACGCTGGATGCAGCACCTGCGAAAACTCCGTGCGATCCAGGCACCAGCGCGCCAGTCGTCGCGCCGACCGGTCGTGCGCGGCATAGCGCAACGCGATGCTGGGCAGGCTGCGCAGCACGGCCTCCACATCGTTCATGCCCACGCCCAGGCCCAGGCGCATGTGCGTGTTCTTCAACCGCAGGTGCAGGGCCTCGTCGCGGGTGACGACGGACCCCATCAGCACGTCACCACCGCCGCTGGGGTATTTGGTCAGCGCATGGGCGGTGAGGTCCACGCCCAGGCCCGGAGCGATGTCGAAGGCGTTGAAGGCCAGGCCGGCACCCCAGGTGTTGTCCAGGGCCACCCTCACCTGGGGCGCGGCACGGCAGATGCGCAGCAGTTCAGGCAAGTCAGGAAACTCCAGCGTCACTGAGCCCGCAGCCTCCAGCCAGACCAGGCGGGTCCGGTCCGTGATGCGCCGTGCCAGATCGCGCGGGTCCATGGGGTCGTAGAACTGGTGGCTGATGCCCCAGTCCTTAAGTTCGCCTTCGGCCAGGGCCTTGCTGGGGCCGTAGACGTTGTCCGGCAGCAGTACCTCGTCGCCTTGGGCGAGCAGGGACAGGCTCGCCAAGGCAATGGCCGACAAGCCGCTGGGCACCAGCAAGGTCTGCAAGCCGCCTTCCAGCGTGGCCAGCCGCTCCTCCAGCAGGTAGCTGGTCGGCGTGCCGTGCAAGCCATAGGTGTAGCCCGTCTTGTGCTTCCACTCCCGGCTGCGCATGGCGGCGACACTGGGGAAGAACACGGTCGAGGCCTTGAACACACCGGGCTGCGGGGCGGAGAAATCCTCTGGCGGCTGATACGGGTGGTGGATCAGCTGGGTGGCAAGGTTGGGAGACGGGAGATTCAGGGACGGATCATGAGGGCACATGCGCTGATGGTAGCGGCTAGCGGGTGTCGGCTGCGGCGATCTCCAGGAAACGCGCCGTGCCCCGGGTGATCGCGCGGTCCCGATGACGGATGCAATGCAGCATGCGCTTGAGCGGCGGCAGACCCGGCACGCGATCGGTCAGGGCCACCACCGCCCCCTGCGCCAGCAAATCGGCCACCACGCTGCTCGACAGGCAGCTCACCCCCAGGCCGGCGGCCACCGCGCGCTTGATGGCCTCGGAATCACCGAGTTCCATGTCCACGTTCAAGCGCCCAAGCAAGGGCAGCAGGCTGCGTTCGACCTCTTCGCGCGTGCCGCTGCCCGCCTCGCGCAGCAACCAGGGCGCGTCGGCCAGGTCTTGAAGGGAGGGGTTGCCGCTGGCCAAGGCATGTGTGGCGGCCGCGAAAACGATGAGGTCGTCTTCCCGCCAGGGCTCGATGTGCAGCTGAGGATGATGGCTAGGACCTTCGATGAGGCCGAAATCGACCTCCAGCGCGGCCACGGCAGCGACCACCTCGCCCGTGTTGCCCACCGTCAAGGCCACGCGCGCCTGCGGGTGCGCGCGCCGCAGGGCGGCGAGCTGGGCCGGCACTAGGTAATTGGCGATGGTGGTGCTGGCGGCGATCTGAAGCGAGAACGGTGCGCTGTTGCCCTCTCCTCCCACGCCCAGCAGGCCGGGAAGCTCCTCGGCCTGGTCTAGCAAGGCTTGGGCACGCGGCAACAGCAGGCGCCCGTTTTCGTTCAACACCAGGCGACGGCCGTGTCGGTCGAACAAGGCCCGACCCAGGGACTCTTCCAAGCGAGCCAGGGCCTGGCTGGCGGCGGATTGGGTCAGGGCCAGGGTCTCGGCCGCCCGATGGACGTTTTCCTGCCGGGCTATGGCACAGAACACGTCCAGTTCGCGCAAGGTGAATCGCACCGCCATGAGCAAGTCCTGTCTGGGTCACGACCCGAGAGATTGATAAGTTAAGCCGATCAAACAAAGAATTATTATGCGTTTCCCTTTTCAGGGGGTCATCGGTATCTTCGGCGCATGGCCCGTCCCGTTCCCGCGCACTCTTCCACTGCCAGGTCCCCTGCACGGCGCCTGTCTCCGTTGAAGCCGCTCCTGGCGGGCCTGCGTTTCACCCCCTTGCCCGGCCTGATGCTCACGCTGCTGGTCTCGGCCCTGGCGATGCACTTGGCCTCACACACTTGGGCGCAGCGGCTGGGGCTGTCGGCTTTGACGCTGGCCATCGCCCTCGGTTTGCTGCTGGGGCATACCGTTTACCCCGCGCTGCGCGAGCCGGTCGAATCTGGCGTGGACTGGAGCAAGCAAAAGCTCCTGCGGCTGGGCATCGTGCTGTTTGGCTTGCGACTCTCGTTCCAAGACATCGCCGCCGTGGGCTGGGTGGGCGTGGCATCAGACGCCGCCGTGCTGCTGTCTACTTTCGCCTTGGCTTTGTTCCTAGGACGGCGCTGGCTGAAACTGGACCGGCAAAGCGCGACGCTGGTGGGTGCGGGAAGCGCCATCTGCGGCGCCGCCGCTGTGCTGGCCACCGCCCCCGTGCTCAAGGCGTCGGCGGAACGGGTTGCGGTGGCCGTGGCCACCGTCGTGGTGTTTGGCACGCTGGCGATGGTGCTGTACCCCGTGCTCTACGTCTTGGCCAAGAGCTGGGGCGTCAGCGCCTGGGCCTTTGGCCTGTACACGGGCTCCACGGTGCACGAGGTGGCGCAGGTCGCCGCCGTGGGCCAGGCCCTGGGGCCGGAGGCCGCGAACAGCGCCGTGATCACCAAAATGATCCGCGTGCTCATGCTCGCGCCCTTCCTGTTGGGCCTGTCTTGGTGGCTGGCGCGGCATCCTGCAGCCGGACATGAGACTCAGCCCTTGGCAGACATCAAGTCACCCCAATCAAGAACTGAGTTGACTGGCCACCGCCATGGCCAAGCTCAAGTCCATGTGCCCTGGTTCGCGCTGGGCTTCATCGCCATCGCCGGTTTACGCTCGCTGGACTTGGCACACGGCTTGATCCCACCCGCAATGCTTCAAGCCTTCGTGTGGTTGGGCACTTGGATCCTCGCCGCCGCCATGGTCGCACTGGGTTTGACGACCCATGCCGGGGCAATACGTCGAGCGGGCATGAAGCCCCTGCTGCTGGCCGGTGTACTGTTTGCTTGGTTGTTGATCGGCGGCGCGCTGATCAACGCGACCGCGCACCGCGCCCTGGGCTAAGTCTGCACCATCAACGGCGGCACCGGGCGCGGGCGCGAGAAATTACACCTTCCACTTCGCCAGCAACTCGCTGGGACGCATCTTGTCGTAGCCCTCGAAAGGCTGATGAATCCACGGATCGGTGGGCAGGAATTCGACGGAATAGTCCGCCTGGAACGTCGAGCGCGCCTTGGTCCAGATCACGGCGGTGCGCAGTTCGGTGATCGGGCTGTAGTGGTCACGCAGCATGCGCACCACGGCTTCCAGGGTGTGGCCGGAATCGGCCAAGTCATCGACCAGCAGCACGCGACCGGCAATCTCACCTTGCGGCGTGGTGATGTACTTCGCGATGTCCAGATGCCCTTGGGTGGTGCCCGCATTGGCACGGTAGGAGCTCGTGGACATGATGGCCAGGGGCTTCTCGAAGATGCGAGAAAGAATGTCGCCAGGCCGCATGCCTCCTCGCGCCAGGCACAGGATGGTGTCGAACTGCCAGCCCGATTGGTGGACCTGGATCGCGAGTTTCTCGATGAGGTCGTGGTATTCCACGGAGCTCACGTACAGGTGCTTGCCGTCTTCGGTCAACATGGTCGCGGGTTCCTCTTTGGTGGGGAGCTGCTTGGCAAGCATCAAGCCAGATAGGGGTGCTTCATCAGGATCGTGTGATCACGATCCGGGCTGGTGGAAATCAGATGGATGGGCACGCCCGTCACATGCGCGATGCGCTGCAGGTACAGCCGCGCGTTGACCGGCAACTTGTCGTACTCCGTCACGCCCACGGTGCTGTCGCTCCAGCCAGGCATCGTTTCGTAGATGGGCTTGCAGCGCGCGATCTCATCCGCGCCCATGGGCAGGATGTCGATGGTCTCGCCGTCCAGCTCGTAGCCAGTGCACAGCTTCAGTTCCTTCAGGCCATCGAGCACATCGAGCTTGGTCAGGCACAAGCCCGAAAGGCCGTTGACTTGCGCGCTGCGCTTGAGCAAGGCGGCATCGAACCAACCGCAGCGGCGCGACCGGCCAGTGGTCACGCCCTTTTCAGCGCCCACCGTGCTCATGTGATAGCCGGGCGTGCCGGGAACTTCCCATTCCAGTTCGGTCGGGAAAGGCCCGCCGCCCACGCGCGTGCAATAAGCCTTGGTGATGCCCAGGATGTAGTGCAACATGCCCGG
Organism: Hylemonella gracilis ATCC 19624; assembly: GCF_000211835.1. Classification (GTDB taxonomy): domain Bacteria; phylum Pseudomonadota; class Gammaproteobacteria; order Burkholderiales; family Burkholderiaceae_C; genus Hylemonella; species Hylemonella gracilis. The sequence goes on along the minus strand of NZ_AEGR01000058.1, from coordinate 13,174 downwards.
CCCCACCCCCGCGCCGGCCGCCGCATTGCCAGCGACGCAGTTGCTGGAAGTGACATAGGGGTAGGTGCCATGGTCCACGTCGAGCAAGGTGCCTTGAGCGCCCTCGAACAGCAGGTTCTGGCCCTTGTCGTGAGCTTCGTTCAATTCGCGCGAGACATCGGCCATCATCGGACGCAGCAACTCGGCATGGCGCATCGCTTCGGTATACACCGGTTCGAACTGAACCTGCCCGTCCTTGATGTAGGGCGACAGGGTGGGCGGGAAGGCAAATTCGCGCGCGCCGAGGTAGGTGCACAGCACATGGTTGTGCAAGGCCAGCAGTTCCTTCAGCTTCGCGGCGAAACGTTCGGGGTACTTGAGGTCCTGCACACGCAAGGCGCGACGCGCGACCTTGTCCTCGTAGGCCGGGCCAATGCCGCGACCGGTGGTGCCGATCTTCTCGGTGCCACCTTGTTCGCGCGCTGCCTCGCGGGCGACGTCCAGCGCGGCGTGAAAAGGCAGGATGAGCGGGCAGGCCTCGGAGATGCGCAGGCGCGAGCGCACTTCAACGCCAGCCTTTTCCAGGCCTTCGATTTCCTCGAACAACTTGGCCGGGGAAAGCACCACGCCGTTGCCGATGTAGCAAGTCACGCCCGCGCGCATGATGCCGCTGGGAATCAAGTGCAGCGCGGTTTTCACGCCGTTGATGACCAGGGTATGACCGGCGTTGTGACCGCCCTGGAAGCGCACCACGCCTTGGGCACTTTCAGTCAGCCAGTCCACCAGCTTGCCCTTGCCCTCATCACCCCACTGGGTGCCCACGACGACGACGTTGCGTCCTTTGCTTGTGTTCATGCTTTGCTTCTTTGCTTGTCGGTTCAGACCGTGTGAGGTTGGGAGGCAATGGCGCGGACACCCCAGGTGCCCCCGCTGTCGATCAATTCGCGGTCGCAGTGGAATTCGTCCACTTCACTCTCATGGCCGGGCAGCACACAGACCACGGTTTCGCCTTGCGCCCGCAAGCGCGCGATGGCGGCGCGCAGATCGGTCGCCGCCGGCTCGTCACCCGGCCAAGGCGCGCGGATGGCCGCGCGCAAGGCACGCGCAGGTACCGCGCCCACCAGGGTCTTCAGATCCAGGCTGAAACCCACGGCGGGCCGCTTGCGGCCAAAGACAGCCCCCACCTCGTCGTAGCGCCCGCCGCGCAAAAGCGCATCGCTCACGCCAGCGGCGTAGACGGCGAAACGCATGCCGCTGTAATAGCCATAGCCACGTAGATCTGCCAGATCAAAGCCGACGGAAACGCCGGTGCGCCCACCCAGGCTGCGCGCCAGCCAGCGCAAGCCCGCTAGGGCTTGTCCAACTGCGGGCAAAGCGGGCAGCACACGGGCCGCTTCATCGAGCACCTGGGCATCCCCATAGAGCCCGGGCAAGGCCAGCAAGCCTTGGCGCGCCTGGGCGGACAGGCCCGTCAAACCACGCACCAACCCCGCGAGTGTCGGAACATCCTTGGCCGCCAGCGCGGCATGGATGGCTTCCTTGACCTCGGCACCCAGGGGAGCCACGCCTTCGCTTTCAAGCAGCGCACTGACGATGCGGGCGTCCGCAAGGTCCAGCGTGTGCGCGGGCAACCGGGCTGAACGCAGGCAGTCCAGCGCCAGCTCCAAAATTTCAAGATCGGCCTCGGCGCCGGCGTGGCCGTAGATTTCGGCGCCAAACTGCATCGGCTCGCGCGTCGCGTGGGCGCTGGCTGGCCGGGTATGGACCACCGGACCGCAATAGCACAACCGTGCCACGCCCCGGCGGTTCAGCAAATGCGCGTCGATGCGCGCCACTTGCGGCGTGGTATCGGCCCGCAGGCCCATGGAACGACCCGAGAGCTGGTCGACGAGCTTGAAAGTCTGAAGGTTCAGTGCCTGGCTGGCCCCACTCAGCAGGGAGGTCAGGTACTCAAGCAGCGGGGGCGTGACCAGTTCGTAGCCGTAGGCACGCGCCGTGTCCAACAAGTCGCGTCGAAGCTCCTCGATGTGTCGGGCCTCGGAAGGCAGTACGTCGGCGATGTGATCCGGCAGCAGCCAGGCGGACATGGGAAACAGGAGTGCTGTTAAAAATGGGATTCTACCCGCCTGAACCGAGGCGGCATGCCCTGCCTGGCAGGGGCTGCCGACGCGATGCTGGGCCCCGCGCGACGGTCTCCAGCCGCCGCCCGGCAGGTACTCAGGCCAGCAGCCAGATGCCGATCAGGCCCAGCACGATGCTGCAAAGGCCGAAAAAACGGATCTGCCCGTCGTTGAGTTGCAGCATCTGGCTGAACATGCGACGCCAGCCGCCGGGCGAGATGAAAGGCAGTAGTCCCTCCACCACGAGCACCATGGCCAGTGCCGTCCAGAATGTTGAGCTGTCCATGTCACAAAAGCCGTCTGACGCGGGGCGACAAAAGTCGAGCTGATCACTCGCCGCAGCGCCTTAGCGCGCAAGCACGGTACCGCGCACCGCGCCTCGTACGTTGCGGGAGCTGATCACTTAGCCGGCGCGGCCGCGGGAGCGCCCTGACCCCGGAAGACGCGGAAGAACTCCGAGCCGTTCGGGTCCAGCACCATGACGTCACTCTTGCTCGCGAAGCTGGCCTTGTAGGCTTCCAGGCTGCGATAGAACCGCGCGAACTGAGGGTCACGGCCAAAGGCATCGGCGTAGACGCGCGCGGCCTCGGCATCGCCCTCGCCCTTGATCTTCTGTGCGTCGCGGTAGGCATTGGCGACCGTCACTTCGCGCTGGCGATCGGCGTCGGCGCGGATTTTCTCGCCCTCGGCGGCACCCGTCGAGCGCAGTTCATTCGCAACGCGCTTGCGCTCCGCCTCCATGCGTCGGTAAACGGATTCGGTGATGGACTCCACATAGTCCACACGGGTGATGCGCACGTCAACGATGTCGATGCCCCAGGGCTTCTCGCCGCGCACGGCGCCCAGCACCTCGGCCTTCACGTCGGACATCAGGGCCTCGCGCTTCGTGGACAGCAGCTCACGCACGGTGCGGCGGTTGATCTCTTCCTGGAAGGCGTTGCGCACGACGCGCTTGAGTTGATTGGCGCCCGCCTGCTCGTCCACCCCGACGTTACGGATGTACTGACCCGGATCGGTGATGCGCCAGCGCACGTACCAGTCGATCACGACGCGCTGCTTTTCGGCGGTCAACATCGGCTCTGCATCGGTGCTGTCCAGCGTGAGCAGGCGTTTGTCGATGTAGGTGACGTTCTGGAACGGCGGCGGCAGCTTGAAGTTCAAGCCTGGTTCCGTGATGACGTCCTTGATCTGGCCGAGTGCGTAGAGCACACCGAACTGCCGTTGGTCAACGACGAATAACATGGAGCTTGCCAGTGCCAACAGCACCAGCAGCGACGAAATGATGAATCCAAGCCGGTTCATGTCTGTACTTCCTTGTTCTTTCCGGACTCAGCGGGTTTCACGCTCGCGCGAACGTTGGTTCGCCCGCGAACGCGCATCGTTGAGCGCGCCTGCGGAAGCGCCGTCCGCGCTGCTGGCCGGGGCCGGACCCTGCATCACGGGCTGCGGTGCGAAATTCGCCGCAGGATCGCCGCCCTGCTGCAGCAACTTGTCGAGGGGCAGGTAAAGCAGGTTGCCGCCTTGCTTGGTTTCGACCAGCACCTTGGTGACGTTGCCGTAGATCTCCTGCATGGTCTCGATGTAGAGACGATCACGCGTGACCTGCGGTGCACGCTGGTATTCAGCCAACACCGAACGGAAGCGCTGAGCATCACCCTGGGCCTGGGCAACGATGCGGGCCTTGTAGGCTTCGGACTCTTCCTTCAGGCGCGAGGCCGTACCGACCGCGCGGGGCACGACGTCGTTGGCATAAGCCTGGGCCTCGTTCTTCAGTCGCTCACGCTCCTGCCCGGCCTTGAGCACGTCGTCAAAGGCAGCCTGCACCTGCTCGGGGGGGCGCACACCGCCCTGCTGCAAGTTGATGCCCACGATTTCGATGCCGACCTTGTAGCGATCGAGAATCTGCTGCATGAGGTTGCGCAGGCGCGGCGCGATCTGGTCGCGCTCCTCGGACAGCGCCAAATCCATCTTCATCTTGCCCACCACCTCGCGCACGGCCGTCTCGGCGGCTTGGACCACCGCGGCGGACGGGTCGCGGCTTTCGAACAGGTAGGCTCGCGCGTCATTCAGGCGGTACTGAACGGCGAACTTGATTTCGACGATGTTCTCGTCCTCGGTCAGCATGGCGGATTCACGCAGGCCCGTGGAGCGGATCACCACGTCACGCCCCACGTCAACGGAGCGAATCTGGGTCACGAAGACCAGCTCATGCCGCTGGATCGGATAAGGCAAGCGCCAATTGAAACCTGCACCCACCGTGCTGTGGTAGCGCCCGAATTGGGTCACCACGGCTTGCTGACCTTCCTGCACGATGAAGAACCCGGTACCGAGCCAAATCAGCAAGGCAATGCTGGCGATCAGGCCGATACCGAAACCGGCGCTCTTGGCATTGCCGCCGCCCGAGCCACCCCGGTTGTTGCGCCCGCCCCCTTGACCGCCGCCGAACAGGCCGGACAGTTTGCGGGTGAAATCACGCCACAGTTCGTCCAGATCCGGCGGTCCCTGGTTGGGTCCCTGCGAACGGCCACGACCCGCACCTTGCGAGCCCTGGGCAGACTGAGGGGATTCGGATTCAGGACGCTCATTGCCAGACCCTGAGTTGCCCGAACCCGATGCATCCTGGGGCGACGATTGAGACGGCGAGGACGCGGTGTCGTCACTGCGACCCCAGCGCGGATCGTTCAGGTTGAACATGCCACGCAGGCGCGCCCACCAGTGGCTGCGACGGGAGGTTCGCGGTTTTTGCGCATTCACGTCCGCTTGCGGGTCGTGCTTCAACTCGTCAGCGGAATGTGCAGGAAAATTCATTCTTTGTGCTCTCTATTCTGGCTTTGCGCGGAATGCCGGATGGCGTGCCTGGTCAAGGCGCGGCGAACCAACGCTCGCGAAGCTTGCATTGTGCCGAATCCCCGCGCGCTTGCATCAATATCTGGATGGCTCCTCAGGCTATTGGGGGCGATACACGCTCGCAAGCATTGAGCTTGCCGCGTTTGCGCAACACCCTCAGACCGATTGGATGGTCTGATCCTGAGCCAAGGACTCAAGGCGCTGAGCCTCGACCTGCCGGGCCAGCGAGAGCACCCGCGCCGACAACATCTGGCGCAAGTTGGCCAGCCCCTCTCCGCTGCGGGCACTCACGAAGACGCGGGGCGTTTCGAAGCCATCGAGTTCATACCGGTCCTGCAAGACCGTCGGCCTGCGATCTTCCGCCAAGGCGTCCAGTTTGTTGAACACGAGGATCTGCGGAATGCCCTCCGCACCGATCTCCGCCAACACCCGCTGCACTTCGGCGATCTGCTCGGGGAAATTGGGGTTGGCCGCATCGACCACATGCAACAGCAAATCGGCGTCGACCGCCTCTTGCAGGGTGGCTTGGAAAGCGTCGATCAGGCCGTGCGGCAGGTCGCGGATGAAGCCCACGGTGTCCGAAAGCGATACGCTGCGGCCAGCGGGGGCCCCCATCAGCAACGGGTCGGGCGCCTGCCCCGCCGCTGCCTCGTCGGCCGCCAAATACAGCTGGCGCGTGGTGGTGTCCAGGGTCGCGAACAATTGATCAGCGGCGTAGGCACGTGCCTTGACCAAAGCATTGAACAAGGTGGATTTGCCCGCGTTGGTATAGCCAACCAGCGAAATGTTGTAGGCGTCACGCCGCTCTCGCTGCCGGCGCTGGGTCTGGCGCTGGCGCTTGACCTTGACCAGACGATCCTTGGTGCGCTTGATCGCGTCGGCGATCATGCGACGGTCCAGTTCGATTTGCTTTTCACCAGGACCGCCACGCAGGCCCTGCCCACCCGTCTGACGCTCCAAGTGAGACCAGCGCCGAACCAGGCGGGTGCTCAAGTACTGCAAGCGCGCCAATTCGACCTGCAACTTGCCCTCGTGCGAGCGGGCACGCTGCGCGAAGATTTCCAAGATGAGCAGAGTTCGATCATTGACGGGCCGCTCGAGCACGCGCTCGAGATTGCGCTGCTGGGCCGGGCTCAGGGCCTGGTCAAACAGGATTTCGCTGGCACCGAGTTGCTGGGCCAGGAGCTTGATTTCTTCGGCCTTCCCGCTGCCAACGAACAAGGCCGCATCCGGTGCCTTGCGTTTGCAGGTGATGCGACCCAGGGGATGCAACCCGGCGGTTTCAGCGAGGAGGCCCAGCTCCTCGAGCTCGCCATCGAAATGCGGGGCGCCGAAGTCAACACCGACCAGTATGGCGCCCGTGTCGGGCAAGCCGAATGCACGCGCACCCGCATCGGACGAACCGTTTGCGGGTGCGGAAGTGGAAGGTTCAGCCAAGCTTGGCAGGCGCCTCAGGAAGCGCTATCACCGTTCTCGGCGCTAACCGAGAAATTCACCGCGCGTCCGGGGACGATGGTGGAGATGGCATGTTTGTAAACCATCTGGGTCACGGTGTTGCGCAGGAGGACGACGTACTGGTCGAAGGATTCGATCTGCCCTTGCAGCTTGATGCCGTTCACCAGATAGATGGAAACCGGCACATGCTCACGACGCAAGGTATTGAGAAAAGGGTCTTGCAAAAGCTGGCCTTTGTTATTGCTCACGATATTCTCCGTGTTCAAGTAGTGGAGGAAGAGCCGCCACAATACCACAGCCATCCCGCGCTGCCTATGCGGGCACCTTATTCCACAGATTGTTTTGATCCTTCTTGCTCAATCCTTGTCGGTGTAGGGATTGGTGGAAGTTTTCATTTCGATGCGCAAGGGGGTTCCCGTCAAGTCGAACTCCTTGCGGAACCAGCCTTCCAGATAGCGCTTGTAGGCGTCGGAGACGTGTTCCAGAGAATTGCCATGCACCACGATCACCGGTGGGTTCATGCCCCCCTGGTGAGCGTACCGGAGTTTAGGCCGATACATCCCGCTTTTCTTTGGCGTCTGGAACTGCACGGCCTGCTGCAGCAGACGCGTGAGCACGGGGGTGGACATCTTGCGGTTGGCCGCTTGGTGCGCCTTCAGCATGGACTTCCAGAGTGGCTCCAGACCCTGACGCTTGCGCGCCGAGATCAAGTGCAGGTTCGCGAACTTCAAGAAGGTCAGGCGGGTCTCCAGCTGGCGCTGCAACTGTTGGCGCTGGTAATCATCCACCGCGTCCCATTTGTTGACCGCCAACACCACGGCACGGCCACTCTCCAGGATGTAGCCCGCGATGTGCGCGTCCTGATCCGTGACACCCTGGGTGGCGTCAAGCAACAGGAGCACCACGTTGGCGCTCTCAATGGCCTGCAAGGTCTTGACGACCGAGAACTTCTCGACCGCCTCGAACACACGCCCCTTGCGACGCAGCCCAGCGGTGTCGATCAGCTCGAATTTCTGACCCTGTCGCTCGAAAGGCACGCGGATGGCGTCGCGCGTGGTGCCCGGCATGTCGAAGGCAATCAAGCGCTCCTCGCCGAGCCAGGTGTTGATCAAGGTGGATTTGCCCACATTCGGACGTCCCGCGACGGCGAACCTGATCACGCCGGGTTCGACGGCGTCTTCTTCGTCCTCTTGCGGCAGGTTCAGCGGCTCCAGCGCCTGGTCCACGAGAGTGCGCAAGCCCTGGCCATGGGCCGCGGAGACGGGCAGCACTTCGCCCAAGCCCAGTTCGTAAAACTCAGCCAGTTGAGCACCTTCCTGCATGCCCTCGGCCTTGTTGGCCGTGAGCACGCAGGGCTTGCCCAGCTTGCGCAGGTAGTTGGCGATGTCGTGATCCTGCGCGGACAGACCCGCGCGCGCGTCCACCACGAAGATCACCGCATCGGCCTCGGCCACCGCCTGACGCGTCTGGTTGGCCATTTCCTTGTAAATGCCCGTCTCGGCGGTGGGCTCGAAGCCGCCGGTGTCGATCACGATGAATTCGCGCCGACCCTGACGACCATTGCCGTAGTGGCGGTCACGGGTCAGACCCGCGTAGTCGGCCACGATGGCGTCACGCGTCTGAGTGAGGCGGTTGAAGAGGGTCGACTTGCCGACGTTGGGGCGGCCCACGAGGGCCAACACGGGTTTCATTTGGGGCATTGTGCTTGATCTCAGGGCTGAGGCCGTGCCGAGGGCCCCAGCCGCAAGCCATGCACCACGCCATCCCGAGTCATCGTCACCAAGGTGTTGCCCGCGAGCACCGGCGTCGACGCGATGCCGCGGCCCGGACCAAACTGGCTTTCAATGCACGCGTAACGCGCGGCCACACCACGCCCCTCGATGCGGCAAGGACCTTGCGGACGCGACGCCTCGGCCGTGTCAAACCGCGCTTGCAAGGCGCCGCCCGTGCGGGAGAGGAAATGCAGCAGACCGGCATCGTCGCCCACCACCAGGCCCTCCCCGAGCACCAACGGCGCCGTCGAAGCGCGGAAACGCAAGGCATTGCTGGACCAGGCCGGCTGACCATCGCCGCGCCGCCATGCCTGCACCGTTCCATCGAACTCGACGCCAAACAAGAGGGCGGCGTCACCCCCGGCCGCATCGCCACTCAAGCCCGTGGCGCCCGAAGCCTTCTGCGACCAGCGCAACACGCCCCCGCCCTGCCCGGCCCGCGCATCGACGCAAGCCACCGACACCTGAAAGGCGCGCACGCAAACTTCCGTGCCCTGGCGCGCAACTCCCGCGACCAGGTCAGACAAGCGCTCCACGTCATTGGTGCCGCGCGGGCTGGCCACCACCGTCTCCCAGCGTGCCGCGCCATTCGTCGGGTTCAGTCCCGCCAGGCGACCACCAAAGCCCGCGACCAAGGTGTCACCAACCGCCATCAACAAGCCAGACTGGCGCAGGATCAGGGGATCTCCGCTGCGCGTCTGCTGCCAGAGTCGAAAGCCCGTCTGCCCATCGTAGGCGCTCACGCTGCGGTCAGCACCCAGGACGAAAACACGAGCCCCCGCCACGAGAGGCGCCGTGTAGGACGGCGCGGACAGGCGCTGGCGCCAGATTTCCTTGCCCGCTTGGAGCGCCACCAGTTCGTTGCCGCGCGTGACGACGGCGACGGTGCGACCATCGTGCCCAACACCCGCCGTCAGTGTCGTGTTCAAGTCCACGCGCCACAGCGATTCGCCCGTGCGTGCATCGATCAAGGCCACGCGGCCCGGATCGGTGGCCACCGCGACCACCGCGCCACTGCCACTCACACCATCGGCGCCTGCCGACGCGGACGGCGTGGACTGAACGACCACGGGAAAAGTGACTGAGCCGCCCAAATCCACCCGCCACACTTCGCGCACCGTGAACTGTTTCGGATCAGGGGGCAAAGGCGCGGGTTCGGGCCGGGGGGGCGCGCTGGAGCAGGCGACCAAGGTGGCCGCGAGGAAGACCACGGGAAGAATGGATGTGAACAGGCTCTTGCCCGAGACACCCAGGCCCACCCAGCCGCGCTCGCGGCGCAGACTCAGCATCCGCTGCATCACCGGACCTCGGCGGGCGCGGCGGCGGGCGGCTGGATGCCGAGCGCAGCCAGCTTGGCGTCCACCACTTGGCGGTAGTTGCCGCCCGGACCGGCTTGAGATTCCAGGCCTTGCCAGGCTTTCAGGTATTCCGATCCAGCTTCGGCTTTCTTGCCTTGCGCCAGATAGATGTCACCCCGGCGGTCCGCGGCCAATGCCGCAAACTCAGCCGGGAAATCGGCGTTGAGCTGGGCGAGCGCGGCGTCATAGGACTTCGCATCCAGCAACAAGCCCGCCAATCGCAGGCGAGCCAAGGCACGGTAGCCTTGGTCGCGCCCCTCCTCGGCCAACCACTGAAGCGCCGCGCGGGCGGCTTCCAAGCGTGTGGGCTGGGTGAGGCCAGCTTGAGCATGCACTGCCGCGACCTGCAAGGCCGCTTGCTGGGCCTGCGCGGTGCGTGGGAAACGGTCTTTCATGTCGGCAAGCGCGCGCGTCAGGCGCGCACCGTCCGGGTCGGCACCCGGGTCGGCCGCGATGCGCTCCAGTTCTTCGTAGAGCGCCGTGGCCTGTGTTGCCTGGCGGTTTTGCCAAGCCTTCCACCCCCACCAGCCCGCGAGCGCGAGCAATGCGACCACCAGGATGGCTGTCAGCAGGTTGCCGTGTTGCTTCCAAAAATGCTTGATCTGCGCAAGCTTCTCTTGTTCTTCGAGGTCGAAATGTGCCATTCAATAAATTCCATCAAGCCTGTGATTCTAGAAGGGCGGCCCAGTGCGCAGCCTGGGCCAAGGCCTGGCGGCTTTGGGCACCGGCGCCACCGCCCTGCATGCCCTCGCGCAAGGCCTTGAGCGTCACCTCGCCCGCGGCCAATTCCTCTTCGCCAAAGACCAGCGCCCAGGCCGCGCCGCTGGCATCGGCCTTCTTGAACTGGGACTTCATGCTGCCGGGGCCGTCCACCCCGCCCGCGTGCTGCACCACGCGCAGGCCACGCGCGCGCAAGGCCTCCAGAGTGGTCATCACGGGCGCCAGGGGCGTGCCCGGTGGAACGATCGCGTAGACGTCGGGCGCCGTGCCGGGCATGGGCAGGTTCAGATCCTGGGCCAGCAGGAGCAGGCGCTCAATGCCCAGGCCAAAACCCACTGCGGGCGCGGGCTTGCCGCCGAGCTGGCTGATGAGTCCGTCATACCGGCCACCGCCGCAGACCGTGCCCTGGGACCCCAGCTGATCGGTGACCCACTCGAAGACGGTGAGGTTGTAGTAGTCCATGCCGCGCACCAATCGCGGGTTCACGCGGTATTCCAAACCCGCCGCGTCCAACGTGGACTTGACCGCGTCGAAGTGCGCCAACGACTCGGCCCCGAGGAAATCGAAGAGCCGGGGCGCGGCCTCGATCAGCGTCTGCATCGCCGGGTTCTTGCTGTCCAGGATGCGCAGGGGATTGCTGTGCAGGCGGCGCTGGGCGTCTTCATCCAGTTGCGAGGCGTGTTGCTCGAAATGGCGGATCAGGGCCTCGCGGTGTTGCCGGCGCTCCTCGGGCTGCCCCAGGCTGTTGAGTTCCAAGCGGACATGCTGGCCTTCGATCAGGCCCAGCTCGCGCCACAGGGAGCGGGCGACCAGGATCATCTCGGCGTCCACGTCCGGTCCGGCAAAGCCCAGGGCCTCGACGTCCAGTTGATGGAACTGGCGGTAGCGACCCTTCTGCGGACGCTCGTGACGGAACATCGGCCCCAGCGTCCACAGGCGCAGCGGCCCGTTGTAGAGGGCGTTGTGCTCGATCATGGCGCGCACGATGCCGGCCGTGCCCTCTGGGCGCAGCGTGAGCTTGTCACCGTTCATGCTGTCGGTGAAGGAGTACATCTCCTTCTCGACGATGTCAGTCACCTCCCCCAGGCCACGCACGAAAAGCGCGGTCGGCTCGACGATGGGCGTCAGGATGTACTGGTAGCCATAGCGCGCCAGCACCTTGCGCACCGCCGCCTCGAACCACTGCCAACGGGCGGAATCGGGCAACTTTTCCGTGCGCGGCACGCTGGCCGGCAGGATGTCGTTCATCCCTTTTACCGCGACAAGTTTTTCAGTCATGGGAGAGGAAAGTTCATGCGGTCTCGGCCGCGCGGCCGAAACGCTTTTCAATGTAGTTTTCGACGATCTTGTGGAACTCGGCGGCGATGTTGTCACCACGCAGGGTCAAAGCCTTTTCGCCATCGATGAACACCGGCGCGGCCGGCGATTCGCCCGTGCCGGGCAGGCTGATGCCGACGTCGGCGTGCTTGCTTTCGCCGGGACCATTGACGATGCAGCCCATCACGGCCACCTTCAGGGTTTCCACGCCCGGATACTGCTTGCGCCAGACCGGCATCTGCATGCGCAGGAAGTCGTCGATCTGCTTGGCCAATTCCTGGAAGGTTGTGCTCGTGGTGCGTCCGCAGCCCGGGCAGGCCGTGACGCTGGGCACGAACACCCGCAGTCCCAGCGCCTGCAGGATCTCGGAAGCGATCACCACCTCCTGCGTGCGCGACTCACCCGGTTGCGGCGTCAAAGACACTCGGATGGTGTCGCCGATGCCTTCCTGCAGCAGCACGGACATGGCCACCGCCGACGCCACGGTGCCCTTGGTGCCCATGCCGGCCTCGGTCAGGCCCAGGTGCAGAGGGTAATCGCAGCGGCGCGCCAGCTCGCGGTAGACGGAAATCAAATCCTGCACGCCGCTGACCTTGCAGGACAGCAGGACCTGCTCGGGCGCCATGCCCAACTCAACGGCGAGTTGCGCGGATTCGATGGCGGAGGTCACCAGGGCCTCGTACATCACGGCCTTGGCGTCCCAGGGCTGGGCGCGGCGGCTGTTCGCGTCCATCAGACCCGCGAGCAATTCCTGATCCAGGCTGCCCCAGTTGACACCGATGCGCACCGGCTTGTTCCACTTCAAGGCGGCCTCGACCATCTGGCCGAACTGCTTGTCCTTCTTATCGCCCTTGCCCACATTGCCAGGGTTGATGCGGTACTTGCTGAGCGCTTCGGCGCAGGCCGGGTACTGCGTGAGCAAGGTGTGCCCGTTGTAGTGGAAGTCACCGATCAAGGGCACTGCGATGCCCATGCGGTCGAGCTGTTCACGGATGTGCGGCACGGCCTGGGCGGCTTCGGGCGTGTTGACCGTGATGCGCACCAACTCGCTGCCCGCCTGAGCCAATTCCTTGACCTGGATGGCGGTGCCGATCACATCGACCGTATCGGTGTTGGTCATGGACTGCACGCGCACCGGCGCGTCGCCGCCCACGGTGACCACATTCGCCCCCCAGACCACTCGGGCCTGGCGGCTGCGGCGAGGGCGCGGCGCGGCCTGCGGGATCGGCCCCACCGACGGTGTGCCGGCGGCCTGCGGATCGGACTGGCGATCCAAGGACATCACTGCACCTCGAACTTGGCCTGGCCATTCTGGACGGTCGGCGTCAAGTCAAAGGGACGGCCGCGCACTTGCACGTCGGTCACCTCGGGACGCCCCACCACCACCGTCAACGGGAAGGGACCATTGACCACGCCCACCGGCTTGTTGGCTTCGAGCACGCGGTTGATGCGGATCGTTCCGCTGGCGTCGGTCACCTGGACCCAGCCCGGCTCGCGCAAGCGGAAAACAACCGCGCCCGAGCGGGCAAACTTGGGTTCATCCTCGTCATCGGTGGCCGGCGCCTGGGGGGCGGGGACTGCAGCGGCGGGTTGCGCAGCCGCAGCC
>NZ_AEGR01000059.1 GCF_000211835.1 Hylemonella gracilis ATCC 19624 | reverse complement strand
CTGATTGCCCTGCGCGATCTCGGCGCTGGCGGTCGCCACGCTCTCGGAACCCTGGCGCACCTGCGACACCACACGGCCCAAACTGCCCTGCATTTCCTTCAGGCTGTTGAGCAACTGGCCCACTTCGTCGGTGCGACTGTTGTCGATCTGAACGCTCAGATCGCCTTGAGCCACGGCGCGGGCGACCTCTCCGGCCTGCAGCAAGGGACGCGTGATGCTGCCCGAGAGCAGCCAGGCGAACACCATGCTCAGCACCGTGCTGACCACCGCCAGCGCCACCAGTAGCATGCGACTGGCTTCGTAGTTGGCCTCGATCTCCTTGGCCATGGTGTCGATGTCTTCGCGCTGGTTGAGCATCAGCGCCTCCATCTTGCTGGTGTAGAGCTTGGCGGCCGGTGTGAACTGTTCGTCCAACATGCGATTGGCTTCGTCCAGCTTGCCTGCTTTCTTGAGCTCGTTGATCGCGTCGCGGGTGCTGAGGTAGACCTTGCGTTGCTCACCGATTTCCGCGAACAGTTTCTTGTCGCGTTCCTTGGTCAGCAAAGTTTCGACGGTTTTTTGGTACTCGCCCGAGGCCTTGCTGGCCTGGGCGACTTCTTCAGCGAAATAGGCCACCAGGGACGGGTCACTGCTCTTGGCGATGGCCGTCGTGCGTCGCACCCCCGTGTACAGGTTGCGGTACCAATCGCTGATGAGCCGCTCGGTCCTGACGGGCACGTCGACCATCTCTCGCGTCGATTCCGCGACATCGCTCAGCCGGGCAATGCTGATGATGATGGTGATGAGGGACAGCAAAAGGACGAGGGCGAAACCCAGGCCCAGGCGCTTGGCGACGGACAGGTTGGAAATGAAGGGCGGCATGTGCGTAACCCCGCCGAGCAAAGCAGGGACCAAAACGAGGGGAAAAGATGATATCCCCAAACCCTTGTGGGTATTTGAGAATCATTTCCACCAATCCTGACCAGCCCTTTTCAAGGAGGTAGAACTTGTCCCGTCAGGTTCGCACCCTGCAGCCGCCAGGTGACCACCCGATGACCATCCGGTCTTGATCAGGTCTCCATCAAGACCCGACCCAGCGAACAGCATTCAAGAATCTGAATGCCGATGAAGCGCTTGGTCGAACTGCTCCAGCTCTTCGCGCAGCGTGCCCCGACCGCGGAAGTTCCGACCGGCGCGGCCAAACCAGTACTCCGCGTCTTCGAGATCACCTTCCTGGACATGCAGCAGGCCATGCAACCAGGCGCCCAGCTCGGTCGTATCCAACTGCACCTTGTCATGCGCGGCACGCCAGTGGCCCTCGCGCATCAACGTGAGCACATGACGAAGGTTGCTGGCTTCAGCGCCGCGGTGTGATGTCAAGTTGCCAGCAGCCATCGCCCTACCTCCCCACACCCATTCACAGCCTCTAGATTTCGCAACTATCCGGTCCACATTGCAAGATGTTGCCATTCGCCTGCGCATCCTGGTTCGGGGTTTGCTGCCTTAACCATTGCGCGAAGGCGTCGGCCTGCCCCAGGTAGGCACCGATGTCCACGGAGCGAAAACGCCCATCGGTCTCCAGCAGCAGGGTCGGAAAGCCCTGCGCGCCGACACGGCCCATCAGTTCGCGGGTCGCCTGGATGTGCGCGAGCGTGTTTTTACCGAGCGTCGCATCCAGAGCGGCGGAAAATTCAGTGCGCCCCAAACCGATCTCCGTGGCGACGTCGATCAGCATGTCACGTTCCGCGATACGGCGACCCTCCACGTAATGCGCGGTTTGCAGGCGGGCGAGCATGTCCAGTCCGCGTCCCGCCAGCTGCTCCGCCGCCAGCATGGCGGCGGTCGGCGGCTCGGAGTCGAAGACCGCGCCGGTGTCGCGCAGCAGGCCATCGAAATAACGCTCCCCAAAAGGCTGCCCGGTGAGTTCGGAGATATGACGGTCGTGAGGCATCACATAGTCTCTCAACTGGGCGCTGACCCGCTGACGCCGCGCTCCGGCCATCATGCCGCCGCCGTGCGGCTGCACGGCAACGATCTGGCGCGCTTCCTTGATGAGAGGCGCCGCCGCGTAGCACCAGCCGCACAGCGGGTCGTAGATGTAGTGAAGAACTGAGGCACTCATGGCATTCCTTGTGTCAGCGCCGCGGGGCATGCGTTGTGTCATGCCCCGCGGCAGTTCAGCGGTTCGATGAATTCAGCGGTCTACAGTGGCGCTCACCACTTCATCTCGCCTTTGTTGACCTTCGCGCCGATGTCGAGGGCGATGCCCAGGCCGGCATCCGGGTAGGCCTTCTTCATCGCCGCGATCAGCTCCCCGGAGTCTTTGGTGCGGCCAAGCTCTTGCTCAAAGCGAACCAGGTAGTCACGGGTGTAGCGAATCACGCTGTCGTCCTGAGCCGCGCCCGCCGCGGCATGACCGGGCACCACGATGGCCGGCTTGAGCGCCAGCAATTCGTCGAGTTGGGCCAGCCACGCCTTGCGTTCGCTGAGTTTTTGGGTATCGGCCGTCCAGACGTGGAGGTTACCGAACACCGCGATGTTGCCCACGACCGCCTTGATCGACGGAATCCACACATAGGGGCGGTGCGCCAGTTCACCGGTCGTGCCGCGCACCTCAATGGTTTCGCCATCCACCGTCAGGGTGTTGCCCTGCAGCACATCCGGCACCACCGGCTTGCGCGGCGCATTCGCGCCCAGCTTAGGCCCCCAGAACGCGAGCTTGCCGGACAACTTGCTTTGAATCTTCTCGCGCACCGCCGGCGTGGTCAGCACCTGCGCCTGAGGGAATTGCTCCTTCAGGACCTCGGCCCCGAAATAAAAATCCGGATCGGCATTGCTGATCAGGATGGTTTTCAGCGTCTTGCCGCTTTCGAGCACGTTGGCGGCCACGCGCAGGGCGTCTGCACGGGTGAAGCCCGTGTCAATGACCAGCGCCTCGGATTTACCGCTGACCACCACCGCGTTGACGTGGAAGCTCGCGGCGTCCGCGTTGTACACCTTGATTTGCAGCGGCGCGGCGGCCGTCTGAGCGCCGGCCGTTCCGGTCGCCATGACGCCGAACGCCAGCGCAGGCAGAAGTTTTTGAAGGAAGGGGGTCTGGAACACCATGACGATCTCCTGAAAGTGGTTGCGAGGAGACGCCACTGTATTCAAGCCGCTTCAATACATAAACAGCCAATCAGTTGATTATTTATTGCACAATTCGACGCAATTAAACGCCTTCTCTTTTACTTTTGAGGAGTGGTCATGGACCGAATCACGGCAGCGCAAGTCTTTGTCACCGTCGCTGAACGGGGCAGCCTGATCCAGGCCGCCGACCATCTGGAAATGTCGGCAGCCATGGTCAGCCGCTACCTGGTGTCGCTGGAAGACTGGCTCGGCGCGCGCCTCTTGCACCGCACGACCCGCCGCGTCACGCTCACCGACGCAGGCCGGCTCGCCCTGCCCTCATGCCGTCAACTGCTGGAAACGGCCGATGACGTCAAGCACATCGCCGGCAACCTGAGCCAAGAGCCCCGAGGCCGTCTGCGGCTGACCTGCGCGCTCTCATTTGCCGAAGCGCAATTGACCCCTGCCCTGATGGCGTACCAGCAACGCTATCCGCAAGTCCACATCTCCCTCGCGACCACCGACCTGGGCATCAACCTCGCCGCCGACCAGATCGACCTGGCCGTGCGCATCAGCAACTCGCTGGAACCCACGCTGATCGCCCGCCCACTCGCCACCTGCCGCTCGGTGCTGTGCGCGAGCCCGGAGTACCTGCGGCGCCACGGCACGCCCGCCACCGTGGATGAACTGCCCCATCATCGCTGCCTGGCGCATGCGCTGGTCAGCGCAACGCAGTTCCGCTTCCGGCAAGGCGACAAGGTCGTGGAACCGACGGTGGATGTGAGCTTCACGACCAATGAGACCGCCATCCTGCGACGGGCACTCTTGTCAGGCGGCGGCATCGGAATTCTTCCGACCTACTACGTCAGCGAGGACCTCCGGCGGGGCGAACTGGTTCCCCTGCTCAAGGACTACCAACTCGAAACACTGGGCATCCACGCGGTGTTCCTGTCACGCCAGCACCAGCCGCTGGCCCTGCGGCTGCTGGTCGATTTCCTGGCCGAGCAGTTCGGGGGGGAGGAGCCGATTTGGGATCGTGGCTTGATTGATGCCGGTTCGGCACGTTGACTGCGCTACTGCACCTTGCCATACACACGGAAGTGAGCGAGGGTAAATTCTTTGAATCCCTCGACCGCAGGTGGAATGGATCGGGTCGTCTGACGCCGAATCCGTTCATGCTTGAGCAGTTGGAAGAAGCTCACGGCCACCGCGTTGTCATGGCAATTGCCTCGGCGACTGATGCTGCTGACCAGGTTATGGTCGTGCAAGAAGGTTTGCCAATCATGGCCAGTGAGCTGGCAACCCTGATCGGAGTGCACCAGTACAGCATCTGTGGGTTGCCTGCGCCACAACGCCACCAGCAAGGCGTTGAGCACCCGCTGCGTGTCGATGCGGCTGCCCATAGCCCATCCGATGACCTGCCGCGAGAACAAATCCAGCACCACTGCCAGGTAAAGCCCAGCCCTCATGAGTGCGGAGGTAGGTGATGTCCGTCACCCATGACTGGTTGGGTTGATCGGGTGTGAACTGACGGGTTAGGTGGTTGGGTGCGACCGTGGCGCGTCTGCCGCCCCGCCCGCCGCTAGCACGCCGTCGGTAGCCCGACTGCGAGCGTATGCCCTCCTGACGCAGCAGGCGGGCCACGCGATGCTTGATCCACTTGTACAGACTGTGCTGACTCACCCCCAGCCGCGATGACACCTCGACCACCGGGTGGCCTCGCTCCACGATCTGCTTGACCGCTTCAATCTTGAATTCTTCCGGATATCTCTTGTCGCTCATGGCACCTCCTATGGGCCTCAGCTTTAGGCTCGAAGGTGTCTATTGGATCCGGGGCGATTCACCCGCCTGCTCAGCGTTCGCGCAACTGATTTGGTTCATCGCCCTGGCTCCTTGGACCGTTTCAGATCACCACGCAAGCATCGTGCGCTTGTTCAGACCTTCCGAAGTGCGGCAGAGAAACTCCGTGGGGAAGCTCGTCACTCCGATTTCACCTGAATCAGCAGCCATTCTCGGAAGACCGCAATTCGGGGCGTGTTGGCCTTGCCTTGAGGAGTCACGAAGTAATAGGCACGGTCACTTGGGCAATGGTGCTGGGTCGGAACGATCAGACGACCTGCCGCAATTTCGTCAGCCAAGTCATATTGCGGCACCAACGCAACGCCAAGTCCGACAGCGGCCGCTTGCAGCGACATCGAAAATAGCTCGTAACGAGGGCCGACAAGTTCACCCTGGGGTCGGATTCCCACAGATTCAAACCAGTGGCGCCAGGCGTATGGACGCGTGGCTTGTTGAATGAGGGGCAATTGGGCCAACTGCTCAGGCGTAAGGCGACGGCGAGGAGCGATCAAAGCTGGGCTGCAGACTGGAACAAGGGTTTCCGCCATCAAATAGTCGACCGCAGTTCCGGGCCAGTGCCCATCCCCAGCGTAAATGGAAGCATCGATAGTGCTGTCCTCGAAGAGAAATGGTCGAGTTCGGCTCGTCAGATTCACCGTGATATCAGGATGCTTTTGAGCGAAATCCTGAAGACGCGGAAGTAGCCAACGCGTACCAAAGGTTGGAACAACCGCCAACTCAATCGAGCCACCTCGCCCCTGTCTGGACATGAGATTCAAGGTCCCACGTTCCACCTCATCGAGCCAGCCTTCGACTTGACGGTGATAGGCCATTCCTGCTTCCGTGAGAACAACACCACGGCCCGATCGACGGAAAAGTTTGGTGCGAAGAACTGACTCAAGAGAGGCAATTTGGCGACAAATTGCTCCTTGGGTCAGTGCCAATTCGTTGGCCGCAGACGTGAAGTTTGAATGGCGAGCCGCAGCCTCGAACGCGGTAAGAGCGGCTGTGTTCGGAATCATGCGGCGCATGGGAAAGACCTCGTGGCAAGAAATACCTGTGAGTATCTTGCACAGATTGGTGCAAACAAATCCGTTGTTCTCCCTAGATGGAGTATCTATATTTCGTTGGCTATGTTGAAGAAACTGCACAAGTTGCCGAATCGGCTCTACGTGTACACAGCTTTTCCGCAGCTCGCTCGAGCGAGCACAAAGTACAACTTCAAGGCCGTGCGCGCGCGGGCAAAGTGGGGCGCAGATGCTCAGCACGGCATTGACAGGCTGCCTTTGACATCGCCGATCAGGTGGGGCAGACAGCCATGCGTCAGCTTGTTGGTCGCTCCGCGCAGCGCCCTGGATACGACTCCCTGCTCCGATAGCAGGCCAATCTACCTGGCAGCCCCATCAACGACCTTGCTCAAGTGTTCGCTGATCTACCTGTCAAGGATCGTGGATTGCACGTCGATATCTCGCACCGGCAGATTGAATATCTCCCTGCAATCGCTAGACCGATCCGCTTCTCCAAGACACCCGTTCGTCACCCACCTGCGGTGTCTGCGCTTGGAGAACCTACCGAATACCTTCAATCTACTTTGACCACCAACCTGGAGACCAAGAAAGCATGAAATTACTCTCTTTTGAATACGCCGGACGTACGAGCTGGGGCGCAGTGATCGGGGACAAAGTGTGTGACCTGGGGCGCGCCCTCCCCCAATACCCAACATTGCAGAAATACATCGCCGCAGATCGCCTGGGCCAGATTCAAGCCGATGCCGCTGGCGTGATCGCTGATATTCCGCTTGCATCGATTCGGTACCTGCCGGTGATTCTGGAGTCGGAAAAAATCATCTGTGCGATACGCAACTATCACGATCACCACCGTGAGGTTGTGGCCGCTGGTCTGGACCGTGAGTTGTCAGCTTTCCCGCCGATCTTCTTGCGTGTCTGGCGCTCTCAGACGGGACACGAGTCGCCCATCGTTCGTCCGCACTGCTCAGATTCACTCGACTGGGAAGGCGAACTGGCGGTGGTGATTGGAAAGCCTGGCCGCAACATCCCGGCCGCGCGAGCGCACGAACACATCGCGGGTTACTCGATCTATAACGACGCGAGCATTCGCGAGTGGCAGTTTCACGCGAAATCCATCGCCGCCGGGAAGAATTTCGAGGATACCGGCGCATTCGGGCCCTGGATGGTCACGGCCGATGAAATCGCACCTGATCGAGCGCTGAAGCTTGAGACGCGTCTCAACGGTAAGGTGATGCAGAGCACGCGTACCGACGACATGATCTTCTCGGTCGCACAGCAAATTGAGTACGCGTCAACCATTTTCACTCTGGTCCCTGGCGACGTGATCGTGACAGGCACCCCTGGCGGCGTTGGCTGGAGCAAGAAGCCGCCGCATTACATGGTTCCCGGTGACGTTGTGGAGGTCGAGATTGAAGCTATCGGCGTGCTTCGCAATCGCGTCGTGCAAGCCCCTTAATCGCCCATAAGTAGAGGAGACAAAAATGAAATTCCAATTCTTTAGCCGATCAGCACTGACTGGATTGGCTCTGGCTACTTTTCTGATCGCAAGCCTTCCCGTTTCGCATGCTCAGGTGTACCCCGATAGACCAGTTCGATTGGTTCACGGCTTTCCTGCTGGAGGAAACGCTGACGCGGTTGCTCGAATAATAAGCACATCGCTTCAACAGCAACTCGGCCAGCCATTCGTGGTCGAGTCAAAAACCGGAGCGGGAGGAACCATCGCATCAGATCTCGTGGCCAAGTCCAAGGCAGATGGCTATACGCTTTTGCTGGCAACCGGAGGGCACGCGATCGCCGCGGCACTGAACGAAAAGCTACCCTACGACACAGAGAAGTCGTTTCAGCCCATCTCGGCCGTGACAGCCTTTTCGTTTTTGATCGTGGTGCAGAGCGCCAGTCCATTTCAGAACCTGAATGATCTGATCAACGCAGGACGTGGCAAGCCCTCTCCACTGAACTATGGAACCGCTGGCGTTGGCACGGGTCAGCATATGACTGGTGCATTTCTAGCGCAAAAAACTGGCATTCGCGCCATGCATATCCCTTTCCGAGGCGATGCGGGCTCTATTGCTGCCCTCCTCGGTGGAGATGTCGACTTTGTCCTCGCTCCGCCCACTGCCGTCTTGCCCCACATTAAGGCAGGCAAGCTCCGTGCAATTGCCATTTCCGGCAGCAACCGTTGGAGTTCCCTCCCTGATGTGCCGACCGTGGCGGAACAAGGGATTCGTGACTACGAAGTGCGGTCCTGGACCGCGTTGCTCGCGCCTGCTGGGACACCTGCCCCGGTCATCACTCGCCTTAACACGGCCATAAGAACCGCTCTTTCCGACCCCGCAATTCGGCAAAAGCTTGAGGAGGCTACTGGGGGCGATGTGCGGGCCAGCACGCCAAAAGAACTTGCCGACCAGATATCGAACGATGTCCGTCGGTGGACTCAGCTTGTCAAAGATGCAGGTATTCAGAAAGAGTGATATGGATATGGGCCTGGTGAATATTCGCAGATCAGCGGTGATGATCGAAACCATCCACCATGAAGGGGGTCCACCGCCTGCAAGACCGCTGCGCCAAGGCAGTGCTCTGGCGGTGGTGCGCAACCCCTACGCGGGTCGCTATGAAGAGAATTTGCTCCCCTTCATGGCTGAACTGCGGGACTTAGGCCGGAGGCTGGCCCAAGATCTTGCAAACGCCTTGGGCATCGACCAGGTCGAAGCCTATGGCAAAGGTGCGATTGTTGGCGTGGCCGGTGAACTTGAGCACGCGGCCGTCTGGCACGAAGCAGGCGGCTGGGCCTTGCGTGAGGTTCTCGGTGAGCCCAAGGCCATCGTGCCGGCCAACAAGGCCGTGGCATCGGCAGGTTACCGACTCCTGGTGCCTTTGCACTGCATCCATGCGGCTTATGTGCGCAGCCATTTCAACGCCGTAGAAGTTGGCGTTCAGGACGGACCGCGACCAGACGAAATTGTCTTTGCTGTCGCCATGGCAACAGGTGGCCGCATCCACGAGCGGCTGGGCGGACTGAGCAAAGACAAGATCAGCGTCCATGACGGACAACGCTGAATCACTGGAGAGATCATGAATATCACTCGCCCAACCCCCGCGCACTTTGGGATTTTTGTGTTCGACGTCGATCTCATGGTCGACTTCTACACCTCAGTTTTCCGACTGACCATCACCGACGAAGGCATAGGAAAGAATTTCGGCAACCGTCTCGTGTTCATGAGTGCCACCGAAGACCAGCACCATCAGCTGGTGCTGTCGGCAGGTCGCTCAGAAAAATCCCCCCAAAGCACGGTGATGCAAATCTCGTTTCTCGTGCCCGATCTCGCGGAATTGCGACACAACCGTGACATGGCAATTGCCAAGGGCGCCACCGAACTCCGACCGATGAATCACGGCAATGCCTGGTCGCTGTACTACTTTGATCCTGAAGGCAACCGCATTGAGGTTTATCTTGATACCCCCTTCTACGTGGCCCAACCTTATGGAACGCCATTGGACATGGACAAGAGCGAGAGCGAGCTGCTAGCCGAAACAGAGGCCATGGTCAGGAACGATCCGACCTTCATGCCTTTGGACGCCTGGCGCGCCAAGTTCCGAACTCGCGGGGCAGGACGGGCGTGATGAAACAAAAACGCAATTTCATTGACGGCGCCTGGAAGCTTTGAAGCCGATCTCGCTCGCCGAGAAGTCAATGCGATGCGAAAAAGCCGTCTTCAAGCTGCATACCTTATCGTCGCGGCAAGGCTACTCGGCCTTGACTGCGGCCCCATGAGTGGCTTCGACGCTGCAGCGGTCGATGCGAGTTTTTCCCCGATGGCCGATGGCCGATGGCGCACAAATTTATTGATGAGTTTCGGCCATGGTGATGTCAATGCGCTTCGCGATCACGGACCTCGTCTTCCGTTCAGTGATTGCGCCATTTTTCTCTGAGGTTCAATATGCCATTTATCGAAGTCAAGATCATTGAAGGCGTCCTGAGTCGTGAACAGCAGCAAGCGCTGATCTCCGAACTGACAGACGCTGTCGTTCGTGTGGGTGGGGAAGGCATGCGTCCAATGACACGCTGCGCAATCCAGGAAATTCGCAGCGGTCTTTGGGGCGTGGCAGGAAAGCCACTGACAACTGAGATGGCGTCCCCCAAAAGGGAGGCTTAGTTAGGAAGACTGGACCTGTCCTGGAATCTCCCGGTCTAAGCTGACGCCATTCATCGCACCGCGTCAGCGACCAACAAGGTGTCAGTGAACTGCTCGAATTCGCTGATCAAGCTGTTTTTGACGCGCCACACATGCGCCACGCGCGCTGACATGGACTTGCCAGTCAGGCGATGCGTACCGTGATAGGTGCCCACGCCCACCACGTGCTCATTGCCGCCATCGATCAAAGTCTCAAGCTCGAAGCGGTAGCCCTCCCAATCGCGGCCCAGCACTTGAAAGACGTGCTCGATCACCTGCTCGGGCCCGATGTACGTGCCCGCACAAGGAAATCCAGCCATCTCGGTCCAGCGGACTTCGGGTGAGACTTCTTTCATCATGGAGGCAACATCGCCGCGGGCTGACGCGGCGTAGTGGTTGGCAACGATTTCATAGGCGGTCCGCATCAGGTTTCTCCGGTTGAGGGTGGATGTTGTGAATGTTGTGGATGTTGTGAGTCCACTCTTTTGAGGCTGGCCTCGAAGCTCACCAGCTCTTCGTCCAGGCAGCCTCGGCTGCGAAAGTGCAGCCCAGCGCCGCCCCACACAGCCTGCCGTCGGGTAGGCCCTCGCGGGCCGCCCCGGATGGACGTGGCCAGGCTCACCACTTCATCTCGCCTTTGTTGACCTTCGCGCCGATGTCCAGCGCGATGCCCAGGCCAGCTTCAGGGTAGGCCCGTTTCATCGAGTCGATCAGGGCGGCGCTGTTCGCCGCCTTGGGTAGCTCTTGATCGAAGCGTGCCAGGTAGGCTTGACTCCAGCCCAGCAGCGATGCGTCCTGCTTCTGACCCGGCAAGCTGTGGCCCGGGATCACCACCGCAGGTTGCAGCGCGGCCATCGCGCCCAGCTTCTTCGACCAATCGCTGCGCTCTTGCACGGTTTGCGCGTCGGCGGTCCAGAGGTGCAGGCCCGCGTACACGTTCACGCCGCCGGCGATGGTCTTGATCGACGGAATCCACACATAGCTTCGGTGCGGCAGGCTGTCGTCCAGGCCGCGGATCTCCAGCGTCTGGCCTTCCAGCGTGAGCGTATTGCCCTGCAGCACCTCGGGCAGCGGCACGGCCTTGGGTGCATTGGCGCCCATGCGCGGGCCCCACACCTGCAGCTTGGTGGACAGCGTTGCTTCGATCTTCTTCAGCGTGGGCGCGGTAGTCACCACCTTGGCGTCCGGGAAGGCCTGCTTCAGCACGTCGATGCCGAAGTAGTAGTCGGGGTCAGCCTGGCTGATGTAGATCGTCTTCAGCGTCTTTTTGCTGTCCAGCACCATGGCCGCGATGCGCAATGCATCGGCTCGGGTAAAGCCCGTGTCCAGCAGCACGGCGTCGGTCTTGCCTGCCACCAGCACGGCATTGACATGGAAGCTGCCGGCATCGGCGTTGTAGACCTGCACCGTCAGGGGCGGCGCGGCTTGCGCGGCGGCGTCTTGCGCAACAACGCCCAGTGTCAGCAGAGCGGGCATCAGGGCCAGGGTCAGGGGCTTGAAGGTCGTCATCGTGGTCTCCATCGAGTCGGGGTTAGGTCGATGGCTAAACTATATTGATTCAATTCAAACGCATAAACCGCAGAAAGATCAAAAGATTGTCAACCAATTCGAAGCAACACATGGGCCTGGGCCAGCTCAGTGCCATCCGCTCCTTCGTCGAAATTGCCGACCAGGGCAGCCTGACGCGGGCGGCCGAAACGCTCAACCTGTCACGCGCCATGGTCAGCCGCCACTTGGAAAACCTGGAAAGTTGGTTGGGTGCCAGGCTGCTGCACCGCACCACGCGGAAGGTGAGCCTCAGCGCAGCCGGCGAGGAAGCGTTGCCGCGTATGCGCCAAATGCTGGAACTGGCCGCCGACCTGCAAGCCGTCGCGGGCGTTCGGCGCAGCGAAGCCCAAGGGCGGCTGCGGGTGACGACCAGCCTGTCGTTCGCGCTGTCGGTGCTCACCCAGTCGGTGGTGGACTTCCAGGCGCTGCACCCGCGCATCGAAATCGACCTCTTGACGATCGACCGGTCGGTCGATCTGGTCAGCGAGCGCATCGACTTGGCGGTGCGCATCACCAACCGCCTGGACGACAGCGTGGTGGCGCGCCGCCTGGCCACGTGCCGGTCTGTGCTGTGCGCGGCGCCGAGCTACCTGGCCGACCGTGGCACCCCGGCCGCACCCGAAGACCTGGCGGCGCACCGATGCATCACCCATGCTTTCGGCACGCGAGCCGAGTACCGGCTGGGCCGATCGGGGCGCTTGCTGACGCAAGCCGTGAGCGGCACCCTGTCGGGTCATGAAACCGCCGTGTTGAAGCAAGCCGCGCTGGCGGGCGCGGGCATCGCGATGTTGCCGACCTACTTCGTGGTCGAGGAAATGCGGCGTGGCGCACTGGTGCGGGTCTTGCCAGACCACGAACCGGAGGCCTTGGGAATCCATGCGCTTTACCTGTCCCGTCAGCACCAACCCCTGCCGCTGAAGCTGTTGGTGGACTTTCTGGCCGAACGCTTCGGTGGGGAGGTGGCGCCTTGGGACTTGCCGCTGTAGGCCGTCGAGCTGAGTTCAAGCCGGCGAAGCAGGCGTCTTCATCGGCAAGTCCTGGAATTCACCGAACTTGTTGGCCACCAGGTCGATGAACGCCGACACGGCCGATGGCAGATGCCGGCGACTGGCGTAGACCAGGTGCACGCCGTGCCCCTTGCGGTGGAACTGGGGAAGCACCGGCACCAGCAGACCAGCGCGCAGCTCCCGCCGCGTCATCGTCGACGGCAGCAGTGCGATGCCCATCCCGGCCAGCGCGGCCTTTCGCAAGACCTGCACGGTATTGCCGCTGAGCCGGCCAGCCACTTGCACTGTGGCGTCCTTGCCATCGGGTCCCGACAAGCCCCACGTCGCCTGTCCGGCGGGGTGCGCGAACACCAGGCAATCGTGGTCAGCCAAGTCCTGCAAGGAGGCGGGCATGCCACGCGCCGCGATGTACGCCGGGCTGGCAACCAGACCGTCCAGCCCGGCATCAAGCACCCGGCGAGCGAAGAGCCCCGAGTCCTCCAACACACCGCCGCGGATCGCAACATCAATGCGGTCGGCAATCAGGTCCGCTCGTGCATCGCTGAGTACGAAGTCCAAGCGAACCCGCGGGTGCTCGGCCAGGAAGCTTGCGAGCCATTCCATCGGGAAGAAGTCGAAAAAGTCGGCTGGCGCCGCCACGCGCACCAGTCCGCTGGGCGTTTCGTTGCGGGACAGCAGGGACTGGCCTGCGTCGACCAAACCTTCTACCGCCTGTGCGCAACGGTCGTGGAACTCTTGCCCCGCCGTGGTGAGGGACAACTTGCGGGTGGATCGCTGCATCAGCCGTGTGCCCAGCTGGGTTTCGAGCTGCTGGACCCTGCGACTCAAGGTGTTGGGCGGAATACCCAGTTGGCGCGCGGCCTCGGCAAAGCTGCCGTAGCGCACAACTTGCACGAAGACGGCGACGTCATTGAGATCGAGCATGGTCTATTAAGTTCATTTCTGGACGAGTGCAATCCGATTGTGCCGACTATTCAATCAAAGCAGAAGTTTTTAAGCTTCCACCATCGAATCAAGACATCCTCATCATGTCCACCCTGCCCGCCATTGAAGTCCCCAAGTTCTCCGCTGGTTCAGTTCGCGCCATCGTGCACCGTACTCGGGGCAGCACCCATGGGCCCATCACCCGCCTGATGAGCCCCGGGGACCTGGGCCAGGCACTCAAGCCATTCATCTTCCTGGACCTGGTGAACTTCAATGCACAGCATGGCCAGACGCGTTTTGGCATGCACCCGCACTCCGGCATCGCCACGCTGACCTTCATGGCCCAGGGCGATGTGCGCTATGCCGACAGCACCGGCCAGGCCGGTGTGCTGCCTCAAGGCGGCGTGGAATGGATGCAGGCTGGCGGCGGCGTGTGGCACTCCGGCGAGCCGGTGGGTGACAAGCCCGGCCAGGGTTTTCAGCTGTGGGTGGCACTGCCCGCCGAACTGGAAAACGCACCGGCGTTCAGCCGGTATCTGGCGCCGTCCGACGTGCCGCAAGTGGGCCCGGCGCGCGTGCTGCTGGGCAGCTATGCCACGGCGCGCAGTCAGGTCGAGGCACCGTCTGAAATGACCTATCTATCGGTGACCTTGGCCCGCGGTGATCGCTGGCGCTACACACCGCCAGCCGGTCACACCGTGGCCTGGGTGGCGATAGCGAGCGGGCGGCTGATGGCAAGCGAGTCCATCGATGCCGGCGAACTCGTCAGCTTCGCCCCTTCAGACACAGACATCGAGTTCGTCGCTCAGACCGACACAAGTTTCGTGCTGGGCTCTGCCGTGCCGCACCCGCATCCGCTGGTGATGGGCACGTACTCCGTCCACACCAGCGCCGAAGCGCTGGCCCGTGGCGAAAACGAAATTCGCCGTATCCGGCATGGCCTGCGTGCAGCGGGTCAACTCGGCTGATTGACGAATCTCAGGCAGGAAGCAGAAGCCTGAGCAGACCATCCCTTGAACGTTTTCCTCGTCCCCCAACCAACCCAAAGAAAGACATCATCATGAACATCGGCATCATCGGTTCCGGCGCACTCGGCAGCAACGTGGCCCGCGCACTCGCCAAGAAGGGCATTGCAGCCACCATCTCCACCCGCCGCGGGCCCGAGTCACTCGCTCCGCTGGTGGCTGAACTGGGCGGCTCCATCAAGGCCGGCACCGTGGCGGAAGCGGCCTCGGCCGACATCGTGCTCATCGCCGTGCGCTGGACCGACCTGGGCACCGCGCTGAAGGGCCTGCCGGCCTGGAACAACCGCATCGTCATCGACGGCACCAATCCCGTCGCGTTCCTGGATCCCAACTCGCCTGACGCTAAGGACCCGAGCAACCCCCTCGCCGCCTACGGCATCAAGGCCATCGATCTGGGTGGTCGTTCCTCGAGCGAGGTGGTCCGCGACATGCTGCCAGGCGCCCGCGTCGTCAAGGCGCTGAATCACCTCGACGTGAGCGTGTTGCCGCAGCCCGAAGTGTCTGGCGGCCAGCGCGTGCAGTTCTATGCCGGTGACGATGCTGAAGCCAAACAGGCTGTGCGCAAGGTGCTGGAAGCCATCGGCTACTTCCCGGTCGACCTCGGTTCGCTCGCCACGGGGGGCCGCCTTTCGCAACTGCCCTTCGGCAGCCTGTCCGCGACCAACTTCATCAAGATTTGAGTCGCCGGTGCGAATCTGACCGGACGGGGCTGCGTCGATTCATCGCGCCTCAGACTGATCCAAGGCGCGGGAGGCCCGCAAGCTAGAGCTTGGAGGGTGCTCGCCCTCACGCTGGCTCTGCACAGCGCGTGCACGACGGTTCGACCGGACTACAACGGGCTATCCAGATTCAATAGCGCGTTTGGCCAGCTCACCACCCGCGTCTTTGACGCTTGCCGCCCACGACGGTCAGGCGCCCCCAGAAGTCACGTCGTGGAAGCGACGGTGGACGTGAGCTTCACGACCAATGAGACCGCCATCCTGCGCAGGGCCCTCTTGTCAGGTGGCGGTATCGGCATTCTTCCGACCTACTACTTCAGCGAAGGCCTCCGGCGGGGCGAACTGGTTCCCTTGTTGCGGGACTACCCACTCGAAACGCTGGGCATCCACGCGGTGTTCCTCTCACGCCAACACCAACCGCTGGCCCTAAGGTTGTTGGTGGATTTCTTGGCGGAGAAGTTTGGAGGGGGAGGAACCGGCGTGGGATCGGGGCCTCAAGGGCTTCCGTTCGGAGCCTTGAGAAAGTCAGAGCAAGCGCGAATGGAATCTGCACGCAAACGTGCTCTTGGCCATTGAGATATGCCAGCCCTCTTACTCATCCACCAGTACCGCGCTGTCCAACACTTTGCGTGCTTTCTCGGCGAACTGGACGTCTTTGCTGGACTCCACGTACCGGTGATAGAAGCGCAACTCGAAACCCAGTCCTTTGTTTTTCAGCGATCCGCAGGAAAGCACATATTGTTCACTCCATCGTCTTTCCTGCGCTTCCTGGCTTGGCTGTACACGCTCCAGCAGCAGATGAAGTCTGGCGCATCGAGCGTCTCTGGGATCTTCGGTGACCTCGAACGCGGCGATCTTGAAATTCTTATTGCGCTCGTACCCTTCGGTGACATTGCGCTTGATCGTCTCTATGTAACTGGACATCGGCGAAATGGGCGTATCGAGCCTCATCATGTAGGCCTCGATTTCCATGCTGTCCGTCGGTGAGCCTGCATTTTTCTTGAGGTTCACGCCGCCCCCTGGCTTGGTCATGACCCAGCCCTCCTCGTCGGGCGGCAGGAACTTCATGCCAGCGGATGAACCATCCTTGAACGAAACGCCAAACTGAACCATCTTGTTTGATTTGACGTCGGCATCTTGAGCATGGGCATGCGCACCCAACATCGTGAGGGCAGCTAAAAGAAAGAATTTGTAGTTCACGATGGGGTCTCCTGAAATTCAATTACAGCGTGTTGTCGGCGCATTCGATCATGTCAGTGCAGATCAATTCTGATTTCTGCTTCCGCCCCATATATGTCTCTCAGTGGCACGGAAAGCATACGCTCAACTTTGATGGCACGTCTGCTTGAGTGACAGGTTTGGCGCAGCACTCATACGCTATCCGCGTTTTTAAGTGCGTTGAGGAGCTTACGCTGGAGATCTGGCGAAATACCATGCCAAGACGTTTGCTTTGTGAAATGTAGCCGTTCGCCAAGCTCCCCAACGACTGTGGCTGCGATGTGTTGCATTAACTCCTCTGGTTCCCAGCGCTCTGGCTCATATGCGCAGACGGCATGATGTTTTGGATTCCAGCGCAAACCGTTTGCTGCTCTGTAGATGTACTCGTACATGTCATGGCTCTCGGTTTTGGGAATGACGAGCAACCCGAGATTCGTGTCAAGCACCACCTTAGCAATCGGACGAAGCGTCATTTGACTGCGTAAATTTTTTCACATGAAACCCTCGGAAGGAATAAACCGGAAAATTCTCTCTCGTAGGAATAGTTGAGTATCAGCAAGCGCCCCATAGAAGTCCTCAAACCACTGAGAAAGCGGACGCTCAAAGTCGATTGCAGATGGACAGCCGTATTTTTTCTGATTGAGTAAAGAAGTGGACATCAAACTGACAGGATGGGATTAACGACTCGGATGATCTTGCCTTGCGCAATGAACCTTGATTCCCACGCCTTGAACTCGAAGCCCTCGCAAAGTCGGCCAGCATTCCGTTCCGGCGCTAGCAGCCAAATCATGGCTCGTTGGCTCTCTCCTGGGGCCGGGGGATTGCCAAGAAACTCGTACATACCATCATTGAGCTCGTCTGGAAGACCAAAGTCATGAGGAAGGCGACAGCCTTGCCAAAGTGGCAACGTCCTTCCTCCTGCTTCAGTCGCCAAGAGACGTATATCGACCTCCAAGTCAGGTGGCCGTGCGGGATGCTTGAACTCACTCAAGTGATCCATAAAGTTGAAGATGAGCGACGTACCGTAGAAACTTCTGCTTGAGTTGCCCCTGACTTGCTAGTCACTTCGACCCGTTGCGGACTATCGCAGTCAGCGAATGCGGACACTCAACGTGATAAGTGCGGAGATAGTCACTTGATGTGTCATGACTGCACACAAAACGTGAGGCGAACCATATCTGAAACCCGCCACGCAATGAAGAAGACTGCGCCGGCAATTAGTAATCGGAATTGCAAATCACCAAATAGCCTAGCCTTGCTTGTATTGTGTGAGAGCGCTTTGTTAACTCCACGTAGTGCTGCGGCAAGCTCATCGGGGTTTTGCGGTTGCTGTGCATGACTCCCATTGTGAAGCTCAAGCAGACTGAAGTTCGCTGAAAGCGACGCTTGAACCCAATACAAATTTCGGCAACCTGAAAAAAAACTTCCAGCCCACAGGACGGTAGCAATTGCGACGGGCAGCAACCACCAAGACAACAACATACCTTCCGTTTTTTGGACGGCGAAGGCAATGGCAGCTCCTGCCGCAGCCAAGAGAAAGTAGGTGTACTTGTCTTGGCCGGTCTGATGCGCCTTGCGGATATCGTTGATTGATTCGTTCAGTGACATTGAGTATTGCCTAACGTAATTTAGACGGCGCGCTCATAGATCGCCGGCATCCTCCGTAAGCGCCCATTCCCTCATATCGGGGACGACCTGAGCCGCGACGAACTCAAAGACATCCTGGAACCTCCCCTGCACAATGTCCCAGTCACGCGGCGACTGGCGGGAGGTGTCGCCAAAAACAGGATGGAAGTAGATCACCTCACCGCCGATTGATCCGTTAACCACTTCCAACCCGGCAAAGTCGTCGCAGTCCTGCCGTCGAGCAAAAACAAACACTTCCCTGTAGCCGATATCTTCGCGACGGAACGCACTTGCCGCGAATTCCATCTCATGCGGCTCTTGTATGAAGTGCCAAGGAGCAAAACTACCTGTCCCCTGCGCAAGAAACCAGCGCAGGGCGTTTGGCCAACCAGGGTTGATCTTTGAACGCTCCATCAGGTGTGAACTGGTCTAACGTTGGGAGGTAGGGGGTACGGAGCAGGCTGGTCGGCGGAATGCGCCTTTTGAAGTTGCCTGTGCACATTCTAGGAAACTGGATAGCGAGGTGAAGTCCCCAAAATGGGAATTGAACGACAGCTTGCGGGCAATTCCTTCACCTTCCGCTCCTGGCCGCAAACAGCCATCTGCGATCTATCATCGGCCCCACCGCACAACAATTTACAAGAAGAAATAAAAAAGGACGCATGGTTAGCGCCCTTTCATTTTTCCAGACTCCCGATCTGCCCCTGCTCAGATCGCCTTCCCCAACCTCTCCACTCCCTCGCGAATCTTCTCCACCCCCACCGTCGCAAAGCTCAGGCGCAGCGCGGACACGTCAGGGTTCGTGGCAAAGAACGGCGCGCCGGGCACGAAGGCCACGCCTTTCTCGATCGCGCGCTTGGCGAGTTCGTTGGCGTCCTTTAGCTTGCCGCCCGCGCCGGTGAGGCGCGCCCAGAAGAACAGGCCGCCGCCGGGTTGGGTGAATTCAATGGCGTCACCCAACTCCTTCTTCAGGCTCTCGCCCATGGCTTGGGCGCGCTCGGCGTAGACGGTGCGCACGCGGGCCAGCGTGCCGGGCATGCGACCGGCCTTGAGGTACTGCGTAGCCGTGGCCTGGGCGAAGGTGCTGGTGTGGGCGTCGCTGAACTGTTTGCACATGGTGGCCTTCGCCAGCAGCGCGGGCGGGGCGATCATCCAGCCCACGCGCAGGCCGGGGCTCAGCACCTTGCTTAAAGATCCGCAGTGCACCAGCCAGTCGCGGCTGCCGGGCACCTGGGCCGTGAGGGCCAAGAGGCTGGGCGGAGGGGCCTCGCCGAAGTAGAGGTCGCCATAGGGGTCGTCCTCGATCACCACGGTCTGGGTCTTCACGGCGAGTTCAAGGATGCGCTTGCGGCGCTCCAGGCTCAGGGTGGCGCCGCTGGGGTTGCCGAAGGTGGGGATGAGGTAGACGAAGCGCGGCTTGTGCTCGGCGATCAGGGCTTCGAGCTGGTCCACCTGCACGCCCTGGGCATCGATGGGCGCGCCGATGACCTGTGCGCCATAGAGGCGGAAGCACTGGATGGTGGCCAGGAAGGTCGGCGCCTCGACGATGACCTTGGCGCCCGGGTCCACCAGGGTCTTGCCCAGCAGGTCCAGGGCTTGCTGGCTGCCGGTGGTGACGATCAGCCCCTCGGGCGTGACCTGCGCGCCCGTGCTTTTCATCTTCTCGACCATGAAGGCGGCCAGCTGCTCGCGCAAGGGGTTAAAGCCTTCGGTCGCACCGTACTGCAGGGCCGCGCCCGGGTCCTCGGCCAAGGCCTTTGCCGAGGCCTCGCGGATGCCTTCCACGTCGAACATGGCACTGTCGGGAAAGCCGCCCGCGAAGGAAATGATGCCGGGCTTGCCCAGGAGCTTGAAGAGTTCTCGGATGGCGGAGGTTTCGACGTTATCGAGGCGTTGGGCGAATTGCATGGTCATCAGGGAAAACTAGGAGCGTAAACAACAGAAACAATTTGTTCGCCCATTCTCGCATTCCAGCCGCGCGTTCATCATGGACAATCGGGCCAAGGGTCGAACCCCGACAAGAACATCAACAAGCCAAGACCTAGTCCCCAAGCAACCCCATGGCGCCCCCAACTTCAGCCCCCGCGGCGCTCCTCACGCCCCTGCCCCCCGCCCAGACCGCCCCGCACCTGGCGGTCTTCTTTCGCACGGTCAAGCTGCCCGTCATGCCCGAAGTGGCGCATGCCCTGATCCGCAGCCTGCAAGACCGCGATATCGCCGCCGCTCAGGTGGGCGCCTTGATCGCCCAAGACCCCGTGCTCACCACCAAGGTGCTGCGCGCGGCCAATGGCGTGGCCCTGGGCTTGCAGCGGGAGGTGGAATCGCTGAACTCGGCCGTCTCGCTGCTGGGCCTGACCCAGGTGCGGCTGCTGGCGCTGGCCGCCTGCATGAACGTGAGTTTTCCGGCGGTGCCAGGCCTGAACCGCGCACACTTTTGGCGTAATTGCATGGCCTGCGCGGGTTACGCCCAGTGGCTGAGCGAGCAAGCCCTGCTCACCCAAGGCGCGTTGCGCCAGCAGTTGGACCCGCAGCAAGCCTGGCTGGCCGGGATGATGTTGCGCCTGGGCGAGTTGCTGATCGTGCAGTCCCAGCCGCAGGCGCTGTCGCTGATCGAGCGTCAACCCCATGTGCCCGGCAGCCGCTGGGCCAGCGAGCGGCAGGTCCTGGGCTTCACCGAAGTGGATGTCACGGCCGAACTGGCGCAGCGCTGGCGTTTCCCCGACAGCTTGGTCGATGCCCTGCGGGTCGCCGCGGCACCGCTGGCGTGGCCCGCCTCCACCCCCGCCCATGCCCTGCTCAGCCCCCTGGGCGGTGTGTTGCACCTGGCCAGCCACCTGGCCGATCTGAACTCGGCCAGCGTGCAGGCCAGCGATGCCCCGGTGCTCGCGCCGGAAACACTGGACCTGTTGCCCGCCGACGTCCTGACGGCCCTGGGGCTCACGCCCCAGGCCTTGCGCGCGCAACCGCCGGCGCGTTCCAGCTTCGTCGATCTCTCCGTCCTCTGAAGCACCGCGGCCGGCCACCGGCCCTCCGCCCATGACACCCGCCGCGATCAGGTCCTTCTTCAAGACCTTGCGGGCCGCCAACCCGCTGCCCGTCACCGAGCTGGAATACACCTCGGTCTTTGAATTGCTGGCGGCGGTGCTGCTGTCGGCCCAGGCCACCGACGTGGGCGTGAACAAGGCCACGCGAAGGCTCTTTCCCGTGGCCAACACGCCAGCGCGCATCCTTGCGCTCGGACAAGACGGGTTGGAGAGCTACATCAAGACCATCGGCCTGTACCGCAGCAAGGCCAAGCACCTCATGGAGACCTGCCGCATCCTGGTGCAACGGCACGGCGGCCAGGTGCCGCGCACCCGCGAGGAACTGGAAGCCCTGCCCGGTGTGGGCCGCAAGACGGCCAACGTGGTGCTCAACGTGGCCTTTGGCGAGCCCACCATGGCGGTGGACACGCACATCTTCCGCCTGGGCAACCGCACCGGGCTGGCTCCGGGCAAAACGCCTTACGAGGTGGAGCAGCAACTGCTGCGGCGCATTCCGGCCGAATTCATGGAGCACGCCCACCACTGGCTGATCCTGCATGGCCGCTACATCTGCCTTGCGCGCAAGCCCCGATGCTGGGAATGCCAGGTGTCGGCGTGGTGCGACCTGCCCGACAAGACCCCCGCGCCTTGAACGGCGCGAGCCCGAGAGCGCGAAAGCCCGCGAACCACCGGGCCAGGCTTCACTGCTCAGCCTCGCCCTCAGCCCTAAGCCTTCAGAACTGCCCGTCGCCCGACACCGGCAAGCGCCGGTAACGGCTGACGCCGGGCACGGCCGGCGCCTTCAAGGCCATGGGCCCCGCGGCGAGGGCGATCAGACGCAGGCTCAGCGGCGGCTGAAAGCCCGACTGCCCGGTCTGCAGCCACGGCAAGGGTTGGGTGTCGGGGCGGCGCAGGCCGCGCAGCAGGCCCGGCGCCGCGTCGATCTCACCGGGGGTGGGGGTGGGTTGGCCCAAGTCCTGATCCTCGCTCAAGAGCAGGCCCGACGCCGCGAGGCTGCCTTGGGTCGCCACCACGTCGTACACCGCGCGTGAAATGCCGTGCATCACGCGGCGCATGCGGGCACTCATGGGCGTGGGCCAAGCCAACAGGTGCTGGTACGCCGCGCTGTCCAGCACCTGAGCGTCACGCAGGCCGTACAAGGTCAGGTAGCGCGGCCCAGCAACGCCCGCCGTGGCCAGAAAGCGCAGGCCCCAGAGCATGCCGGGAACGGTGAGGCGTTCCGGCACATGCTCATTGGCATGCCAGTCGTTGTAATCGGCGTCGTGGATGGGGTCGACGTCGTTCCACAGCGCCAGCACCGCGGCGACCGGGGTGTCAACGCCCATCATGGTCCTCGGGCACCAGCAGCACCTTGTTGGCCTGCTTGCCATGGGCCAAGGCCAAACCCTCGTGCGCCCTGGTCAAGGGCAAGACGTGACTCACCATGGGACGAATGGATTCACCCAGCTCACCCATCAGGTCCAGCACGCGCGGCCAATCAGACTCCGGGGGGCGGAACGACCCGCGCAACTGAAGCTGACGCCGCACGAAGGGCGTGAGGTCCAGCGACAGGGGGCGGTCATGGATGCCGGTCACCACCACCACGCCGTCGCGCCGCAGCAAGCCCAGCGCCTCGGTGATGGTGGCGGGCACGCCGGTGGCCTCGAACACCAGATCGAACGGCGGCACATCGGCGCGGGTTTTCAGCCACTGCGTCAGCGGGGTCTGCGCCACGTCCACCACCTCGTCAAAGCCCATGGCGCGCAAGGTGTCGAGCCGCACCGCGTCCTGGAAACCGGTGACGACGATGCGGGCCGCGCCCATGCGCCGCGCGAGCACGGCGATGGCCTGGCCGATGGTGCCCGGCCCCATCACCAGCACGGTGCGACCGGCCAGCTCACCGGCCTGACGCACCGCCTGCATGGCGATGGAGAACGGCTCCACCAAGGAAGCGAGCGCGTCGCTCACGCCCGCCGGCACCGGTATGCAGTTGCGCAGCGGCGCGCGCACCCAGGCCGCGAACGCCCCGTCGCGCGTCATGCCGATGCCTCGGCGCTGCTCGCAGGCATCGAAATTTTCGGCCAGGCAGTGGGTGCAGCGGCCGCAGGTGACCGAGGGCCGCACCACCACGCGTTGCCCCAGGCGCGGGCCGCTGGCGATGGTGCCGACGAACTCGTGGCCCAAGGTCACGGGCAGGTAGGGCGCGATGAAGGCGTAGCTCGTCGTCCAGTCGTCGACGTGCAAGTCGCTGCCGCAGATGCCGGCCGCGGCCACGCGCACCAGCACCTCACCCTCCTCCAGGGTCTGAGGCACTGGGACTTCGACCAGCTCCATCCCGGCCTCGGCCCGGGTCTTGCGCAAGGCCAGCATGGTTGTCGCCTGTTCGATCATGCTTGTGCGCTCATTCAATCGTGATGCCGACTTGCTGGATGATGGCGCCCCACTTCTTGCTTTCGCTGTCGATGAAGCTCTTGAAGGAGGCGGGGCTGCCGCCACCGATGATCAGGCCCTGCTTGGCGAAGCTGGCGCGCACGGCGGGGTCTTGCATGACGGCGTTGACGTCCGCGTTGATGCGGTCGATCACGGCCTTGGGCGTGCCGGCGGGTGCGAACAGACCGTTCCAGGCCAGGGCCTCGAAGCCGGGGTAGCCCGACTCAGCGATCGTGGGCAGGTTCTCCAGGCCTTCCACCCGCTTGAGACTGGTGACGGCCAGCAAGCGCACGCGGCCGCTTTCCACCAGGGGCAGCAGCGCGGGCGCGACGGTGAACAGGCCCTGGGTGTCACCCGCGGCGATCGACAGACCGGCCGGCGGCGAACCGGCATACGGCACGTGCAGCGTCTGGAAGCCCGCGGTGCTGCGGAACAGTTCCATGGTCAGGTGCGAGGAACTGCCATTGCCCACCGAGCCGTAGCTCACGCCCTGAGGCTGGGTCTTGGCCCAAGCCACGTAATCCTTGAGGGTCTTGGCCGGGTTGTTGGCCGGGACCGCCAGCACATTGGGCTGCGACGTCGTCAGCACGATGGGCAGCAGGTCCTTGCTCGGGCTGTAGGGCATCTTCTTGTACATGAACGGGCCGAAGGCCACCGGGCCATTGAAGCCGATGCCCAGGGTGTGGCCGTCCGGCGCGGCCTTGGCCACGGCGTCCATGCCCAGCATGCCGCCAGCACCGGCCTTGTTGTCCACCACGATGGGCTGCTTCCAGCGGTCCTTGAGCTTGTCCCCCAGCGTGCGCACGATGATGTCCAGCGAGCTACCCGCGGGAGCGGGCACCAGCACGCGCACCGGCTTGCTGGGCCAGTCTTCCGCCATGGCGGGCGTGCCCACGGCGAGCGCCAGCAGAAGGGAAACGAGGGATTTCATGGAAGGTCTCCTTATCAAGATCAAGATGAAGCGAGGCGGCATTCTTGGCGCATACAGCGGATACATCAACAATTGGTTCGGTATGCAACCCATATCTTTTAGATATAGCCAAGGGATACACTCCGGCAAATTCTCCGAACCTCTTCGAACCGGCCATGGAACTCCGTCATTTGCGCTATTTCGTGGCGGTGGCCGAGGCAGGCAGCCTCAGCCGCGCTGCTGAAAAGCTCTACATCGCCCAACCGCCGCTGTCCTTGCAGATCCGGCAGCTGGAGGAATCGATGGGCACCCCGCTCTTCACGCGCCACCCCAAGGGCGTGCGCCTGACCCCGGCGGGGGAAGTCCTGTTGGTGGAGGCCCGCAGCCTGCTCGAACGCGCCCATCAGCTGCGCGACCAAGTGCATGACGCGGCGCGTGGCCCTGAGGGTGTGCTGAATCTGGGTTACGTGCCCTCGGCCAGCAGCACGGTGCTGCCCGCCTTGGTGCGGCGCCTGCGCCGCGACTACCCGCGCTGGACCTTGAACCTGCGCGAGATGATCAGCTCGCAGCAGGTGGAGTCACTGATCGCGGGCACGCTGGACGCGGGCATCGGCCGCCTGGCGGCCGTGCCTGCGCGCCTGCTGATCCCCGTGCGTGTGCCGGACCCCTTCTGCCTGGCCGTTCCCGCCCACCGTGAACCTCCAGCCCCGCTGCCGCTGGACTTGCGGCAATGCGCCGACGAGAGTTTTGTGTCTTTCACGCGCCACCACGGACCGGCCTACTTTGATCGTTTCATCCGTCAGTGCACGCAAGCGGGCTTCAGTCCCCGCATCCACTATGAGGCCACCACGGTGCATGGCGTGCTGGACCTGGTCGGGGCCGACCTGGGCGTGGCCCTCGTGCCGGCATCGACCTCGCTGATGCGCACACCCGGGGTCAATTGGTGGCCCTTGAAGCGGCCCGACCCCGGCGACGTGCTGGGCTTGATCCGGCGCCGGGGCGAGGCGCACCCGCTCTACCCGCTGCTGGACGACAGCATGAAGGACATCCTGCAACGCATCCATCGCCAGACCCGCATGCGCGTGGCCTGACCCAGGACCTGAGACGGGACCTGAGACGGGGCCTGACGCGCGGGACCGCGCGGGCGTGCGCGTTCATCCGCGCCGCCCCGCTCTGATCTTCCTTGACGCGGCTCAGCCGGCCAGCAGCGCCACGTTGCCGCCCGCCGCGGCGGTGTTGACGGTCACGGTCTGCTCGGCGCAAAAGCGCTGCAGGTAAAACGGCCCGCCCGCCTTGGGGCCGGTGCCGGACAAGCCTTCCCCCCCAAAGGGCTGCAAGCCGACCACCGCGCCGATGATGTTGCGGTTGACGTAGACGTTGCCGACATGGGCGCGCGCGGCCAGGGCCTCGGCCCGGCCATCGATGCGGGTCTGCAAGCCCAGCGTGAGGCCATAGCCCAGGGCGTTGATTTGGTCGATCACCGCTTCGGGGTCACCGCGCCAGCGCACCACCTGCAGCACCGGGCCAAAAATCTCTTGGCGGACCTCGGCGATCGAGGCCACCTCGAACAAGCGCGGCGCCTGCAGGTGGGCGAGGACTGGTGCCAAGTCAGCGGGCATGGCGGGCGGCGCGGCTGGGAGCGGGGGCAGATGGTCACGCGCGCTGCGCTCCAGACGCTGCAGATGGCGCTGCAGGCTCTCGAACGCCTCGCGGTCGATCACGGGCCCCAGGTCTGTGCTGAGCTGGCTGGGGTCACCCACCACCAGTTCACGGGCCGCGCCCGCGACCATCTCGATCACGCCGTCGGCGATGGCCTCGTGCACGCAGAGCAGGCGCAGGGCCGAGCAGCGCTGCCCCGCGCTGCGAAAGGCGCTTTGAACCACCGCGTCGGCGACCTGCTCGGGCAGCGCGGTGCTGTCCACCAGCATCGCGTTGATGCCGCCGGTCTCGGCGATCAGCGGCACGATGGGCCCCTCCTTGGCCGCCAGAGCACGCTGGATGTGCTTGGCCACGGCGGTGGAGCCGGTGAACACCACGCCCGCCACGCCGGGCCAGGCCACCAGCGCCGCGCCCACGGTCTCGCCCGGACCATGGAAGAGCTGCAAGGCGTCCTCGGGCACGCCCGCCGCGTGCAGCAGGCGCACGGCCTCGTGTGCGATGGCGGGCGTCTGCTCCGCGGGCTTGGCCAGCACGGTGTTGCCGGTGGCCAGCGCGGCGGCGACCTGGCCCGTGAAGATGGCCAAGGGGAAGTTCCAGGGACTGATACAGACCCAGACGCCGCGTGCCGTCAGCCGCAGGGTGTTGCGTTCGCCCGTGACGCCGAGCAACGCCTGACGCGCGTCACCGAAACCCGCCTCGCCTTGGCCCTCGCTGCCTTCGTGCACGCCGTCCGGCCTCACGGGCAAAGCGATGGGCGCCATCAGGCGTTGCGCCTCGCCCGCGTAATAGCGCAAGAAATCCACCGCCTCGCGCACTTCCGCCACGGCGTCGCCCCAGGTCTTGAAGGCCTCCTTCACCAGCAGCGCGCACAGGCGGGCGGTATCGGCTTCCAAAGCGTCGGCGGCGCGACGCAATACGGTGGCGCGCTCGGCCACCGGCGTGTCGCGCCAGGCTCGCCCAGCTTGGGCGGCGCGCGCGAAGGCTTCGGGCAAGGCCGACAAGGCCGTCTCGGCGACGGTAGGCACCACGCACTCCGCATGCGCCTGGAGCAAAGGCGCGCGCTCGGTCTGCACCGTCAGGTCCACGCCCCGGCTGTTGGGCCGCGTGGGTCCGTAGAGGGCGGGCGGCAGCGGCAGGGCCGCTTGCGGTGACAGGCGCAGCGGCGAGATCAGCAGTTCGTCCAGGCCCACGCGGTCGTCGGTCAGCTGGTGCACGAAGGAAGAATTGGCGCCGTTCTCCAGCAGGCGGCGCACCAGGTAGGCCAACAGGTCGCGGTGCGCGCCCACCGGCGCGTAGA
Organism: Hylemonella gracilis ATCC 19624; assembly: GCF_000211835.1. GTDB lineage: Bacteria > Pseudomonadota > Gammaproteobacteria > Burkholderiales > Burkholderiaceae_C > Hylemonella > Hylemonella gracilis. The sequence continues at coordinate 2,024 of NZ_AEGR01000059.1, read as the reverse complement.
CGCGGCATCGCACCAGCGGGTTCTTCAGCACCTCGCGGTAGACGCCCTCGCCCATGCCGTGCAGGCGCTGGAACTCGTAGGTGGCGCCAACCAAACCGCCGCCGGGCCGCGCCCTGGGGCTGATCACCCTCGCCGCCAGTTGCTGGATCGCGGCGATGGTGCCAGCGTTGTGGGTGGCGAACTGCGGGTAGATCACGTCGCTGGCCTCCAACAGGGCGCGGGCGCAGGCCAGGTAGCTCACGTCGGTGTGGTGCTTGTGCGTGTACACCGGGTAGTGCGGCAGGCCCAGTTCCTGGGCGCGCTTGATCTCGGCATCCCAGTAAGCGCCCTTGACCAGGCGGCACATCAGGCGCACGCCATGGCGACGCGCGAGCTCGGCCACGTGTTGCACCAGCTCCAGCGCGCGGGTCTGGTAGGCCTGCAGCGCCAGGCCAAACCCGGACCACTCGGGATGCTCGCGCGCGATGCGCTCCAACAGAGCCTCGAACACGTCCAGCGACAGTTCAAGCCGGTCCACTTCCTCGGCGTCGATGGTGAGGTTGATGCGCGCTTGCGCGGCCAGTTGGCACAGGCCCCAGACGCGCGGCACGAGTTCCGCCAACACCCGTTCGCGTTGCGCGTCCTCGTAGCGCGGGTGCAAGGCGCTGAGCTTGATGGAGATGCCGTCGTGGGCGCGCTCGCTGCGGTAGGGGTCGTCCTGGGCATCGGCGGACACGTCAACGTGCGCGCGCTCGGCCAGCAGGCGCAGGGCGCTTTCGTAGCTGCGCAGGTAACGCTCGGCATCGGCGCGGGTGCGGGCGCCCTCGCCCAGCATGTCATAACTGAAGGTCAAGACCCCGGGTGCGCCATCGCGCGCGCGCTGCGCCTCTTGAATGGCCTCGGGCAGGGTCTGGCCCAGCACGAACTGGCGGCCCAGCAGCTGCACCGCGCGCAGGGTGGCGGCCACGACGGTGCGGGCGCCCAGGCGACCCAACAGGCCTTGGGATGAGACGGCACCTGGCGAGCCCTCGGCGCCCTCCGAGGGCAAGAACTTCTTGGCCAGGCCAATCGCGCTGGACGAGAGGCGCGCCAGCACGGGCTGACCCGCGGTGTCGAAGTCGGCGCGCCCGAGCTGATCCGCGGTGAGCGCGATCGCGGTTTCAACGTCGGGCACGCGCAGCAAGGCCTCGGCCAGGCGCATCAGGGCCAAGCCCTCGGCACTGGAGATGGGGTACTCCTTGAGCAAGCTTTCCATGGCCCAGAAAGGCGGCGGGTTCTCGCGCACGGCCTGCACCCAGGGCGCGGCCACGCGCGCGGCGTCGGCCCAATCGAGGTGGTGTGCCAGGGTGTGCAGGCGCTGGGCCAGGATGTCGGCTTCGGCTCGGTAAGGGGTGGGCAGTCGCATGGGAAAACTCGCGGCGATAGGGGTTGCACTTGGAAATCGGCGCGATATTCCCCGCTTTCATGGTGAATAATTCACCAAAGATACCCAACCGCATAGAGAAAAATTTGGACTCCGACGACCACCTGGACACCCTGGACCGCATCGACCGGCGCATCCTGCACCTGCTGCAAGCCGATGGCCGGCTGTCCAACCTCAAGCTGGCCGAGACCGTGGGCCTGTCGCCGACGGCCGTGCTGGCGCGCACCCAGCGCCTGACGCGCGTGGGCTACATCCTGGGCTACGAAGCGCGGCTCAATCCGCTCAAGCTGGGCCGGGGCATGCTGGTCTTCGTGGAGGTGCTGCTGGACCGCACCACGCCCAATGTGTTCGAGCAGTTCAAGGCCGCGGTGCAGGTGCGCGACGAGATCATGGAGTGCCACATGGTGGCCGGTGGCTTCGACTACCTGCTCAAGACCCGCGTGGCTGACATGGCGGCCTACCGCGAGTTCGCGGGCACCGTGCTCTGGCAGTTGCCCGGCGTGCGCGAAACCCGGACCTACGCGGTGATGGAAGAGGTCAAGAACCAGTCCCGGCTGGTCTTTTGACGCGCTCGGCGCTCACGGTGCGCTCACGGTGCGCTCACGGTGCGCTCACGGTGCGC
>NZ_AEGR01000060.1 GCF_000211835.1 Hylemonella gracilis ATCC 19624 | reverse complement strand
TGCCCCCCCGCCGGCTCGAGGCCGACGCGCGCGCGGCCGTGGCGGCCTTCGACGTGCAAGGCGTGCGTTCCACTGCGCAGAAGGCCGCGCTGCTGTCTGGCGGCAATGCCCAGAAACTGGTGATCGCGCGCGAGTTCAGCAAGCAGCCACGCCTGGTGCTGGCGCACAGCCCCAGCCGCGGGCTGGACGTGCGCGCCAGCGCCGAAGTGCATGCGCGGCTGCGCGCCGCGCGTGACGCGGGCGCCGCCGTGCTCTTGATCAGCGAGGACCTGGACGAAGTGCTCAAGCTGGCCGACCGCATTGGCGTGATGGCCCGGGGGCGCATCGTCGCCGAATTCGACCCACCGGCCGATCGCCAGGCGATTGGTCAAGCCATGACCCACCATGACTGACGCCGCTGCTTCCCATCCGGCGCCCTTGCCGCTCGATTCAGCGTCGAATTCGACATCAAATTGGGCATCGACTCCAACGCCGAAACGTCGCCGTGAGCCGCTGCTCAGCCGACGCTACACCCTCGAGATCCGCCAGCACATGGCCTGGCCCGCGCAGGTGCTGGTGCTTCTGCTGGCCGTGCTGGTGGGGATGGCCCTCTCGGGCGCCATCCTGGTCGCCGCCGGCGTGCCTGCGGGAGAGCTCTTCCAGGAATTCGTGATCGCCACCGTCTTCGACACGCAAAGCCTGCAGGCCGTGCTGTTCCAGGCCTCGCCCATGATCATGGTCGGGCTGGCGGCCGCCATCGCCTTTCGCGCCCGCTTCTGGAACCTCGGCCTGGAAGGCCAGATGGTATGGGGAGCCATCGGCGCGACGGCGATTTCGATTTTCGAGATCGGCCCGCCCGCGCTGCGCCTGCCCCTGATGCTGTGCGTCGCGGCGGTCTGCGGCCTGCTGTGGGCGCTGGGCCCGGTGCTGCTCAAGCTGCGCCTGGGCGTCAACGAGATCATCGCCACGCTGATGCTGAACTACATCGCGGGCAATTTCCTGCTGCATCTGCTGTACGGGGCCTGGAAGGACCCGCAAAGCGCGTTCCCGCACTCGCCGCAGTTCCGCAGCTTCGAACGGCTGCCCGAGTTCCTCGGCGCATCGGGCGCGGCCGTTTCGCTGGCGCTGGTGGCCATGCTGCTGGCCTGGTGGCTGGTCAATCTGAGCCGAGCGGGACTCTACCTGCGCTTCGTCGACGCCAACCCCGGCGTGGCCCACGCCACGGGCGTGCCCACGGACCGCATGGTGTTGCTGGCGGTCCTGGTGTCGGGAGGACTGGCTGGCGTGGCGGGCTTCCTGGTCGCGGCCGGACAGGAGGGCCGCCTGACCCAGGCCTTCCACCACGGCTATGGCTTCTCGGGCATCCTGATCGCCTTCCTGGCGCGCAATCACCCCATCGCGGCCAGCATCGTCGCCTTGCTGATCGCCACCCTCTTCGTCGCGGGACGCAGCCTGCAGGTCTTCTACCAGATCCCGTTTTCGATGGTGCAGCTGATCCAAGCCATCATCGTGATCTGCGTGGCCTCGTCCGATTTCTTCATTCGCTACCGCCTGCGCCGCGTGCTGCCGGGTTGAGGTATTTATGGAATTGATGGGCCATTGGATCGCCAGCATCCCGGACTTCGCCGTTCCTTACGCACTGGCGGCGCTGGGGCTGATCCTCACGGAGCGTGCAGGCGTGCTCTCGCTGGGCGCGGAAGGTCTGATGCTGATCGGGGCGCTGGTGGCCATCGGGGCGCAGCTCACCTTTGGCTCCACCCTGGTGTCCCTCGTGCTCACCATGCTGGCGGCGAGCCTGGTGTCGGTGCTGTTCGCCATCATGGTCGTGTGGCTGCGCGTGCATCAGGTCATCGCTGGGCTGGTGCTGGTCTTCTTTTGCCAGGGCTTGTCCAGCTTGCTCGGCACGCTGCTGGGGTGGACCAGCGTGCCCGTCACGGCGCAAGGACCGGTGGCGCTCTGGCCGCTGTCCGAGTTGCCCTTCATGGGCGGCTTGTTCGTGCAGAACCCCGTGGTCTTGCTGACGCCCTTCATCTTCCTGGCCGTGGTGGGGTTCCTCAAGCGCACCAGCACCGGACTGAAATGGCGCGCGGTGGGCGAAAACCCTCAGGCAGCTGACGCGGCCGGCATCCCGGTGGGCACCTACCGCTTCGTCGCGGTGCTCGCGGGCGCGGCGTTGGTGGGCTTGGCCGGCGCCTGCATTTCGCTGCTGTCCACCAAGCTCTGGATCGCGGGCATGACCGGCGGACGCGGCTGGATCGCGGTGGGGCTGGTCATCTTCGCGCGCTGGTCGCCCTGGAAGGCCCTGGCCGGCGCGGTGCTGTTCGGCTGCGTCGAGGCGCTGATCCCGCAACTGGCGGCGGCCGGCATCCAGCTGCCCCAGTATTTCGTGCTGATGACTCCCTACGTCATCACCCTGGGCGTGATGGTCTGGGTCGCGCTGGGCCGGCGCGCGGGCAGCGACGCTCAGCCTGGGGCCCTGGGTGAACCCTATGTGCGAGAGGAGCGGCGATGAAAGTCTGGGTCTACGAGCAGCCGCGCGAGGTCCCGGCCGCTGATTTCCGCGATTACCTGGACCCGGCCACCACGGCGGTGATTTCCATCGACATGCACCGGGGCCATCTGGAGGACAGCCCCGATTGCCCTTGCCCCGCGCCGCGCGCACGCGACGTCGTCGAACCCATCAACGCGTTTCACCGCGAGGCGCGAACGCTGGGCGTGCCCATCGTGCATGTGAAATCGGTGCTGCGCGCGGGCGGCGCGGACGACCTCGCAGGCATCCCGGCCGCGTGGCGCCGCACATTTCCACTGCACGTCGGCCCCATTCCCAACGCCGCCGCCCACGCCATCGAAGGCAGCCCCTGGACCGAATGGGTCACCGAGGTGCTGCCCCAGGACCTGAGGGTCGAGAACAAGCGGCGGCTTTCGGCCTTCTACCCGACCGACCTGGATTTCCTGCTGCGCAACCAGCGCATCACCACCGTGGTCTTCGACGGCGGCTTCACCGACTGCTGCGTGCTCAACAGCGCCTTCGACGCCAACAACCTCAACTACCGCGTGATCGTGCTGCGCGACCTGGTGCGCGGAACCGACGACCCGCTGGAGTCGGCGGCGCTGTCCATGGTGTCCCTGCACCTGGGACTGGTGATGGACTCGCAAGACTTGCTGGCGGGCTGGAAGCAAGGCTTCGAAGCCTGAACCCGCGCGCCGCGCAGCGCGCCACCCCGCTGGGGCCCCGGCGCCCCCGGAAACGCCGAAAAAGTCAGATCGCGGCCCATGGGCGGAAAATTTACCGCTCAAGTACCTCCCCCGGCTTGCCGATAGGATGACGAGTCCTATAGGATTTCGCAATTCAGCCGCGAATCCGGACCAGTCCACGGGAATCACGGGAAATCGGGATCAAGAAAACCATGAAAACACGCACCGCACCGTCTTTGCGCCAGCAGTTGCTCGCCTTGTTCACGGGCGCCACCGCGCTGGCCTTGGTCGCCGCCGCGCTGGCACCTTCGCTCGGCCGTGCCCAGGCGCCCGCGTCTGCGCCCAAGAGTGCCGCAGGCCCTGTCACGCAGCCCGTCGCGCCCCAGGGGGACGTGGCGACCAACCCCGTGCGCCAGCCGTCGGCCGAACAGGCACCGGTGCGGGTCGAGGGCGGTAGCAACACCATCGCCAACCAAATCAAGGATGTGATGAACGGCGGCGACGCCACGGGCAAGCAGCTCAACATCATCATCGACAAGAACAGCAGCAGCGGCGGCATGGCCACGGGATCGCAGCCGCCGAAGAACCCCGGCGCCGCGCCGCAAGGCAGCAAGCCGACCAACAGCGCGCAAATGCGCAAGGCGGAACTTGACGGCAAGACCCGCCTGGCGCAATCGTCCAATCCGCGCAACGCCTCGGGCATCGTGATCCGCGCCAAGCCGCTGCCGATGCCCAAACCCGTGGCCAAGCACGCCGAGCCGGAGCTGCCCGAGCACTGGAGCTACGAAGGCCCGGGCGGCCCGCAGAACTGGCACAAGCTCAAGCCCGAGTACGCGATGTGCGGCAAGGGCAAGACGCAGTCGCCCATCGCCATCATGGACGACGACACCCTCAAGGGCCCGGCTGAACCGCTGCAGTTCAGCTACAAGCCCAGCAAGGGCACGATCACCGACACGGGCCACAGCATCGAGGTCAAGGTTTACAACACCGACAACGTGCTGACGGTGCGCAACACCAAGTACAGGCTGCTGCAGTTCCACTTCCATGCGCCGGCCGAGGAGACCATCAACGGCCAGCACTTCCCCCTGGGCGCGCACTTCGTGCACAAAAACGACATGGGTCAGCTCGCGGTGGTGACGGTGCTGTTCGAGACGGGCGATCCCAACGCCCTGATCGAGAAGGTCTGGACCCACATGCCCCTGGGCCCGAGCGACAGCGTGCGCATGCCGCCTGACCTGGTGAACGTCTACGACATCCTGCCCAAGGACCAGCGCTACTACTCCTACTTTGGTTCGCTGACCACCCCGCCTTGCACCGAGGGCGTGCTGTGGCTGGTGCTGAAGCAGCCGGTGCAGATCAGCCCCGAGCAGCTCTACATGTACACCCAGCTCTACAGCAACACAGCCCGTCCGCTGCAGCCGCGCAACAGCCGCACCATCCGCGACGCGATCACGCTCACGGGTGCCATGCCGACGAACTGAGGCTGAGCCCGCCGATCGGGCCAAAGGTCCGGCCAAGCCAGGGCCCTCCACGGAGGGCCCTTGTCATTTGGCGAGCGACTTCAGCGCCAGGCGGATGCCCTCGCTCACCTCGACATCCTTGGGCAGGGCCTTGAGCGCGGCGGCGGCTTCCTTGTCGCTGTAGCCCAGGGCCAGCAGCGCCTGCTGGATGTCGGCCTGTGCGTCATGCCCGGCCGCCATCGCACCAGGACCGGCCACGCCGATGTCGGCGCCCAGCTTGCCCTTGAGCTCCAGCAGCAGGCGCTCCGCCGTCTTCTTGCCCACGCCCGGCGCCTTGAGGAGCCGCCCCATCTCCTGCTGCGTGACAGCCTGAGCCAGTTCGGCCACGCTCATGCCCGAGAGCACGGCCAGCGCCGTGCGGGGCCCCACACCGCTGACCTTGATCAGTTCGCGAAAGGCCGCGCGCTCGGCGTCCTCGCCAAAGCCGTAGAGCAACTGCGCATCCTCGCGCACCACGAAGTGGGTGAGCAACGTGACGGGCTGCCCGAGCACGGGCAGGTGGTAGAAGGTGTTCATGGACACCTGCACCTCGTAGCCCACGCCATGGCAGTCCACCAAGACCTCGGGGGGATTTTTCGCGATGAGGGTGCCGGAAAGCCTGCCGATCATGGGGGACCTATCATTCACTGTGTTTGAAACCGAGCGGAAATTATCCACTCCACCCCCCCATGATCCTGCGCCACGACTTCACCCCACCCAACAACACGCGCCTGGCCAACCTCTGCGGCCCCGCCGACGAGCACCTGCGCACCATCGAAATCGCGCTGCAGGTCAAGATCGCCCACCGTCACGAGCAGTTCAAGATCGACGGCGCGAAGAAACCCGCGCAACGCGCGCTCGAAGTGCTGCAGGCCTTGTACGAGATGGCGGCACGCCCCGTGCAGCCTGACCATGTGCAGCTCATGCTCGCGGGCGACAGCAGCATGGCACTGGACGACGGCGGCGAGGTCCTGCACACCCGCCGGCAGGACCTGCGCGCGCGCACGCCCAACCAGGCGCTCTACATGGACAGCATCGCCAACCACGACATCACCTTTGGCATCGGCCCCGCGGGCACCGGCAAGACTTACCTGGCCGTGGCCGCCGCCGTCGACGCGCTGGAGCGCAGCGCCGTGCAGCGCATCGTGCTCACCCGTCCGGCCGTGGAAGCCGGTGAGCGCCTGGGCTTTCTGCCCGGCGACCTGACGCAGAAGGTGGACCCTTACCTGCGCCCGCTCTACGACGCGCTCTACGACCTCATGGGTTTCGAGAAGGTGCAGAAGGCTTTCGAGCGCAATGCGTTGGAAATCGCGCCCCTGGCCTTCATGCGCGGGCGCACGCTGAACAACGCCTTCGTCATCCTCGACGAAGCGCAGAACACCACGCCCGAGCAGATGAAGATGTTCCTCACCCGCATCGGCTTCGGCGCACGCGCCGTTGTCACGGGCGACGTGAGCCAGATCGACCTGCCCAAGACGCAGTTGAGCGGCCTGGTCGACGCCGAGCGCGTGTTGAAGCGCGTCAAGGGCATCGCGATCTGCCGATTCACCAGCGTTGATGTGGTGCGCCACCCGCTGGTGGCGCGCATCGTCGATGCCTACGACAAGCGCAGGAGCGAAAGCGTGCGTGCGGGAGACCGCGCATGAAGCCCAAGCAACGCGCCGCTCAGCCGTCTGTCGCCATGTCTGCCCGTTCTTCGACCGAGCTGCCGGACCTCACGCTGGACCTTCAGTTCGGCAACGCCGTGCCCGAGGCGCACAAGAAGCTGCTGAGCAAGGCCCGCGTGACGCGCTGGATGCGCATGGCCCTGTTGCGTGACGCGGAGATCACCGTGCGCGTCGTTGGCGCCGCCGAAGGCCGCGCGCTCAACCGCGACTACCGGAACAAGGACTACGCCACCAATGTGCTGACCTTCGACTACACGAAGGAGCCTGTCGTCACCGCCGACCTCGTGCTCTGCGCGCCCGTGGTGGCAAAAGAAGCGAAAGAGCAGAACAAGAGCCCGGAAGAACACTACGCCCATCTGCTGGTGCACGGCACCTTGCACGCCCAAGGGTACGACCATGAGACCAGCGAAACCGATGCGCTGGAGATGGAGGCGCTAGAGGTGTTGTTGATGGAGGGGATGGGGTTGGGGAATCCGTATGAGTAATGGATTCTTATCCCCATGGCCATGTCTTATTTGATGGCAGAAAGAACTTCTCTCTCCAATGCTCCCGTAGCAAGACACACAGTCTGCAAAGGAAACATTGATCCACCACCCGTATTAAAGACTATGGACTCAACAGTAGTTTGCGGAAAATTATTAGTAGCGTAACGAACGGTGGCCGTTTTTGTTACCACATAACGTGTATTGACGGTGACACGCGTTGATGTGGGCCCAGCCTCTTCAAAGATCAAATTGATCTTTCCTTCTAGACTCATTCGACGATCAACGAAAACAAGACTTCCTCCCTGCTCCATAATTTCATAAGACTGTTGTGCTTTTGCTGCCGGAAAATCATAGGTTCGCTCCCCGCGCGCATTGGACACATAAGAAGTAATTCTTCCGCAATCTATGAACTCTTCTGGATTGCCGGTATAAGTGATATTCAACAGACCGGATGACTTATCGATGGTGTTCACACCAAAAATCTTCTTCCCCAACTCCGGAATACTCGACGTCCACACCGCCTCGCGCGGGCGATCAATGATTTTGACATTTGCAGAAGCTTCTGGCCGAGCCTGCGGACGGACATAGTCAAGCTTCCCTGCACATGCAGCAAGCATCAGCGATAGAGCACCAATCACAAAAAAACGCATTTAATCCCTCCAAATTTTTATTTAGGACTACCTATGTCCATATAGAAAGCACGATCATTACATGGTTTGAGAAAAATTTATAAGCAGTTTTACGATTTCCTAGCGCTGCATTCGCCTGCCTTTCAATTTGACCTACTTTAAGCATTTGAACGCACAGAAGCTCATTTCATCCATATCGGTATCGTCACCGGCCCATCATTGACCAAAGATACCTGCATGTCCGCCGCAAACTGCCCGGTCTGCACCATGGGATGTGACACCTTGGCCTGCGCCACGAAGTAGTCGTATAGCCTGCGCCCCTCGTCTTGCGGCGCGGCGTTGGTGAAGCTGGGTCGGTTGCCGCTGCTGGTGTCGGCAGCCAGCGTGAATTGACTGACGACCAGCAAACCACCCCCCACATCGACCAGGCTCTTGTTCATCTTGCCGGACCTGTTGGCCCCCACGCTCCCCACTGCGTGTGGTTCGCTGCCCCCCGAGGGGGCTGGGCCGGCTTGGGGCGGCCCGGCGCCGGCCCCTTCATCCGAAAAAATCCGCAGCTTGAGGATCTTGGCCAGCAGCTTGTCGGCCACGACCTCGCTGTCGCCGCGCTCGGCGCAGAGCAGGACCAGCAAGCCTTGCTGGATGGAGCCAATGGTCTGGCCCGCGACGTCGACGCGGGCTTCCTTCACACGTTGCAGTAAAGCGAGCATGAGAAGGTTTATAACCCGGCCCATGCTGCTCGCTCGCCCCCGTTTGACCGTGCTGCTGACCAGTCTGCTGTTGCTGGTTCAGGGCTGTGCGTCCACGGGTGACGCCAAGGCCCAGGCGCAGCAAGCGGCCGAGGCCCGTGCGCGGGGCATCCAGAGCGCCGCGCCGCCGGAGTTCAGTCTGGCGCGGCAACGCACCCTGGCCGCGGTGTGCGCCACTTGCCATGGCACCGAGGGCCGCCCCCCGAAGGATTCGATCATCGTCCCCCTGGCCGCCTTGCCCCGGGGGTATATGGCGCAGCAGCTGCGCGCTTTTCGTGATGGTGCTCGCCCCTCCACCGTGATGCAGCAGATCACCCTGGGCCTGACGGACGCGGAGATCGAGGCCGTGGCTTTCTACTTCTCGACGCTCAAGCGCTGAGCGCGGCGGTCTCGCACCCAGGCAAGCGCCCGCTCTGTCAGATCGAGCGGCTGCGCAGGGCCCGGCTCAGCATCACCACCGGGATCAGGCCCACCAGCACCAGGGCCAACGCGGGCAAGGCCGCCTCGCCCAGGCGCTCGTCGCGCGCCAGCTGGTAGGTGACCACGGCCAAGGTGTCGCTGTTGAAGGGGCGCAGCACCAGGGTGGCGGGCAACTCCTTCATGACGTCTACGAAGACCAGCAGGGTCGCCGCGATCAGCGGGCGACGCAGCAGCGGGCCGTGCACGCGCGTCAGCAGGCCCCAGCCCCCCGCGCCCAGCAGGCGCGCGCTGTCGTCCAGGCTGGGCGGGATGCGCGCGTAGCCGCTTTGCACCGACTCCAGCGCCACGGCGGTGAAACGCACCAGGTAGGCCCAGACGATGCCCAGCGAGGTGGCCGTGATCCAGTACGAAAGGCCGCTGTCTGGCCAGCTGGCCTGCACCCAGCCCACGGGCAGCAACAGGCCCACCACGACCACGGCGCCCGGCACGGCATAGCCCAGGCCAGCGATGCGCGCCACGCCGCGCGTCAACGGGTCGGGTCGGCGGCGCAGCGCGAAGGCCAGCAGCAAGGCCACGGCCACCGCCAGCACCGCGGCGATCAGGCCCAGGCGCACGCTGTTGGCGGCCCAGCCGAGGAAACGGTCCCAGGGCAGGTCCGCCCAGTTGCCCAGCAGCGGGTGCAGCATGAAGAGCACGGGCGCGACAAAACCCATGACGATGGGCAGCGCGCAGACCAGCCAGGCAGACCACGAGCCGCCGCGTCGACCCGCCAAGCTGACCGGCCGCGCCTGTTCGCCCGAAGCCGCGGCGCCGCCCGCGCCGCCGCGCGCGGTGACGAAACGCAGGCGTGCGCGCGAACGTTGCTCCAGCCACAACAGCACGGCGACCGCGCCCAGCAACAAGGTGGCCAGCTGCGCGGCGGCGATGCGGTGGTCCATGGCCAGCCAGGCCTTGTAGATGCCCGCGGTGAAGGTCTGGATGCCGAAGTAGCTGGACACACCAAAATCAGCCAGCGTTTCCATCAGCGCCAGCGCCACGCCGGCGGCCACGGCAGGCCGTGCCAGCGGCAGGGCTACGGCACGCACGCGCGCACCCAGAGGCGCACCCAAGAGGCGCGCGGCCTCCATCAGGTGCGCGGCACGTTCGGCCAGCGCGGTGCGCGCCAGCAGGTAGACATAGGGATACAGCGTGAACGTCAGCACCCAGGCCGCGCCCCAGGTGTTGCGGATCTCGGGAAACATGCGGCCCTGAGCACCGGTCAGCGCCCGCAGCCCTTCTTGAAAGGCGCCGCTGTACTGTAGAAAGTCGGTGTAGGCGTAGGCCACCACATACGCGGGCATGGCCAAGGGCAGCAGCAGTGCCCATTCGAAGAAGCGCCGCCCGGGAAAATCGAACAAGGTCACGACGGCCGCCGTCGCCAGGCCCACGACGGTCACGCCCAGGCCCACCAGCGCGCACAGCAGCAGCGTGGTGCCCACGTAACGCGGCAAGACGGAAGACGCCATCTCGCGCACCACGTCGAGCGCCCGCACGCCCTCCTCCAGACCGCCCACGCCCATCCAACGTGTCAGGTCCCCCGGCCACCAGGCGACGAACAAGGCCAACACCGGCAGCATCAACACGGCGGTGAGCCCCAGCATCAGAACCGGGCGCAGCCAGGCAGCGCTGAGGGACCCTGCGGAAGACGAGGAATACACAGGCACGGAAGAGAATTTCCTAGGGAAGACGGGGACTGACTCAAGCGCAGTGCGCGCAGGGCCAGAAGGCCGCCTGAGGCAATTGAGAATTGTACGTATCTACAATGCTTCCCCATGTTTCTGGAAGTCCAAGACCTCGATGTGCGGTACGCGGGCACGCAGGCGTCCGCCGTGCGCGGCGTGTCATTGCAATTGAACGCGGGTGACATCGGCGTGCTGATCGGCCCCTCGGGCTGCGGCAAGACCACGCTGCTGCGCGCCGTGGCCGGGCTGGAGCAGGTTCATGCCGGGGCCATCCGTCTGCAAGGCCGCGTGGTCGGCAGCGCGGGTCTGCAGTTGCCGCCCGAGGAACGCCGCATCGGCATGGTGTTCCAGGACTACGCGCTCTTCCCCCATCTGACCGTGGCGCGCAACGTCGGCTTTGGCCTGGAATACACCAAGCCCCGGCCGAGCGGCGCAGAGCGCCAGGACCGCGTGCGCGAGGTGCTGGCCCTGGTGGGACTGGAAGGTTATGAGGGGCGCTATCCGCATGAACTCTCAGGGGGTCAGCAGCAACGCGTGGCGCTGGCCCGCGCGCTGGCGCCGCGGCCCCAATTGCTGTTGCTGGACGAGCCTTTCTCCAACCTGGACGTGGACCTGCGCGAGCGCCTGGCGCACGAAGTACGCACCATCCTCAAGGCCGCGCAGGCCACGGCGCTCTTCGTCACCCACGACCAGCTGGAAGCCTTCGCCATCGGCGACCACATCGGGGTGATGCACGAAGGCCAGTTGCACCAGTGGGCCGACGCCTACACGCTCTACCACCGGCCGGCCACGCGCTTCGTGGCGGACTTCATCGGCCACGGCGTGTTCGCGCCAGCGACCGTCAGCGAGGTCAACGGCCGCGTGGTCGTGCAAACGCCGCTGGGCGAGCTGAGCGAGGTGAACTCCAGCCACTTCGCCAGCGCCCGGCCCGGCGAGGGCCGTGACATCCTGCTGCGCGCCGACGACATCGTGCACGACGACAGCGCGCCGGTGAAAGCGCAAATCCTGCGCAAGGCCTTCCGTGGCGCGGAATTCCTCTACACCCTGCGCCTCGCCAACGGCCAGACCGTGCTGGCCCACGTGCCCAGCCACCACGACCACAAAATCGGCGAATGGATCGGCATCCGGCCCGAGGTGGACCATGTGGTGACGTTTCCGGCGCGGGACTGAAACCGCGCCAGGCGAGCCAGGGCACGCATGCACGCGCGTGCATCGCATCGGCACGCGGCCCAGTGCGCCCAGTGCACCTGGGCGCACAGCCCTTCACCCTTTCAGCGCGCGGCAGCCTCGGTGAAAAAGCGGATGCGCTCCGTGTCCGCCGGATGGCTGGCCAGGGCAATGGGCAGGCCGCCCTCTTCGCGAGATGCGCGTCCGGGCTGACGCGCGGCCATGCGCTCGAAGAACACCACCATGGCCTGGGGCGACAAGCCGCTTGCGCGCAGCAGGCGCACCGCCTCGGCGTCGGCCTCGCGTTCGGCGTGGCGTGAATAGTCCATGTGCGCCAGCAGCAGCGGCGCCGCGCCCAGCAAACTGCTGAAGTCGCCGACCACCACGGACACCGCCGCCGAGGCCAGCGTCATCCGTGCCAGGGCCTGCATGCCATGGCGCAAGCGCACGTGGCCATACTCATGGCCCAGCACGCCGAGCACCGCGTCGTCGCGGCCCTCAAGCAAACGCACCAGCTCGTCGGTGATGATGATGTGGCCACCCGGCAAGGCCAGCGCGTTGGGACCGATGCCACGTCGCGTGTTCTTGTCCTTGCTGGTTTTGTCCGTGCCTGCGGTGTCCGTCCTCGGCACGCCCGCGCGGAAATGCAGGGTCCAGGGCACGGGGGTTTCGTCCATCGCGCGCACGGCCTGGTCGAGGGCGGCGCGCAACTCGGCCTGGCGCTGCGCGGGCAAGGCACTGGGCGACAGCAAGTGCTGGTCCAGGCTACTCAAGGCTTCGGTGCCCAGCGCATCATCCACTTGCAGGGGCAGGGCCCGCACGACTTGGCCCGCCGCCCAAGGTACCCCCCAGCGGTAGCCCACGAACAGCACGCCGACGAGCAGCACCAGAGCCAGCAGCACGCCGCGCCAATGCAGCTGCGCCCGCACCACCCAGCCATCCCGATGGCCGATGGCAGCACGCCAGGCGTCGAAGGCCGTCGCATCCGCCACTTGCAGGGAACCACCGCCGTCCAGCAGGATCACCCGCTGCCCATGTCGCGTGCGCTCGGGCCATTGAACCTGGTTCACAGGCCAGCGGCCAATTTGAGCCGCGCCCGACGCGGCGTCCGACACATCACCGTCCGTGGCGCCCCAGGCCCGCAACTCGCGGGCGACCACGTCCAACCGCACCGACTGAGGCCGCGCGCTGCGGCCGTCGAAGTACAGCGCCTCAATGGAGGTGAATGGCGGGAGCGTTGGGGCGATTGGCATGGCGTTGGGCGAGCCTGCCTCAGAGCCCGAAGTCCAGACCGAACAGATCACCCGCGGCGTCCCCCATGGCGGAGGATGCATTCGCATTCTGGGCGGCCACCAACTCGTCCAAATTGACGGTCGGGAGCAAGGTCACCGCCTCCAGCCGCAAGCGCGCGTTGGCTACCTTGGCAAAGGGATGGTAGAGCCCGACCGTGACCAAAGTCAGCAGCCAGTTCTTGAACCAGAGTTGGATCAACGCTCCTGCCGGGAGCGCGCTGCGAAAAGCCAGGCCGGGGCTACGCGTGCCGTTCCACGTCAGGTTTTGCAGACGCGCGACGAAGTACCCGCCCACCACGCACAAAACCAAGAGGTAGCCCACTATCACCAGGGCAGTGATCGTCCACGGCATGGCCAAGGCACGGCTTTTCGTCAGGCCAATGATCGCGACCGCGCCGGCCAGAAAGAGCAATGTGCTGTAGAGCAGAGTCATGCCGAACAGGCGATAGAACTGCCCCGCGCCGGCATCGAACGCAGTCTGTTCATGGGCGATCGCCAAATGCGCCTGCTGATAGCGCCGGTGTAGCCAAAACCCCGCGGGAATCAACGCAAGGCCCACCGGATAAGCCAGCAGAATGATGATCAAGGCGTGACTTTGGAGCACCTGCGCGGTCGAGCTGGCCAAAGTGATCCCGATGACAAACACCGCGAGCAAGGCGTACAGCAGTGCAAACGCGCCGTAGGCGCCACCACGCGTGCCCGTGAATCGCAGACGCAGGCCGCGCCATCCCGTATTGGCCAAACTGAATCGCAAGGAGGCATGCCACAAGGCAGGCCATGCAAGCATCAGGACTGCAAAGGCTAGCAGACCGACGATCGGCGAGACTTTGCTCGCAATGTTGTACAGAAAGAGCAGCAACGCCGCCAGGACATACCCCCGGAACATCGCCCAAGGCTTGCCGTGAAAAGACAAGGGGTGCCCACCCACCTCGGTCGCGCCATAGAAATACTTCAGGCGCCGTGTCTTGGCAAAGGGGTAATAGAAGCCCAGCGTCACCAGGGTGAGCAGGAGATTGACGATCCAGATGCGGAAATACTCACTGCCCGAACCGACGAAACGGATGCCCAGCTCGGCCGGGCCTAGCGCCACCGCTTGCGTGCCACCCGCTTCTTCCTTCACGTCTTCCTGGCTCTCTCTGATCTCTCTCACCGGCCCCGCCTTTTTGGACTGTTCCATCTCCTTGACCTCTTCTTCGAAACTCCGCATCGCGGCTTCTCCCTCCCTGTTGAAAGTGGATTCATTGTCTCTGGTGCATCCCAGACCTCGGGCACCTGAATCCGAAACAGTCCGTAAGACTCTTCGGGACATCGCGTGTACCGCCTGCCCGGCTGGACTCAGCGAACTGCCTGCTCGCCATCGGGAGCCGGCTGATCACGCAGGCGAATGACCTCGTCGCGCAGCGCATCGGCCCAAGCCCGGCGATCCCGTCCCTGAGCTGTTTGAGGCGTGCCATAGGTCACGCGCACCACCAGCCCCTTGGAACGGGCCGTGCGCCAGGCGGTGTCCAGCAAGGAGTCGTCCCCGATGTAGCAGGGCGCCAGGCTGCGTTCGCCTCGGCTATCCAGGAAATCCAAGGCGACGGGCTGGACCGGCGCGTCGGCGCTGATGGCGGCCTGCAGCAGATTGGCGTGAAAGGGCAGCAGGGATTGTCCGTCGCTGGTGGTGCCTTCGGGGAAGACGGCCAGCACCTCGCCCGCGCGCAGGCGCTCGGCCATGTGCTGGACCACGCGCATCGCGTCACGCCGCGACTCGCGCTGGATGAAAAGCGTGCCCGCGCCCGCCACCAGCCGTCCGACCAGCGGCCAACGCTGGATGTCGGCTTTGGCGACGAAGCGGCAGTAACGCGCTGCGTGCAGACTCATGATGTCGAGCCAGGAGATGTGGTTAGACGCCAGCAGCAGCGGGCCGGGCGACACCACGTCCCCACGAACTTCCACGCGCAGGCCCAAATGGCGCAGCAAGGCACGGGCCCAGACTTGCACATGGAGCGCGCGCGCCTCTTCGTTGAGGCGCGGGAAACGCACGACCACGATGAACAGGCCGTGGAACAAGTGCAGGAAGGCGCGGGCCAGGCGCCAGCTGGCGCGCAGCCGCGACACCTGGCTGGGCTTGCGCCGACCCGCGGCCGCCTGGCCCTCGCCGCGCAGATCCGTCTGAACTTGCTTCGTCATGCGCCGAGTCTGCGCGCCGCTCAATGGCGTTGGTAGGCGAGCTGCCCGCCCACCACGGTGCAGCGCACGCGCCCGGGCAGCTCATAGCCGGCAAAGGGGGTGTGCTTGCCCTGGCTGCGCAGGGCCTCGGGCGTCACCGTCCAGGCGGCAGCGGGGTCGAAGATGCAGAGGTCGGCCACGCCGCCCACGCTGAGCTTGCCGATGCTGGCCTGCAGCGTACCCAGGGCACCGCCCAGCACGCGCGCGGGTTCGCTGCTCAGCACGGCCAGCGCGCGACTCAGTCCGTCAGAACCAGGTTTGCCCAGGGTCTCACCCCACTTCAGGGCCAGGCTCAACAACAACTCCACGCCCGTCGCACCGGGTTCGGCGGAGGCGAAGGGCAGCATCTTGGCGTCCTCGTCCACGGGCGTGTGGTCCGACACCAAGGCGTCGATGGTGCCGTCGGCCAGCGCGGCGCGCAGCGCGTCGCGGTCGGTGCTTTGGCGCAACGGTGGCGTCAGGCGCGCGCGGCGGTCGAAGTACCCGATGTCGGTATCGCACAGGTGCAAGCTGTTGACGCTCACATCGCAGCTGACGGGCAGCCCCTCGGCCTTGGCCTGGCGCACCAGCGCCACGCCCGCCGCGCTGGAGATGCGGCACAGGTGCACGCGGCAGCCCGTGTTGCGGACCAGCTCGAAGATCGTGTGCAGCGCGATGGTCTCGGCCGCGACGGGCACGCCGGACAAGCCCAGCCGCGTGGCCAGCGCGCCACTGGCGGCCACGCCCTGACCGAGGTGGTGATCATTCGGTCGCAGCCAGACCGTGTAGCCAAAGGTGGCGGCGTACAGCAAGGCCCGTTGCAGCACCTGGGTGTTGAGCAGTGCCACATCGGCCTGGCCGAAGGCCACGCAACCCGCTTCGGTCAGCTCGGCCATCTCGGTCAGGCTCTCGCCCTGCAGGCCGCGCGTGAGCGCCCCGATGGGAAAGACACGCGCCTGGTGCAGCTTCTCGGCGCGGAATTTCAGCATTTCCACGAGGCCGGGTTCGTCCAGCACCGGGTCGGTGTCGGGCGGGCAGGCCAGGCTGGTCACGCCGCCCGCCACCGCAGCGGCCATCTCGCTCTCCAACATGCCCTCGTGCTCGTGGCCGGGCTCGCGCAAGCGCACGGCGAGGTCCACCAGACCGGGTGCGACCACCAGGCCGCGAGCGTCGATCACGCGATCCGGCGAGAAATCGGCCGAAACCGAGCCGAGGCCCACGATGCGTCCCGCCGCGATCGCCACGTCGGCGATGCGGTCCGTCTTGCTGGCCGGGTCGATGACGCGACCGCCTTGAATCAACAGTTTCATGCGATGCCCTTGTTCCGACCGTCAGTTCGCCACATTGCCCGCGACGATGCTCATCACCGCCATGCGCACCGCGATGCCGAAGGTGACCTGCGGCAGGATGACGCTCTGCTTGCCGTCCACCACCGCCGAGGCGATCTCCACACCGCGATTGATGGGGCCGGGGTGCATGACGATGGCGTCGGGCTTGGCGAGTTGCAGCTTCTCGGGCGTGAGGCCGAAGCTCTTGAAGAATTCCTGGCTGCTGGGCAGCAAGGCGCCGCTCATGCGCTCGTTCTGCAGGCGCAGCATGATGACCACGTCCGCGTCCTTGATGCCTTCTTCCAGCGTGTGGCAGACGCGCACGCCCATGGGCGCCATGTTGGCGGGCACCAGGGTCTTGGGACCGACCACGCGCACTTCGGCGCAGCCCAGCGTGGTCAGCGCGTGGATGTCGGAGCGCGCCACGCGCGAGTGCAGCACGTCACCCACGACGGCCACCGTGAGGTTGCTGAAATCCTTCTTGTAGTGCCGGATGGTGTACATGTCCAGCAGGCCCTGCGTGGGGTGGGCGTGCCGCCCGTCGCCCGCGTTGACCACGTGCACGTGCGGCGCGACATGTTGGGCGATCAGGTAGGGCGCGCCCGACTCGCTGTGCCGCACGACGAAGAGATCGGCCGCCATGGCGCTCAGGTTGGCGATGGTGTCAAGCAGGCTCTCGCCCTTGCTGGCCGAGGAGCGCGCGATGTCGAGGTTGATGACGTCCGCCGACAGGCGCGTGGCCGCGATCTCGAAAGTGGTGCGCGTGCGCGTGCTGTTCTCGAAGAAGAGGTTGAACACGCTCTTGCCGCGCAGCAGCGGGACCTTCTTCACTTCGCGGTCACTGACGCTGACGAAGTTGGCGGCCGTGTCCAGGATGTGCGTGAGGATGTCACGCGGCAGCCCTTCGGTGGAGAGCAGGTGGATCAGCTCGCCGTTCTTGTTGAGTTGGGGGTTGCGGTGTTTCATGGTTGTTGTTGCGGCCCGGGCGGATGCGCGTCGGCGCTCAGGCGCTTTCCACGCGGAAGCTGAAGCGGCCGTCCTCGCCGCGCGCCAGTTGCAGCAGGCGGTCGTCGGGCAGACTGACGCGCGCGGCGGCGTAGTCGGCGGCCACGGGCAGCTCGCGCCCGCCCCGGTCCACCAGCACGGCCAGTTGCACGCTGGCCGGGCGGCCGTAGTCGAACAGTTCATTGAGCACCGCGCGGATGGTGCGGCCGGTGTAGAGCACGTCGTCCAGCAGCAGGATGTGCGCCTCATTCACGTCGAAGGGCAGCACGGTCTGGGCGGAATTGCTCAAGCCCCGGCGCGCGAAGTCGTCGCGGTGCATGGCCGAGGAAATCACGCCGTGCTTGCCCTCTAGCTGCAGATCGGCCTGCAAGCGCTCGGCCAGCCAGGCGCCACCGGACGTGACGCCGACCAGACGGGTCTGCGGCGTGACCAGGCTGCGCACGCCCTTGAGCAGCTCGCGGTAGAGCGCTTCGGCGTCGAGGAAAAGAACCCCCGCGCTGGCCACTTCGTGTACCGGGCTTGGTCCGCCGCTGCTGTTCATTCGAGACTCCTCAAAAACTGTTCCAGGATGACGCAGGCCGCGCCCGCGTCGGCATCGAAACGCTTGCCGCCCCCGCCCTCGGCGATCGCTTCCGTGGTGCTGTAGCGCTCGTCGACCTCGTGCACCGGCAGGCCGAACCGCCCGCGCAGCTGGCGCGCGAACTTGCGGGCGCGCTCGGTATTGTCATGCGCGGCGCCGTCGGGGTGGAAAGGCACGCCCACCACCAGCGCGTCGGGCTGCCACTCGCGGATGCGCTCCGCGATCTGCGTGAAACGAGCATCCCCCTCGGCGCGTATGGTGGCCTGCGGCTGCGCCTGCTTCAGCAGTCGATTGCCCACGGCCACGCCAGTGCGCTTGAGGCCGAAGTCCAGGGCCAGGAAAGTTTGCTGCGCCGCGGTCACCGCCATGTCAAGCGTGCCCCGCGTCGGGCGACAGCATCCAGGCTTCCAGGCCGAGCAGGGCCAGCGCCTTTTCATAACGCTGCTCGATCGGCGTGTCGAAGATCAGCGCCATCATGCGCGCGGCGTCGACCTGCACGGTGAGCCAGCTGTTCTCACCGATCTCGGACTCCAGTTGGCCCTGCGCCCAGGCCGAGTAGCCCAGGGAAATCAGCACCCGGTGCGGGCCCGCGCCGTTGGACAGGGCCTCCAGCACGTCGCGCGACGTGGTCATCTCCAGCGCGGCGCCGGGAATCACCAGGGTGGACGCATACACCGCGTCGGAAGGCCCCTCCTCGCGATCGCCTTGCGCATCCTCTTCAGAGTCCATCACCTCCCCCGCGCGCGGCACGGCCGCCCAGGCGGGGGGAGCTTCCACCCCCGGGCCCAGCGCGTCGTGCAGCACGAAGCCGCGCTCGGTCTGCACCGGGCCACCCTGGAACACGGGCGCGTCCCGCAAGTCGGCTCGGCCCAGGGGCAAGTCGACCTTCTCGAACAGGTTCTTCAGGGTGATGTCGGTGGGCTTGTTGATCATCAGCCCCAGCGCGCCGCGCTCGCTGTGCTCGCAGAGGTAAACCACGCTCTTGGCGAAGAAGGCATCTCCCAGACCGGGCATGGCGATCAGGAAATGATTCGTCAGGTTGATGCTGTCTTCGGAAGCGCGGTCTTGGGCCATGACCGGATTTTAGTGGGCCGGGTCGCCGGCATCGTCGGGCCGCACCGCCGTTCGCGCTAGGGACCGCTTTCGTCGTCGAGCTCGCGCAGGTCTTCTTCCAGCTCACCCAGTGCTTCTTGCAGGTGACGCTGCACGGTGGCGATCTCCTTGAGCGCTTCGGGCGGCAAGCCGGCCGATTTGAGGTAGGTGCGCAGGCGTTCGAGCATGAGGTCCAACTCATGCAGCCCGCCATGCACCTCGTCCACCCGCGCCTCCAGGCGCTGACGCAAGGTCAGTGGACGCGGAGGGTCGATGTACGAGGCCGCCTCGGGCAGCGAGTCATAACCCCACTCGTTGTGCACGGGTGCGCGCGGCGCGGTAGCTGCCGGCGCGGCGGAAGTGAAAAGATCGGGTTCGTCCGGCGTCAGGCCCTGCGGGCCCGACTGCGCCTCCGCGTCAGCCGTCCCCGTCGCCGCGATCGCGGAGGGCGACACGGGCGCGTGCAGGACCGGCGCCTCGATGCCGGCGGCGGCGGCCAGCTCGTCGAGCAAGCCGGGCTCAGGCATCTTGAGCTCTCCGGCGGCCAACCGGTGCAAGAGGTAGCGGATGTCCTCGGCGGCCAGCAGGAAGATGCGCGCGGCTTCGCTGGCCGGCACCTGCAACTCGCGCTCGCCGCGCAACTGCATCATGGCCTGCTCCAAGGTGCGCGAGAGCGTGGCGATGGCCTCCAGACCCAGTGCCGCCGCGCTGCCCGCCAAGGCATGCGCCAGCGCGAGCAGGTTGACGGGCAGCGCACGGCGCACTTGGTGCCTCAGGTCGAGTGACCACTCGTTCAAGCCGGCGCTGAGCAGGCGCGACCACTCGGCGGCCTCGCTCAAGAAAGCCTTGTAGTCCGCCAGCGGCAGGCGCAAGGGGCCGATCTGCTTGAACTGCGCCTCTGCTTCCACGAACCGGGTCTGGCGGAAGGGCGGGGGCTCGGCAGGGATCGTCAAGTACTCGCCCGCGGCCTGTACTGTGACTACCGCGGCGCTGCCATCGGGTGCCGACGCGGGAACGTCGGGCGCTGGCTGCAGCGCCTCTGGGCCTGGCTCGGGCTGAGGAATGGGCTGAGGAATGGGCACCGCCATGGACGGGTCCGCAGAATCAGCCAGCGACACCAACGCTGAAAGATCCCGTGGGGGCTCATCCGACGGGGCGCCCGGAAAAGGGTCGGCGGGGGCGTTCGAGGCAGCAGAAGCGGAGGTAGAGGTAGTGGTGTCCGTCAACACAGACGCTTGCGGACTCAAGGCCGCAGCCGCTTGCCTCAGGGTGTCGGCCAAGGGTTCGGGGTCGCGGCCAGCGGCCAGATCCTCGACCCACAAACCGATCTGGTGCAAGGCCTCCAAGGCCAGATGCAGCACCTCCGGGCGCGCGCTCGTTCCATCTGTTGCGGACAGGAACGGCAGCAGAACGTCGACGGCCTCAACGAGTTCGCCCGCTTGGCTCAAACCGGCGGCCTGCTCTCGCGCCGCGGCCTCGGCCAATTGCGCGAAGACTTGGGCCAGAGGACCCTCCCCCTCGTCGGGGGTGGCCAACGCAGCCTCTGGGGCCGTGTCGAACATGCCCGCCAGCTGGCCCGCCACCACATCCAGCCCCGCGTGGACGGCCTCCCGCGCGGTCGTCAGAAAGGCGTCGTGCCTGACCTGGTCATCCGCAGGCTGAGTGAGCACAGGCAAGGTGGCCCGCGGCAGGGTTGCTGTTGATTCTGCGTCTACGTCTGCGGCTGGGTCAGCCTCGCCGGCTTCGCCATCCGCCCCTTGCGGGTCGACGGTTTGCGGCGGCGGCGCCTCCGAGCGCACGGCAGGCGCCCAGGGCATGGGCGGCTCGTCGCTCGGCGGCTCGCTGCTGAGGCCCTCGCTGAGATGGCCGCCATCGCTGCCATGACCCCCATGACCCCCATCACTGCCCGTGGCGTCAGGCGCCACATCCACGCGCGGTTCGGCCTGAGCGAGAGACTCAAGCACGGGAGGCGGTTCGGGTGCCCAGGCAGGCTGAACGTGCAGTGGCACCGGCGGTGTGGCGGGCGGAGGATTCGGCGCCGAGACTCGGAAGGGATGGCCCTCGTGCTCCAGTTCGAACAGAGGCTGGAACACGGATTCAGTGGGTGCGGGCAAGCCCAGCAACTCCGCCATCCAAGGCTGGAAGGGCTCGGCGGGCTCGTCCAAGCCGCTCTCGGCCGCATCCACGGCGCGGTCGATGCGCAGGGCCAGCAAATCGCCGCGCTCCTGCTTGAGCATGTCCTCCGCGGGGTCCAGGTCCTCGTAGGCCGCGTCGAGGAAGCACAGGGCCAGATCGACTTCGGTGGCCAGTCGCGCGCCGGACAGCGAGGGGCGCCATGAGGCGGCGCGCGCGATGTAGTCGGCTGCCTGCAACAGGGCGCGCACCAGTTCACGCCGCTCGGGCTGCAAAGTCAGCAGGGACACGCCCAGTTGGCTGAAGAGGGCCGTCAAGGCCTCAAAGCGGTGACTGTCCGGAATGCTGTTGGGGTAGAGCAGGTCGGGCTCGGTGTTGAAGCCCGCCCAACCCTCGAGCGCGGCGCGGATGCGCTGACGCGCTTGCGCCAGCGCGGTGGGGTCGAAGCGTCCGTAGCGCTGGGCTTCGTAATTGACGGGCTGGGCATCGTCCAGGCCGTAGATGCGACGCACCGTGGCCAGCACGGGCGCGGCTTGCGCGGCCGTCAGCAAATTAGGCGGGGCGGCCTGAGCGCAGAAAAACAGCAGGTCTTGCGCCAGACCGTCGGCCACCTCCACCTCGGCCCCAGACAGTTGCCGCGAGAAAGCGCTGTACTGCAGCAAGACGCGGCTGGCCGTGCGCTTGACGTAGACATCGGCCGCGATCAGTTCCAGCGCCAAGGCCTCGAAGTAGGCGGACGCCAACTGCCAGAAGGCGCGCCGGGGCAATGGGGTCTCGCCCGCGGCCAGGCCCAGGGCGATGTCGCGCAAGGGCAAGGCCGCGGCACCACCGCCAGCCTTGACCATTTGCAGCAAGGCCACGTCCATGCGCGAACGCAGGGCCGGCGCATAGGCCAGCGGTTCGGCCTTGAGGGCCGCGCGCGCGGCCTTGTCGGCCCGCGTGCCATCGATCCACGCCCAAGCCTGCTGGGCCCCCACCGGCGAACGCGCGCTCGCGGGGGCGCCCTCCAGGGGAAACTCCACCGCGGGCGCGGGGCGGGCCGTCGAGGCTGGGGGGGTCCAGAGCTCCGCCGGATGCACCCGCTCCTCGCCGAGCAGCATCAGCAATTCACGGTATTGGGGAAACAGCGCCACGGCCGAGACCTGCTTGCCACGCGCGAGCGCGGCGAGGTGCTCGATCACGGCGTCGCTGGCGCGTTCAACCGCGGCGGCCGAAGCCTCGCTCAGGGACTGGGGGTGGGCGGCATGGCTCTGCACCAGCGAGGCCATGGCGTAGAGCAATTTGGCGGAGCCGCTGAAGGGCTCCAAGGCGGTGGCGCAACGCAGCAGGCGATCGCGCACCTCGGGCAAGGAAGCCACCTCGGGCGCCAACCCCGTGCCCGTCGCGCCCCCGGCCGCACGCTCATGCAGCAGCCGGCGCAGCGACCGGCCCGTCGCGTCCAGCGTGACGCGCAGTTCTTCCTGCAATACGGCGCTGGGGATCGGCGGCATGGCGGAAGGACGTCCTTTCTGACTCGTGCGGGGCGGGCGGCGTCAAGGGTGTTCCGTGGCGCGCATTGTCGCCTCAGCGCCGCCCGTGACGCGAATCAGATTTGCACCATCTCGAAATCTTCCTTGCGCGCGCCGCATTCCGGGCAGGTCCAGTTCATGGGAACGTCGGCCCAGGCGGTGCCCGGGGCAATGCCGTGCTCGGGATCGCCCTGGGCTTCGTCGTACATCCAGCCGCAGATCAGGCACATCCAGGTTTTGTTGTTCTCACTCACAGCTTGCAACTTTCTCTCTATAGAATTGAATGACGAAACGCGCGAGAGCCGCTGACCTGTTTCGGCTTACCCGCCAAGGTAAGCACGACAGCCGCAACCTTCACGCACTATTCTGCCTGATGAACTTCACAGGTCAGCCATGCAAATCCCCGAAACAGACACCCGCGCGCAAGACCAGGACCTGGGCGAACACCAGCCACCGTGCGTGCTGGTGTTCAACGCCAATGACCCCAGCGGAGCTGGCGGCCTTTCAGCCGACATCACCGCCATGGCCTCGGTGGGCGCGCATGCGCTGCCCGTGCTGACGGGCGCTTACGCACGCGACACGGCGACGACCTTCGACCACTTTCCACTGGACGAGGAAGCCGTGGCCGAACAGGCGCGCGCGCTGTTGGAGGACGTGCAAGTGCAAACGATCAAGGTCGGGTTCGCGGGCACGCCCGAGAACCTGAGCACCATCGCCGAAATCGCGAGCGATTACGCCGAGACGCCCCTGATCGCCTACATGCCCAATCTATCGTGGTGGAACGAAGTGCAGATTGATCTGTATCAAGACGCCTTCGCCGAACTGCTCCTGCCGCAGACCACCATCCTCGTGGGCAACCACAGCACCCTGTCGCGCTGGCTGCTGCCGGACTGGGAGAACGACAAGCCCCCGAGCGCGCGCGACATCGCCCGCGCCGCGGGCGAGCACGGCTCGGCTTACGTGCTGGTGACGGGCATCCCCGTGATTGATCCGTCCAATCCGGCCGAGCAGCAAATCGACAACGTGCTGGCATCGCCCGAGAGCGTGCTGGGCAGCCTGAAGTTCGAGCGTTTCGAAGCCGCCTTCATTGGCGCGGGCGACACGCTGAGCGCGGCGCTGACCGCCCTGCTGGCCTCGGGCAACGACCTGGACGAAGCCTTCACCGAGGCCCTGGCCTACCTGGACCAGGCCCTGGACGCGGGCTTTCGGCCCGGCATGGGCATGGTCATTCCCGAGCGCATGTTCTGGGCTCAAGGCGACGTTGACGTCAGTGAGATCGGCATGGAAGACGAAGAACATCCCGACGACACGCTGGACCTGCCGCCTCACAGCACCCGGCATTGAGCACGGGGATGCATTCACGCATCCCGGACCCGCACCCGTATCGCATCGCATCCGTTCCCGATCCCGTTCCCGCTTCTGCAAGTCACCATGTCCAGCTCCACCCAACCCGCCAGCCTCAATCCCACCCTGTTCGAACGCGCCAAGCGCGTCATCCCCGGTGGTGTCAACTCGCCCGTGCGGGCCTTCCGCGCCGTGGGCGGCACGCCGCGCTTCATCGCACGTGCCCAGGGCGCCTACATGTGGGACGCCGATGGCAAGAAATACATCGACTACATCGGCTCATGGGGACCGATGATCCTGGGCCATGGTCACCCCGCCGTGCTGGAAGCCGTGCAGAAGGCCGCCACGGAAGGTTTCTCCTTCGGCGCGCCCACCGAGCGCGAGGTCGAGCTGGCCGAGGAAATCCTCAAGCACGTGCCGTCCATGGAGATGCTGCGCCTGGTCAGCAGCGGCACGGAAGCCGGCATGAGCGCCATTCGCCTCGCGCGTGGGGCCACGAACCGTCCCAAGATCATCAAGTTTGAGGGCTGCTACCACGGCCACGCGGATTCGCTGCTGGTCAAGGCGGGCTCGGGCCTCGCCACCTTCGGTCACCCCACCAGCGCGGGCGTGCCGCCCGAGGTGGTGCAGCACACCCTGGTGCTCGAATACAACAACGTCCAGCAGATCGAGGAAGCCTTCGCCCTGCATGGCAAGGACGTGGCCTGCATCATCATCGAGCCCATCGCGGGCAATATGAACTTCGTGCGCGCTTCTCTACCCTTCATGCGGCGCTGCCGTGAACTCTGCACACAGCACGGCGCGCTGCTCATCCTCGATGAAGTGATGACGGGGTTCCGCGTCGCGCTCGGCAGCGCGCAAAGCCTGTATGCGAAGGCCATCCCCGGGTTCAAGCCGGACCTCACGGTGCTGGGCAAGGTCATCGGCGGCGGCATGCCGCTGGCGGCCTTCGGCGGACCACGCGCCATCATGGAACAGATGGCGCCGCTCGGTCCCGTCTACCAGGCTGGCACGCTCAGCGGCAACCCCATCGCCACGGCCTGCGGTCTGGCCACGCTCAAGGAAATCGCGAAACCCGGCTTCTACGAATCACTCGCGAAAAAAACACGCAGCCTCGTCGATGGCCTGCAGACCGCCGCGAACGGTGCCGGCGTGCCCTTCGTGGGCGACAGTGAAGGCGGCATGTTCGGCTTCTTCCTGCTGCCTCAACTGCCGCAGAACTACACGCAGGTGATGAAGACCGAGGGCGCGAAGTTCAATGCGCTGTTCCATGGCCTGCTGGATCGGGGGGTCTACATCGCGCCGGCGTTGTACGAGGCGGGGTTTGTGAGCGCGGCGCACAGCGAGGCGGATATTGATGCGACGCTGGAGGCGTCCACGGACATCTTCAAGTTGATGCGCTAGCCCTGGGGCATTTCCCGCCGCATGAATTCATCGAATAAGGGCACGGTGAACGCAATCATGCCGTGCTCAGGCGCATAAAGCATGCCCTTCTTGATCAAGCTGTCCCTTACAGGTGTCATGCTCGTGGCCTTGCGCCCCATCGCCATCGCAACATCCGAGGTACGTTGCGGCTCCTCGCCCATGTCTGCCAAGGCACGCATGTAGTCACGTTCGCCAGGCGTCAACCGATCAAAGCGGACACGGAAAAACGATGCATCCAGTTTGCGGATGGAATTGGCTGTGGCTGTGTGTGCGTCCGCTAATTCAATCGTGTCGCTGTCGCAGGCATTCCAGGCGTTGTACCCCCACTCTTGCAGGAAGTATGGGTATCCATGTGATTGCCTGAAAATCTCTTGCAAAGCTGCGCCTTCAATATGCGCGCCCTCTTCTTCAATGGGCTCACGGATGGCGGCATAGGCATCGGCCTCACTGAGGCGATCCAACCGAGGAAATTCAAACAAGCGCTCTGCATAGCTCTTGGCGTCACCAGCCTGGCCCGCCAGTTGCGGCAATCCAGCCCCAAACAGAATCAAAGGCAGCCCAGCCTGATTGACTGCATGTATGGCTCGAATCAACGCGGCCAGTTCTTCCTTGGACACGTATTGCAGTTCGTCAATCAAAAGGGCCACTGGCTTTGCCACGGCCTGCGCCGCACGGCCAGTAGCCAAGAGCAAATCCGTCACGTCCGTTTCCAACCTACCGCTATCCGCCTGGCCGATTTCAGGGTCAACGCCTAGGGTGACATCCACGCCACCGGTGCTCACCGTCACACTTCCCAGAAAGCTGCGCAGAACGCGCAACCCTTTTTTGACGGCTTCGGCGGCCTGTTTGCCACTGTCCAGCGTCAACAGCACGCGGCGCACCGAGTGAATCAGCATCTGGCGCAAATCGTCGTTGTCCCGCGCCTCGATCATTTCAGTGAGATAGCCGCGTTGCCCAGCTTCTTTGGCAATCTCATTCAACAGCACGGTTTTGCCCACGCCGCGCAGCCCCAATATCAACAGAGATTTGGCATGCCGCCCCCGCTTGGTTCGCTCCAGCGCGGTCACAGCCTGCTGCATCACTTCTGCACGGCCAGCCAGTTCCGGCGGACTGACGCCAGCACCTGGATTGAAGGGATTGCGGTATTCGTCCATACGGAAGTGGGAAGAGAGTCAGGTATCTATAGCTATGTATAGCATATATTTACTATAGATTGAAATAGATTCCTCACTTTCCCAGCGCCCTCGTGCTCCAGTTCAGGCAGACGACAGCGCCCCCAAGAAGAATGGCGATCCCTGTCGAACAGGCTCAATGCCGGAAGTGGCGCACGCCCGAGAACACCATCGCAATCCCGCGCTCGTCTGCAGCAGCTATGACTTCCTGATCGCGCATGCTGCCACCCGGCTGGATCACGCAGGTGGCGCCGGCCTCGGCCACGACGTCCAGGCCGTCGCGGAAGGGGAAGAAGGCGTCGCTGGCCACGGCCGTGCCTTTCAGGCTCAGACCCGCGTGTTCGGCCTTGATGCTGGCGATGCGCGCGCTGTCCAGGCGGCTCATCTGGCCCGCGCCCACGCCCATGGTCATGCCACCGCTGCAAAAGACGATGGCGTTGCTCTTGACGAACTTGGCGACCTTCCAGGCGAAGAGCAGGTCATCGATTTGCTGCGGGGTCGGCGCGAGTTTCGTGACAACCTTTAGATCGTCGCGCTGGAGTTCATGGTTGTCGGCGGTCTGGATCAGCAAGCCCGAGCCGACACGCTTGACGTCGTGGCTGTTGAGGCCGCGCTCCCAGGCGTTCTTGCTGTCGCGCTTGACGCCATCGAGCGGGATGGCGAGCACGCGCACATTGACCTTGCTCTTGAAAATCTCCAAGGCCTCGGGCGTGTAGGCCGGCGCCATCAGCACCTCGACGAAGTGCTTGTTGGCCACGGTGATCGCTTGCGCCACCGCACCGTCCACGGTGCGATTGAAAGCAAGGATGCCACCGAAGGCGCTGGTGGGGTCGGTCTTGAAGGCCTTGCCATAGGCCTCGAGCGCGTCCTTGCCCACGGCCACGCCGCAGGGGTTGGCGTGCTTGACGATCACACACGCTGGGGTGTCGAAGGTCTTGACGCATTCCCAGGCCGCGTCGGCGTCGGCGATGTTGTTGTAGCTCAGCTCCTTACCCTGCAACTGCTTGGCGGTGACCAGAGAGCCGGGCGCGGGGTAGAGGTCGCGGTAGAAGGCGGCGGTCTGGTGCGGGTTCTCGCCATAGCGCAGGTCCTGCAGCTTGACGAAGTTGCTGTTGGCCTGACCCGCGTATTCGGCGGGAGCGGCGGGCTGGCCGTCGTCCCCCAGTTGGACGGACGAGAGGTAGTTGCTGATGGCCGCGTCGTAATTCGCGATGCGGTTGTAGGCGGCCACGCTCAGGGCGAAGCGGGTCTTGCGCGAAATGCCGCTTAAGCCACCCGTCTTCAGCTCGGCCAGCACGCCCGCGTACTGGCTGGCGTCGGTCAGCACAACGACGTCCTTCCAGTTCTTGGCCGCGCTGCGCACCATGGCCGGACCACCGATGTCGATGTTCTCGATGGCGTCTTCGAGCGTGCACCCGGGCTTGGCCACCGTGGCCTCAAACGGGTAGAGGTTGACGGCCAGGATGTCGATGCGCGTGATGCCGTGCGCCTGCATGGCCGCCACGTGCTCGGGCAGGTCGGCGCGCGCCAGCAGGCCGCCATGGACCTTGGGGTGCAGGGTCTTGACGCGGCCGTCCAGCATCTCGGGGAAGCCAGTGTGCTCGGCCACCTCGGTCACGGGCAGGCCCGCGTCGGCCAGCAGCTTGGCGGTGCCGCCGGTGGACAGCAGCCTGACGCCGAGCTGGTGAAGTTCCCTGGCGAATTCGAGGATGCCGGTCTTGTCGGAAACGGAAAGCAGTGCTTGCATGGTGTTTATCTATCGGTTCTGAAAATCATTTGAGCAGCTTGTGCTCGACCAGCTTCTTGCGCAGGGTGTTGCGGTTCAGCCCAAGCCATTCGGCGGCTCGGGATTGGTTGTGCTCGGCGTGCGCCATCACCACTTCCAGCAGCGGTTTCTCGACCACGCGCACCAGCATCTCGTACATGCGGTCCGGCTCGGCGCCGCGCAGGTCCTTGAAATAACTCTCCATGCTGTTGCGCACGCATTCTTCGATCTGCTTCTTGCTCATTGTTTTGGACTCATTGTTCTTGGCTCATGCGTTCTTGCGTTCTTGCTCACGCATTCCTTCTTGCGCTCATCTCCGCTTCACAGGCTCATGCGGACGCGGCTTCCTCCACGGGCCCCAGCCACGCGGCGTCCGCCGCCGGCAACCGGTCCATCACCGCGCCCAGCTCGTCAAAATAATCCGCCACGGCCTGCCATTGGGCACGGCTGTCGTCCAGTGCGTTCATGCGGGCGCGGAAAGCCTCGCCCCCAGGCAAGCCCCGCACGTACCAGCCGATGTGCTTGCGCGCGCTTCGAACGCCTGTGCTCGTTCCCGGTTGTACGCCGGTGCTCGCCGACGGCAGGGCCGTGAGCGTGTCAGGGCGGGCTGCCAGGCCCTCGGCCCAGCGGTCATCACCGTACAGGGCGTAGTGCTCCTGCAAGTGGTCCAGCAACAGGCGCTTGACTTCGGCGACCAAGGGCGGGGCCAGGTGCTCGCCCGTGGCCAGGTAATGCGCGACCTCGCGGAAGATCCAGGGTCGGCCTTGCGCGGCGCGGCCGATCATCACGGCATCGGCGCCCGTGTGGGCCAGCACCGCGCGCGCCTTCTCGGGCGAGGTGATGTCACCATTGGCCACGACCGGCACGCGCACGGCGGCCTTGACCGCGGCGATGGTGTCGTACTCGGCCTGACCGCCGTAGCCTTGTTCGCGCGTGCGGCCATGCACCGTGAGCATGCGGATGCCCGCGCCTTCAAACGCGCAGGCCAAGGTGACCGCGTTCTTGTTCGCCTGGCACCAGCCCGTGCGCATCTTGAGCGTGACGGGAACGCCATGCGGCTCGCAGGCAGCGACCACGGCCTCGGCGATCTCCAGCGCGAGTGCTTCGTCCTGCATCAGCGCCGAGCCCGCCCACTTGTTGCAAACCTTCTTGGCCGGGCAGCCCATGTTGATGTCGATGATCTGCGCGCCGCGCTCGATGTTGTAGACCGCGGCCTCGGCCATCATCGCGGCGTCCGTGCCCGCGATCTGCACCGCGATGGGCCCAGGCTCGCCGCTGTGGTCGGCGCGGCGGCTGGTCTTGAGGCTGTTCCACAGCTCCTTGCGCGAGGTGACCATCTCGCTGACCGCGTAGCCCGCGCCCAGCGCCTTGCAAAGCTTGCGGAAAGGCCGGTCCGTCACGCCCGCCATGGGCGCGGCGAACACGTTGTTCGGCAGCAGGTGCGCGCCAATGCGCACACCGGAAACAAGGCCGGGGTTCATGCGGAAAGAGGAAAAAGGAGCCAGGCAGGGCGAAGACGGAGCGGCGGATTCTATCTGCTCAAATTTTCAGCAGTTGGAATCGCGCGCGCAAGCCGTGTCGAGAACCGCGTTGATCACGCTTTCCCTTACTCGCGACTGCGTGCTTTCTATACTGCGCCCCATGATGGAGCAATTCAATGTGGCGCTGCAGCAATTGCTGGCCTGGCTGGCGCTGCCAGAGTTCGGTCTGAGCACGCTGTTCGTAATCGCCTTCATTTCCGCCACCCTGCTGCCCATGGGTTCGGAACCGGCCGTGGTGGGCCTGCTGCACCTCAATCCCGAGCTGTTCTGGCCCGCCATCTTCGTGGCCACGGCGGGCAACACCCTGGGCGGCGCGTTGAACTGGTGGATGGGCTACGGCGCGCACCGGGCCCTGGACCGGCTGCGCCATGAGCGGGCCGAGATGCAGGCCCATGCCCAGAGTCATTCACGCGCCCACCTGCGCGCGCTGGGCTGGCTGGAACGCCTCGGCCCCAAGGCCTGCCTGCTGTCCTGGCTGCCCATCGTTGGTGACCCGCTCTGCGCGGTGGCCGGCTGGCTCAAGCTGCCCTTCTGGCCCTGCGTGACCTACATGGCCATCGGCAAGTTCCTGCGCTACGTGACGATGACGGCCGCCCTGCTGTGGCTGATTCCGGAGTCGCTCAAGCTGCTGTGACGGCCTGGGCGATCCGGGGCTGATCAGGCATTCAAGCGGCGCCGGGCCAGGCGCCACAAGGGCGGGGCGAACAGCAGCACGAGCGCCACGGCCATCAGCGTGCCCGACAGCGGACGCGTGAAGAAGGTGAACCAGTCGCCCTGGCTGATGATGAGCGCCTGCCGCATGGACTGCTCGGCCATGGGCGCGAGGATCAGCCCGACGATCAGCGGCGCGGCCGGAAAGTCAAAGCGCCGCATCACGAAACCGAGGAGGCCGAAGGCAAACAGCAGGCCCACGTTGAACACCGAATTGCTCGCGCCGTAGACGCCCGCGATGGACACGATGATGATGCCCGCGTACAACCAGGGCGGGGGGATCTTGAGCAGCTTGACCCAGAGGCCCACCAGCGGCAGGTTGAGGATGAGCAGGATCACGTTGCCGATGTAGAGGCTGGCGATCAGCGTCCAGACCAGCGCGCCCTGCTGAGTGAACAGCTGCGGGCCGGGTTGGATACCGTAGCCTTCGAAGGCCGACAGCATGATGGCCGCCGTGGCCGAGGTCGGGATGCCCAAGGTCAGCAGCGGCATCAGCACACCGGCCGCCGCCGCGTTGTTGGCGGCCTCGGGCCCGGCCACGCCCTCGATGGCGCCCTGACCGAATTCCTCGGGATGCTTGCTGAGCTTGCGCTCGGTGTAGTACGAGAGCATGGTCGGCAGCTCGGCACCACCGGCCGGCATGGCCCCAATCGGGAAGCCGTAGAGCGCGCCACGCAACCAGGCCTTCCAGGAGCGCCCCCAGTCCTGCCGGCTCAGACGCAGACTGCCGGTGAGCTTCATCACCTCGGCATTGCGTGATTCACGCCCTTGCCAGGCCAGGTACAGCGCCTCGCCGACGGCGAACAGGCCCACGACCACCACCGTCACTTCCAGTCCGTCCAGCAACTCGGCGCGGCCGAAAGTGAACCGCGGTTGACCGGTCTGCAAGTCGATGCCCACCAGCCCCGCCAACAGGCCCAGGAAGAGGCTGATCAGCCCGCGCAACACCGAATTGCCCAGCACGGCCGACACGGCGACCAGGGACAGCACCATGAGGCTGAAGTATTCCGCCGGACCAAAGGCCAGCGCGGCCTGCACCACCCAGGGCGCGAAGAAGGTCAGCGCCAGCGTGCCGATGGTGCCCGCGACGAAACTGCCGATGGCCGCCGTCGCCAGCGCCTGGCCCGCGCGCCCGCGCCGCGCCATTTTGTTGCCCTCCAGCGCCGTCACCACCGAGCCGGATTCCCCCGGCGTATTGAGCAGGATGGACGTGGTGGAGCCGCCATAGGCCGCACCGTAGTAGATGCCCGCGAACATCACGAACATGCTGGTGGCGGGGACCTGGTAGGTCAGCGGCAGCAGCAGCGCGATGGTCAGCGCCGGACTGATGCCCGGCAACACGCCCACCAGCGTGCCCAGAAAACAACCCGCGAAACCCCAGAGTAGGGTCGTGGGTTGCAGCGCGCTGGCAAACCCGGCCAGCAGGGCCTCGAATCCTTGCATGCTTGCTCCGAAAAATCAGGCCGCGACGGCGTTGGCGGCCAAGTCCGTCCAAGACCAGCTGAACGCCGGGCCCAAGCCTACGCCCAGCAAAAAGGCCAGAACGAACCAGAAAAAGGCGGCGATGCCCAGGCAGATCAGGGCCGAGCGCCAGGCGGAACGCCCGATGACCGGCGCATCGAAGGCCCGCGCCACGCCCATGCCGCACAAGGCGGCGGGGATGATGAAGCCCAGCGCTTGCACCAGGGCCATGAAGAGCACGCCGCCGCCCAGCAGAAACAGCAGGCGCCGATCGCCACCGGGCAGGGGTTCGTGGTCCTCGATCTGGCTGTCATCCACTTGGTGGCCGCGCCAGGCGCTCCAACCGTAGGCCAGCGCGAGCACGACCAGCATGCCCACCACCACCCCGGGCACCAGCACGGGGCCGACGGCCATCTGGATCATGGACTCGGGAATCGCCGTGACCTGCCAAGCGGCCGCGGCCGCCAGGCCCACCAGCAGCAAGGCCAGCAGGAAGGGCGTGAAGCGTGCACGCCGCTGGGCGCCGTGGCTCGTGCGGGTGGATGCAGACATCAGGCCAGCCCCAGGTCCTTCATCACAGCCTCGGTGGCGCGGATGTCCTCGGCCAGTTGCTTGTCGAAGGCCGGCGCGGTCAGGAAGACGTCGGTCCACTTGCGGGTTTCGAGTTCCTTCTTCCAGGCCTCGGAGGCGTGCAGGCGGGTCATGAAGGTCACCAAGGCATCGCGTTGCTCATTGCTGATGGCCGGGGGCGCGAACACGCCGCGCCAGTTGGCCGCCGTCACCGGCACGCCCAGCTCGCTCAAGGTGGGCAGGTTCACGCCGGGGATGCGCTTGTTGCCCGAGACGGCCAGCGGAATCAAGCGGCCCGCGCTGATGTGCTCCTCGAACTCGGAGTAGCCCGAGATGCCCGCCGTCACCTGCCCGCCCAGCAACGCGGCATTGGCCTGGCCGCCACCCGAGAACGCCACGTAGGCGGCCTCGCGCGGGTTGCGGCCCAGGGCCTGGATGATCAGACCCAGCAGCACGTGGTCGGTGCCGCCCGCGCTGCCGCCGGCCACCGGCACCCCGCGGGGATTGGCCTTGAGCGCGGCTTCCAGCTCCTTCCAGGTCTTGATCGAACCGCTGGCGGGCACGGCCACCACGCCCGCTTCTTCCGTCAGCCGAGCGATGGGCGTGACGTTCTTCATCGTCACCGGGCTCTTGTTGGCGATGGCCGCGCCCACCATGACGGAGCCGCCCACCATCAGGTTGTCACCCTTGCCCTTGCGCTGGTTCACGTAGCGCGGCAGGCCGACCATGCCGCCGGCGCCGGCGACGTTCTCGAAGGGCATGTTGCCCACCAGGCCCGCGGCCTTGGCGGCGCGCTCGATGGCGCGTGCCGTGCCGTCCCAGCCGCCGCCCGGCGCGGCCGGCACGAACATATTGAGGTTCTCGAACAGGGGCTTACCCTGGGCCCAGACGGGCAGGGCCAGGCTGGCACCGGCGGCCAGACCCAGGCCGAGGAATTCACGTCGCTTCGCTTGCATCGTCGTCTCCTGTGTAAGAATCAAAACAACTTTTGCAGGGCCTCGCCTGCAGCCCCGGGATTCTGAACCTGTGGCCCGGCCTAGGCTTTCAAACACCTGTCAGAACCCCCCGGTGCATACCCTGACATCCCGCCTCCTCCTCGTCGAAGACACCCCCGATCTGGCGCTTTGGCTGGGCACGGCCCTGCGCCAAAGCGGCGCGGACGTCGAATTCGCGCGCGACGCCGACGAGGCCCTGGCCTTGCTGCGCGAGGGCGACGCCTTCGACGCCGTGCTGCTGGACCTCAATCTGCCCGGCCGTGACGGCCTGTCGGTGCTGCAGGAGCTGCGCGAGAGCGGCAACGCCGTGCCCGTGATGATCCTGACCGCGCGCGCCAGCGTGCCCGACCGCGTGCTGGGCCTGAACCTGGGCGCGGACGACTACCTGCCCAAACCCTTCGACCTGAGCGAACTGGAAGCGCGGCTGCAAGCCCTGCTGCGCCGCCCCGGGCGCATGAAGTCCCTGCGGCTGCGCCTGGGCCCGCTGGAAATGGACCGCGAATCCGGTCAGGTCACGCTGAACCAGCAGGTGCTGGCGCTGACCCCACGCGAGACCGCCGCCCTGCGCGTGCTGCTGGAACACCCGGGCCGCGCCGTCGGCAAGGAAGCGCTGCACCGCGCGGTGTTCAGCGACGAAGCCGCGGAGCTCGAGGCGGTGGAGGTGTTGATCCACCGCCTGCGCAAGAAGCTCGACACGGCCTGCCGCCCGCCCGAACCCGCGGCCCCCACGGTCAGCACCATCCGCGGCCTGGGCTACCTGCTGACGCTCCAAGACGCCAAGCGCGCCGCATGAACGCCACCGCCTCGCTGCGCGCCCGCCTGCTGGGCTGGATCTTGCTGCCGCTGGTGGGTCTGAGCGCGCTCAACGCCTGGGTCAGCTATGGCAACGCGGTGGACGCCAGCAACGAGGCCTATGACCGGGCGCTCTACCTCGCGAGCCGCGCGCTGGCCGAGGAACTGTCCTGGCGCCAGGGCGGCCTGCAGTTGCAAGCGCAACGCGCCGCCGGTTACCTGTTGGAGAACCACACCGGCTCGCGCTTGTACTACCGCATCGCCGATGCCCAGGGCCACTGGCTGGCCGGGCAGGACGACCTGCCCGGCCCCACGGGCGCAGCGCCGATGCAGGTGCACTACCACGCCCTGGTGCAGTTCGACGACATCCAATTTCGCGGCTTGCCGGTACGCCTGGCCCACCTGACCCACGTGCTGGAGGACGAGGGCGGGCAAGCCCGCATCCTCAAGATCAGCGTGGCGGAGACGCTGGAGACGCGCCAACAGATGGTGCGGCACATCCTGCGCGACACCCTGAGCCAGCAGGCACTGCTCTTGCTGGCGGCGGCGCTGCTGGTGGTGGTGGGTGTGCAACGCGGCATCCGTCCGCTGGAGAGCTTTCGCCAGCGGCTTGCACAGCGCGCGGACGACGACCTCGCGCCCATCGAGCCCCCCGGCCTGCCGCGCGAGCTGCATCCCCTGGTGCACACGCTCAACACCTACCTCGCCCGGCTGGGACGGCTGATCGACATCCGCAAGCGCTTCCTGGACAACGCCGCGCACCAGCTGCGCACGCCGCTGACCGTGCTCAAGACCCAGCTGGTGCTGGCCGAGCGCGAACAGACCGCCGACCGCGCCGCGCTGCTGAGCGCCGCGCGCAAGACCACGGACGACGCCGTGCGCCTGACCGAACAGCTGCTGGCCATGACGCGCGCCGAGCACGCGCCCGAGATGCACCCGCACGAAGCCCTGGACCTGGTGGCGCTGGCGCGCCAGGTCACGCAGGAGTTCCTGCCCCGCGCCGTGCAACGCGGTGACGACCTCGGTTTCGAGGCGCTGGTGCCGGCCTGCACGGTGAACGGTTCGACCGCTCTGCTGCACGAAGCCCTGGGCAATCTGCTGGACAACGCCTTGCACCATGCGCCGCCCGGTACCCGCGTCACAGTACGCGTGGGACCAGCCTGGGTGGAGGTGGAAGACGGTGGCCCCGGCATCGCCGCCGAACACCAGGCCCATGTGTTCGAGCGCTTCTACCGCGCCGCGCCCGCCGAGGTGCGCGGCAGCGGCTTGGGCCTGGCCATCGCCCGCGAGATCGCGAAGCAGCATGGCGCCCAGCTCAGCCTGCAAAGCCCCTTGTCCACGGGACCAGGCACGGTGTTCCGCATGACTTTCGCGGCCCCTGCGGATTGAGGGCCGAGGGATGAGGGCCGAGGGATGAGGGATGAGGGATGAGGGATGAGGGATGAGGGATGAGGGATGAGGCCCGTCACCGCCCTCGCTGCCCCTGAGCCGGGGCCAGAGTCGGACCCCGCGAGCACCGGCAGCCACCCGCCCCGACGCCCGCACCGTGCTGACCTCCAGGCCTGAAAGCCTCATACTGCCCACCCTCGCCAAAACCGATTCATGACCGACTCCAGCACCTCCTCTCGCACCACGTCGGCGCCCACGTCAGCGGCCCCCTCCGCCGGCCCAGCGCTGCGCGCCCTGCTGTTCGGCAACTTCGTGATCGGCGCGGGCGTGATGGTGGTGCCCGGCACGCTCAACGACATCAGCGCCTCGCTGGATGTCTCCATTCCGCAGACCGGGCTGCTGATCACGGTGGGCGGCGTGCTGATCGGCCTGGGCGCGCCCCTGGCCGCGGGCTTGGTGGCCGGATGGGACCGGCGGCGCCTGCTCGCGCTCTCCCTGCTGTGGTACGGCGTCTTCATGGCGGCCAGCGCCTGCGCGCCCAGCTACGGCTGGCTGCTGGTGCTGCGCGCCCTGGCCATGATGCCGCCCGGCATCTTCACACCGCAGGCCGCCGCCAGCGTCGGGCTGCTGGTGCCGCCGTCGCAGCGCGGACGCGCCATCACCACCATCTTCCTGGGCTGGTCGCTGGCCTCGGTGCTGGGCATGCCGCTGTCGGCTTGGATCGGTGGCGTGATGGGTTGGCGCTGGGCCTTCGGGCTGGTGGCGCTGCTGGCCCTGGTCGGCGCTGCCTGGGTCTGGCGCGTGCTGCCCGATGGCATGCGCCCACCCGCGATCTCGCGCCAAGGCTGGGCGCAGACCTTGCGCTCGCCCGCGCTGATGGGCGTGGTGGCCGTGACGCTGTTCTATTCCTTCAGCCAGATGACGCTGTTCGCCTACTTCGCGCCTTATCACCAGCAGATGATGGGCATGGGCGCCGCCGCGCTGGCGCTGCTGCTGCTGTGGTTCGGCGTGTTCGGGCTAGCGGGCAATCTGCTGCTGTCGCGCCACATCGACCGCCTGGGCCCGGCGCGCGCCGTGACCATGACGCTGGTCGGCATCGCCCTGACCCTGGCCCTGTGGCCGCTCAGCCGGGCCTTCGGTGCGCCCTCGTTCTGGCTGCATGCGTTGATCGCGCTGCCTTGGGCGCTCTGCGGCTTCGCCTGCAACTCGGCGCAGCAGGCGCGCCTGGTGCAACTGGCCCCGGCGCTGGCATCCGCCACCATCGCACTCAACTCTTCCGCCATCTACGCCGGCCAGGCCCTGGGCGCGGCGCTCGGCGCCAGCCTGATTGCCCAGGGGCTGCTGGCCCATCTGCACCTCTACGGTCTCGGCCTGGTCTTGATCGGCTTGGGCGTGAGCCTGTGGGCCGGTCGGCGCGCGAGCACGGTGCCCGGCGCGGCGCGGTAGTCCGTCGCGCCTTTCGCGCCCCCAGCACACTCATCCGATCGCGCGGGCAGGCGGCTCGGCGCCGCCTCAACGCGCCCAGTCCGTGCCCGCCACCAAGGTGGCCACCATGCGCGTCAGGCCTTGGGCATCGATCTCGTCGAAGCGGGCCAGCTCTGGGCTGTCGAGATCCAGCACGCCGAGGAATTGGCTGCCGGAGCGCAGCGGCAGCACGAGTTCGGAGCGGGAAGCGCTGTCGCAGGCGATGTGGCCAGGGAAGGCCTCCACGTCCGGCACGATCTGCACCTGCCCGGTCGCGGCGCAGGTGCCGCAGACCCCCCGGCCGAAGGGGATACGCACGCAAGCCACCTTGCCCTGGAAAGGGCCGAGCACCAGGGTCTCGCCCTGGGCCAGGTAGAAACCGGCCCAGTTCAAATCCGGCAGGACC
The DNA here is from genome assembly GCF_000211835.1 of Hylemonella gracilis ATCC 19624. GTDB lineage: Bacteria > Pseudomonadota > Gammaproteobacteria > Burkholderiales > Burkholderiaceae_C > Hylemonella > Hylemonella gracilis. The sequence goes on along the minus strand of NZ_AEGR01000060.1, from coordinate 77,674 downwards.
TGGTAGAGCAGCGCGGAGAACTGCGCCAGGTTGGCGATGCGGTCACGCTCGCCTTCCAGCAGGCTCTGGAGCTGAGCACTCAGCAATTCATACGCCGCGCGCTTGGCGGCCGGGGTGGACATGTCGAGTTGGTCGGCGACGGTGAAGCTCATGGGATCTCGGGTACGTTGGAAGTCGTCAGTATCGTTGCGGCCCGGTCGGCATGCGCGGGCGCGCGAAACCCGCACTATATGATCGGATCGGCTAGTCCGACGCACACACACGCGGTCACCGCGCGGAAAAAATGAAACTCACTTTTCTGGGGGCCGCCGGCACCGTGACCGGCTCGCGTTACCTGCTGGAACACGAGGGGCACCGACTGCTGGTCGATTGCGGTCTCTTCCAGGGCTACAAAAACCTGCGCGAGTTGAACTGGGAGGACTTCCCCTTCGACCCCGCGACGTTGGACGCGGTGGTGCTGACCCACGCCCACCTGGACCATTCCGGCGCCCTGCCCTTGCTGCTGAGGCGCGGCTTTCGCGGCCCCATGCACGCCACGCCCGCCACGATCGAGCTGTGCCACCTGCTGCTGCCCGACAGCGGCCACCTGCAGGAAGAAGACGCGGCCTACGCCAACCGGCACGGCAGCAGCAAGCACCACCCGGCCCTGGCGCTGTACACCGAAGAAGACGCGCGGCACAGCCTGCGTTACCTGCGGCCGCTGGACTTCGGCGTGAGCGAGGAGGTGCTGCCTGGCCTGCACGTCACGCTCGCACCCGCCGGGCACATCCTCGGGGCGGCGCACGCGACCTTTTCGGACGGGCGTACCAAGATCCTCTTCTCAGGCGATGTGGGCCGCGAGGACGACCTGATCATGGAGCCGCCCACACCGCCCGAAGCGGTGGACTGCATGGTGGTCGAATCCACCTATGGCGACCGCGTGCACCCGACCGTGGACAACCAGGCCCTGCTGGGCGAGATCATCCAGCGCACGGCCAGCCGGGGCGGCAGCGTGGTGATCCCCGCCTTCGCGGTCGGGCGCGCGCAGGCCCTGCTGGTGCTGATCGCACGGCTGAAAGCCGCCCACGCCATTCCCGATCTGCCCATCTTCCTCGACAGCCCCATGGCCATCGACATGACGGGCATCTACCTGCGCCATCACAAGCTGCATCGGCTCAGCCCGGAAGAAAGCCAGCGCATGTGCCGCGTGGCGAAGATGGTGCGCACCACCGACGAATCCCGCGCGCTCAACGAAGTGCGCTACCCCTCCATCATCATCTCGGCCAGCGGCATGGCCACCGGCGGCCGGGTGCTGCACCACATCAAACGTCTGGCGCCGGACCACCGCAACACCATTGTCCTGGCCGGTTACCAGGCCGGCGGCACGCGCGGCGCGCGCATCGCTGCCGGTGAAAAAAGCATCCGCATCTTCGGCCAGGACGTGCCACTCAACGCCGAAGTCACCCAACTGCCCGGCATGTCCGCCCACGCCGACGCGCCGCAACTGCTGCGCTGGATGGGCGCCGCGCCCCAACCGCCCCAGCAAGTCTTCCTGACCCATGGCGAACCCGAGGCGGCGGACCAACTGCGCCAGCGGATTGAACGAGAGCTGGGCTGGCGCGCGAGCGTAGCGCGGATGGGGCAAGAGGTGACGCTGGGGTAGGGAAATGCAATAAGGCGTGCAGGGATGCGCTACGCTCTCGCTCCCTCACACCTCACGGAGCCCCTCTTGAAGCTAAAGATGGCGAAGAACTCGCTGTTCGCAATCCTCTTGCGCTCGCCTTGGTGGATCAGCCTGCTGATCGGTGTCCTGCTGGGCTTGATCAGCTTTGCCCTGCTGCCGGACGAAGTCCGCGTCGTCGGCGCGCTGTCGGGCTTGCCCTTCGTCGTGATCGCGGTCATGGCGGCGATCCGCCAATGGGGCCGGCCCGGCGCCGCGCGAGTGGCGCAGACCCACGACGCCGTCGCGGCGATGTCCTGGCCGGCCTTCGCCGATCTGCTGGCACAGGCCTTCCAACGCCAAGGCCACACGGTGCAACGCGGCAAAACGGAAGACTTCGACTTCGAACTGGAGCGCCAGGGGCGACGCACCCTGGTCAGCGCGCGCCGCTGGAAATCAGCGCGCACCGGCGTCGACAACCTGCGTGCGCTGCAAGCCGCGCGCGAGGCCCACGGGGCCGAACAAGCGCTGTACATCGCACTCGCCCCACTCAGCGAACAGGCCCAGCCCTATGCCACCGCGCAGCAGATGGAGGTCTGGCACGCTGAGGAGCTGGCCCTGGCGCTGCGTGATGTGCCGATGGGCAAGAGCAAGGGCCGTTAGGCCATCGCAATTCCGCACGGCGCGGGCCAGGCCGGTCGCCTCATACCGCCCAAGTACTGGAAAGCTGCTCCGCTTGTTGGAGCACTAGATCCACGGCCTGGGGTTCCTGATCGGGCGGGTATTTCCATTTCTGCAGGCAACGCCGCACCAGGATGCGCAGCTTGGCGCGCACACTGTCACGCACCTGCCAGTCGACCGTGGTGCTGGCACGCAATTTCTCGGTGATTTCGATGGCGATTTTTTTCAGAACGTCATCGCCCAACTGGCGCACGGCGCTCTCGTTGTTGGCCAAAGCATCATAGAAGGCGATCTCATCGTGCCCCAGGCCGAGAGAGGCTTCGCGCTCCAACGTGGCCTGGAACTCCTTGGCCATCTGGATCAACTCTTCAACCACTTGAGCGGTTTCAATCGCGCGGTTGTGATACTTGCGCAAGGTTTCAAGCAAGCGATCGCCGTACTTCTTCTCTTGCACCACGTTGTTGCGGGCACGGGCCTTGATTTCATCGCGCAACAGCTTTTCCAGTAACTCCACCGCCAGGTTGCAGCTCTCCATCTGGCGGACATCCTCCAAGAATGCATCGGACAGCAAGCCAATGTTCGGCTTATCCAGTCCGGCCAGGGCGAACACATCGGCCACGCCGTCCGCGATGATCGCGTTGTCCAGGATCTGCCTCAGCGCGCTGTTCTTCTCGGCGTCACTGCGTTTTCTGTCCACGGTCGTGAACTTGGTGATCGCGGCTTTGATGGCTGAGAAGAACGCGATCTCCTTGCGGAGCGAAGCCGCCTCATCCAAAGTTCCACAGAGCGCGTAGGCCTCCCCGATGGCCACCATGGTGTCGAGAAAGCGCGTCTTGCCATCCTTCAAGCCCAGGATGTGATTGGCAACAGGCACCAGCAATTGGATGGCATCGGTCTCGTAAGCGCTGTAGTCAAAGCCTCGCATCAGGGCGCGCACGATGCCTAGTTTTTCCAACAACACTGCCAACGCCTCGGCCGCGCTTCGTGTCGGATCACCCTTGCCCTTGGCCTCGGTGTACGTCTTGAGCGCGGCCTTCAGCTCGTTGGCAATTCCGATGTAATCCACCACCAGGCCGCCAGGCTTGTTCTTGAAGACCCGGTTGACGCGGGCAATCGCCTGCATGAGGTTGTGGCCCTTCATGGGCTTGTCGACGTACATGGTGTGACAGCATGGCGCGTCAAAGCCCGTCAACCACATGTCGCGCACGATCACCAATTTCAGCGGGTCTTTGGCGTCCTTGAAGCGTGCTTCCAAGCGCTTCTTCACTTGCTTGCTGTACAGGTGCGGCTGCAACAGCGCCTCGTCGGCAGCCGAACCGGTCATGATGATCTTGATGGCGCCTTGCTCTGGGTCGGTGCTGTGCCATTCGGGCCGCAGTGGCGGATGCTCGTCGTCCCCCACGCAGATGGCGTTGTAGAGCTGCACGCAGATGTCACGGCTCATGCAGACGATCATGGCCTTGCCGTCCACCACGGAAAGGCGTGCCTCGAAATGGTGGATAAGGTCGCGAGCCACCTGTTGCAGCCTGGGCGCGGAGCCCACCAGCTTCGCCAACGCCGACCACTCGCTCTTGGTTTTTTCGCGGCTGGCGATGTCCTCTTCGTCCTCAACCACCTCTTCCACCTGCGCGTTGAGGGCGTCGATCTCGGTCTGGTTCACATCCAGCTTGGCCAGACGGCTTTCGTAGAAGATCGGGACCGTCGCGCCATCGTCCACCGCATCCTGGATGTCGTAAATGCTGACGTAGTCACCAAACACCGCGCGCGTGTCCTTGTCTTCCAACGCGATGGGCGTGCCGGTGAAACCGATGAATGTGGCGTTCTTGAGTGCATCGCGCAGGTGCTTGGCATAGCCAAACACATACTTGCCCGTCTTGGTATCCAGCCGCCCCTTGGTGCCGTACTGACTGCGGTGGGCCTCGTCCGAAATCACCACGATGTTGGAGCGGCCGGACAGCAGAGGGTGGGCCTCTTCGCCGTCCAACAAAGCAAATTTCTGCACCGTGGTGAAGATGACCCCCCCCGCTTCGCGCGAAACCAACATCTCGCGCAGTTCGTCGCGTCCACCGGCCTGAACCGGGGTGGTCTTGAGCAGGTCACTCGCGGCGCTGAAGGTGGCGAACAGCTGGCCGTCCAAATCGTTGCGGTCGGTCACCACCACCAGCGTGGGGTTCTTCATTTCGGGTTGCTGCAGCAACTTGCCCGCGTAGCAGGCCATGGTGATGCTCTTGCCCGAACCTTGGGTATGCCACACCACACCCGCCTTGCGCGAGCCTGGCTTGACCTCCTTGCCGTAGGTGGCGCGCTCTTCGCGCACTTCCAGCAGCCCCTTGTCCACATCCCGCGAGGCGATCACCGTGGCGCGCACAGCTTCGCGCACCGCGTGGAATTGGTGGTAGCCCGCGATCTTCTTGCTGATGCTGTCGCCCTCTTGCTCGAAAAGAACGAAGTAGCGCAGGTAGTCCAAGAACAACTCGGGCTTGAAGAAACCACGCACCACGGTCTCCAGCTCCATCTGCAGGCGCGGGCGGTCGTCTTCGTTGGCGACAGTGCGCCAGGGCAGCATGCGCTCCGTGTTGGCGGTAAGGGAGCCGATACGCGCCGTCCAACCGTCGCTCACCACGAGGGCGGCGTTGCTGTTGAACAGGTCGCTGATGTCCTCCTTGTAGGTCTGCAATTGATGGAAGGCGTCCCACACGTCCGTCTGCTCGTTGGCGGGGTTCTTCAGCTCCAGCACCGCCAAGGGCAGGCCGTTGACGAACGCGATCACATCCGGGCGGCGCGGCTGCTTGGTGCCAGTGATGGTGAATTGGTTCACCACCAAGAAGTCGTTGTTGCTGGGATGCGCGAAATCGATGAACTGCACCAGATCGGTCTTTTTCTCGTCGCCCTGCGCGAAATCCACCATCACGCCGTTCAACAACAGCCGGTGCACGTTGCGATTGCGCACGATCAGCTGCGGTTCACCCACCGTCTGCAAGACATGGGCTGCCTGCTCCAGGGCCGCAGGAGGGATGTGCGGGTTGATTCGGGTCAGCGCGTTCAGCAAGCGCTCGCGCAGCACCACCTGCCGGTAGTTGCCGCGCTCAGGCGCGTCGCTGTCCGGGGCCAGGTCGGGACCGTGGGCACACCGCCAGCCCGCGTCCTGGAACCAGCCCAGGCAAAGTTCCTCGAGTTGTTGTTCATTCAGCATGTCGGCCTCCCCTGGCCACGCTGCACCGCAGAGGCACCCAGCCGGTTTGCGATGAAATAAGAAACCCTCGGCAAATCAATGACTTGCCTACGCCTGGCGCCCCGAGCCGGGCTGCCGATGAAATGGCCACTACGCCCATGCCGGGATGTAGCGCGCATAGCGCCGCGAGTCTGGCGCGTTGGGGTCCATCTTTACCAGTCCCTGCTCCAGGGTCGCCGTGATGATCTGCGACACCGTGTTGCTGCTGCCCTCGGGCAAGCCAAAACGCTCCCGCAGCGACTGGTTGGTCATCTGCCGGCGCAGCACGTACTGCAGCACGCAATGCTGGTAGCAGGCCCGCACCCGGTCGCCGCCGTTCATGTCGCGGAAAGCACGTGGCCCGTGGATCACCACGATCGTGCGCCGGTGACTCGTCAAGAACTCGGGGGCCGGCAGCTGCATCAACTCGGCGGCCTCGATCACCCGATCAATGCCGCTGCTCTTCTCCTCGCAGATGCCGAACCGCCGCATCAAGTCCGCCAGCCGCTCGTTGCGGGACTGGTAGCCGTCGATGAAGCGCTCCACCGGCACGATGGGCTCGCCCGGGTTGGATATTTCCACGCGGTTGCTGAACACCTCCACCACCGGCGAGGCACCGCCCATGTCGAAATCCTGGTGGATCAGCGCATTGGCCAGCAGCTCCCGCACCACCACCTCCGGCAGCAGCTTGACCTGCTTGCGGATGGCCCCCTCGATCACCTCGTTCTGCGGCAGTTTGCCCATCACGTGCTGCACCAGCCCCGCAAAACCCACGGCGTAGCCCTTCTCGCCGGTGACGTCGGAAACGGTCTGCATCTTGGACTCGCCCGCATAGACGATCACACGCGCCGCCTTGCGGCTGATGTCCTGGAACTGCCGCATGTTCTTGGCCAGCAGCACCGCGCCGATGCGCAGGATGTTGAAGCCCGCCGCGCTGCGCTCGATCAGGCGCTCGTCCAGCAAGCGGGCCAGCACGCCCGCCGGTCGGTCGGGTAGGGCAGGCGCATCAGTTCGAAAAAGGTCTGGGTGTCCAGCCACTGCACCACGTCCTGGGCAGACACGTCCTTCAGCGCCGGGCTCTCCAGCCAGCCCGGCTGGCCTTCCGCAAAGATCTTGCGCAGCTGGTCCTCGCTCATCGGCACCAGCTCTTCGCCCGAGCGCATCAGGTAAGCGCCGTCGACTTGATATTCACTGGCCGGGCAACATCCATGCAACGCCAGAAATGATAAAGCCGCGCTGGTGCGCGGCTTTGGGGAGGTTTGCCGCCGCCCGGCAAGTGGCCGCAACGGCGAGAAAAAGTCTTGATCAATCAGCTGCTGAACAAGAAATTCATCACGTCGCCATCCTTGACGACGTACTCCTTGCCTTCGGCGCGCATCTTGCCCACGTCCTTGGCGCCTTGCTCGCCCTTGTGGGCGATGAAGTCCTCGAAGGCGATGGTCTGGGCGCGGATGTAGCCCTTCTCGAAATCGGTGTGGATCACGCCCGCCGCCTGCGGCCCGGTGTCGCCGACATGGATGGTCCAGGCGCGCACTTCCTTCACGCCGGCCGTGAAGTAGGTCTGCAGGCCCAGCAGCTTGTAGGCGGCGCGGATCAGGCGGTTCAAGCCCGGCTCTTCCTGGCCCAGTTCCTGGAGGAATTCCAGGCGGTCGGCGTCGTCCATCTCGGACAGCTCGGCCTCGATCTTGGCGCAGATGGCCACCACGGGCGCGTTCTGGGTGGCGGCGTATTCCTTCAGGCGATCAAGGTAGGGGTTGTTCTCGAAACCGTCTTCGCTCACGTTGCCCACGAACATGGCGGGCTTGGCGGTGATGAAGAAGAACTGCTTGAGCAGGGGAAGCTCTTCCTTGCTGAATTCCACCGTGCGCACGGGCTTGCCCTGGTCCAGCGCGGCCTGGCATTTCTCCAGGATGGCGACCAGCTTGATCGATTCCTTGTCGCCCGAACGCGCCGTCTTGGTCACGCGGTGCAGAGCCTTCTCGACCGCGCCCAGGTCGGCCAGGCAGAGTTCGGTCTGGATCACCTCGATGTCGGCGATCGGGTCCACCTTGCCGGCCACGTGGATCACGTTGTCGTCGGAAAAGCAGCGCACCACGTTGACGATGGCGTCGGTCTCGCGGATGTGGGCCAGGAACTTGTTGCCCAAGCCCTCGCCCGTGCTCGCCCCGGCCACCAGGCCGGCGATGTCCACGAACTCCACGATGGCCGGCACGATGCGCTCGGGCTGGACGATCTCGGCCAGCTGCTTGAGGCGCGGGTCCGGCACCTCGACCACGCCCACATTGGGCTCGATGGTGCAGAAGGGGTAGTTTTCAGCGGCGATGCCCGCCTTGGTCAGCGCATTGAAGAGGGTGGATTTGCCGACGTTGGGCAGGCCGACGATGCCGCACTTGAGACTCATGGTGTTCCTTGCTTGAGGGGCGGTATTTTAAAGGCGGCGTTTGTCACCGCCCGGCCTCGCGGCACCTGCCCGTCAAACAGGCAATCCAAGGGCGCGCCAGCACAGGCGCGGTCCGCGCGACTTGTTCATGCACTTGTCCACAGCTTTAGCCACGGAGACGCTGGATAAGTCGGCTTGACGTCACGTCACGCTGACCCATCAGAACGCGTAATCCGCCCGCGCCACTTGCCCGACCTTGAGCCAACGGTCCACGCCCGCCGTGACGATGCAGTTCATGCCAAAGGTGATGGCGCCGTTGAGGCGCGCGTCTTGCCGGTAAGCCTGCAAGGTGTCGTTCACCGAAGGATGGCTTTGCGCCGTGTCCGGGTCGATGTTGGGGATGGGGCAGCGCGAGCAGGGTTTGACGGGCGTGAGCTGCACCTCGCCCTCGTCCGTCTCGAGGATGATGGGCCCCACGCGGTCTTCGTCGTGGGCTTCCCAGCCGTCGATGACCAGGTTGGGACGGAAGCGCCGGATATCCACCAGCGGCTGGCCGGCGGCTTTCAGCCGGGCATTCAGATCGTCCACGGCCGACTGGCTGACGACCAGCAGCGGGTAGCCGTCGGAAAACTGATTGGGCGCCTCAACACCCTTAGTCCAGTCCATGCTGGAGAGACGGCGATGTTCGGGGTCAAAGCGCGCCAGGCGGTAAGGGCGACCCGATCCCCCGGGCACCAGGAAATCCGAGAACCACTGCGCGGCCAGGTCACCCATGTCATAAGCCGCCACCTCGTCTTGCCAGACGCGCACGCGGGTCGGCGCTTCCACCACGTCCACGCGCAGATGCAGGGCCAGCATGCCCGGCGCGCGCAAAACCAGCTCGCCGCCGCTGCCCATCACATCGCCCTTGAAGGCGGTCTGGATCAAGGCCATGCGCGGCAGCTCGCGCTGGGTGACGAATTCGCCCGCCTCGTCCACGACCATCCAGGCGCGGTCCAGGTCCAGGCCGGTCTCGGTCAGCAGCGCCTCGGGCAGGGCCAGGCCCGCGCAGGATTTGACGGGGTACACATGGAGGCTGGAAATCCGCCCCGTGACATCGGAGGTTTGCATGGGATTGATTGTGCCTGTCCGTCTGGGGCCAAGCCCGGCTTCTACAATGCCTCTCAGCTATGGCATCTCCCTCCCCAGCCCTGGACATTTTCATCAGCGGCGACGGCATCGTCGGCCGCAGCCTGGCCCTGCTGCTCGCGCGTGAAAAGCTGCGCGTGGGCCTGAGCGCCGCGCAGCCCGTCCCGCCAGGCGCCCCGGCCGACATACGCGCCTACGCCCTCACCCCCGCCTCGCGCGCGCTGCTCGAAAGCATCCGCGCTTGGCCCGAGGACGAAACCCTGGCCACGCCGGTGCTGGCCATGCAGGTGCATGGTGACGAGGGCAGCGAGCTGAACTTCAGCGCCGCCCTGCACGGCACGCCCGCGCTGAACTGGATCGTCGACGCCCCCGTGCTCGAAGAGGGCCTGGCCACCGCGTTGCGCTACCAGCCGCAGATCGAACGGGTGGCGCATGGTCAGGAGCCGAACGCGCCGCTCACCGTGGTCTGCGAAGGCCGCGCCAGCGCCACGCGCGCGGCCCTGGGCGTGGACTACGAGATGGCGCCCTATGCCCAGCACGCGCTGGCTGCACGCGTGCGCTGCGAGCAGCCGCACGGCCAAGTCGCGCGGCAATGGTTTCTGCGCGAAGCATCCGCCGGTGAGGTGCTGGCCCTGCTGCCGCTGGGCGGCCCCCAAGGCGACACCGTGGCCGTGGTCTGGTCCGTCTCGCCCCAACGCGCCGCCTTCCTGCAAGACCTGACGCCCAAGGCCTATGCCGAGGCCCTCGCCTTGGCCTGCGGGCACGCACTGGGGGCGATGCAACTCGTGAGCGAACGCCGGGCCTGGCCCCTGGTGCGGGCCCAGGCCCGGCATTGGTCGGGCCGCACGGGCCAAGACGCTTGGGTGCTGGCGGGCGACGCCGCACACGCCGTGCACCCGCTGGCGGGACAGGGCCTGAACCTGGGCTTGGCCGATGTGGCCGAACTGGCCCGCGTGCTGCGCAAGCGCGAGGATTGGCGAGGCGTGGCCGACCCCAAACTGCTGCGCCGTTACGAGCGCGCCCGCAAGGCGGGCATGCTGCCGCTGGACCTGGGCATGGACGCTCTGCAACGCCTCTACACCCGCGAAGGCCCCTTCTGGAACCAGCTGCGCGCCTGGGGCCTGCGCGGGGTGGAACACAGCGGCTGGCTCAAGCACTGGCTGGCCCGCCAGGCCATGGGCGCTTGAACGCGACTAAAACCACACGCACCACACGCGACCACGCACGACGACACACGCATGAAAACGACTCCCACGATGACGCCCTCCCTCTCCTTGCACGTGGGTCGCAGCGCACGCGGGCTGCTGGCGGCCCTCTTCGGTCTGACGCTGGTGCTGCTGCTGGGACTGGCCTCGCTCCATCCCGCGCAAGCCCAGTCGACTGTGGATGAGGCGAAGGCGACGGCAGAACCCGCCGCCGCAGCCGCCATCCGAAAGAGCTTGGGCGCTCGCCTGCCGAAGATGCCCGCCATCGACGAGGTGCGCGCGCTGCCACTGGCGGGCGGCACCAGCCTGTACGAAGTCCGCGTGGGGCAGGACATCTTCTACACCGACGCCCAAGGCCGGCACCTGATTCAGGGGCAGATCATCGACCTGCAAAGCCAGCGCAACCTCACCGAGGAGCGCACGGAGCAACTGTCGGCGGTGCGCTTCCAGGACCTGCCCTTCGAGGACGCCTTCACCATCCGCCGCGGCAAGGGCGAACGCCAGCTCGCGGTGTTCTCCGACCCGGAATGCGGCTACTGCCGCAGGCTGGAGCGTGAACTGGCCAGCCTCGACAACGTGACCATCCACGTCTTCCTCTATCCGGTGCTGGGGCCGCAGTCCACGGAAAAATCGCAGGCGGTGTGGTGCACGGCCTCTGCGCAGCGCGGCCAAGTTTGGCTGGATTGGATGCTCAAGGGCACGCCACCGGCGACCCAAGCCAACTGCAGCCAGCGCACCTTGGACACGCTCGCGCGCAACCTGGAATTCGGCCGCAAGCACCGCATCCAGGGCACGCCCACGATGTTCTTCGCCAACGACGCCCGGGCGCCGGGCGCGCTGAGCGCGCGGCAGATCGAACAACTCTTCGCCAATGCGGCGACGGGCAAATAAAGCGCTGCGCGTCTCGCTCCGCCCCGCCGTCTCTTTTTTTTCAGGCCCGCGCCTGCGACTTCATGGCCCGCTCCTCCACCGCCCCTAGCTCACCGCGCGCACGCGCGCCTCAATCCGCCACGCGCTCGGCGGCCGTGGCCTACCAGGTCGAGCTGGAGGACGCGCGCGCCCACCTCTACCGCGTCACCCTGACCATCGCGCAACCGGAGGCACGGCAACGCCTCAGTCTGCCGGTCTGGATTCCGGGCAGCTACCTGGTGCGAGAGTTCGCCAAACACCTGCAAGAACTCACCGCGAGACAGGGCCAGAAGGCATTGACAGCGCAGCAGCTGGACAAATGCAGCTGGGCGGTCGACTGCGAACCCGCTCAGCCGCTGGTGCTGAACTACCGCATCTACGCCTACGACAACTCCGTGCGCGCCGCCTGGCTGGACACGCAGCGCGGCTTTTTCAACGCCACCAGCCTGTGCCTGCGCGTGGAAGGTCGGGAAGACGCGCCGCATCGGCTCACACTGCCCCGCCCGCACAGCGCGGACAAGGGAGCGATGGCGATGTCTCAGTGGCAGGTCGCCACGGGCCTGACGCCTTTGACGACCGACCCGCAGGGCTGGGGCAGCTACCAAGCCGCCGACTACGATGAACTGGCTGACAGCCCGGTGGAAATGGGCGCCTTCTGGCGCGGGGACTTCACGGCCTGCGGCGTGCCGCACCGCTTCATCGTCGCGGGCGCGCCGCCCAGCTTCGACGGCGCGCGCCTGCTGGCCGACGCGCAACGCATCTGCGAGACGGAGATCCGCTTCTGGCATGCGCAGGGCCGTGCGAAGGGTGCGGTGAAAGCGCCGCCCTTCCAGCGGTATGTGTTCATGCTCAACGCCACCGACGACAACTACGGCGGCCTGGAGCACCGCAACAGCACCGCGCTGATCTGTGGCCGGCGCGACCTGCCGCGCGTGGGACAGAAGCCCAGTGAGGGCTACACCACGCTGCTGGGCCTGATCAGCCACGAGTACTTCCACACCTGGAACGTCAAGCGCCTGCGCCCCGCCGAGTTCGCGCGCTACGACTACACGCGCGAGAACTACACGGAGCTGCTCTGGTTCTTCGAAGGCTTCACCAGCTACTACGACGACCTGCTGCTGCGCCGCGCCGGCTTGGTGGATGACGCCACCTACTTGCGCCTGCTCAACAAGAACATCAACCAGCTACTGCAGACACCGGGCCGCCTGGTGCAGACCGTGGCCCAGGCCAGCCTGGACGCCTGGGTCAAGTACTACCGCGTGGACGAGAACACGCCCAACGCCACCGTCAGTTATTACGGCAAGGGCGCGCTCGTGGCCTTGTGCATCGATCTGACCTTGCGCGCCGAGACCGCGCACAAAAAATCCCTGGACGACGTGATGCGCGCATTGTGGCGCCGCTGCAAGGCCGGGCCGATGACCGAGTCCGATGTGCTGGCCGTGCTGCAGGAGCTCAGTGGCCGCAGTTGGAAAAAAGAAATCCAGCACTGGGTGCATGGCACCCGGGAACTGCCGCTGCGCGAACTGCTGCAAGCACAGGGCGTCGCCATCCACGACGATCCGGCCCAATTGGCGCAGCGCCTGGGCCTGCGCGTGACGGAGAACAACGGCGGCCTACAGATCAAGACCGTGCTGCGTGGCGGCGCGGCCGAGGAAGCCGGCTTCGCGGCCGGCGACGAATGGCTGGGCGTGGAAGTCCCCGGGTCATCGGCGTCGGTTGGCAAATCCGGAAAAGCCAAGGCTGCCGCAGACCCCAGCGCCTGGCGGCTGCGCAAGCTGGATGACCTGCCGCTCTACGCAGGCGAGCAGCTGCAGCTGACCGCCTTGATCTCACGCGACCAGCGCATCCTGCGCCTGCCACTGGCCCTGCCTAAGACCAGCACCACTTGGCGCTTGGCGATTGAAGGATCAGACCGAGTCAAACGCTGGTTGGGTTGATCGATTTTCTTCGCGCACGACGTTTTTGCCGCCACCGCAGCAACCCCGTGGCCCAAGCCAGCAAGGGCAGCAGGCCCAGCACCGCGTAGAGCAAGCGTCCCGGCAAGCCCAAGATCTCCGCGTTGTGCAGGGGGTGCAGCCAAGCCAGCACGGTCTCTGCGCTCCCCTGCTGCGCGGGGTCGCGCCGCGCCAGCAACTCGCCCGTGAACGGGTCCACCCAAACCCGGGTCTGGGGGAAACGCCGTCCCGGTTCGAAGCTTTGGTGCAGACGCAGCACGATGGGCTCGCCCTGGCTGCCTGACGACTCAATCCAACGCACATCCGCTTGAGGGAATTCGCGCTGGGCCACGGTCATGGCCGCGTCCAGCGACATCAGCGCAGCAGCCATCGAGCCGTTCGGCGGGGCCGAACGCGCCTCGGGCAGGGACCCACTCGCGGCGGGTGCGCCCATCACCGCGCGGGTCGCGTCCGGCCATGCGAGGCCCACACCCGTCACGGCCAGCAGCAAGAGCCCGATCCATGCGTAGACCCCGGGCAGGACGTGCAGGTCGTAGGTTCGCCGCACCGGACCGGGACGCAGCTCGGGCCGCAAGGCCGCGCCCAGGCGCTGGCGGCTGGGCCACCACAACCACAAGCCGCTGAGCAGGGACAACACCATCGCCACGCCCAACCAGCCCACGACCGTGCGCCCCACACCGTCCCACAGCAGGGTGTAGTGCAGGTCATAGAGCCACGTCGCGAGGAAGTCACCCCAATAGCGATCGCTGGTGATCTCCAAGGTCTGGGGATTGAGGGTGACCATGCGGGGCGCGAACGCCCTGCCTGCGCGCTCGGGCGGCCGCTGGTAGCGCACCATCACGGGACTGCTCGCACCGTCGGGCAATTCGATGCGCCACGGACCGGTCAGGTCCGGGTAGGCCGTGCGCAGTCGCTGCAGCACCTGTTGGGGTGACACCTGCGCCCCAGCCGGTGCGGCCTCGGTTCGTACTGGCACCTGGATCGCGGGATTGAGCCAGCGATCCAGCTCCAGGTAGAAGACCAAGGCGCTGCCAGTCACGCCCAGCAGCGCCAGCAAGGCGCCGAGCGGCAGACCGATCCACAGATGCAGCGCTAGCCAACGCTTGCGCAGTCGCGCCTTGTCCATCAGAGGCTGACGTTCAAGAGGGCGTAGACGCTGCGCGGCGCGCCTGGTGCGTGCAGGCTTTGGGTGCCGTCATGCCACACGTACTCGTAGTAGCGGTCCGTCAGGTTGCGGCCCTGAACTTCGAGCGCGACCTTGGGGCTGAACTGGTAGGACACCGAGGCGTTCAGCAAGGTGTAGCCGCCGTACTTGGGCGTGCTGTTGGTTTTCTCGATGTAGTAGTCCGACTGGCTGTTGACCCAGGCCGACCAGCTCAGAGCAGGCGTCACCTGGTGATCCACACCCAAGCCGGAAATCAGGTGAGGCACGTGGTCGAGCTCCTTGCCCTCCGTGTTGCTGGCGTTGGAAGCGGCCCGCACGATTTCAGCGCGTTGCGCGGTGAGCGAGAACCAAAGGCCCAGGTCACGGTTGGGGCGGGCATTGAGTTCCAGGTCCACCCCTTCGCGGCGCGTGCTCCCGATGTTCTCTGACGCATTGGAGGGATCGTTGAGCTTGCGCACGGCCTCGTTGCTCGCGACCTGACGCCAGACGGCGAAGCGTCCGTTCATCGATGACAGGGGCCTGAACTTCACCCCGGTCTCCCAGCCGTCGTTGATCGATGGCTCCAGATCGCGGGACTGATTCACCTTGTACGAGCCAGTGCCCACGCCGACCTGGAAGCTGCGTCCAACGTTGCCATAAAAGATCAGGGGCTCGGAGTACACGTAGACCGCGCCGAACTTGGGCTGAGGAATCAGCCCGTAGTCATTCATGTCGTAGCGCGCACCCGTCAGCTGGTTGGTGTAGTCACCCGAGATTCGGTCCACGCGCAAGGCGGGCGTCAGCGTGAGTTGGGGGGTGGGCTTGACGCTGGCCTGCGCGAAGGCACCCACCGTGTTGAAGTCGAACTGTTGGTCACGGGTCTGCGAGGTTCGCACTTGAGCGACGGTGTTGTAGCGTTCGCTGCGATTGTCCTGCCGCTCCGTGTCAACGCCGCCCGAGAGTTGCACCTCGCCCAGCGCGGTCTGGCCCAAGGCATAGGTGGCGGTGGCCGAGAGACCCACATGATCTTCGTCCACCAAACGCTCTTGTTGCGACGCGGAAGCGGAGAAGCGCACGTAGCGGTGGTCGTAGATCTGGTTGGAGTAGACCTGACCCTTGAGCTGCAGACGTTCGCTGATCTGGCGCTCGGCCTGCAAGGCCAACTGGGTCATGCGCCGCTCGTCCTCGTCGGTGGCGTTGTAGCTGGGTGACTGATCCGGGTCGTTCTTGGCCTGGGCCTTGGTGAGGTAACCCGCCTCTTCAGCATTCGCGCGGTGGTGGCGGGCGATCAAACCGATCTGACCTTGACCATCCTCGCTGTGCAGGAACCACTTGCCGGAGAAACCCAAGGCGTCTGAATCCGAATGCTCGCGATGACCATCGGACTGACGGCCAATGATGGCCAGGTTTTGCGTCAAGGCGCCGCTGTCCACGCCGATGGCCGCTTGCACTTCCTGGGTGTTGAAGCTGCCCACCGTCGCACGCACGCGGCGGTAGTCGCCGCCCATGCGCGTGACGATGTTGGCGTTGCCCGCGATGTTGTGCAAGCCGTAGCGGGGGTCATTGGTGCCGCGCACGAGCTCGATGGACTCGATGTCCAGAGAAGGCGCGAGGTCGATGTAAGGCATGTTGCCGTCGTTGCTGTTGCTGGGCACGCCATCGATCAGCAGTTTCACGGCATTGATCTCGCCTTCTCCATTGAAACCTCGCATCGAGAATTTGCCGGAGGTGGTGCCCTGGTTGAACTGGGTCAGCATGACCCCGGGCACCATTTCGAACAACTGCCAGTTGTTGGCCACCGGTTGCCCCTCGATACGCTCCTGCGGCAGGACATTGACCGAAGTGGGGACCTGCTCGGTCTCCAGCGCGCCGCCTGGCGCCGACACCACGATCTCCCCCAAAGTCAGGGCGGTGGACTGCGGGGTGCTGGGCTGGGCGCTCGCCGCATCGCTGATCAGACAGGCCAGGATGGCGATGGCCACCGGCGTCAGAGGCCCGGTGTGGCGAAGGTTGAACGGTGCACGCGCGCGCGCGGGGGATGTGACAGGGGCAGCCCGGTGGGGGGCTGAATGAGAGCGAGACATGGGTGAATTTCCAGTAAAACGAGACCAGCCGGACCCTGTCCACGTGGGGTGGACGGGAGCGGCGAGAAGGCGCCCGGGAGGGGGCGCGGGTTTTCAGGAAATCAGGGGCGGTCCGCGCGACGGCAGCGGCGGCGCCGTCAAATACGCCAGCACCGCCGCTCGGGCGGGCGTGAGGGCATAGGCCAGGGACGCGATGGGCGCGGGCAGCAGGGCCCAGCTGGGCGCTGGCGCTGCAGCCTGGCAGCAGATGGGGCAATGAGAGACGGGGGAACCGCCATCACCGTCCTGATCGACCAGGCTCACGCCGCCGGAGGCGGTGCAGACCATGCTCAGCCCCGCGGGCTTCAGCAGCGGCGACACCATCGACAGAACGACGGACAGGGTCATCCAGATCGCTGTCCAGCGAGCCAGTGAGGTCAGTCGGCGCATGCGTTCCATGGGGGCGCGATTATATGAAGCGAGGTCCTGTTCCCGGCGCGGCCATGGTTTGCAGAGGCGCCGCAATGGCCCAGGACACCCGAAACCTCATCACGCGCTCAGCGTGACCTTCTTGAACTTGCGCTTGCCGACCTGCAGCACATACACCCCGGCGCCGAGTTTCAAGCCCTTGTCGCTGACGGTATTGCCATCCACGCGCACGCCGCCGCCGTCGATCAGGCGGTTGCCTTCGCCAGACGAGGCCACAAGCCCCGCCTGCTTGAGCAAGGCTGCGATGCCCACGGGCGCGCCGCCTTCGAGCGCCAGGGTCTGTTCCTCCACCTCGTCGGGGATGCCGCCCTTGCTGCGGTTGATGAAGTCCTGCTCCGCGGCTTCGGCTGCCGCCGCGCCGTGAAAGCGCGTGGTGATTTCCTTGGCCAGGGCCACCTTGGCGTCCTTGGGATTGCGACCGGCTTCCACTTCCTTTTTCAGCGCGGCAATCTCGGCCAAGGACTTGAAGGACAGCAAGGTGTACCAGTCCCACATCAGCACGTCGCTGATGGACAGCACCTTGGCGTACATGGTGTTGGCGTCTTCGCTGATGCCAATGTAGTTGTGCTTGCTCTTGGACATCTTGTCCACGCCGTCCAGGCCGACGAGCAAGGGCATGGTCAGGATGCACTGGGGCTCTTGGCCATGCTCCTGCTGCAGGTGGCGGCCCATGAGCAGGTTGAATTTCTGGTCGGTGCCGCCGAGTTCCAGGTCGGACTTGAGCGCCACCGAGTCATAGCCCTGCATCAGCGGGTAGAGGAATTCATGCACGCTGATGGGGGTGCCCGCCTGGTAGCGCTTGGTGAAATCGTCGCGCTCCATCATGCGCGCCACCGTGTACTTGGCGGCGAGCTGGATCATGCCCATGCTGCCCAAGGGCAGGCACCATTCGCTGTTGTAGCGGATCTCGGTGCGTTGCGGGTCCAGCACCAGGCTGGCCTGCTTGTAATAGGTCTCGGCGTTGGCCTTGATCTGCTCCGACGTGAGCGGCGGACGCGTGCTGTTGCGGCCCGAGGGGTCGCCGATCAGGCTGGTGAAATCGCCGATCAGGAAGATGACCTGGTGCCCCAGGTCCTGGAGTTGGCGCAGCTTGTTGAGCACCACGGTGTGGCCCAGGTGGATGTCCGGCGCGGTGGGATCCAAGCCCAGCTTGATGCGCAGCGGGGTATGCGTGGCCTCGGACCGGGACAGCTTCTTGACCCAGTCATCCTCGGGAATCAGCTCCTCGCAGCCGCGCCGGGTCACGGCCAAAGCTTCGCGCACGCGGTCGGTGACGGGAAAGGGAGCAGCGGGAGAGGAGGTGTTCATAAGGATTTTTCTACAGCCCGTTCCAAAGGGACCGATATACTCGTCGCGCGCCAAACTGGAGCTCGCGACGGCGGGCCCGAGAATGGAAAAAGGGCAGACCGTCGAAGCGGCCGATTTTACGTGCCGCACGCTCGCGCCTCAGCCTGGCGGCGGCACCCCGGAGCCGGATCGACCGCGCCGGTCAGAGACCGGCCCGACCTTTGCGAGCTTCTGCAAACGCGCCTGCCCATCCGGCCTAGTCGTACGCATCCGCATCCGCATCCAATAGCGACCATTTAATGGCAACCATCCCATAGCCCTCGTCCAGTCATTGCGTCCCCGATGTCCGTCCTGCTCTCCATGCTCCAGCGCCTACCGCGTTCCTTGCGTGCCCGCGCGCGGCTGACGCGCGGCCGTTGGACGCAAGACTCGCAGCGGCGCTGGGCGCCAGTGGCCCTCGCGGTGAGCCTGGCCGCGCTGGGTCTGGGCGCTGGTGCTTACGCGGTGGCGGCGGTGGTGGTGTCCTTGGCACCTGATCCGGCTCGGCTGCCCGTGCAGCAGGTCACCGCCGAAGTCCAAGCCCTGCCTTTTGTCTCGCCCTTTGCAGCCCCTGCGCCAGCGCCCCTTGACGAGTCGACAGCGGGCCCTTCGCAACGGGTTGACGGGCACCGTTTCAGCGTTTATCGCTCCGAGCTGTCGCGGGCCCAAGACACGGCCGAAGGCCTGCTGCACCGCCTGGGCATTCACGACACGCAAGCCGCCGCCTTTCTGAAACGGGACATCCTCACGCACCGTCACCTGCTGGGACGCACGGGCCGACTGCTGAGCGTGGAAGCCAGCGAACGCAATACCTTGCTGAAGTTGACCGCGCGCTGGAGCCCCAGCGACGATGGCAGCTTCGAGCGCCTGATCATCGAGCGATCAGGCGATGGCTTCAGCTCCCGCCTGGAAAAAGCCATGCTCACGGCCTCGCTGCGCATGGCCAGCGGCGTCATCGACAGCTCGCTCTTCGCCTCGACCGATCAGGCCGGGATTCCAGACGCCGTGGCCGTGCAGCTGGCGGAAATCTTCTCCGCCGACATCGACTTCCACAGCGACCTTCGAGAGGGCGATCGCTACGCCGTGGTCTATGAAATGCTGGAGGGCGACGGGGAGCCTCTGCGCGCGGGCCGGGTGCTGAGCGCCGAGTTCATCAATGCCGGCAAGGCCTACCAGGCGGTCTGGTTCACCGAGCCGAACACTGACCAGCCGGAGCTGCTCGTCGTGGGACAGCCGACCCAGACCAACGGACGCAGCGGTTACTACAGCCTGGACGGCCAAAGCCTCAAGCGCGCTTACCTGGCGTCGCCACTGGCCTTCTCGCGCGTGACCAGTGGTTTTCGCATGCGCTTTCATCCCATCCTCAAGACCTGGCGCGCGCACCTTGGCGTGGACTACGCCGCACCCATCGGCACGCCGGTGCGGGCCGTGGGCGACGGGGTGGTGGAATTCGCGGGCGAGCAAGGCGGCTACGGCAAGGTGGTGATCCTGCGGCACCGCAACGGACACCAGACTCTGTACGCTCACCTCAGTCGCATCTTGGTGCGGCATGGCCAGCGCATCGCGCAAGGCCAGACCCTCGCGGCCAGTGGCGCCACCGGCTGGGCCACGGGCCCGCACCTGCATTACGAGTTCCGCATCAACGGTCAGCACCAGAACCCGCTGCTGATCGTGCGCCGCAGTGAAGCGGCGCCGCCGGTGTCCGCGGCGAACCGGCCCGCCTTCGATCAAGTCGCGCTACAGGCCCGTCGGCAATTGGCTTCCGCCCAGCTGCTGGCCTCGCGTTGAGCCCAACTGCCACTTTCTTCTCATGAGTTCTCTGTTCATCGGCCTGATGTCAGGCACTTCGCTCGACGGCGTGGACGGCGTGCTGGCCGAGATCACGGCCCAACCCGGCAAGAACGCGGTTCGCGTCTTGCACCACGCGGCGCACCCGCTGCCCGATGCGCTGGCCGCCGAGTTGCTCGCGCTGAACACCCCCGAAGGACGGGATGAACTACACCGTGCCGCATTGGCCGCGAACCGCTTGGTGCGGGTCTACGCAGCCGTGGTGGAAGACTTGTTGCAGCGCTCTGGTGTGGCCCCGACAGCGGTGCGGGCCATCGGCGCGCATGGCCAGACCGTGCGCCATCAACCCGGCTCCCGTCACGAAGGCGCCGGCGGCACGGGCTACACCCTGCAACTCAACAACCCAGCGCTGCTGGTCGAACTGACGGGCATCACGGTGGTGGCGGACTTCCGCAGCCGTGACGTCGCCGCGGGGGGGCAGGGCGCACCGCTGGTGCCGGCTTTCCATCGCGCGGTTTTTGGCCCAGCACCTGATTCTGGTGAGTCGGTGGCGGTGCTCAATATTGGCGGCATGAGCAACCTCAGCCTGCTGGAGGCCGACACCGTGGGAGGGTTCGACTGCGGGCCAGGCAATGCCCTGCTCGACGCCTGGTGTCAGTTGCATCAAGGCCAGCCTTATGACGCTGGGGGTCGCTGGGCCGCCAGCGGACAAGTCCACGATGCCTTGCTGCGGGATCTGCTGGACGAACCCTTTTTCCGGCTCGCCCCCCCGAAAAGCACGGGCCGCGACCTGTTCCATGCCGATTGGCTGCGGTCGCGGCTGGCACGACATCCGCAGATCGCGCCCGTGGATGTGCAAGCGACCTTGAGCGAGCTGACGGCACTCACCTGCGCCACGGATCTGCGGCGACATGCACCAGCCTGCCATACCCTGTACGTTTGTGGTGGCGGCGCGTTGAACGACGACCTCATGCGGCGTCTACGTGACCGACTGCCCGGAACGACCGTCACCAGCACGCAATCCGCGGGCCTACCGCCCCTCCAGGTGGAAGCAGCGGCTTTTGCCTGGCTGGCGCGTCAATGCTTGGCCGGTGAAACTGGCAATGTCACGCGTGTCACCGGTGCGCGGCATGCGCGCGTGCTGGGGGCCATTTACCCGGTTTGACGCCCCCGCCCTCGGGAAACACTCCGTGGCACCTAGGCGCTCAGCGC
Organism: Hylemonella gracilis ATCC 19624; assembly: GCF_000211835.1. Lineage (GTDB taxonomy): Bacteria > Pseudomonadota > Gammaproteobacteria > Burkholderiales > Burkholderiaceae_C > Hylemonella > Hylemonella gracilis. Next base: position 56,544 of record NZ_AEGR01000060.1, on the reverse strand, counting down.
ATGCGCCCCTACTCCATCTCCGCAGGTTCGTGCCGGGCCCGGGCAGCGGGCGCTTCCAAGTCAGACAGCTGCCAGAAGATCGCCGCCGAGGCGATGGTGATGAGCCCCATGCAGACGAAAGTACCGCGAAACGCCGGCAGGGCAGCCGCTGCTTCCACGGGGCCGAAATAGCCGGTGAACGCCGCCAGCACAGCCCCTGCGGCGGCCACACCCATGCCCATGGCCAGCATCTGCACCATCGACAGCAGACTGTTGCCACTGCTGGCCATGGCGGGGCCCAAATCCTTGAGGGTGAGTGTGTTCATGGCCGTGAACTGCATGGAGTTGACCGCGCCAAACGCCATGAGTTGGACCACGCGCAGCCACACAGGTTGGTCGAGGGTGGTCATCGCGAAACTTGCGGTCGCCAGGCCAACCAGCAAGGTGTTGCACACGAGCACACGGCGGTAACCGAAACGCGTGAGCAGCCAAGTGCCGGGGCGCTTCATCACCATGCTCGCGAGGGTGACGGGCAGCATCATCAAACCCGCCTGCAAGGGCGAGTAGCCCATCGTGACCTGCATCAGCAGCGGAATCATCAAGGGCATGCAAGCGCTGCCCAGGCGCGAGAACAGATTGCCCAGCAGCCCTATGCGCAAGGAGGCCACGCCAAACAGGTGGGGAGAAAACAGCGGGTCGGGGTGGCGCAAGGCGTGCATCCAATAAGCCGTCAGACTGGCCAGACCGAAGATCATCAAGACCAGCACACCGGCTTGGCGCAGACCCAAGCCGGAGAGGCCGTCCAGCGCAAGGGAAAGGGTCACCATCCCGAAAGCCAGCAGGAGGTAGCCGGTCAAATCGAAACCGGCCAATGCCGCGTTGCGCTCCACGGGCATATAGCGCAAGGTCGCCAGACCGCCGAGCAGGCCCACGGGCAAATTGATCAAGAAAATCCAGTGCCAGGTCGCCGCCTCCACGATCCAGCCGCCCAGCGTGGGGCCGATCAGCGGGCCGATGAGCCCAGGAATGGCCACGAAGCTCATGGCTTGCAGAAAGCGCTCGCGCGGGAAGGTCTTGAGCACCGCGAGCCGGCCCACCGGCAGCAGCAGCGCCCCGCCCAGACCTTGCAGCACGCGCGCGGCCACCAACAGACTCAGGCTGTTGGCCATCGCGCACAGCAGCGATCCGGCGGAAAAGAGCACGATGGCGCTCAGGAACACCGGGCGCAATCCAAAGCGGTCCGCCAGCCAACCTGAGGCCGGGATCAACATCGCCATGGTCAGCGAATAGGCCACGACCACGGACTGCATGCGCAAGGGGCTTTCACCCAAGCTCCGTGCCATCGCGGGCAGCGCGGTATTGACGATGGTGGCATCCAGCGTCTGCATGAAGAACCCCACCGCCACCAGCCACAGCAGGGCGCGCAGTTCCGCTTCCTTGGGAGCGGCAGCAGGAGTGACAGTGCTCATGGAGTTAAAACCAGGAAAAGGAGAGAAGCCGCTGCGCCATCGAGCCAAAAGCAAAAAGCCACCCGGAGGTGGCCTTGCATGTCAGCGGCGGGGGGGGGTACTCACGCGGAGAAGCTCGATCCGCAACCGCAGGTGGTGGTGGCGTTCGGATTCTTGATCACGAACTGCGCGCCTTGCAGGTCTTCCTTGTAATCGATCTCGGCCCCCACCAGGTACTGGTAGCTCATCGCATCGATCAGCAGGGACACACCGTTCTTGGTCATCGTGGTGTCGTCTTCGTTGGCCACTTCGTCGAAGGTGAAGCCGTACTGGAAGCCGGAACAACCGCCACCCTGGACGAATACGCGCAGCTTCAAATCCGGATTGCCTTCCTCGGCGATCAGATCAGCGACTTTGGCCGCCGCGCTGTCGGTGAAGAGGATCGGCGCGGGCATCTCGCTCACGGCATCGGTTTGGACGGATTCGGCAACAGCGCTCATGGAAAACTCCTTCAGACAGGAAGTTGTTCAGTAACAGGGCTGAGATGGTACACCCAACGATCACTCCCGGCGGCGCCCGAGACGCAAACCCACACCGCTGGCGAAGCCTTCCGAGGCTGTGCGCGGTGGCCTGCGCTCAGCAGGAACCGATCACTCAGATGCCAGCGGCTCAGTTGCCGGTGGCGGCCAGCTTGAGGGCAGGCTTGTCTTCGAGCATGGAGGGCGTGGGACGCAGCAGGCCGGCGATGATCGCCCCCTGGTGCATTTCCAGGGCGGTGTAGAACACATCGCCTTCGATGCGCGCCTTGGGCTGCAGCTCCAGCATCTGACGGGCATAGACCGGGCCCTTGATCGTGCCGTTGACGATCACGTGATCCGCGTGCACCTCGCCGAGGATGGACGCGGTTTCAGAGATCACCAGGATGCTGCTGTCTTCCTCGCGGGCACGCACGTTGCCGACGATGGTGCCGTCCACGCGCAGACCGTCGCGAAAGTGCACATGACCTTCGATGTGATTTCCGTCGGCAATCAAGCTGCGGATGGCCGGGGGTTTTTGCTTGCTGAACATGGGAACAACTTTCTACTCAGAAACTCGGCATGAGACGCGCACCGCGCGGCCACATCCTTGCTAATTCAGATTACAACTTGACTGACTGCTCCGCGCGCACCGCGTCGCCCTGCATGACCTTCGCGCTAATGCTCCTGATCTCGGTGTCTGGAGGCAATTGGAAGGTTCCCTCGGCGCGTGCGTATTGACGCAAGCGGATAGGCTGCGGACCTTGCGGCAAGGGCGCCGACCACGGCCGCCCTGACTGCACGCCGATGAACTGAACTTCCAACTGACCGCTGAACTCCCGCGCGTTTTTCTGGGGCTGAATCACCAGCACCTGCCATTTGACCTGCTGCCCCTGACCGTCTTGCTGCACGACGGCTTGCAGTCCGCGAATCGCGAGAGATTCAGACCCGCCTTCCGTTGGGATCAGACGCTCGAAGAAACCCAGATCATCGCGCAAGCGCTGATTATCCGCCTCCAGCTGCCTGTTGAGTTCGGACAGACGCTCCTGAGCGGCCTGCTCGGCCGCCATCAGGGTGGAGGCCGTGTTCGCCTTGGCCAGCGCCTCGTCACGCTCGTCTTTCATGGAGCGGGCTTGGCCGCGCAACTCGGAGAGCTGCTGCTCCAGTTTCTCCACGTAGCCCGCGCTGCCGCCTTCGATGCCAGCGATGTCGCGACCGAACTCGAAAGCCCACAGGCCGATGGCGGCGCAGAAGCCGAACGTCACAGCGGCAATCACCCAACGCAGAGGCCAGGGCAGTGAGCTGCGCACGGACATGCGCGGTGCGCTCACCGTCAGACGCCGAAGTAGCAGACGCATTCGCATAGGGGGAAAAGTCTAGCAGCCGCGCAAAGAAAAAGGCCGCCGGATCGAAGCCCGGGCGGCCTTTAGATTGCAACAGATTGTCAGGCTCATGACACACGCATGACCGACCCCGACATCCACTGTGGAGACGAGATCATCCATGGGCATACGGCTCTGACAACTGCGCTCATCATGTTCCCACCGACGCCAACCCCACATAGGGATGGGGGCATAGGCAGGACACGATGCGGATCAGCGCTTGCTGAACTGCTTGCGACGACGCGCGGAGTGCAGACCGACCTTCTTGCGCTCGACTTCGCGCGCATCGCGCGTCACGAAACCAGCTTGCGACAAGGCGGGCTTCAGCGCCGCGTCATAGTCGATCAGCGCACGGGTGATGCCGTGACGCGTCGCGCCAGCTTGGCCGGATTCGCCGCCGCCGTGCACATTGACCTGGATGTCGAAGGTCTCGACATGGTTGGTCAGCACCAGGGGCTGCTTCGCGATCATGATGGAGGTTTCACGGCCGAAGTACTCGGCGATGTCCTTGCCATTGACCGTGATCTTGCCGGAGCCCTTCTTCAGGAACACGCGCGCGACGCTGGACTTGCGACGGCCCGTGCCATTGTTCCATTCACCAATCATTTCGGACTCCTTCAGATGGCCAGCGGCTTGGGTTGCTGCGCGCTGTGCGGATGCTCGGCGCCGCCATAGACCTTGAGCTTCTTGATCATGGCGTAGCCCAGCGGGCCCTTGGGCAGCATGCCCTTGACGGCCTTCTCGAGCGCGCGGCCAGGATGCTTGGCCTGCGAATCACGGAAGTTGGTGGCGGTGATGCCGCCCGGGTAGCCCGAGTGACGGTAATAAATCTTGTCGAGCGACTTCGTGCCGGTCACCTTCAGCTTTGCAGCGTTGATGACAACAATGAAATCACCGGTATCGACGTGAGGCGTGTAAATGGCCTTGTGCTTGCCGCGCAGACGGAGTGCCACTTCGCTGGCGACACGTCCGAGCACCTTATCGGTGGCGTCAATCACAAACCACTCGTGCGTCACGTCAGCGGGCTTGGCGCTGAACGTAGTCATGAGTTTTCTCTCTTGGAGGATGGTTTGGCGGGCCCTTTTCCACGGTCGGTGCTCCTCTTTCGGGAGCCTCTTAGGTGGTGATGTCTGAGCCGATGCGTCAACATGAACACCTTGAGGTGCGCAGGCTTTGCATCGACAGCCTTCGCCGCGGGGCCACAAAAGCGCTGCGAAGCCTGCCATTATACAAATTCCGAGAGCGCCAGGCAGTTAACATCGGGTGGCCATGTTCAGCTACCGCCACGCCTTCCATGCCGGCAACCACGCCGACGTCCTCAAACACAGCATCTTGATCGCGATCACGCGTCATTTGACCCAGAAAGAGACCGCGCTCACGGTGATCGACACCCATGCCGGGGCGGGCTTGTACCGACTGGATGGGGATTACGCCCAAACCAGTGGCGAGGCTGCCTTCGGCATTGCCAAACTGATGAATGTTGGCGTGGACTCACTCCCGGAAATTTTTCGGCATTACTTGGCACTGATTGGTGAGTTCAATCCGGGCGCGGCTTATGCGCAATCCAGCACCCCCAAGGTCTACCCAGGCTCCCCCTTCGTCCTGCATCGCCTGCTGCGCGAGCAGGACCGGCTCAAGCTTTTTGAGCTGCATCCGACCGACGGTAAGGCACTGGCGGCCAACATCGCCCAACTGAACGCGGAGCGACAGATTGCCGTGCTGAGGGAAGACGGCTTCGGTTGCGTGAACCAATTTCTGCCGCCACCCTCACGCCGCGCCCTGCTGCTGTGCGACCCGAGCTACGAAATCAAAACCGACTATGCACGCGTGGCCGGCCTGCTCGCAGATGGGTTGAAGCGTTTCGCGACCGGCTGTTATGCCATTTGGCATCCCATCATTCCGCGCCCGGAGGCCCATGAGCTGCCGCGGCGCCTGCGGACCCTGTCCAACCAGGCGGGCAAGCCCTGGCTGCACGCCACGCTGACCGTCAAATCGGGCAAAGACGCCACCGGCTTGCCTGCCAGCGGCATGTTCATCGTCAATCCTCCGCACACCCTGCAAGGCGCCTTGAAATCTGCCTTGCCCCAACTCGTTGAGTTGCTGGGACAGGACCGCAACGCCGCTTACACGCTTGAAAGCACAGCGCACTGAGACTGACACCCTCAACAGAGTCAGTGCATCGCCGTCTTGCCGGGCCGGGATGCGCGGCAGCCTTAGATCAGACCCAGCCGCTGAGTGATCTCCAGCGTGGCCGCGCTCTGGTTCATGCTGTAGAAATGCAAGGCGGGCGCGCCACCGGCGCGCAGCTGTTCGCACAAGGCAGTCACCACATCCAGCCCAAACGCCTTGATGCTGGCCGTGTCATCACCATAGGCCTGCAGGCGCAAGCGCACCCACCGCGGGATCTCCGCGCCGCAGGCGTCGCTGAAGCGCATGAGCTGTGTGGAACTGGTGATGGGCATGATGCCCGGCACAATGGGCACGGTCACGCCCAGCGCGTCGGCGTCTTCCACAAAGCGGAAGTAGGCATCGGCGTTGTAGAAGTACTGGGTGATGGCCGAATCCGCGCCCGCCTTCACCTTGGCCACGAAAGCCTGCAGATCGGCCTCGGGCGAGCGGGCCTGCGGATGCACCTCGGGATAGGCCGCGACTTCGATGTGAAAGTGATCGCCCATTTCGGCGCGGATGAACGCCACCAGATCGCTGGCGTAGTGGAACTCGCCCCCGGCACCATACCCGCTGGGCAAATCACCACGCAGCGTGACCAGGCGCTTCACCCCCATGGCCTTCAGCGCCGCCAGGTTCTCGCGCATGGTGGCCTGGGTGGCGCCAATGCAGGAAATGTGCGACGCCGCGTCCCGGCCCTCGGCCAGGATTTCTTTCACGGCGGCAAATGTGCCCTCCTGCGTGGAGCCACCCGCGCCGTAGGTGACCGAGCAGAACTCGGGCTTCAGCGCATACAGCTGCTGGCGCACGGCGCGCAGCTTCTCCACGCCCTCGGGCGTCTTGGGCGGGAAGAACTCGATGCTCAGAGGAAATTGTTGCGGGCTCATCAGGGCCTCTTCATTTGATCGCGTGGATGAAAAATTCATGGTTCCCGTCCCCGCCTTCGACGGGGGAGTCTAACCAGTCTTGCACGGCCAGCCCCAGGGACGCGCAGGTATCACGCAGACGCTGCTCAATCAAGGGGTAGAACGCGGCATCGCGCACGATGCCACCCTTGCCCACCTGCCCCGGCTGCAACTCGAATTGCGGCTTCACCAGGGTCAGCAGATGCCCGCCACTCTTGAGCCATGGCACCACTGCCGGCAGCACCAGGGTCTGCGAAATGAAGGACAGGTCTGCCACAAGGAGGTCAAAACCTCCCTCCGGCGCCTCACCGTCCATGGCCTGCGCAACGGCAGCTGCGTCCCGCGCATTGAGCCCCTCAATGCAAAGCACGCGCGGGTCTTCGCGCAGCTGCGCGTGCAACTGCGCCTGCCCCACGTCCAGCCCCACCACCCGCGCCGCGCCGGCCTTCAACAGGCAATCGGTGAAACCGCCGGTGGACTGCCCCACATCGAGACAGTTCAGCCCTTGCACCGACATGCGCACATGCCGGAGCGCGGCCTCCAGCTTGAGGCCGCCCCGCGAAACATACCGTGCTTCGGCGTCGTCGAGCAGGCGCAACTCCGCGCTGTCCGGCACCTCGTCACCGTTCTTGACGACGCGTTTCCACGCATCCCCGTGCAGCCACTCCACCCCACCCGCGATCAGGCGCTGGGCCTGGGAGCGGGTGCTGGCGAGTTGGCGCTGGACCAGAAGCTGGTCGATGCGCATCAATAGCGGTAGGTGTCGGGCTTGTACGGGCCTTGCTTGGGCACGCCGATGTAAGCCGCCTGCTCGTCCGTCAGCTCGGTCAGCATGGCGCCGACCTTCTTCAGGTGCAGACGGGCGACCTTCTCGTCCAGGTGCTTGGGCAGCACGTAGACCTGGCCCGGCGTGTACTTTTGCGGCTGGGTGTAGAGCTCGATCTGCGCGATGGTCTGGTTGGCGAAGGAGCTGGACATCACGAAGCTCGGGTGGCCCGTGCCGCAGCCCAGGTTCACCAGGCGCCCCTTGGCCAGCATGATGATGCGCTTGCCGTCCGGGAAGATCACGTGGTCGACCTGGGGCTTGATCTCTTCCCACTTGTACTTCTCGATCGAGGCGATGTCGATCTCGTTGTCGAAGTGGCCGATGTTGCAGACGATGGCTTGGTCCTTCATCTTGACCATGTGGTCGTGAGTGATGATGGACTTGTTGCCCGTGGTCGTCACGAAGATATCGGCCTTGTCGGCGGCGTACTCCATGGTCACGACCTTGTAGCCTTCCATCGCGGCCTGCAGGGCGTTGATGGGGTCGATCTCGGTCACCCACACTTGCGCGGACAGGGCGCGCAGGGCCTGGGCCGAGCCCTTGCCCACGTCACCGTAACCGGCGACCACGGCCACCTTGCCAGCGATCATCACGTCGGTGGCGCGCTTGATGCCATCGACGAGGGATTCGCGGCAGCCATAGAGGTTGTCGAACTTGCTCTTGGTCACCGAGTCGTTCACGTTGATGGCGCGGAAGGGCAGCGTGCCCTTGGCGCTCATTTCCTTCAGACGGTGCACGCCGGTGGTGGTTTCTTCGGTCACGCCGATGATTTGGCTGGCCTTGCGGGTGTACCAGGTCGGGTCCACCGCCAGCTTCGCCTTGATGGCGGCGAACAGGCAGGTTTCTTCTTCGCTGGTGGGCTTGCTGATGACCGACGGGTCCTTCTCGGCCTTCTGGCCCAGGATCATCAGCAGCGTGGCGTCGCCGCCGTCGTCGAGGATCATGTTCGGGCCTTCGTCGGCGGCGCCTTTGGGGCCGAAGTCGAAGATGCGGTGGGTGAAGTCCCAGTACTCGGCCAGCGTTTCACCCTTGTGGGCGAACACCGGGGTGCCCTTTTCCACCAGCGCGGCGGCGGCGTGATCCTGCGTGGAGAAGATATTGCACGAGGCCCAGCGCACGCTGGCGCCCAGGGCCTGCAGCGTTTCCACCAGCACGGCGGTCTGGATGGTCATGTGGATGCTGCCGGTGATGCGCGCACCCTTGAGCGGCTGGCTCTTGGTGAACTCTTCACGGATGGCCATCAGGCCAGGCATCTCGGTTTCAGCGATCTTGATTTCCTTACGGCCCCAGGCGGCAAGGGACAGGTCACGGATGGCGTGATCGTGGGCGGGTTTGAGGACGGCATTCATGGGAACTCCAAGGCTGTAGCGGTTGAACACCACCGGAGCCGCCGCGCGCGGGGAAGACCTCACACCACGACGACCGGTGGGTGAGCGCAGTTGGAAGGCAGGGCCTGCCGCCCTGGGGTTCGAGCCTCACCTCTGGGCCTGCGGGACAGGCGCAAGGGCTGCAACGCTCCTCGAACGCTGCAGATTGTAACGCGCGCACGAAACGATGCCATCCGGCTTAAACGGCGTTGCGCGGGAACGCTTCGCCCTCTCTCCAACGGAAAACGGCCCGGGTCAGCCGTTCTTGGGCCAGCTGGGTCAGGCTGCCGATGTAATGCCCGGCCGCCAGCATGTCCGTGCGCTTCAAAGTTGCGTCGGTGAGTTGCATCGTGAGCCCATGACCGAACTGTGAAATGCCCACGGACACCATGTCCATGGGCACCCGGTGGTGCCCACAAAGTTCACCGATGCGTCGCAAAAGATCACTGGAGGCGGTATCCAACCAAGGTTGTTCGGCGCGCGTCACCCGCGCAAGCCAGCGCCAAACCAAGCCATGCAGGTGTCGGCGTGCTGGGTGAGGCATCAGGCCATCCAGGTCCACGCGGGAGCGCAGCATCGCGTAAAAATCGTGCAGCAGCCGGTCACCGGCCTCCCGTATCGCCCGGGCCACGGCCTGCCGAACCTGCGGGCTGGGCTGCCAGCGAGGCAGTCGCGCGGACAGGGTCTCACGTATGCGCCGCACTTCTCGTTCTTCCAGGTCCCTCATGGCGGGCAGTTGTGCGTGCCAGAGACCCCCACCCGGAGCGCCCTGACTCTGACATGTTTCGCCCACCGCCATATTCCCTCCAAAACTACATCGCTGCGTCGCCCCTGAATGTCCGTCATGAATTATTGATCAACTCTAACAATTTTTGTGATTAAAAATAGATTTTCTGAACGGCCTTGCTCCTACCTTTCGCGGCATGGCCCCCACTCCACACGCCACCGAAGCCCAGGCCTTTGCGTCCCGCCTGCGACAAGCCCTCGCCGCCGCCGGAATCAAGGTCTCGCCGACGGTCGTGGCCAACGAGTTCAATCTGCGTTACTGGGGCCGCAGCATCACCCCGCACACCGCGCGCAACTGGCTGCTGGGCGTGTCCATCCCGATGCAGGACAAGTTGCGAGCTTTGGCCGACTGGCTGCAAGTGAGCCCTGACGAGTTGCGCTTTGGCCTCGACAGCGGCGGCACGCGCGCCGTGCGCGAACCAGCCTCGCCTTGGGGTGAACTGTCCATGCAGGACCGCGAAATGCTCAAGCGCTACCAAGCGCTGCCAGCGGACGCGCGCAAGACCGTGCGCGACGTGATCGCGGCGCTGCACGCGCAAGTACAGGACAAGGCACCGGAGCGTTGAGCGCGGCGTCAGTGCGGGGGCAGTTGACGCAGCCGGGCCACCTGCGCCGGCAAATCGCGCCAGACCGGTTTGTCCGGCGCGAAACGCGCGCGCATGTACCCAGCCAGTTCGGCGAGCTGCGCATCACTGAACGCATGGCGGAATCCCGGCATGAACCCGATGTCGCGCGTGGCCGGTTCGCGGATGCCATCGAGGATCACGCGCAGCAGATTGTCCGGACGGTCGCTGTGCAGATTGGTATTGAGCGCGAGCGGAACATTGACGCCCAGCAGTCGGGGGCCGTCGCCATCGTGGTGACAGGCCGCGCAGGCGCCGTCAAAGATCCGCTGCCCGGCACCAGGCGGTGGCGCAGCGGTTTGCGCCGCGGCCACCCATGCCTCAGCGTGAGGCGCGGGCGTTGAACCAGACTCTCCGGCCGCCGGAACATTGAACGAAGCGAGGTAGGTCGCCATCGCGCGAATGTCGGCGTCCGGCAGGGCCTGCAAGCCCTCGATCACCGGTGCCATCGGCCCCGAGGCCGTGCCATGGTTGCGGCTGTAGCCTTGGCGCAGGTAGGCATAGAGATCCTCCCTCGTCCAGGGCATCGGCGCGCGCGACAGCGCGGTGAGCGCTGGAGCTTCCCAGCCATCAATGAACGCGCCGGACAACCAGGCGGGTTCGCCGGATTTTTCGGCACCGAAGGCATTGCGCGGCGTATGGCAGGCACTGCAGTGCCCGAGGCCATTGACGAGGTAGGCGCCCCGGTTCCATTCGGGCGTCTGCGTCGTCACGGGCTGGTAGGGCGCGGGGTCATGGAACAGGCCGTTCCAGGCCGCCATCAGGGGACGCACGTTGAAGGGAAAAGTCAGCTCCGGCGCTGGCGTGGGGGCGCGCGCGGCGGGCTGCGCCATCAGGTAGGCGTACAGCGCCTCCAGGTCCTCGTCGCTCGTCTTCGCGAACGCGGTGTACGGAAACGCCGGGTAGAGGTGACGGCCATCGCGGGAAATGCCTGCACGCATCGCGCGCTGGAAGGCGCTGAAGGACCACAGACCGATGCCCGTCTCGACGTCGGGTGTGAGATTGGTGCTGTAGATCGTGCCGAAAGGCGTGCGCAGGGCGCGCCCTCCGGCGTTGACCGTGCCGCCCGACTGCGTGTGGCAGACCGCGCAGTCGCCGGCAGCGGCGAGCCGGCGGCCCTTTTCCAGCGTGGCAGCGCTGTAGGGTGAAGAAGTTGACGGCGCCACCGGCGCGATGGCCGGCCGCCAGCCGAGCAGTGCCGCACCGAGCCCGAGCACGCCCGCCGTCATCGTCAGCCCTCGCGCCAGCCAGCCCCGCGTTCGGGGCGGCATCGCGCCCCATGGCCAACGAGTCTCGGTTCCAGTCCCGCCCGAGGCCGGCCAAGGCGCCGGCCGCGCCTGCGCGCCCGCGTCACCGCCTTGCGGCTCAACGGAAGACTGCAGCGCCGCACGCACCGTCTCCGGCGTGAACGGCGGCTGACGCAGACGCACGCCCGTCGCGTCGAAGATGGCGTTGGCGATAGCCGCCGTGCCAGGCACCGACGCCGATTCACCGGCACCGAGCGAAGGTTCGTCCGGCCTCGGCATGTGCAAGACCTCAATCACCGGCACGTCGCGAAAACTCAGGATCGGGTAAGCGCCCCATTCGAGGTTCTGCACCGGCGGCGCCTGCGGCACGGGCACCGTGCGCGCCGACTGCGCGGGCGGGCGCTCGCCGGCGGTGAAGCCGACCTGTTCCTTGAGCGCACGGCTCGTCGTCTGCAGCACATTGCCGTGCACCTGGTGCTCGACGCCCGCCGGATTGATGAGCAGGCCCGCATCATGTCCCACCACCACGCGCCGGACCTGTACTTCGCCGGTTCTGCGGTTGACGTCCACGTCGGCCACCCACGCGGCCCAGGCGGCGCCGAAGCCTGGCCATTTGCTGTGCACGTAGCGCGCATAGGCGAAGCCCTGGCCGCTGACGATGTCGCCCTCACCACCTGCCTGCGGCCCCTGCTTCGGCCCGGTATGCACACGCCAGCCCGCGCGCTCGGCCGTGGCACGCACCAGCTCCGCCGCGCGCGCGTCCTGCAAATGCCGCAGGCGGAAAGCCACCGGATCTTCACCCGCGGCGGTGGCCAGTTCGTCGAAGTAGGACTCGTGCGCAAAGCTGTTGGGCAGGGCGGACACGCCGCGCAGCCAGGATGCGCGCACGATGGGCGCCATGTCGTTGACCGTGACGCGCAGGTTGTCCAGCGTGTAGGGCGGGCGCGCCGTGCGGTCACCCATCTCATAGGCCTGCGCCAGCGGCTCGATGACGCGCGTGAGCAGCAAGGCCAGCGTGGGCGCACCATTGGAGGGATAGGAGGTCTCGAAGTCATAGGCCGCGATCGATCCGTCCGCGTTGAGTCCGCCGCGCACCTGCATCAGCTGCGCCGCGCCCTTGGGTTCCCAGGCGTTTTCCTGCTCACGCGTGAGCTGCACCCGCACCGGCGCGCCCGCAGCGCGCGACAGCAGCGCGGCGTCCGCGGCGACGTCGTCCGCACAATTGCGACCGTAGCAGCCCGCGGCTTCCATGCGGATCAGGTCGATCGAAAGGTCGGGCATGCCCATCAGGCGCGCGAGGTCGGCGCGCAGCACGTGCGGGTTCTGCGTGCCGGCCCACACGGTCATGCGCGCCGCGCCGCCTTCGCCGTCCGCGCGCCAGTCGGCCACCGCGCACGACGGACCGAGCGAGGCATGCATCTGATATGGCCAGACGTAGGTGCGCGGCATGGCCTGCGCCGCACCCGCGAGCGCCGCGTCGACGTCGCCCTCGTCCACCAGCCGCCGCGGCGTGGAAGGCTGGGTGCGCAGCGCCTGCGCGAGGTCGTCCAGCGGCGGCAGACCCGGCCAGGATCTCCAGGCGACGCGCAGTTCGCGCATGGCCTGCTCGGCATCTTCCTCGCGCTCGGCCACGACACCGACGAAATCGCGGATCACCACCACCGCGCGGATGCCCGGAATATGCGCGATCGACGATTCGTCCACCGACTCGAGCGTGTTGCCGATGAAGTCCCCATGGTCAGCGCCCGCGTACGGCGGCCGCACGACACGGCCATGCAGCATGCCGGGCACGCGCATGTCATGCACGAAGACCAGTTCACCGGTGGCCTTGGCCACCAGGTCCACACGCGGCGCGCGGGTGCCGACGAGCGTGTAGTCGGCGGGCAGCTTGACGGGCGTACCCGGGTCCAGACTCAACTCGACATGATCCCCACCCACCAGTTCACCGTAGGTGATCGAGCGCCCGCCGGCCGCGTCGTGCACGACGCCCTCCCGCACCGCCAGGCCAGCGACATCGACCTGCAGCCGCGCCGCGGCTCGCGCGAGCAGCCAGTGCCGCGCCTGCGCAGCCGCCAGCCTGAGCGGCACCGCATGGATCTGGATCGACGCGCTCGCGATGGTCGCGCCCTGGTTGGGCGCGCGCGTGGTATCGCCCAGCACCATGTTCACCCGGTCCATCGGCACGTCCAGCTCTTCGGCCACGATCTGCGTGAGCGCCGTGCGAATACCGGTGCCCAGGTCCACGTGTCCATGGAGCGCTGTCACGCTGCCGTCGTCCCACACTGCCACAAGGATTTCGACGCCCTCGGCCGGATTGGCCGGCACGGCGGCCGGCTGCCCGGGCACCGGCACGGGCGGAGGCGGTGGATGGCGGGTGACCAGCAGGACACCGCGTGCTGCGTGAAAGTCGGCGCGCGTCAACGGCGCATCGGCGCGGCGCGTCATGGCGTGTGAGCTCCGGATGGTGCGACGTTGGTTGCCGCCCTCAGCACGGCGCGCACGATTTCCACATGCGTGCCGCAGCGGCACAGATTGCCCGACAGTTCCCGGCGGATCGCGGCCTCATCGGCACACGGGTCGCGCGCCAGCAGCGCCGCCGCCATCATGACCATGCCGTTGAGGCAGTAGCCGCATTGCGCTGCCTGCTCATCGATGAAGGCCCGCTGCACGGGGTGCGGCATGGCGCGCGTGCCCAGGCCTTCGAGCGAGGTGATCTCCCGCCCCACCACGCCACCGGCGGGAATGACGCAGGCGCGTGCCGCCACGCCGTCGATCAACACAGTGCAGGCGCCACACTCGCCCAGGCCACAGCCGTACTTGGGACCGTTGAGCCCCAGGTCGTTGCGCAGCACCGCGAGCAGCGGCGCGGTGGGCGCGACCCCCACCTCATGCACCGCGCCATTGACGCACAGCCTGAGTGAGGGCGGTGACGGGGCGTGCATCGCAAGAAACGCCAGGCCCGCGTTCAGACTGCGATGTCGGCAGACTGTATGCGCTTGACGCCTTGGGCCTGCATCTGCTTCCAGGCCGCGGCGAGCGAACCGTTGAGGTCGATCGCGCGCGTCGCGTCCTCGATCACGTAGACCTCGAAGCCGAGTTTGCGCGCGTCCATCGCGGTCCAGGCCACGCAGAAGTCGGTGGCCAGACCGGTGACGAACACGGTCTTGATGCCCCGCGCCTTGAGGTAGCCCGCCAGGCCCGTGGTGGTCTTGCGGTCGGCCTCCTCGAAGGCGGAATAGCTGTCCACGCTCTTGTGGAATCCCTTGCGGATGATGAGCTGCGCCGTCGGCAGTTTCAGGCCGCTGTGCAGCGCGGCGTCGTCGGTTCCCTGCACGCAGTGGTCAGGCCAGAGCACCTGGGAGCCGTAGGACAGCTTGGTGGTCTCGAACGGTTTCTTGCCGCCATAGGTGCTCGCGAACGAGGCATGGCCTTCGGTGTGCCAATCCTGCGTGACGACGATGTTCTCGAAGGCGGGTGCCATGGCGTTGATGACAGGCACCACGTCCGCGCCGCCCTTGACCGGCAGCGTGCCGCCGTCGACGAAGCAGTTCTGCACATCGACCACGATCAGCGCCGAATTGGCCTTGGGTTTGATCTTGCCCGCGGCCATCAGTGGCGCCGCCACGCCGAGACCACCGACCGCGCCCAGCGCGGCCGCGGCCTTGATCAGGTTTCTGCGATTCATCAGATTCGGGGTATCCATGCTGTGTGCTCCTGGGTTGAAGAAAACCATCAGACGCTGAGGTAGGCCCGCCGCACTTCCTCGTTGGCGGCGAGCTCGGTCATCGGGGCCTCGTGGCGGATCTGGCCTTTCTCGAGCACGTAGGCCCGGTCGGACACCAGCTCCGCGAAATGCATGTTCTGCTCGGACAGCAGGATGCTCACGCCCTGCGACTTGAGCTCGAGGATCATCTGCGCCATCTGCTCCACGATGACCGGCGCCACGCCCTCGGACGGCTCGTCGAGCAGCACGAGGAAGGGGTTGCCCATGAGCGTGCGCGCGACGGTGAGCATCTGCTGCTCGCCGCCGCTCATGCGGCCGCCAGGACGGCCGGGCATTTCACCGAGGTTGGGGAAGAGCTTGAACAGGCGTTCGGCCACCCACAGCGGCGCGTCGCTGCCATCGGGCCAGCGGCGCGCGGCCTGCCTGCCAACTTCGAGGTTTTCCATCACCGTGAGGTCGGTGAACACGCGGCGGTCTTCCGGCACGAAACCGAGGCCCAGACGCGCGGCATGGTGCGGTTCACCACGAGAAATGTCATGGCCCATGAATTCGATCGAGCCGCGGCGGCGTGCCAGCATGCCGATGAGGGCCTTGAGCGTGGTGGATTTGCCCGCGCCGTTGCGCCCCATGAGCGCAACGACTTCCCCGCGCCGCACTTCGAGGTCGACGTCGAACAGGATTTGCGCGGCGCCATACCAGGCCGCGAGGCCTTTGGCCTTGAGCAGGACGTCGTTCATGCGGCCTCCTTTTCGAAGGTCTTGCCGGTGCCGAAGTAAACCTCCTGCACCTTCGGATGGTCGCGGATGTCGAGCGGCTTGCCTTCGGCGATGAGTCGACCGCGCGCCAGCACGATCATGCGGTCAGCATAGGCGAACACCACGTCCATGCTGTGCTCGGTGAAGAGCACCGCCATGCCACGGCTCACCACCAGCTGCTTGGTGAGCGCCATCAGTTCATTGCGTTCCTTGGGCGCCATGCCGGCCGTGGGCTCGTCCATCAGCAGCAGCTTGGGCGCGTTGGCCATCGCGATGGCGAGTTCCACGCGCTTGACGTCGCCGTAGGCGAGCACGCTGCAAGGCCGGTCGGCCTGCGACTTCATGCCCACCTGGTCGAGCAGATTCAGCGCGTCGTCGCGCCGGTAGTCGGCAGCGCGGCGCCACATCGAAAACAGCTGGCGGTCATGCGACAGCAGCGCCATCTGCACGTTCTCCACCACGGTCAGCGAAGCAAAGGTCTCGGCGATCTGGAAGGTGCGGCCCACGCCGAGTCGCCAGATGTCGCGCGGCTTGCGGCCCACGAGCTCCTCCCCGCCCAGGCGGATGGAACCCTGGTCGGCTGGCAGCTGGCCGTTGACCATGTTGAAGGTCGTCGTCTTGCCCGCGCCGTTGGGACCGATGAGCGCCAGCAGTTCGCCGGCTGCGAGGTTGAAGTGGATACCGTCCACGGCCTTCACGCCGCCGAAGGATTTGCCCAGGTTGCTGACCTGCAGCAGGGGTTTCGTGCTGCTCATGACTTCACCTCCGCGCCGCGGCCACGGAGTCTGTCGAACGCCTGCTTCGCGAAGCCGGCGAGGCCCTGCGGGAAAAGCAGCACCAAGATGAGGATGATGGCGCCGAGCATGGCGCGCCAGTAATCCGTGTTGCGGGCCACGGTGTCATGCAGCCAGGTGAATGTGAACGCGCCCACCACCGGTCCCGCGAGGGTCTGGATGCCGCCAAGCAGCACCATGACCAGACCATCCACCGACTTGCTCACCGACAGGCTCTCGGGCGAAATGCTGCCTTTGGAGAACGCGAACAGCGCGCCCGCCAGGCCGGCCACCGCCCCGGCTACGACAAAGGCCGTCCACTGCATGCGCTTGGCGTCGATGCCGATCGCGTCGGCGCGCAGCGCCGAGTCGCGCCCCGCGCGCAGCGCGTAGCCGAAGGGCGAGAACAGCACGCGCCGCAGCCACCACACGCCGATGCCCACAAGCGCCAAGGTGACCCAGTAATAGGCGCGCTTGTCGGACAGCCAGTCCGATGGCCAGACACCGGTCAAACCGTTACTACCACCGGTGAAGCTGTCCCACTGGTAGGTGATGCCCCAGGTGATCTGCGAGAAGGCCAGCGTGAGCATGGCCAGGTACACGCCCGAGAGACGCACCGCGAACCAGCCGAACACCAGCGCGCCGAGCGCTGCCGCCACGGGCGCGACGATGAGCGCCACCTCCATCGGCAGACCGCTGGCGCGCACCAGCAGGGCCGCTCCGTAAGCCCCCAGCCCGAAGTAGGCCGAGTGGCCGAAGGAATGCATGCCCGCCGGTCCCATGATGAAGTGCAAACTGGCCGCGAACAGCGCGGCGATCAGCAAGTCGATCAGCAGCACCAGCGTGTACGGGGAGTCGGGCGCGAGCACGGGCACGGCCACCAGCGCCAGCGCGAAGACGACCGCCGCAGTGAGGTAAGCGGGGCCCGGACGGCGCAGGGGTTCCTCCTGCATGCCGACATAACGGCTCGCGGCCTGCGGCTTGCCCATCAGGCCCCAGGGGCGCCACACGAGCACGGCCGCCATCACCAGGAAATCCACGACCAGCGTGAGTTTGGAAAACGAAATCTGCAACCCGAACAGATCCACGACGCCGAGCCAGATGCACACCGCCTTGATCTCGGCGATGAGCAGCGCGGCGACATAGGCACCGGGCAGCGAACCCATGCCCCCGACCACCACCACGACAAAGGCCGCGCCAATGGTGTGCAGGTCCATCTCCAGCGTGGCGGGTTCGCGCGGCAGTTGCAGCGCGCCGCCCAGGCCGGCCAGGAAGGCTCCCAGCGCGAACACGGCCGTGAACAGCCAGGCTTGGTTGACGCCCAGCGCGCTCACCATTTCACGGTCTTGCGTGGCCGCGCGCACCAGCGTGCCGAAGCGCGTGCGCGTCAGCAGCAGCCACACCAGGCCGAGCACCACTGGCCCAACGACGATGAGGAACAGGTCATACGCGGGGAACTGCCGTCCGAGGATGGTCACCGCGCCGCGCAAACCCGGCGCGCGCGGCCCCAGCAGTTCGTCCGGGCCCCAGAGGTAAAGCACCACGTCCTTGATCACCAGCACCAGCGCGAAGGTGGCCAGCAATTGAAACAGCTCGGGCGCCTTGTAGATGCGCCGCAGCAGCAGGATTTCGATCAGCGCGCCGAGCGCGCCAACGACCAGCGCCGCCACCACCAGCGCAGGCCAGAAGCCCAGGCTGTCGGCGAACTTGTCGACCAACGAGTAGGCGACATAGATGCCCACCATGAAGAAGGAGCCATGCGCGAAGTTGACGATGCGGGTGACACCGAAGATCAGCGACAGGCCAGCCGCCACCAGGAACAGCGACGACGCGCTGGCCAAGCCATTGAGCAACTGGACGACGAAACCGGAAAAACTCATGCGGGCATCCGTGGGCGTAGGAGAACACCGCCGCGCTCGGGGAGCGCCCGGGCGCGGCGGTGGCGGGACGGATCAGTCGGCGGCGCGTGACTTCTTCACGTCGGCGGCCGACGGCTGGAAGCGTGCGTCGGCGCCGTCGTAATAGACATAGTCGACCATCACGCCCTTGCCGCCTTCGTTCTTCGTCTTGCCGACGAATGCGCCCATGGTGGACTGGTGGTCTTCCGGGCGGAAGGTGACCTTGCCGAACGGCGAGTCGAACTGCAGGCCCTTGAAGGCTGCGACGAGCTTGTCGGAATCCGTGCTCTTGGCCTTTTCAAGGCCGGCCGCGGCCGCCATGATCATGCTGTAGCCCACCACCGAGCCCAGGCGCGGATAGTCCTTGAACTTGGCCTGGTAGGCGTCGAGGAAGGCCTTGTGCGCGGGGATGCTCACGCCGTTCCACGGATAACCGGTGACCAGCCAGCCGTTGGGCGCTTCATCCTTCAGCGGGTCGAGGTACTCGGGCTCGCCGGTCAGCACGCTCACCACCGCCCGGCCTTCGAACAGGCCGCGGGTGTTGCCTTCACGCACGAACTTGGAAAGGTCGGCGCCGAAGAGCACGTTGAAGATGGCGTCGGGCTTGGCATCAGCCAGGGCCTGCACCACCGGACCGGCCTCGATCTTGCCCAGCGGCGTCGCCTGCTCGGCGATGAACTCGACGTCGGGCTGCGCGGCCTTCAGCAGGGTCTTGAATGCCGCGACAGCGGACTGCCCATATTCGTAGTTAGGGTAGACAACGGCCCAGCGCTTCTTCTTGAGCTTCACCGCCTCCGGCACGAGCATCGCGGCCTGCATGAAGGTACCGGGACGCAGGCGGAAGGTGTACTGATTGCCACCTTGCCAGGTCATCTTGTCGGTCAGCGGCTCGCCCGCGAGATAAAACACCTTCTTCTGCTTGGCGAAATCGGCCAGCGCCATGCCGGTGTGCGAGAGGAAGGCGCCTGCGAGAAGGTCCACCTTCTCGCGCGAGACCAGTTCCTCGGCCGCGCGCACCATGTCACCCGGATTGGCGTTGTCGTCGCGGCTGATGATCTCGATCTTCTTGCCGAGCACGCCGCCCTTGGCGTTGATCTGCTCGACGGCCAGCTCCATGCCCTTCTTGTACGGCTCGAGGAAGGCAGGCTGCGCCTTGTAGCTGTTGATCTCGCCGATCTTGATCTGGGCATGCGCCGACAGCGCCGCCGTGGCGGCGGCAAGCGCCGCCCAGCGGACTGCGAGGTTCAGAGGCTTCTTGATGTTCATGGAAGGGCTCCTGGCTGGCTTGGGGTTGAGGAAGGGGTGTAAGGATTCGTTCGACGGAACAGGCGGAGACACGGGCGCGCTCAGCGCAATCCGTCCTGCCCCTTGATCTCGTGGACCTGCAGACCGCCGATGCGCGGCAGCGGCCGGCCGCTGTCCGTCACGACCACGGCGACCACGATTTCGTTGGCGCGCGGCGCGTCCGACACGCGTGCCTCCATGGCATCGAAATGGCTGCGCACGAAGGCCGCGTCCTTGTGGCCCAGCGGCACGTCGATGGCTGTGCCCATGCCACCACGCTTCTTGGCGGACGGCACGAGCGCCGCTCCCTTTTCGACCGCCACGCGCAGCGGCGCGCCCAGCTTGGGATGGAGGATGGCGGCGGCGTGTTCGAGTTCACCGGCCTCGCCCACGATCGCGGCCTTGCCGTAGCTTTGGGCCTGGCCGGGCTCGATGCCGAGTGCCTTGACACACTTGTCACCCAGCAAGCCGCCGAGTTCTTCACCGATGGCAATCAACTGGTCAAGGTTTTCGGAGTAGCTACCAGCGTACGGATTGGCGATGACCGCCATGGCCAGCGCGCGGCGCGTGGGCGGGTCGATGGGTTTGCCCATTTCGACGCGGGTTTCGTCCACCTGGACGACGATCTTGCGAATGTTGGCGCTCATTGGAATCTGCTGCTCCTGTGTCCGTGTCGTCGAGTCCGCGCTCAGCGCTGACCGTCCCATAACGCGATGTTCTCGGCCCGCAAGCCACCCACACGCTCATGCACGCGATAGCCCGTGGTCATCGCGAGGATGTAAACCACCTCATCCGGCAGCGGCGAGCCGGGCACGCGGACTTCCATCGCATCGAACTGTCCACGCACGTAAGCCGCATTGATGTTGGTGAGCGGCACGTCCAGCGTCACGCCGGGCGGGCCGACTTTCTTGGTCGAAGGCACGATGGCCAGTGCGTTGCCGGGCTGCCCCGTCTTCTTCTCGGTGATGGCGCCCGCCTGGTACTGCGCGCGATCGCCCTTCCAGCCCAGCAGCTCGCGCATGGCGTAGCCACCGGGCACGTGCCAGAGCGCGCCATGTTCCAGCTCACCCCGCTCACCGACGATGGCTCCCTTGCCGTAGGTGCCGATGCGCTCCTTCGGCACCGCCATGGTCACGAGCAGGCGGCGCGCCATGTCCACGCCGACGTCCTGCAGTGCGTCCATCATCGGCAGGATGTCGGGCTCGTAGCGACCCGCGTATGGATTGGTGAGCACGACGCTGATCGCGCCGCGTAGCAGCGGCTGCGCGGCTGGCGGTCCGAACTCGTGGCGGATTTCCTCCACCTGCGTGGCGATGCGTCGTATCTCGATCATGGGTTGTGCACCATGGAAAGAACTCCATGCATTTCGTTAAGCAAACACTGAACCAGTTCTAGCAAATACCGAGCCAGCTTCAGCACCCAGAACCAGCGCCGAGACACCCGGTGCCGTGCCGCCAAGTCCACCTTCCGTCACGCGCACCTGGCCCTGGCACACCAGGATCGCGCCGGCGATCCGCCCTGCCGCCTGGAGCGCACCGGCGCGACGCAGCCCGGCCGCCAGCGCCTCGGTCACGCGCCGCGGCGCCAGCGGCGGCACGTCCACCGTGACGGGCATCGCGCCGAGATCACTGTCGTCGCGAAGCTCGTTCGCGGGCTGTCGCACGATGGCCGCGTCGTCCACGTCCACCGCATTGGCGATGACGGTGGCGGCCGCGTCGGCGGCGGCGGCCGTGTCGGCCAGCACCGTCACGCTGTCGGCGATGCCCAGCGAGAAGCTGCGACCGCGCCAGCCGCTCGTCGCCACGCCGCGCACCGGCATGGCGTGCGTCACCTCGAACTGGCCGTCCACGGACACGCCGCGCAAGGCTTCACGCGCCGTCAGGCGAGCGATATCCGCATACAAGCCGATGCGCGCCGAGGCGCCCGGGGCCAGATGCAGCGCGATGTCACCGCCGTTATTGACCCAGGCGCGCGCGATGCCTTCACGCTGGTAGCAGGCGATCAGTTCCTGCGCCACCGCGCCGGCCACCGCGGCCATGGGCGTGATGAAGGGGGCGCGAAACGGCGCGCAGGCATGCCACATGCGACGCGCGACGATGCCCGCCATGGGACAGGCTTGCGGTTCCGCATCGACTTCGATCGGCCGTCGGAGCAGGGGCAGTTCACCCACCAATTCATCCAGCAGCGGCACGAAGCGCCGCCAGGCCGCCTCGTGCGCGTCGGCAACGGCGCGCTCGCCCCATGCATCGCGGGCTTGCGCGCCAATCACGATGTCGATCGGACCATGCTGAAAATGCCAGCGCCCGTCAGACAGAAGTGAGCGCTGCGCGGGCATGGTGGTCGCTCCCGTTCAGCCCAATTGAGGACCGTTGACCAGCGGCCAGGGGTTGCCTCCGCCGCCAGGCGCCCATTGCAGCGACATGGGCGCGCCATCGTTGTGCCACGCGCCGCTGCGCAGCACCTCGCGCAGATCGCGCACGTAATCCATGTGGCCACCGAGGGCCTGGTAGTCGGCCAGCCGCATGCTGAATTCGATGGGCGCGACGATGGCCGGCGTGGGCACGGTGCCGAAGCTGTTGGCCGGCATCCGCGTCACGTCGACCATCACCGTGATGCCGCCGCCGGGCCACACATAAGCCGGCGCGCCGCCACAGGTGACGTTGACCAGAGCCCGCTTGATGGCACGCGTGAGCAGCACCGGGTTCTCGGTCACGCCGGCCCGCAAGGAGCCGCCCGCGCCGCCCAGGAACAGCACCGTGCACAACGATGGCTCGCAGTTCGCGCCGATGCGCTCCACGATGGCTCGCACCTCGGGTGGCATGGCCTGCTCCACCGGCCTGAGCGCATCGTCGAGCACGTACCACGAGGCATGCTCGCCGGTGGTTGATGTCATCAGCAACCGCAGGCCTGGCCGCGCGACGCCCTCGTCCCAGCCTTCGATGATGGACAGCGGATCAGCGATGTCGGTGCCACCCCAGCCCGTGCCCGGATTGGCCACCTGGAAATAGCGGCCCGGCGTCGATTTGCGACCGCGCATCTGGATGCCCGAGCGCGGCATGTCCAGGCAGCGACCCGCCTGGTGCTCCGTCAGCACGCCGGTGATGTGGTCGTCCACCACCACCACTTCGTCCGCGAGGCCCGCGAACTGCTGCGCGAAGATGCCGACCGCCGCCGAGCCGCAGCCCACGCGCATGCGTTGCTCCTGCACGCCGTTGACGATGGGCGCCTTGCCCGCTTCGATGACGAGCTGCGCGCCACCGTCGATGGTCAACTCCACCGCCTGGCGGTTGCCCAGCTCCCGCATCACCTCGGCGGTGATGCGACCTTCCTTCTTGCTGCCACCGGTCAGGTGATGGACGCCGCCCAGCGACAGCATCTGCGAGCCGTATTCGGCGGTGGTCACGTGGCCGACCACCTCGCCCTTGCAGCGCACATTGGCCTGCTCGGCGCCGAGAAAGCGGTCGGTATCGATCTTCACCTTGAAACTGCAGTAGCTGAAGATGCCCTCGGTGACCACGGTCACCATGTCCACGTCACGGACCTTGGATGACACGATGAAGGGCGCCGGCTTGTAGTCGGGATAAGTGGTGGAAGACCCGACGCCAGTGACGAAGACATCCTCCGCCCGCAACAAGTCGCCATTCCACGCGGGTGTCACGGCATCAGCCACGTCAACCGCCGTCACGGGCTCGCCAGACGCCGCCGTCCGCGGCTCGGCCTCCCGGGCCGCCAGTTCACCCCGGCTGCGTCCAGCGAAGGGCACCAGACTCGCGTCCTCCCGCGCCAGCGTGCGCCGCAGCACCACGACCGGGTCCACTCGCACCAGCACGCCACCCTGGTTCGCATAGCGGTCACAGGCCCCGCAACGACCGTCGGAAATCTGGCAAAGCACCGGACAGGCGTTGCACTCGACCTTGTCGCCGCCCATGCGCTCGCTGCGAGGCCGGGCATGCCCGAGCGCCTGCGGCAGTGTGGAAGAATCGGCGTCGGGAAGCCCGTCCGTCTTGGTGTGTTCGGTCATTTCAGCGGTTCCGCGAGACGGTCGCCGCTCGAATTCCGAGCTTGTGCGACCGCTTCATTCTGTGTAGCATTTGCCAAATAAAAATGTTGTGTTCACTACATTTGTTTTTCAATGTAGCGCATCCAATGCTCGCATGCAACTCTGTTTTCACGCCCGCTTTTGGCGCGCCGCGCAGCCCCAAAACAAGGCATCCCGATTCATCCATCCTTGAAAACTTCAAACTGAACCCATGAGCGCATTCAATGAGGAGCGCGTGCTGAGCGTGCACCACTGGACCGACAGACTGTTTTCCTTCACCACCACGCGCGACCCGGCGCTGCGCTTCTCCAATGGTCACTTCACCATGATTGGCCTGCGCGTCAACGACAAGCCGCTGCTGCGCGCCTACAGCATCGCCAGCGCCAACTACGAGGAACACCTTGAGTTCCTCAGCATCAAGGTGGAGGAAGGCCCGCTCACCTCGCGGCTGCAGCACATCAAGGTGGGCGACACCCTCATCGTCGGCAAGAAGCCGACCGGCACGCTGCTGATCGACTACCTGCTGCCTGGCAAGCGCCTGTACATGCTGTCCACCGGAACTGGGCTGGCGCCCTTCCTGAGCGTCGTCCGCGACCCCGAGACCTACGAACGCTTCGAACAAGTCATCCTGGTGCATGGCGTGCGCCAGGTGGACGAACTGGCCTACCACGACCTCATGACGGACCATTTGCCGCAGCACGAGTTCCTGGGCGAAATGGTCCGCCAGAAGCTGCTGTATTACCCCACCGTCACGCGCGAGCCCTACCGCAACATGGGCCGGGTCACCGACCTCATCACGTCCGGCAAGCTGTTCTCCGACCTGAGCCTGCCGCCACTCAAGCGAGAGGACGACCGCGTGATGATCTGCGGCAGCCCGGGCATGCTGACCGACCTGAAGGCCATGCTGGAAGAGCGCGGCTTCGTCGAAGGCAACACCACCACGCCCGGTGACTTCGTGATCGAGCGCGCCTTCGTCGAGAAGTGACGGAACGCCCGTCGATGGCCACGTCCAAAACCACCTCGGCGCGCAAGCCCAAGACCCCCGTCGCCGCGCGCCGCGGCACGGGCGTGCGCGAGCAGAACGCGCAGAACACCCGTGACAGCATCCTGCGCGCGGCAATCAAGGTCTTCTCCAAGCACGGTTACGACGGCGGCAGCGTCGAGAAAATCTCGCGCCTGGCGAAGTCGTACGACCGGATGATCTATTACTACTTCGGCAGCAAGGAAGGCTTGTACATCCAGGTCATCGAGGAAATCTACCGCCGCATGAACGAGGCCGAGGCCGAACTGGACCTCGACGTCGACCAGCCGGTGGAAGCGCTCACCCGGATGACGCACTTCGTGATGGACTACTACCGCGCGCATCCGGAGTTCGTCACCCTGCTCAACACCGAGAACCTGCACAAGGGCAAGCACATCGGCAAATCGAGCCGGGCGCGCGAGTACTCGTCGCAGCTGATCTCGCTGCTGGCGCAGATCCTTGAAAACGGCGCCACGCGGGGCATCTTCCGCAAGGATGTCTCGGCGCGCGACCTGTACCTGCTGATCGCCGCAAGCGGCTATTTCCACATGTCCAACCGTTACACGCTGAGCAGCTTCCTGGGCGAGGACATTGCCTTGCCCGAGGCGGTCGCGCATTGGAAGGCCTTCGTCCTGGACACCGTGCTGCGCAAGGTCCATTCGACCGGTCGAGCTGCTGCTTAGCCTCCGTGCGCCAGCGACTGTCCGCTACCAGTCCCCCACGAAACCAGGAGTTCCCATGGCAGAAGCTGCAGCCACCGGCAAATCGGGCAAGGTCGTCATCCGCAACATTGGCCTGTTGCTGTCGGGCGACATCGACCGCCCCATCCTCGATGCCGACACCATCGTGGTGCATGACGGCCTGATCACCGCCGTCGGCAAAGCCAAGGATTGCGACACCGAGGGCGCGACCACGGTGGTGGACGCGCGCGGCACCTGCCTGGCGCCCGGCCTGATCGACAGCCACGTGCACCCCGTCTTCGGCGACTGGACACCACGGCAAAACCAGATCGGCTGGATCGACTCCACCATGAACGGCGGCGTGACCACCATGATCTCCGCCGGCGAAGTGCACCTGCCCGGCCGCCCCAAGGACATCGTCGGCCTGAAGGCACTGGCCATCACCGCGCAGCGCGCCTTCGACAACTTCCGCCCCGGCGGCGTGAAGGTGATCGCCGGTGCGCCAGTCATCGAAAAAGGCATGACCGAGCAGGATTTCAAGGACCTGGCCGACGCCGGCGTGAAGCTGCTGGGCGAAGTGGGCCTGGGCTCGGTCAAGGCCGGCGAGGAAGCCAAGCAAATGGTCGCCTGGGCCCGCAAGCACGGCATCCAGAGCACCATCCACACAGGTGGCCCGTCGATTCCCGGCTCGGGCCTGATCGACAAGGATGTGGTGCTGGAAGCGGACGCCGACGTCATCGGCCACATCAACGGTGGCCACACCTCGCTGCCGTGGAAGCACGTGTGCGAACTGTGCGAAAAGTCCACCCGCGCCATCGAGATCGTGCACAACGGCAACGAGAAGATCGCGATCGAAGCCGCGCGCGCGGCCATCGAGCTCAAATGCCCGCACCGCGTGATCCTGGGCACCGACGGCCCGGCGGGCTCGGGTGTGCAGCCGTTGGGCATGCTGCGAATGATCGCGCTGATCTCCAGCTTCGCCAATATCCCGGCCGAGGTGGTGTTCGGCTTCGCCACTGGCAACACGGCGCGCATGCGCCAGTTGAACTGCGGCCTGGTCGAAGTCGGCCGCGCGGCCGATTTCGTGTTCATGGACCGCGCGCAACACACCGCTGGCAAGACCCTGCTCGAAAGCGTGCAGCTCGGCGACATCCCCGGCATCGGCATGGTGATGATCGACGGCATCGTGCGCTGCGGCCGTAGCCGCAACACGCCACCGGCCACGGAAATTCCGGTGGTGGTCGGCGCGCACTGAATCGGGGCACGGCACCGGGACGGGCATGCGGCCGCGCCGATAAAATCGGCGCTCCAGCAGGCCCGGCCTGCTTTTCCTTTTTCCGGAACCCGCCCGTGTCCCACGCCCCCCACATCGCCGAGGAAGTCCGGCGCCGCCGCACCTTCGCCATCATTTCCCACCCGGACGCCGGTAAAACGACGCTGACGGAAAAGCTGCTGCTGTTCTCGGGCGCGATCCAGATCGCCGGCTCGGTCAAGGCACGCAAGGCCAGCCGCCATGCGACCAGCGACTGGATGGAGATCGAGAAGCAGCGCGGCATCTCGGTGGCCAGCTCGGTGATGCAGATGCAGTACCGCGAGCACGTCATCAATCTGCTCGACACCCCCGGCCACAAGGACTTCAGCGAAGACACCTACCGCGTGCTGACCGCCGTGGACTCGGCGCTGATGGTGATCGACGCGGCCAACGGCGTGGAAGCGCAGACACGGCGCTTGATTGAAGTTTGCCGCCAGCGTGACACGCCCATCATCACCTTCGTCAACAAGATGGACCGCGAGGTGCGCGACCCGCTGGACATCCTGGACGAGGTGGAACGCGAACTCGGCATGCCCTGCGTGCCCATGACCTGGCCCGTGGGCCAGGGCAAGAGCTTCGGCGGCATCATCAACCTGCGCACCCAGGCGATGACGGTGTTTGAGTCTGGCAGCGAGCGCCGCCCGCAGGATTTCGAAGCCATCCCTGTGACTGACACCGCCACGCTGAAGGCCCGCTTCGGCAGCGAATTCGATGCCGCCCTGGACAGCATGGAACTGGCCACCGGTGCCTCACCCGCCTTTGACCGCGAGGCCTTCCTGGCCGGCAAGCAGACGCCGGTGTTCTTCGGCTCGGGCGTGAACAACTTCGGCGTCATGGAGGTGCTGGACGCGCTGGTGGACCTGGCCCCCTGGCCCAAGTCCCGCACGAGTTCGCTGGTGGTCAACAAGGAAACGGTGAACAAGGAAGTGCTGCCGGACGACGCGGCCTTCTCCGGCGTGGTGTTCAAGGTTCAGGCGAACATGGACGCCAACCACCGCGACCGCATCGCCTTCGTGCGCGTGGCCTCGGGCAAGTACCAGCCGGGCATGAAGCTGAAAGTCCAGCGCACGGCCAAGGAACTGCGCCCAACCAGCGTCGTCACCTTCATGAGCCAGCGCCGCGAGGCCGTGGAAGAAGCCTACGCCGGTGACATCGTGGGCTTCACCACCCACGGCGGCGTGCAGCTGGGCGACACCATCACCGACGGCAGCGTGGCCCTGCAGTACACGGGCCTGCCCTTCTTCGCGCCCGAGCTCTTCATGACCGTGGTGCTGAAGAACCCGCTGCGCACCAAGCAGCTGCAGCAGGGCCTGGCCCAGCTTGGCGAGGAAGGCGCGATCCAGGTGTTCAAGCCCGAGATGGGCGGCAACATGCTGCTGGGCGCCGTGGGCCAACTGCAGTTCGAGGTGGTGCAGCACCGCCTCAAGAGCGAGTACGACGCCGATGTGCGCCTCGAAGGCTGCCAGTACACCGGCGCGCGATGGATCACCGCCGACACGCCCACCGAACTCAAGGCCTTCTGCGACGCCTACCCGCAGCGCCTGGCGCGCGATGCGGCCGACACCCTGGCCTACCTCTGCACCTCGCCCTACGACGTGCGCCTAGCCCAGGAGCGTTTTCCCAAGATCCACTTCCACCCGCTGCGCGAGCACGCCGGGCTGGCCTTGGAACAGCACTGACAGCGTCACGAAGCGATGCCATGATGCGGGCGCGTTGAGTGCGTCCGCATCGCGCTGCGATACCCCCAGCTCCAGCGCCCACTTCACCCATCCGCACGATTCCAGGAGGAACCCCCATGAAAACCCGCGTCTTGTCCACTGGCTCTGCCTTTGTCGCAGCTCTCTCGATCGCCTTGCTTTGCGTCCCGGCCCAGGCACAGCTGTTCTTGCCCAACCCCGCGTCCGCGACCACGATCAGCCTGGACGCGCAATCGTCGGTGGAAGTGGACAACGACCGCATGCATGTCATGCTCGGCACCTCCGAAGATGGCGAAGACACCCGGGCGCTCACGCAGCGCGTGCTGGCACGTCTGAACGAAGCGCTGGCCCAGGCACAGAAGACCGCCGGCGTCGAAGCCCGGCTGGGCGGCGTGACCACGCAACCCATCTACGACGCCAAGGGCAAGACCCCGCGCTGGACCGTGAGCGGCAGCATCGTGCTGCAATCGCGCAACTTCGCCGAACTGGGGGCCTTGAGCTCGGACCTCAGCCGCGAGATGCGCATCCAGTCGGTCGACTTCTCGCTGTCGTCCGCCGCGCACGACAAGGCGCGGGACCGTCTGATCGCCGAATTGGCGCAAAGCGTGGAGCAAAAGGCCCGCGCGACCGCCGCCGCCTTCGGTTTCTCGCAATACCGCATCCAGACCCTGGCCTTGGACCAGTCGCAGGCCATGCCCCGTCCGATGCGGGCCCTGGCCATGGCCAAGGGCGCTGACATGGCCAGCGAGAGCATGCCCCTGCCGACCGAGGGGGGCACGACCACCGTCA
The DNA here is from genome assembly GCF_000211835.1 of Hylemonella gracilis ATCC 19624. Taxonomy (GTDB): domain Bacteria; phylum Pseudomonadota; class Gammaproteobacteria; order Burkholderiales; family Burkholderiaceae_C; genus Hylemonella; species Hylemonella gracilis. Next base: position 27,328 of record NZ_AEGR01000060.1, on the reverse strand, counting down.
CCCTGCACGTCACCGCCACCCTGCTGGCCGACGGCAAGGCGCCGGTCCGGCTGCGCTGACACCCGGAGCGAGGCCACCCTTGGTCTCGGCTAGGGCGAGGTTTCAAGGCCTGATCATTTTTGTTTTGGGACTGCTGAAGGTCTTTCACGGAGCCCCGGCACCTGCCGGGGCTTTCCTTTTTCGGCGTACTGGCACGGGGCACGCCTGGCGGACGACAGACGCAAGAGATTTCAGGACATCGTGAACCAGGATGCCAGCACCCGCTGTAAACGCCGATGACCTTGCTGCAGATGCAGCATGTGCCCACCCTCGGGCACCACGACGTATTGCTTGTCTGGGTGGGGCAGGGCCGCGAAGAAGGGCAACAGGCCCTGGGTGTCGGCCACGTCGTCGTATTCGCCGTGGACCATCAGCGTGGGCACGGTGATGCGGTGCGGGTCCACCAGAGGCAGACGGGTGAGCACGTCGATCTGCGGCCCGGTGGGCGATTTGTCCTCGACCGCCACGGCGGCGCGGGCAAAGGCGTCCATCACGGCCGGGTCGTTCACGTCGTCCGGTGTCAGTGAATGGAAACGCAGCTTCCAGCCCGATTCGGTGATGCGGATGTAGGGACTGCGCTGGAAGACGGCCAGCCGGGGGCGGCGTGTCTTCAGGTCGGGGCTGTCGGCGTGCATCTGGGCGTAGCTGGCGTAGCGCGCCACCTTGTGCGGCTGCGCCATCACGAATTGCCCGCCGTATTGCGTGCCCCAGGACCAAGCCAACAGATGCACCTGTTCCACGTCACGCAAGGCGCACACATGGTCCACCGCCGCGCCGAGATCGCTCGCGGCCTGTTCGGTCGTCAAGAACACGTCCGGTTTGGTGGAACGGCCGAAACCGCGCACGTCGAGCGCGAACACATCGAAACCCTGGCGCGCGAAAAATTCCATGGCGCTGTAGCTGGGCTGACCCGGCACCTGCAGATCGAAGCTTTCTTGACCGCCTGTCGCCGAGCCGTGGGCCAGCACGAGCACAGGCTTGCCCACTGGGTTGCCGGTGAATTTCTCCCACACATGCAGGTGCAGCCCCTCGTGCTGCACCGCATGCGCGACGCCGTGTATTGCTTCCATCGCGCTCGCTCGCCTCTTGCCTCTGGGTGGACCGGATAATGTTGCCGCGCATTCTCCCTGAATCCCCATGACCGCCTTACCCACGCTGCTTGCCCTGCCCACCTGGCCCGCCGAAGAACGCCGCCGCATCACCGGTGTGTTGACCGACATCGACGACACGCTGACCAGCGAAGGCGCCATCACGCCAGACGCGCGACAGGCACTGGATGACTTGCGCGAAGCGGGCATCTCGGTCATTCCCGTGACGGGACGCCCCATCGGCTGGAGCGCGCCGCATGCGCGCAGCTGGCCGGTGCAGGCCATCGTGGCGGAAAACGGCTCGGCCGCCTGGGTCGACGGTGGGACGCGCAAGATTTACCAGCAGGACGAGGCCACGCGCCGCCGCAACCACGAGCGCCTGCAAACCGTGGCGCAGCGCGTGCTGCGCGAGGTCCCGGGCGCGATGCTCGCCCAGGACAGCGCCGGTCGCGAGACCGACATCGCCATCGACCACAGCGAATTCACCCAGCTGCCGCCCGAGTCCATCGCCCATGCGGTGCGCCTCATGCAGGCCGAGGGCTTGAACGCCACGGTCAGCAGCATCCACATCAACGGCTGGATCGGCACACACGACAAATGGAGTGGCGCGCGCTGGATCGTGCGTGAGCTGCTGGGCCGGGAACTCGACCAGGAACTGGATCAGTGGGTCTATATCGGTGACTCGACGAACGACCAGCTGATGTTCCAGCAATTCAGGCACAGCGTGGGCGTGGCCAACATCGCGCGCTTCCTGCCCGAGTTGACGCACCGCCCGCGTTACCTGGCCGCTGGCGAGCGCGGCGCGGGCTTCACGGAATTGGCGCAGGCACTGCTTCAACACCGCTCTTGATCGAGCAGTGAGGGGCGCCCGGCCCTGAATGGACAGCGGCACATCGCGCACCCAGCGACTGGGCAATGTGCCAGCCCTGCAAGTCAACGTCTTGCGGGAGGAATGTTTTCCGCGACGACGTCAGCGTCACAGCCCTGACCCGCCGCGATCCAGCGGCGCAGCAGGGCTTGGACCATTCCGCGCCACCAGCGCGGTCCGCGCCGCGCACGCGCCGGAACCAGCAGACCGCACTGGTAACACCGCTGCGCCGCGTCCCAGCGCAGTGCGTCACAGGCCCCATGCCAGCGCCGCGAAACCAGCACACCCAGCGGACAGGGCGCATGCAGGCAACACAGCCCGCAGCCATTGCAGGGCGCACCCAGGGCGGGCTTGGCGGGCGCCTCGGGCTCGATCAGAATGATGCGCTGGATCATGGGCGTGATTCTCGCGCCAGGCACCGGTCTTCACGCAGGCCAGGTGCGCACGCCCGGCCCCACCCTGTCAGCTTGCAACTCGCCCTCGCCGCATGGCCCACGAAGCACTCGCCGAACATTGCATCGAACTGTTCTCGCCGCTGGGCCGCGCACGTGCCAGGCGCATGTTCGGCGGGCAGGGGCTGTACGTGGACGATCTCTTCATCGCACTGATCGTGGACGGACGGCTTTACCTCAAGACCAACGACGCCACGCAGCAGCACTTCGCCGATGCGGGTGGCCAGCCCTTTGTCTACGCAGGCTCGGAGCGCAAGCCCATCGTGGTCATGAGCTACTGGACCCCGCCCGCCGAGGCACTTGAATCTCCGGCGCTGATGACGCCCTGGGCTCGGCTGGCCCTGGAGGCCGCACTGTCGGCACGCAAGGCCGCCCCATCCCGCAGCTCGTCTCGCGTGAGCGCCAAGAAGGTTTCTCCTTCCAGGAAAACCGCGACACCCGCCGCACCCAAGACCGCAGCGTCCCGCAGCCGGAAAAGTTGAATCCGCCTCTGAGCGGGTGATCGCGCTCAGACCAGCAACAGGCGCGCGGCAAACCCCAGCAGCACCAGTCCCATCGCGCGCTCCAACCAGTGTCCGCTGCGCACGAAGCGCTGGCGCACCAGCGGGCTGGTGAAGACCGTCGCCACAAAGCTGAACCAAGCCGCGATGACCACGCACATCCACACCCCGTAGAACACCTGGACGGCCAGTGGTGTCGCGGGGCTGACCAGGGTCGTGAACATCGCCAGGAAAAACAGCGTGGCCTTGGGGTTGGTCGCATTGGTCACGAAACCGGTCCAGAAAGAAGCGCGCAGGCTTTGCGCTGCATCGGGAACCTTGGCATCCATCGCGGCCTGCGCTTGGTCCACGGCCATGGGCTGGCTGCGAAGGAACATCACGCCCAGGTAAAGCAAATAAGCCGCGCCCAGCCACTTCACGATGTCCAACAACCAGGGCGTGGCCTGCATCAAGGCGCTCACGCCGAGCAAGGTATAGACGACGTGAAGCGCGGTGCCCGCACCAAAACCCAGTGCCGTGCAAATGCCCGCGCGGCGGCCATGGCGCACGCTCTGGCGCACCGCGACGGCGAAATCAGCGCCAGGCGCCATCACCAGCAGAAAGTGGATCAGCGCCAGGCTCAAGAACTCAGGGGCGTAAACAAAGTAAGCAGCAAAAGAGGTGTCAAAACTCATGGCAAGCGCCGGGTAAAACAGTGATGCACGCAGTCTAGAAGCAGGCGTTCGAATTGATAATCCGGTTCGGACTCAAATCATTTATTCCTCATGAGCACAAATCAAGCGCAGTACCTGCTCAACGAGATGGCGGTGTTCGTCCGTGTGGTCGAAACCGGCAGTTTCTCGGAAGCGGCCCGCCAGATGGCGGTCACGCCCTCGGCGGCCAGCCGCGCCGTGGCTCGGCTGGAAAAAGCGCTGGGCCAGCGACTGCTCCAGCGCAGCACCCGCAAGCTGCGCCTGAGCGAAAACGCACAAGATGTCTTTGAACACTGCCGCGACATGCTGAATGCCGCGCAGGCCGCGCTCGAAGCCTCGGGCCGGCAAGGCGAAGAGCCTCGGGGGACCTTGCGCGTCAGCGTGCCCAAGGCCATCGGGCGCGCCTTGGTCCACCCGCACATGCCCGAGTTCTTGGAGCGCTACCCGCAGGTGGACGTGTTGCTGCGGCTGGAAGACCGCTACATGGACCTCTACGACGAACAGATCGACCTGGCGATCCGCATCACCGACCAGCCGCCTCCCGGATTGATGGGGCGGCGCCTGCTGCGCATCGACCATCTGCTGTGCGCCACACCCGAGTACCTCGCGGCGCACGGCGTGCCTGCCCAGCCGCAGGATCTGAAGGCCCACAACTGCATTTACCTGGGCGAGGAGCCCAGTGACTCCCGCTGGAAGTTCCGCCGTGGCGAGCAAAGCACGACCGTGCAAGTGCGCGGACGTTACGCGGCCAACAACACCGGCGTGCGGCTGGACGCCGTGCTACGGCACCTGGGCATCGGCAGCCTGCCGCGCTTCACCGCCGAGCAAGCACTGGCCGAGGGTCGCATCGTTACGGTGCTGCCGGACTGGACCTTCCAAACGAACTACAGCGGTGATGCCTGGGCGCTGTACCCGCGCACGCGCCACGTCGCACCCAAGCTCAAGGCCTTGTTGGATTTCCTGGGCGAACGACTCGCAACCTCGCGCTGAAGACTCCGTCCAGGGGGCGAGGGGTCAGCGCGCCGCGCCCATCTCGGCCTCTGCGTCGTTGGCGTCCGGCGCAGAATTCCTCTGGGGAAAGCCGAACAAGCGGCGTGCATTGCCTTGGGCAATTTTGCGCGCGGCAGAGGGCTCCAGGCTGCCCAGCATGCGACGGAAGCGGCTGATGATTTGGGGGTAGGCGGTCTCGCTTTCGGCGCTGTGCTTCAGCGAGGCTCCGAACTTGGCATCACTGCCGATCACGAAGCGATCGGGCATGTCTTCCATCAGCTGGGCCCAGTCTTCGTAAAGGTCGCCGTCGGCATTCAGCAGGGGCTCGAGATGTCGCCAGCCTGATGCATTGACCGACATGAGCTTGATCGACATCGTCACCTGGGGATAGCTTTGCAGAATGAGCCGCGCGTTGGCGGCGGACGTCATCCCCGTGTGCGACAGCATGATGCGCAAGCGAGGCTGGCGCGCCGTCCACAAGGCCAAGGCCTGCGCCAACTCGGCGTGATGCGAGACATTGCCTGCGGGATCACGGGGTTCGGCGTGCAACTGAATCCAGCCGCCTCGTTGCCCTACCTGGTCGACCACCTCGAGCAGGGGAGGAAAATCAGGACGGATGTAGACGACGTTCTGATCACCCAACTTGTTGAAGTGCATCAGGCCCAGCTCGCCCACACCCAGGCAGGGTGTGGTGTCCAGGTCTTGCGCGAGCCTCTGCAGCCGCTGGGTCAGGAGGTCGGTCACCCGGCCAAAAGTCTGAGCGTCTGCCAGCATATTGGTCAGGTAGTCTCCGCCGCACAGGATGCGAGCCTGATCTGGCGCCTGGCCTGCGAGCCGCAGCTTTTGCTCCGTGCTGGCAAGGGCACTGCCCCGGTTGCTGAGGCCGTCATTGGGGGTGGGCATCACGACCGCACCGCTGACCTTGGATTTCTCCAAGACGCCTGGCAAATTGCTTTCGTTGAAGCCACCGGAGTCCGTGTGCATCAGCGCGTCAATCACCCATCCCCGGTAACGCTCGCCGCGCGCGCGGGCCGGGCGCCCGGGATCGGACAATTCGGGATCGAGTTTCAGCGGCACCGGTGGCACGTCGGCGGCGAACACGCACGCCGGGAGCAAGAGGCCGATCAGACCCAGGGAGCAGAACCGAAGCGACGGCAAGGCAGGCATAGGAACTTCAAACCAATGTTGGCTGGCATCGTAGCGCAACGACGGCCCCAGCCTGGCCTCAAAGACGAGCGCGAAGTATCCCCTGCTTGCGGAGGTGTCGGACGAAACTTCCCGACCACGCTGCAATGCCACCAGCGCGCGCGCCATGCACGCATCACCTCACGCCCAGGCTTGTCGCCCTGCCGAATTTTCCGGGAGAACGCCGCCAGACAAATCGTCGAGCATCTGCCGCCCCAGGACCTGTGCACTGCCCGCAGCCAAGGTGAAACCCAGGGCGCCATGACCCGCGTTGATGTAGAGATTGGCGGGCCCTCTTTGCCCGATGATGGGCACGGCGGTCGGCGTCGCGGGACGCAAGCCCGCCCACGGCTGCGGGTCCTGGAACTCGCAGGCCTCGGGGAACATCTGGCGTGCGGCGTCCATCATTTGCTGGATGCGTCCGGGTGGGATGGACAGGTCATGCCCGACCAACTCGGCCATGGCCGCCACACGCAGACGCCCGCCCAGCGGCGCGAACACGGTCTTGCGCCCGAGATCGGTCACGCTGACGCGGGGTGCCTTGTCCGACGCACGCACGGGCAGGGTGATGCTGTAGCCTTTGATGGGATAGATCGGCAACGTGACCCGGACCGACGCCGCCAGCCGGCGGGCCTCCACGCCATTGGCGATCACGAACGCATCGGCGGCGAAAGCCCCACCGGGTGTCAACGCGGCAGCGACGCGATCGCCTATGACGATGAACCCCGTCACCCTCGTGTCGAAATGGACTTGTCCGCCCAGACGCTGCAGGCTGCCTGTCATTTCCAGGCTCAAGGCATGCGGATCGCCCACGCATTCGTCGGCGGTCCAGACGCCACCCGCGAACTGATCGATGGATGTGCGCAAGGCGGGCTCCCGGTCCACGCATTCCTGCGGCGTCAGCAGCGTCTGCCGGCAACCCAGCGTCGATTGAAACTGCAGTTGCGCCTGCTGCCTGCGCAAGGACTCCGCATCCGGACAGAGCACGAGCTTGCCATTGCGCTGAAAGGAAAACCGCCAGTCCTCCCGGTCCATCCAGCTGTCCAAGGTCTCCCGGCTGAGTTGAGCGAGCAGCAACAATTCGCGTGTCCCCAGGCGCGACTGCCGAGCGGTGCAGGCTTGCAGGAACCGCAGACACCACGTCCACTGATGGACATCGGCACGCAGGCGCAAGCGCAAGGGTGAATCGGAAGACAAGAGCATCGCGGGCAGCCCCCGCAAGGTCGCCGGAGAAGCCAGGGGCTCGACGTAGCTGTAGCTGAGTTGAGCCCCGTTCGCGAAGCTGGTACCGCGTCCCGCTCCCGGGGCCTGGTCCAGCAGATGCACCTCCCACCCCTGCAAAGCAAGCTGGTAGGCCGTGGCGCAGCCGACGATGCCGGCGCCGATCACACATACTTTCATGATGCCCTCGTGCTCAATCCAGACCCACAGGGCGCAGCCCATGCCAGGCGGTGGCTTGCTCGAACCCCAGACCCAGGCGCAGCACCTTGGGTTCGTCCCAGGAACGACCGATGAATTGGATGGATATCGGCATGCCCTCGGGTGACATCCCGGCCGGGACGGCCAGGGCACACAGGTTCATCAAATTGACGAAGCGCCCGAAGCGCGAAAGGGGCGTGGCGAGTTCGTCCACCTCGGCCACCGGAATGGCGGAGATGGCATTGGTGGGAAACACGCAGGCGTCGATGCCGTCCATGGCGTTCAACATGTCACGGCGTGCGCGGTCCCGGGAACGCAAGAGGTCCTGGTATTGCTGCGCGCTGATGCCACTCCCCAGCAGAATGCGGCGCCGGATGTTCGGGTCGAAGCGCAGTTCGGAACGCTCGAACAGCGGTCCGAGTTGCGCGTACCCTTCGGCGCTCATCAATTGGCCCGCGATGCGCATGGACTCGGCGCAGGACTGGGGCAGATTCCGTTCGACCAGTTGCATCCCCATGCCCCGCAACACGTCCAGGGCTTCGTCGTAGGTGGCCAGCACGGCGGCCTCCACGCCCGCCCGTTCCGCGGTCGGCAAGACCCAGAGCCGGGCGCCGCGCGGCAGGGCCTTCAGGTCGGGCGCGATCTGTCGCACAGGTGCTCCTTGCGAGACGGCGTCCCGCGGGTCGGCACCGGCCATCACGTCCAGAAGCAAAGCGCAATCCCTGACTGTGCGCGCCAGGGGACCAACTGTGTCGTGGCTGGGGCAGAGTTCGATCAAGCCATGCCGGCTGATCAAACCATGCGTGGTCTTCAATCCCACCAGCCCGCACAGGCCCGCGGGGATGCGCACCGAGCCACCGGTGTCGGTGCCGATGGCCGCACAGGCCAGGCCCGCGGCAACAGCCACCGCGGACCCGCTGCTGGAGCCACCCGGAATTCGGTGCGTGCGCAGATCCCAGGGGTTCCAAGGCGTGCCCATGACTTCGTTCGTGCCCCAACCTCCGAAGGCGTATTCAACCGTGTGGGTCTTGCCGATCACGATGGCCCCCGCGGATCGCAAACGCTGCACCACCGTGGCCGTGGTGGTCGAGATCCTGGCGGGCTGCGCCACCGAACCGCTGGTGATCGGCTTGCCGTCGATCTCAAACAGATCTTTCACCGCCACGGTGACACCGTGCAAGGGGCCAAGACTGATGCCCGCGCGGCGCAGGCCATCCATCGCGCGTGCGGCCTCGCGCGCCTCGTCGGCATAGACATCGACGAAGGCGTGCAGCTTGGCATCGAATCGCTCGATGCGCTGCAGTTGATGTTCCACCAACAACTCGCTGGTGAGCTCACCGGCCTCCATGGCCGCCTTGGCTTGCTCGATCGAGACAAAGGCGGGATTGAACAGAACGGGATTCATGGGTGCACCTTCGCCTGTGGCTTCGGAGGGAACTCTTTCGGGCTGCCAGGCGGGGCTCATGCCACCCCCAGGGTGCGTCGACCCCGACGCAGGCGCCGCTCGATGAGTCGAGAAAGCATGGACAGGGGAAACGCGATCGCGAAATAGAACACGCCGACCAGCAGGAAGATGTGCAGCGGGAGAAACGACTCGCTGGCGATGGCGCGCGCGGCCAACATCAGTTCTTCGGTGGCAATCAACGCGCACAGGGAACTGTCTTTCAGCAAGGTCACGTAGGTATTGAGCAGTGGCGCGAGCATGACGCGCAAGGCCTGCGGCCATACCACGCACACAAAGACCTGCAGCGGGGACAGGCCCGCGGCCAGTGCCGCCTCGCGCTGACCACGATGCACCGACAACAGGCCACCGCGCAGGATTTCGGCCACGTAGGCCGAACCGTGCAACCCCAGGCCCAGGGCGCCGGCCCAAAAACCGGGCAGCGTCAGTCCCAGCGCGGGAAGCGCGAAGTACAAAGTCAGCAACAGGGCCAGCAGCGGCACCGTTCGAACGGCCACCACATACCCCCGGGCCAGCGCCGCCAGAGGTCTCACGCCGCTGCGCTGCAGCACCAGCAGCAAGGCCCCCAGCCCCAAGGCCAGCACGAAACCCAACAGTGACAGGCTCGCCGTCACCAGCGCGCCGTCCAGCAGCCGCGGCCACCAGTCGGGCAGGTACTCCAGATAGGTCAGGAAAAACGCCGTCATCGCACGCCCTCCATGCGCAGTTCGATCCGTCGGAACCCCCAGGTCACGGGCCAGACCAGGGCCGCGTACAGCAGCATGGCCGCCAGGTAGATCAGCACGGTCTCGAAAGTCGATGTCACGAGGTTGCGGGCGAGGAACATGATTTCGGGCGCGGCGATGGCCGACGCGATCGAGGTGTCCTTGATGAGCACCACGGCGTAATTCGTCAAGGAGGGAAAGGTCACGCGCAGCATCTGCGGCACGAGCACGAAACGCAGCACCTGTCCCGGCGCCAGGCCGACCGCCAGTGCCGCTTCACGCTGTCCCATGTGCAGCGAGCGCAAGCCGGCCGCGAACACGTCGCAGAGTACCGCCGCCCCCACCAGGCCCAGGCCCGTCACAGCCGCGCACAGCGGTGAGAGCCGGACACCCACTGCAGCCAGACCAAAATAAAGCAGGAACAGATGCGCCAGCGCCGGCACATTGCGCATCCACTCGACGTAGATCGACAACAGCCACAGGGGCAGGCGGTGGCGACCGAAGACCCGCAGCACGGCCAGCGCCAGCCCCAGCACGCAGGCGATCAGGAAGGCGCCCAGCGTCACCTGGACGACTGTGGCCACGCCCATGGCCAAGGCAGCCAAAATGCCCAAAAAGGTGTGCATCATTTGCGTCACCCCGCGCGCCGCACCAGGCCGACTTGAGCGCTGGCGTCATCGCTCGCCCCAATGCTGCCACCGACCTTGCCGAGAAAGCTGCGCGTGCGCTCCACGCGCGGCCTATCGATGACCTCGGCGGCGCTGCCTTGTTCGACGATGTGCCCCTGGTCCATGAAGATGACACGATCGGCGACGTCGCGGGCGAAGCGGATTTCGTGCGTGACCAGAATCATGGACCGCCCTTCCTCCGCCAGCTCGCGGATCACACCCAGCACCTCGCCCACCAGTTCAGGGTCCAGCGCCGAGGTGGGCTCGTCGAACAGGATCAGCCTGGGTCGCTGCGCCAGGGCCCGCGCGATCGCCACGCGCTGCTGCTGCCCGCCCGAGAGCCGCTCCGGGAATTCGTCGGCCTTGTGCCCCAGATGCACCTTGTCCAGCATCTCCTGCGCGAGCGCATGGGCCTCCGCTCGCGCCATGCCGCCAGCCCGGATGGGCCCGAGCGCCACGTTGTCGCGCACATTCAAATGGGGCCACAGGTAGAAGCCCTGGAACACCATGCCGATCTCGGCGCGCTGCGGCGCCAGTTCACGGTCCGACATCCAGCGCCAGCCGTGTCGCCGGCTGGGCAGTTGCCCGATGCGCGCCTCGTCCAGAAAGATCGCGCCGTCCGTCGGATGCTCCAGAAAATTGATGCACCGCAGACAGGTGGATTTGCCGGAGCCGCTCGGGCCAATGAGGGCGAGGGTCTCGCCCTTGTGCAATTCCAGCGAAATGCCCTTGAGAACATCGAGCGCGCCGTAGCTTTTCCGCAGCCCTTCGATGCGCAGCACGGGCCGCTGCGCGGAATCGGTATCGGCTCGCACTGCTTGCCGCATCGCCTGCATGGAGGCCATCGTGTCGTCCCTCACGTCGTGCACCACCGTGCCTGTCAGCGGCAGGAAGGCAGGCGCCAGTCGGCGGGGCGATCCACGCCAGCGCGGAAGTTCTGGCCGACCGGCATGTACCAGACGTCCTGCACCAGGCCGTAGCGCTCGCCGATCTTCTTGAGCTCGCACTTTTGCCAGAGCTTGGCGATCTCGGCATTCACGGCGGCCGCGAGCTCGGGGTTGTCCTTGCTCAGACCGAACACCACTTGGCCCAGGCCGGTCAGCAAGGGGAATTCCGGGTTGTTGTCGGTGAAGGCGTTGAAACGCAGCTTCCACTGCGGATTGCGGGAGATGGCGTACTGCACCACCGGCGGATCGCCGATCACGGCGTCGATGCGACCGGCCAGCAGATCGCGCACGGCGGCATCGGAGGTGTCGTACTGGCTCAGTTGCAGCCCCTTGATCTTGCGCAGCTCGGGGATAAAGGAGAAGCCGGTGATGGTGCCCACCTTGCGCCCCTCCAGCTCCTTCAGGGTCGACCAGTCGGTCTTGGACGACTGCATGATGCCGTTCTTGAAATAGTGGATCGGATCACTCAGCGTCATGATCTTCGCGCGTTGCTCGGTCCACCCCATGGTGCCCGCCATCACATCCACGCGCCCGGTCTGCACCGAGGCGATCGTGCCCGACCACTCCATCAGCGCGGGCTTGACCTTGAGCTTGAGCGTGTTCGCCACCCGTTGCAGGATTTCGCCGTCGTAGCCGATCATGCTGCCGTCCTGGTAACCCGTGCCCGGCATGTCACCGGTGAAGGCGATGGTGAGTTGCCCCGGCTCGATGGTCCGGGGAACCGATTGGGCGTGAACCGATGGCGCGATCAGCGCGACGCCAAGAACCGCGCACAGGATGCGCGCCAGAGACAAGTGCTTCATATCGACTCCAGAAAATCAGACGAGGGGTTGGTGAATGACGCTGCGCAGGCGTGAACGCATCGTAGGTTTGCCCCCCGTTTTCCCGGTTGTAGGCGCTGTCTGCTAAATTGAACGTATGCGACATCCCAAGCAAACCCCTACGCGTGTCGCACCGCCGCCCGGGAAGGAAGCTGGCAAGCAGCTGGTCCACCGCCTCGACGGTTCGCAGAGCCCGGACACGGCGACGGCCACGTCGGCACCGCCGGACGACGCCGTGGAGTTGCGCATCGGCATCCTGCTGTGGCCGCGTTTTCCCCTGCTGTCGCTGGCGGGCCTGTGCGACGCGCTGCGCCATGCGGCCGACCTCGGCGACCAGAGCCGGCAAGTGCGCTGCTCATGGAGCGTGCTGGGCCTGCCCGGCACCCGCATCACCGCCAGTTCCGGGGTCGAGATCCCCGTGCAGGAAGCGTTGGACTCGGGCACGAAGTTCGACTACATCGCCGTCATCGGCGGCCTGCTGCCCTTCATGGACGACGTGGAACCGCATTACCTGGCGTTCCTACGCCGGGCCGATGAAGCCAGCGTTCCGCTCATCGGCATCTGCACCGGCACCTTCGTGCTGGCGCGCGCGGGACTGATGAAGGATCAGCTGGCTTGCATCCATCCTTTCCACGTGGACGACTGGAAGCGGATGTTCCCCAAGGCGCGCTTCGCGACGAACTGTGACTACGTGTTCGACGGCCCGCGGATCAGCTGCGCGGGCGGTGTATCCATCATCGAACTGGCCACCGAGCTGATCCGCGTCCATTGCGGCCCCGACCGGGCCGCCAAGGTCGTGCACCAGATGACGGTCTCGCAGCGCTCCTCGTCACACATCTCGCGCCGGCATGCGCTGGGTTATGCCTCCGCCGACAACGAGAAGTTGCGCCAGGCCGTCATCCTGATGGAAAAGAACCTCTCCATCCCGCTCGAAATCAGCGTCATCGCCAAGCTGGTGAATTCCAGCAGCCGGCAATTGGAGCGGGTGTTCCTCGCCGAGACCGGCACCTCACCGTCCGAGTTCTACCGGAACTCGCGCCTGAAATATGGCCGCTGGCTCCTGACCACCACCGACTCGACGGTGAACGACATCGCCTTCGAATGCGGTTTCTCCGACGCCGCGCATTTCATCCGGCACTTCCAGCAGTGCTACGGCGTCGCACCCGGACGGCTCCGAAAGGCCCTGGCAGGCACCGGCACGCGCGCACCCGCGCGCGACAGCGCAACCAGCCCCTCGTGAACATGGCACGCAATATTGAAATCAAGGTGCGGATGACCGATCGCGCCCAGGTCCTGACCCGCCTCACGCCCCTCGCCACCTCCGGCCCCACCGAGATCGCGCAAGACGACACCTTCTTCCGATGCGCGTCGGGCCGACTGAAGCTGCGTGACTTCGGCGATGGCACGGGCGAACTCATCCACTACCACCGCGCGGACGAGGCGGGTCCCAAGGCGTCGTCCTACGTCCGTTCGCCGACGGCGGAGCCCGACACACTGCGGCAGGCCCTGACGCTGGCGCACGGCCAGATCGGCCGGGTGCGCAAGCAGCGCACGCTCTACATGATCGGGCGCACGCGGGTGCACCTGGACCGGGTCGTCGACCTGGGCGACTACCTCGAACTGGAAGTCGTGCTCGCCGACCACGAAGCGGATGCATCCGGTACGCAGGAAGCGCAGGACATCATGGCGGCGCTGGGCATCGCGCCTGCGTCACTGGTGCAAGGGGCCTACCTGGACCTGCTGGCTGCCGGGCGCTGAACCAGCACCCGATGGTCCATGCACCGAAGTCCGTGCAGCGCGCCCTGGAACAGCGGCGCACATTCGGCCAGCGGTGCAGGACCGGCTGCATAAGCTAATGAGTTTTTATTGCTTGGTTCAGGGCGGTCAGGCCTCTACAGTGCGCCCTCTTTGCCTGACCCGTCTCTGGACCGACCATGCCCGCCTTTGACCTTTCCCTGCCCTCGTCCAACGTGGACACTCGCCGCCGACGCCTGCTGACCGCCCTGGCGGCCAGCCCCCTGGTACTCGCCGCGGCACCGACCCTGGCGGCGGCACCCGACAAACCCGTGCGCCTGATCGTGCCCTTTCCCGCTGGCGGCGGCGTGGACGTGTTCGCGCGCCCGCTGGCGCCCGCGCTGTCCGAGGTGCTGGGCGTGCCGGTGGTGATCGAGAACATCGGCGGCGCGGCCTCGCGCATCGGCTCCCAGCGCGTGGCCCAGTCCACGCCCGACGGCCACACCCTGCTGCTGACCAATGACACCCTGGTCGCGGCGGACGCGGTCGCGCGCGTCGCCGGACAGGAGCCGCTGCTGCCCACCCTGCGGCCGGTGACGCTGGCCATCACCTCCTGCAATCTTTTCGTCACGCACCCCAAATCCGGCTTCACCGACCCGGCGGGTTACCTGCGCGCACTCAAGACCGGCAAGGTCAACATCGGCGTGCCCGGCTGGGGCACGGCGCACCACCTGACCAGCGCGACGCTGAACCACCGCCTGGGCGTGAGCGCCGAACACATCCCCTACCGCGGCGGCGCGCCCCTGCTCAACGACGTGCTGGGCGGCACGCTGCAGGCTGGCGTGGTCACCATGGCGGCGGCGCTCAGCCACATCCAGGCCGGCACCCTGATCGGCATCGCGGTCACGAGCCCGCAGCGCGCGCCCGCGCTGCCCTCGGTGCCGACGCTGACCGAGAGCATCGCGCCGGGCTACACGCACCAAACCTGGCAAGGCTTGCTGGCGCCGGCCGGCACGCCCGATGCGGTCGTCGCACGCCTGCATGCTGGCATCGTTCAGGCGCTGCGGCACCCCTCCGTCGTCGAGCGTCTGCCGACACTGGGGTTCGACGCCGAAGGCCAGCCGGGTCCAGCCTTCGGCGCCTTGCTCGACAGCAGCTACCGCAATTTCGAGACCGTGGTCAGGGCCACGGGGATCAAGGGCGAGCAGGGCTGAGCCCGCGACACGGAGACACGTGCATGTACGAAGCTCCCGTCCTCATCCTGCCAGGCCGTGGCAACTCCGGCCCCGATCACTGGCAGACGCATTGGGAAGCCGCCGATCCGTCCCGTTTCTCACGCGTCCAGCAACGCGAGTGGACCACGCCCTCGCGGGAGGAATGGGTGAGGACGCTAGCCGACCTGCTGGCTGCGCGCACGACGCCGGCCGTGCTGGTCGCCCATTCCCTCGCCATCAGCCTGGTGAACCATCTGGCCGCGGCTTGGCCGACCCTGCATCCCGGCCGCACCTTGCCCGTGCGCGCGGCCCTGCTGGTCGGCCCCAGCGACGTGGACGACCCGAACTGGCCGCCCGGCCCCATCGGTTTCACGCCCATGCCACTGCGAAGCCTGCCGTTCAAGACCACCGTCGTGACCAGCACCGATGACCCGCGCGTCACGCTGGACCGCGCGCGCTTCTTCGCCGACGCCTGGGGCGCGCGCCTCGAAGTGGCCGGGGCCCTGGGCCACATGGGCTCGGACGCCAAGCTGGGGGCCTGGCCGCAGGGAAGGCGCTGGCTGGATGAACTGCTGGCCTGAGGCCAGACGATGCACGCATGTGATAATTGCGACCCGAAGACCGCGAAAAACGACCGCCTGCATTCACGATGTCTGGCCCCTGAGCCAGCATCTCCGGCAGACAGTCGCGCACACGCCCCCCAGCGCCTAGCATGGGTCGGCCAGCGTTTCCCCCGACATCCCGTCGGATACCTGTTGCTAGCAACCGTGCCTGCCACGCCTTGCCCGCTACACCAGGAACGCGCCATGAACCACAGTCCTCTTCTCGTTATCTACCTTTGCGTCGCGCTGGATGCCATGGGCATCGGCCTTGTCTTTCCCATCCTGCCAACGCTGGTGCGGGACGTCACCCAAACCGCCAACGTCGCGCCTTTCATCGGCCTCATGGCTGCGCTGTATGCGACCATGCAGTTCGTCTTCGCGCCTGTGCTCGGCGCACTCAGCGACCGGCTGGGCCGGCGCCCCGTCATGCTGCTGTCGCTGGCCGGAGCCACCATCAACTACCTGCTGCTTGCGTGCGCGCCCAGCCTCGGGCTGCTTCTGCTCGGACGCGCCCTCGCGGGCCTGACCAGCGCCAACATGTCGGTGGCCACCGCGTACATCACCGACATCTCACCAGAAGCAACACGCGCCCGCCGTTTCGGTCTGTTCAATGCCATGTTCGGCGCGGGTTTCATCATCGGACCAGTGCTGGGCGGTGCGCTCGGGGACCACTGGGTGCGGCTCCCCTTCCTCGCCGCGGCCGCGCTGAACGCTTTGAATTTCCTGCTCGCCTGCCTCATGCTGCCGGAGTCGCGTCACGCCAGCCCCGGCTCGGCACGCGTCGACCTCGGCAGCCTCAATCCGCTGAGGCCATTGCGCTGGGCACTGTCGCGAAAGCGCTTGCTGCCCCTCATCCTGACCTTCTTCATTCTGAGCACGACGGGCGAGGCCTATGGCATCTGCTGGGCCCTGTGGGGCGCGGATGCGTTCGGCTGGAATGGCTTCTGGATCGGTCTGTCGCTCGGGGCTTTTGGCATCTGCCAGACCGTGGTGCAGGCCCTGCTCCCAGGACCGGCCAGCCGCTGGCTCGGCGAACGCCGCGCGGTACTCACAGGCATGGCCTGCGCCTGTATCGCACTGGCGGCCATGGCCTTTCTCCGCCAGGGCTGGATGGTCTTTGCGGTCATGCCGCTCTTCGCGCTGGGCAGCATCGGTACACCAGCCTTGCAAGCGCTGGCAAGCCGCCAAGTTGATGCCGAACTGCAGGGCCAGTTTCAAGGCGTCTTGATGTCGGCCGTCAGCTTGGCCTCCATCGTCGCCCCGCTCGCGTTCTCGACCTTTTACTACGGCGTTCAGTCACACTGGCCCGGCGCCATCTGGCTGCTGGTGGTCGTGATCTATGCTGTGGCGGTGCCACTGGTCCTATTGGGCACGCGGGATTCCGAACGCCTCAGGACCGTCGCGGCTTAGCGCGCTAGCGCCATCGGCGGATGCCGATGGCGCATGTCTTGGGTAAGCAGCCGGCTTCACGTCAAGGAATCCGGGTCATCCTCCGTTGCTGCGTCGCAGGCAAGTCCACGATGACACGCACTTATCCAGAACAAGCGTGATTAAGTTTGTGGGCAAGTCACTGAACAAGTCCGGCAAGCCGCACCGGCATTGGCCTGGCGGGCTTTGCTCATTCAACAGGCACACGACGTGAGGCTCAACCCCGCGCCAGCACCGGTGCCAACGCCACCCCCGTGTGCGTGCCCAGCCGCACCACCTCTTCCGGCGGCGCGGCGGCAACGATGCGGCCACCGCCGGCGCCGCCCTCGGGACCGAGGTCGATGATCCAGTCGGCCTCGGCGATCACGTCGAGGTCGTGTTCGATCACGACCACGCTGTGGCCACCGTCCACCAGCCGGTGCAGCACGCGGATGAGTTTTTCCACGTCGGCCATGTGCAGGCCCACGGTGGGTTCGTCCAGCACGTAGAGCGTGTGCGGCGGCTTCTGGCCACGCCGCGTCACGTCGTCGCGCACCTTGCTGAGTTCGGTCACCAGCTTGATGCGCTGCGCTTCGCCGCCGCTCAGGGTCGGCGAAGGCTGGCCCAGCGTGAGGTAGCCCAGGCCCACGTCCTTGAGCAGTTGCAGCGGGTGGGCGATGGAAGGCATGGACGCGAAGAAATCCACGGCCTCGTCGATCTCCATGCGCAGCACGTCGCCGATGCTCTTGCCCCGCCAGCTCACGGCCAGGGTCTCGGGGTTGAAGCGCGCGCCGTGGCAGCTTTCACACGGCACCTTCACGTCGGGCAGGAAGCTCATCTCGATGGTGCGCATGCCCTGGCCCTCACACGTTGGGCAGCGTCCTTCGCCGGTGTTGAAGCTGAAGCGCCCCGGCCCATAACCGCGCGCCTTCGCTTCCAGCGTCTCGGCGTAGAGCTTGCGGATGGTGTCCCAAAAACCAATGTAAGTGGCCGGGCAGGAACGCGGCGTCTTGCCGATGGGGGTCTGGTCCACTTCCAGCACCCGGTCAATCTGCTGCCAGCCATCGACGGACGCACAACCGCTCCAGGCCGGATGCGCGCCCCGACCCTGGGCATCACGACCCGCCTTGGTCGTGCGCTGCGCCACCGCCGCCGCGACGTTGGCCAGCAGCACGTCCCGCGCCAGCGTGGATTTACCGGAACCGCTGACGCCCGTGACGGCCACCAGGCGATGGAGTGGTAACAAGGCGTCGACGGATTGCAGGTTGTGGAGGTTCGCGCCCGTCACCGAAAGCCAACCGGTTTCGCCCACGGCCCGGCGCGGCTGCAGCGGATGCCGGATGGCATGCAGCAGATAGCGGCCGGTCTGCGAATCCTCGGCCTGGGTGAGGTCGCTCACGCTGCCTTGGGCGACCAGACGCCCGCCGCGCTTGCCCGCGCTGGGACCAATGTCGATCACGTGGTCGGCGCGGCGGATGGTGTCTTCGTCGTGCTCCACGACGACCAGGGTGTTGCCGCGTTCGCTCAGGGTGTGCAGGGCGTCGAGCAGGATGCGGTTGTCGCGCGCGTGCAAGCCGATGGTCGGCTCGTCGAGCACATAACAAACACCTTGCAAGTGACTGCCCAGTTGCGCGGCGAGTCGGATGCGCTGGGCCTCGCCGCCGCTCAAGGTCGGTGCGCCCCGGTCCAGCGTGAGGTAGCCCAGGCCCACCTGCGCCAGGAATTCCAGGCGGCTCTTGATCTCGGGGATCAGGTCGCGCGCGATGTCGTTCTCACGCTGGGTCATGCGCCCCTGCAAGGCCAAGGTGTCGAGCCAGCGCCGTATGTCGTCGACCGACAGGCGGGCGATGTCGGCGATGCCCACGCCGCTGAACTTGACGGCCCGCGCGGTCGCGTTCAGGCGCGTGCCTTCGCAGCTCGGGCAGGCTGTGTCACCGACGTCCTCCACCTCGGGTTCGGCGAAGGTCTGTTCGCGTCCCCGCTCCTTCTCGTCGCGCACGGAGTCGTCCAACACCTTGCGCTGGTCCTTGGTCAGCTTGACGCCCGTGCCCACGCAGTCGGGGCACCAGCCATGCTTGCTGTTGTAGGAGAAGAGGCGCGGGTCCAACTCGGCGTAAGACGTGGCGCAGACCGGGCAGGCACGCAGCGTCGAGAACACCTGCAACTGGCCGATGCCCGCTGTGCTGCCGCCGTTCTTCATCGCCTCGGCCAAGCCGTCGAGTTCGCTCAGCACATGCAACACGCCCTTGCCGTGCTCCAGCGCCGTCGCCAGCTTCTCGCGCAGCAGGGCTTCGTTCTCTGTCGACACGGTCAGGCTGGCGACCGGCAGTTCGATGGTGTGTTCCTTGAAACGGTCGATGCGCGGAAAGCCCGTGGTGGGCAGGAAGGCACCGTCCACGCGCAGGTGCGTGTAGCCGCGCGGGCGCGCCCAGTCGGCCAGCTCGGTGTAGACACCCTTGCGGTTCATCACCAGGGGCGCGAGCAGGCCGATCTCCTGGCCCTTGAACTGCTTCATCAGCTGCGCGAGGATGCTTTCCACCGTCTGCGGCTGCACCGCCGCGCCATCGTGGATGCAATGCTGGACGCCCAGCTTGACGTAGAGCAGGCGCAGGAAGTGCCAGACCTCGGTGGTCGTTCCCACCGTGCTCTTGCGTCCGCCACGCGAGAGGCGCTGCTCGATGGCCACGGTCGGCGGAATGCCCCAGACCGCGTCCACCTCGGGCCGCCCCGCCGGCTGCACGATGCTGCGCGCGTAGGCGTTCAGACTTTCCAGGTAACGCCGCTGCCCCTCGTTGAACAGGATGTCGAAGGCCAAGGTGGACTTGCCCGAGCCCGACACCCCTGTGATCACGTTGAACTTGCCGCGCGGGATGTCCACGCTCAGGTTCTTGAGGTTGTGCTCCTTGGCGTTGACGATGCGGATCGCGTTGTCCGCGCCCTCCGCCCGCTTCGCGGCGGGCTTGCGGCCCGGCGTGAAAGCACTCAGGTAAGGCCGCGCGTCGCCTTCGTGGGCCGTGTGCGCCTCGCCCATGGCATGGGCGTACTCGCGCAGTGCCCGCGCGGTGTGCGAGGTCGGGTGCTGGCGCAGCTCTTCCGGCGTGCCCACGGCCACGATCTGACCCCCGGCCTCGCCCCCCTCGGGGCCGAGGTCAATCAGCCAGTCGCTGGCGCGCATCACGTCCAGGTTGTGCTCGATGACCAGCAGGGAATGCCCGGCATCCAACAGCTTGCGCAGCGCGCGCATCAGCTTGGCGATGTCGTCGAAATGCAGGCCGGTGGTCGGCTCGTCGAACAGGAACAGGCTGCCCTTCTTCGCGATGAACTGGCGGCTGCCCGCGGCACGCGCCGCCTCCGCCAGGAAGCCGGCCAGCTTGAGGCGCTGCGCCTCGCCGCCCGACAAGGTGGGCACGGGCTGACCCAGGCGCAGGTATTCGAGGCCTACGTCCACGATGGGCTGCAAGGCGCGGATCACGTCTCGGTCGTGCTTGAACAGCTCGGCCGCTTCGCTGACGGTCAGCTCGAGCACATCCGCCACATTGAGACTTCTGAGTCCGCCGGCGGCGCCATCGGCCCCGCGTTCGATCTTGACCTCCAAGATCTCCGGGCGGAAGCGCTTGCCGTCGCAGTCCGGGCAGCGCAGGTAGACGTCGCTCAGGAACTGCATCTCCACATGCTCGAAGCCCGAGCCGCCGCAGGTGGGGCAGCGGCCGTCCCCGCTGTTGGCGCTGAACTTGGCGGCGGTGTAGCCGCGCTGCCGGGACAACGGTGCGCTTGCGAAGATTTCGCGGATCGTGTCCCAGGCGCCGACATAACTCACGGGGTTGGAGCGCGCGGTCTTGCCGATGGGCGATTGGTCCACGAACACCACGCCCGCCAGTTGCTCCGCGCCCAGCAGGTGGTCGTGCGCGCCCGGCGTCTCGGTGGCCTGGCCGAAATGGCGCATCAACGCCGGGGCCAGCACGTCCTGGATCAGGGTGGACTTGCCCGAGCCCGAGACGCCGGTCACGCAGACCAGGCGCTGCAAGGGAATCTCCACCGACACGTTCCTGAGGTTGTGCTCGCGCGCGCCTTCCAGGATCAGGCGCGGCGTGTTCTCAGCCACCATGCGCTTGAAGCCCATGCCGATCTGCTTGCGCGCGCCGAGGTAAGCCCCCGTCAGCGTGTCGGCGTTCTTGAGGTCTTCCGTGCTGCCGTCGAAGACGATCTGCCCGCCCCGCTCGCCCGGTCCAGGGCCCATGTCGATCATGCGGTCGGCCGCGAACATCACGGCCGGGTCGTGCTCCACCACTACCAAGGTGTTGCCCGCGTCGCGCAGGCGCTGCATGGCCTCGATGATGCGGTGCATGTCGCGCGGGTGCAGGCCGATGCTGGGCTCGTCCAGCACGAAGAGGGTATTGACCAGCGAGGTCCCCAGGGCCGTGGTCAGGTTGATGCGCTGCACCTCGCCGCCGCTGAGCGTGCGGCTTTGGCGGTCCAGCGTGAGGTAGCCGATGCCCACGTCGCAGAGGTACTTCAGGCGGGTGTTGATTTCCTCGTGGAGCAATCGCAGCGCCTGGGCTTCGCCGCTGTTCTTGGCGGGCGCCTCGCCCCGTGCATCGGCTTGGGGCCTGGCCAGTGCGGGTTCGGCGATGCGCGCGAAGAACACGCGCAGTTTGTCCAGCGGCAACAGCATCAGGTCATGCAGGCTCAGGCCTGGCAAGGCTTCCAACTGCTCGCGCGTCCAGTCCACGCCCACCGGCATGAAGCGTTCCCGATGCTGGCCCCCATGAGCGCTGCCCTCGCCCGAGGTGGCAGGGCGCGACGACGGCGCCAGCACCGCGTCCGCGTCTCCTTTCGTGCCGATGCGCCACAACAGGCTTTCGGTCTTGAGACGCGCACCGCCGCAATCCGTGCAGGGCGTGTAGCTGCGGTAGCGTGACAGCAGCACGCGGATGTGCATCTTGTAGGCCTTGCTCTCCAGGTAGCCGAAGAAGCGGCGCACGCCGTACCACTGCTTGTTCCAGTTGCGTTCCTTGAAGCCGGGCACGCCTTCAATGACCCAATCCTTTTGTGCTTGCGTCAGCTTGTACCAAGGCGTGTCGCGCGGAATGCCCGCCGCCTCGGCGTGGCGCATCAGGTCGTCCTGGCACTCGGCCCAGGCCGGGGTCTGGAACGTCTTGATGGCCCCGGAACGCAGCGTCAGTTTTTCATCGGGAATGACCAGGCCGAAATCGACGCCGATCACACGGCCGAAGCCCCGGCAGGTGTCGCAGGCGCCCACCGCCGAGTTGAAGGAGAACATGGAGGGGATGGGCTCGGCGTAGCGCAGATCGCTTTCGGGGCAGTGCAGACCGGAGGAGAAGCGCCATATCTCCATGTTGTCGTCGCCACCCGCATACACATTCAGCCGCCCGCCGCCCCGCTTGAGCGCGACTTCGATGGCTTCGACCACACGGGCGCGTTCGGTATTGCCCATGCGGAAGCGGTCAGCCACCACGTCCAGCACTTTTCTGGGACCACTGGGCGTGGCCACTTCGCGCTCGGCCTGAACGCGCGTGAAGCCGCTGGCGGACAGCCATTGCTCGACTTCCTGAGCGGTGGTGTTGCCAGGCAATTCCACGGGGAAGGTCAGCACCAGCCGAGGATCGCTGGCTGCGGTGGCTCTGTCCACCAATTGCGCATAGATCGAGTCCGGCGTGTCGTGCCGCACGGGCAGCGCGGTCTTGCGGTCGAACAGCTGACCTGCGCGGGCGAAGAGGAGCTTGAGGTGGTCGTTCAGCTCCGTCATCGTGCCGACCGTGGAGCGCGAGCTGCGCACCGGGTTGGTCTGGTCGATGGCGATGGCGGGCGGCACGCCCTCCACCCGGTCCACCGCCGGCTTGTCCATGCGGTCGAGGAACTGGCGCGCGTAGGCGCTGAAGGTCTCGACGTAACGGCGCTGCCCCTCGGCGTACAGCGTGTCGAACACCAGGCTGGACTTGCCCGAGCCGCTGGGCCCGGTGACCACGGTCAACTCACCGGTGCGGATGTCCAGGTCCAGGTTCTTGAGGTTGTGCTGGCGTGCGCCGCGGATGCGGATCAGGCCCTGCTCCGGCTCTGGGTTCCCTGGTTGGGGCGCCTGCGTCTGCGCGTGTTCTGCTTGCTTGCCTGCGGTGCTGCCCTGGGTCATGACGGTGGCCGTGGAATGTTCGGGGCCAACATTCTAGGGCGCGGGGGCGCGGCGTGCGCGCAGCCCTTGGGCATTGGCCCATAAAAAAAGAGCCTGCTGGGGAGCAGGCTCTTTTTATTCTTACGTTGCCCAAGGCATCAATACTGATGCTAGATCTTGGTTACCTGCAGAGTCACTCCAGTAAAAGCCGTCGTACCAAACAAACGAACCGTCCACGTCCCGGCCGCAGGTTGAAGAATCGAGCAGGCGTCGGTATTGCCAGAGGCACGGGTCTTGCAAACAGGCTTACCGGCGGGGTTGAAGATCACGATGTCCGCATTTCCGGTCCCCCCCGAAATTGTGGCCGTCATCGACGCAACACCAGCGCCCAAAATAACGGTGGCATCAGAATTGGAGTCCAACGCCCCAGTCACGGGACCATACGTTGAGTCAACAGCTTCCGAAGCTACCGTGGACGTAAACGACGGGTATCCCGTGGCGGTCGTCCCGGCCGTCGCTATGGACAACGTTGCGCCGCTGTAAGCAGCAGTGCCGTGCACCTGAACCATCCACGTCCCTGTTCCACCGGGACTGTTGAAAGAGCAGGACTCAACGTTGCTGGCAGCCGTGTTCGAGATGCACAGATCCCCGGTGCTTCCGCTAGGCGCAATCAAATACAGATCCGCATTCCCGGTTGCCCCAGTTCCGTTCGAAAGCTGAGCCTGAACCGAGACTGTGCCAGCGGGCACCGTGAAGGTGTAGAGCGTGTCTGAATCAACCGCACCCGACAACCCCGTGATGGTGTAAGGCAGAGACGAGACGTCGGTGGGATTCGAGGTTACCGAGATGCCAATATTGCTAATAGCACTCGAAGTGGAAATGCTCATTGTCCATTTGCCACTCGCAGGACTACTGACATTGCAGCTAACTTCTGAACTAGTCTTGGTAACAGCGGGGCACTTGGTGGCACCCGTGGAATCAGTCGCCGACATGGTGACACTTCCCGTACCTCCCGACAACTTGAGCGACAAGGTGTTCACCCCGGTGGGCAAGGTGAACACGTAGTTAGCTTTGTAGCCTGAACCCGCCGTCAGCGTCGACGTGTAGGGCAGCGTGATGTTATTGACCGCGGCCGTCGAATCACCGCCACCGCCACCGCCACCACCGCCTCCCCCACCCCCACCGCAAGCAGCCAACGCCGCCGCAGCCAAAACCACGCCCATCAGGCGCAAACGCGAAACCAAGTGCTTCACCAGCATGTGTCTCTCCTCCTTGAATCTGGAACACAGGTGCAATGACTGGCCCGGTTTGTATCAGCTGTGTGAATGAAAAATCCTGCGCAACCGGTTTCATTAACGATTTATTACAAGCCTTTCGATGCTGTCATTTGCCTGACAGCCATGCACCCCAAAAAGAAAAAGGCCTTCCGAAGAAGGCCTGGGGCTGACGCGCGAGGTGCGCGAACTGGGGTCACTTGGCCGGTTGCGGCGTCGTCGTGGAGGTGAGCGCGGGAGCAGGTGCGGGTGTCGGCGCATGCACCGCATCCGCGCCGTGCTTCTCACCGCTCATGTCCACCTTGTCACCCGCGACGGAGATGAAATACAGAGCGATGGCGGCGAACACGACGAAGCCAACAGCAATCTTCCACATGGTCTTGCACTTTCCTGAACAACAAAAGAAGAAGGCCCCCGCCGGACAGGAAGAGGCCTTCGGCCACCCCGGCGACGCCGGGGCCGCGGATCGACTCAGAGGATGGTCACCCCCTCAGTCGTTGGCGTAGATGTCCACGTCCTTGGTTTCACGCACGAACAGCGTGCCGATCACCAGCGTCATCGCGGCGATGATGATGGGGTACCAGAGGCCGTTGTACATATTGCCGGTCTGCGCCACGATGGCGAAGGCCGTGGTGGGCAGCAGGCCGCCGAACCAGCCGTTGCCGATGTGGTACGGCAGGGACATGGAGGTGTAGCGGATGCGGGTCGGGAAGAGTTCCACCAGCATGGCGGCGATCGGGCCGTAGACCATGGTGACCAGGATCACGAGGTAGGCCAGGATGATGACCATCATGATCTTGTTCATCTTGGCCGGATCGGCCTTGGCCGGGTAGCCCGCTTCCTTCAGCGTGTCGGCCACGGCCTTCTTGAACTCGGCGTCCTTGGCCTTGACTTCGTCGGCAGTGATGCCCTTGGCGCTGTAGCCCTGGATGACCTTGTCACCGACCTTGATCACGGCCGGCGTGCCCGCGGGAGCGACCTCGTTGTCATAGCTCACGGAGCTGGCGGCGAGCACCTGCTTGGCGATGTCGCAGGAGCTGGTGAACTTCACCGTGCCCGTGGGGTTGAACTGGAAGGAGCACTCGCCCGGATCGGCGACCACCACCACGTGGCTCTGCTGCTGGGCGGCGTACAGGTCAGGGTTGGCGGCCTTGGTCAGCGCCTGGAACACCGGGAAGTAGGTCAGCACGGCCAGCAGGCAGCCCGCCATGATGATGGGCTTGCGGCCGATGCGGTCGGACAGCGAGCCGAAGATCACGAAGAAGGGCGTGCCGATCAGCAACGCGGCGGCGATCAGCAGGTTGGCCGTGACGGCATCCACCTTGAGCTGCTGCGTCAGGAAGAACAGCGCGTAGAACTGGCCCGTGTACCAGACCACGGCCTGGCCGGCGGTCAAGCCGATCAGGGCCAGGATCACGATCTTCAGGTTCTTCCACTGGCCGAAGGACTCGGTCAGCGGGGCCTTGGAGTGCTTGCCCTCGGCCTTCATCTTTTGGAAGGCGGGGGATTCATTCAGCGTCAGGCGAATCCAGACCGAGACGCCCAGCAGGACGATGGACACCAGGAAGGGAATGCGCCAGGCCCAGTCGGCGAAGGCGGCTTCACCGGTGGCGGTACGCACGCCCAGGATCACCAACAGCGACAGGAACAAGCCCAGCGTCGCGGTGGTTTGAATCCAGGAGGTGTAGGCGCCACGCTTGCCATGGGGCGCGTGCTCGGCCACGTAGGTGGCCGCGCCGCCGTACTCACCGCCGAGCGCCAGACCCTGCAGCAAGCGCAGGATGATCAGGATGACCGGAGCGGCCACGCCGATGGTGGCGTAGTTCGGCAAGATGCCCACGACGAAGGTGGACAGGCCCATGATCAGGATGGTCACCAGGAAGGTGTACTTGCGACCGATCATGTCGCCCAGGCGGCCGAACACGATGGCGCCGAAGGGGCGCACGATGAAACCGGCAGCGAAGGCCAACAGCGCGAAGATGAAGGCCGAGCCCGCATCCAGACCGCTGAAGAACTGCTTCGCGATGATGGCCGCGAGCGAGCCATACAGGTAGAAGTCGTACCACTCGAAAACGGTGCCCAGCGAAGAGGCAAAGATCACCTTGCGCTCTTCGGGGCTCATCGGCCTTGCGGCCTGGGTTGCAGCCATGTCTTGTCTCCTTGTTGATGCGTGACATCCCCAGCACGGGGAGGCTGACGAATTCTTGGAGCGATGGCTGACGGACTTCTTACACACCCCGCTAGGACTAACCCGTGAAACTCAGGGTTCCCCCTGAAATTGCGGACAGATACTGGGCCGTTGCGCGCATTTTCTCGCGGACGGGGCCGATGACATCGCCATCCGCGATGTCATCACCGTGTCATTGCTGCTGTTGCGGGGCGGCAGCGCTCAGCGCCGAACGCGCGGGCATGGAGGCCTGCGATGTGTCGTCGCGCTCGAACCAAGGGTCGCCTTCCAGGCAGGCGCGCAGCATGGGCAGACTGTCCAGCCCCCAAAACAATCGCGGCCCTCCGCCCTCTTGGACGACAAAACTTGGCGCGCCAAAAGCGCCCATGGCCACGGCCTCGTCGGTGTTGGAACGCAGGCGGTTCTTCACCGCCTCGTCCTCGGGGGTGAACACTGGACCGCCCCGCGCCGCCACGGGGCCCATCAGTTGCTCACGCAGCGCCGACAAGCGCGCGGGATCGTTGGCATCGAGCCCGTCGCGCCAAACGTGCTGGAACACGGTCTCGCAAACCAGGCGGTTCGGATCACCGCCCGCGGCCGGGCCCCCGCCGCTCAGACCGCAGGCGACGGACAGGCGCAGCAAGGGCAGCGGGTTGAAGGGATGCTCTTGCGGCATCTGCAAGGGCACGCCCTGCTGGTGTGCCAGCCACCGCACGTGCCGGTACGTCCAGGTGCGCTTGGCCGGGATCTCGGCGGGCGCCTTGGATTGATGGTGTTTGATCAAGGCGCCCAGGAGCATGGGGCGGTAACTCACGCTGTAGCTCAGCCCCTGCAAAGTCCGGGGCAGCTGCGCGAATGCCAGCCAGGCATAGGGGGAGATGAAGTCCAGGTAGAAGACGATGTGTTTCATGCCGCGCGCTCCTCGTTGCCTCGTTGCCTCGTTGCCTCGTTGCCTCGTTGCCTCGTTG
>NZ_AEGR01000061.1 GCF_000211835.1 Hylemonella gracilis ATCC 19624 | reverse complement strand
CCCGCCAGCATGCGCAGCGGTCCCTGGTAGAACGGGCGCTCACCCTGCATGTCCAGGCGCAGCGGTTCGCGCAGGATCCAGGGCGGGTGCAGGCGCAAATGAGGCGGCAGGCGCGGGGGCAGCGCGGACGCCTTGGATTTCGCCGCGGGCTCGCTCGCCGCGAACCAGGCCTGCATGTGCTGCGGCCGGTGGTCGGCCAGGAGGCGACCCCACAGCACGCGGTCCGGGCCCAAGCGCGCCGACAGGCGCTCGATGAGCTGCGGCAGCGGCTCGCCCTCCTTCAGGTCCTCGGGCAACAGGCTGCTGTTGTCGGCCTTGAAGGCTTCGGTTTCGGTGGCATCGAGACGGATGGCCTGCACCGGCGCGGGCAGCTGCACGCGCGCCAAGTGCTCGCCCAGCAGCCGGGCGAGGTGGCGCGTGTCGCGCGTGGCGGCACCGGTGCGCAGGTCCAGTTGGCCGTTGTGCAACTCCCCCCGGCGCACCAGGTCATGCTCCCAGTGCAGGGTGAAGGCCAGCACGCCCCGCTGCCGTGCCTGCAGCCAGCTGACCAGTTGCCCCAGCAGGCGCCGCGCGCCGAAGAGCAGACCTTCCGCCGTCTCGACGCGCCCCGTGAACTCCAGCCTGGCGCTGAAGCGCTCGGGCAGCTCAATCCAGTCCTGCGCGTCGGGCCGCTGGCCGTAAGCGCGGTCCAGCGCCTCCAGCAAGGCCGCGCCGAAACGGCGCGAGACACCGTCGCGCGGCAAGGCCCGCAGTTGCCCCAGGGTGCGGCATCCCAGGCGCGCGAGCACGGGCGCATGCACGCGCGCCGCGCTCAGGTGCGGCAACGGCAAGGCATCCAGCGTGGGCAGGAGGTGCCCTGGGGCGCAGGCCACGGCGGGAATCACGCCAGCCACCTCCTGCTCGCTGAGCGCGGATTCTTCCTGCGGCAAGGTACGCAGCAAAGCCAGCGCCGCCAGGGCCGTGGGGGCGACGGCCAGGGCCGTGCCCTCGGCCTCGGGCAAGGCCGCGCGCAAGCGATGCAGCAGCGCACGCCTGCCGCCATACAGCCGCAGGCTGGCCTGCGCCTCCAGCAGCACCGCCTCTTCCCGCACGCAGACCCGGGGGCTGAACTGCAAGGCCCACCAGGCCAGGGCTTGCTGTTCAGGACCGGGCGGGGGTTCATGCGGCGACGGGCTGCTGGGCGCGGTGCCAGGCGTGAGGCGGGGTCGCAGGGCGCACCACAGCATGGGCAGGTTCCTCCGCGGGGCCACGCCGGCGCAGCGCGGCCGTGACGGGCAGGGGCGCGGCGAGCGTGAGGGCATGGTCCAGGGGAGGACCACGTCGCTTGAGCACGTGCACGCTGAGCCCCGGGGCTGCGCCCTCGAGGCCTTGCGGCTGTGCTTCCAGGGTCAGGCGCAGGGGTGCGGGAGACGCGGCGTGGCGCGCGGTGAGCGGGCGCAAGGCGAACACCAGCGCCTGCGTGGCCGTGCTGGCCAGCTGCAGGCGGCGCAGCTGTTCCGGGCGCGCCTGCGGCAACCAGCTCAGCAAGGCGCCCAGCTCGCGACCGCGCAGCACCTGCTCGGTGGCCCAAAGGCGCTCGGCCGCCGAGTGGGCGTCCACGCGCAGCAACTGCCGGGCCGAAATGCCCAGCCAGCTCAAGGCGGGCAAGTGGGGCAACTGCGGTGCCCCCACCAGCACCAGGGGGCCTTGCGCCACGGCCTGGCGCAAGGCCGGAAGCAGCAGCCGCCATTCATGCAGGCCGGGCTGGGCCTGAAGGATCTCGGTCATCTGGCCCAGGGGCCAGCCTTGGCCGGGCAATTCAGGGTCCAACTCGCCATGGCCGCTGGACACATAGGTCTGCCGCACGCGGGCCAGTTCGTCCGCGCGCCACACCCCGTCCAGCGCGTCCAGCCGAGGAGGCGCCAGCGAATTGACCGATGCATTGAGGCCCATGGATTTGATTCTGACAAATACTGTATTTGCATACAGTATAAAGCCGTCGAACCCAGGTGCGTCAAGGCCCAAGGAACGGGGGTTCCTGGCACCTCCTCCTTTCCACTTTTCGGCCGCGTCTCAAGCAGGCAGCTTGGCGATCACTTTGATTTCAAACTGGAAGCCGTAGAGCCAGGTCACGCCGATGCCAGTCAGCGTGGGGTGCGGCGCCTCGCCCCAGTACTCGGGCCAGATGCGCCAGATGCGCTCGAAGTTCTGCTCCGGGTTGACGACGAAGACCGTCACGTCGACCACGTCGTCGAAGCTGCAGCCGGCCGCGCTCAGCACCGCGTTCAGGTTGTCAAAGGCGCGCCGCACCTGGGCTTCGAGTTCTGGCTCGGGCGAGCCGTCCTCGCGGCTGCCGACCTGGCCCGAGACGAAGAGAAATCCATTGGACCGGATCGCCGGGGAATAGCGGTTGCGCTCGTACAGGGCCTGCCGGCCTGCGGGGAAAACAACATCGCGTGGGGTCATCACATGCCTTTCTTTGCATGAAGCGTGGAACAAGACAGGCACTGTAGGCAAGGCCATCGTTCAGATAAACAGGAAAGTCTTTCCAAGACTGTTTGCATAATCCACACAATCCTGTCCGCCCCTCCCCCTTTTTCACACCCACCACAGGCCATGGACCGTTTCGATGCCATGCAGGCTTTCGCCCGCGTCGTGGAGACGCGCAGCTTCACCCAGGCGGCGCAGACGCTGCACATGAGCAAGACCACCGTGACCCAGCTGGTGCAGCAGCTGGAAGCACGCTTGCGGGTCAAGCTGCTGAACCGCACCACCCGCCAGGTGAACGTGACGGCCGACGGCGCCGCCTATTACGAACGTGTCGTGCGCCTGCTCGCCGACCTGCAGGACGCCGAGACCAGCCTGAGCAGCGCCGCCGCCGCGCCGCACGGCCGTCTGCGGGTGGATGTGCCCAGCCCGCTGGCCCGCCTGATCCTGGTGCCGGCCTTTGCGGACTTCCACGCGCGCTACCCCGAGATCCAGGTGCACCTGGGCGTGAGCGACCGGGTGGTGGACCTGATCGACGAGAACGTCGATTGCGTGGTGCGCGGCGGCGAACCGGGCGACCCCTCACTGATCGCGCGGCACGTGGGCGATCTGGCCATCCGGCTGTACGCCGCACCCGCCTACCTGGCCCGCGCCGGAACCCCCGTGCACCCGCTGGACCTGGAAACCGCGCCGCACCAGATCGTGGGCTTTCTCTGGTCCAGCACCGGACGCATCCTGCCCTGCACCTTGAGGCGCGGGGAGGACAGCGTGGAAGTGCGGGGGCGCTACGCCCTCGCGGTGGACGATGGCAATGCCTACCTCGCGGCCGGCCTGGTCGGGCTGGGCGCGCTGTGGCTGCCCCACTACCTGGCGGCAGCCCATGTCGAGCGGGGTGAACTGCGGCCTTTGTTCGAGGACTGGTCCATCGCCCCGATGCCGCTCTACCTGGCCTACCCACCCAAGCGCCACGTGGGCGCCCGGCTGCGCGTCTTCATCGACTGGGTGGTCGAGTTGATGGCCATCCATGCGCCCCTGCCGGCGCGGGGGTGATGGAAGCGCAGGTCGCGGTCCGCCGCCCGCTCACTGGCAACGGAAGCTGGACGCCTTCTCCATGTCGCCGCCCTGGTAACGGGCCACGGTGGGGTAGGGACACAGCGGCCGGGTACGGTCCGGCGCCCAGTCCGCGGGCAGTTCCTTGTTGACGCCACCGGGGTTGCCAGCGCCACGCGCGCGCGCCTCGATGCGCTCGGGCGCCTGGCCCTGCTCCACCCAGCGCACCAGCGGCGAGATGGCGTCGAACTGGTCGGTGGACATGCCATCGCGGCAATGCCCCATGCCCGGCACGCGGAAGAAACGCGCGTGGTCGGCCGTCTGTGCGCCGTCGCGCGCTTGCACGCGGCGGTACCAGGCTTCGGTGTCATTGACCGAGAAGATCGCGTCGCTCACCCCGTGGTAGACCAACATGCGCGCGCCACGCGAGCGCAGCTTCGAGAGGTCACTGTCATTCGGCGGTGTCATGAACTCCATCGCCGATTGGGTGAACACGCCACCGCGCGCCTGCACGGAGGCCAGCATGGCATCCACATCGCCCGTCAGCACGAAGTCCTGCGCCTGGAAGGTCTTGGGGTCTTGCGGCGGGGTCGAGAAGATGAATCCCACCGCCCCCGAGTCGCGCGTCAGCGGTGCGTTGAATTCCCAGCTCGCGACATCGGCGCTGGCCAGCCCAGCGTCGAAGGGGAAGCTGGCGTAGAAGGGTTTGCCATTCTGGGTGGTCGCGCCGCGGAAGACCGCGCCGATGGCGGTCTTTTGCTCGGCCGACAGGCAAGTGCCATCGCGCGCGCCGGTGCAGGTGGGCACGTCACGCGCGAGGTCGAAGGCCGCCGCACAGGCATTCGTGTCCTGGATCAAGCCGTCGCGCGCGCCGTCCAGCCGGTCGCATTTGCCCAGCACCGCGTTCACCACGGTCTGGCGCTCGGCCTGTGTGAAGGCGGTCGACAGATCCTTGGGGTCGGTCGCCACGCGCTTGTATTGCTGCGCGCCATAGATGTTGGCCACGGCGGCCAGCGGCAAGCGGTAGCCGGGTGATCCGACCAGGTAGCCGTCGAACATTTCAGGGTGGCGCGCCGCCGCGACCATGGCGTGACGCCCGCCGTTCGAGCAACCGCCGATGTAGGAGCGGTCCGGCGGGCGTCCATAGGCCTGCGCGATCAGCGCCTTGGCCATGGGCGTGAGCGCGGCGACGGCGTTGTAGCCGTAATCAAGGCGGGCTTGCGGATCGAGGCCAAAACCGGGGCCGCGCGTCACGCGGTTGTCGTGCCCTGCATCCGAGCTGATAACGGCGAAGCCTTGGCTCAAAGCCGAGGTCACGGGGCCGCCGCCCGCTTGCCCCGTGGCGGGGACCACGCTGCCGTCGATGCCGCCGTTGGCCTGGTACCAAAAGCGACCATTCCACTGGCGCGGCAAACGCATTTCAAAACCGATCGCATACGCGAGGCCATCAACGCCGACGCGCTCGTTCATCGCGCCTCGCACAAGGCAGTGCTCCGCCACCGGCGCGCCGCCCACGCTCAGCGCGCCCGCAGGCGTGCTGGCGGCGGAGGCCAGCTTCGTCGCCGCGAACGAGAACGTGGTGACCAGCGCTTCGCATTGCTGGAGCGGGCCCGGACGGGCCGCTTCCATCACGGCGGAGGCCGATGCCGATGAACTGGACGAGGACACAGGAGAAAGACCGCAGCCGGCCAACAAAGCACTGGGCAGAACCCACCAGAAGCGAGCCGGGCGGTGCCTGAACGACGGCGAGGGGAGGACATCTTTCATAAGGACACCTGCAACAAGGATTGAATCCGCGACCTGAGCAACCCGAGCAACTTGAACGACCTGCGTCATCAAGCACACCAACCAACCCGAGAACCTAACAGTTGTTAGGTTGAACTCTACGCAGTTGGACCCCGCCTCAAAATCGGGAGGAACCCAGGCCACGGGTAAGCTCGGATGCCGCCCGCCGGGCTTGCACGGCCCGGCTTCCCCCAACAAGCTCACTGCCTGACGGTCAGATCGTCCTTGCCCACTCACACCGCCATGTCCTCTCGCACCCCTGCGCCCCAGCCCACGGATGCCCCGCCCCCGCCGGGCCATCGACGCGACAACGTGCTGCAGGCAGCGGCCCTGGTGTTTGCGGAACAGGGTTACAAGGGCGCCACCCTGCGCCAGATCGCGGACGCGGCGGGCTTGCTCGCCGGCTCGATCTACCACCACTTCGAATCCAAGGAAGCGCTGTACGAAGCCGTGCAGGCCGAGGGCTACCGGCGCATGCAACGTGTGGTGGAAGACGCCATCGCACCCCACTCCGACCCCTGGACTGCCCTGGAAGCGGCTTGCTGCGCGCACCTGACCGAAATGCTGACCGGCGGGCCGATCGCGCGACTGACGGGCATGGGCTTGGTCGGGCTCAGGGAAGGCAAGGTCAGCCCCGCGATGCAATTGGCGCGCGACGGCTACGAAAACTTGCTGGCGCGGCTGATCGACCAACTGCCCTTGCGCCCCGGACTGGATCGCACGCTGTTACGCCTGCAGTTGCTGGGCGCCCTGAACTGGACCCTCATCTGGTACCGGCCCGACGGCTCGCGCTCACCCGCACAAATCGCCCAGCACCTGATCGCGGCGCTTCGGTGAAGGCCTCCACCCCATGGCGGTCGACGAAGATTCGCTAAAAAACCAATACAAATTAGATAGTTGCGTGATCATGGCGGCATGCGGAGTCGACCCAGACCCAGGCGCATGTCAAAGCCGCAGAGCACCGACAACATGGCAGGGCTCTCTTGAAACCCCCGCAAAAAGCCTTATGATTAGCACTCGCTGGAGATGAGTGCTAACAAGGTTGTGGCACTGATCGGCGCGCAGGCAAATGTGCGCCCAGCCCAGTCAAAAGCGCCAACCCGCCCTGCGGGAAAGCGCAGTTCGCTGATCCTTTTTCTGTTTCAACTTTTAGGAGATTCCTGATGAAACTGCGTCCTCTGGCCGATCGCGTGATCGTCAAGCGCGTCGAAAACGAGACCAAGACCGCCTCCGGCATCGTCATCCCTGACAGCGCCGCTGAGAAGCCCGACCAGGGCGAGGTGCTGGCCGTGGGCCCGGGCAAGAAGAACGACAAGGGCGAACTGGCCGCCATGAACGTCAAGGTTGGTGACCGCGTTCTGTTCGGCAAGTACAGCGGCCAGACCGTCAAGGTTGATGGCGACGAGCTGCTGGTCATGAAGGAAGACGACCTCTTCGCCGTTGTGGAGAAATAAAGCTACTGCGCGAGCGCCATGCGTCGTTGGGCGGTGCTCGGAATCCTCACGTACAGGAAGTACGTTCCGGTTCCTGCGCTCCGTCCGCCTAGCCTGATGCAAGCTCGCGACGCTTTCTTTCACCACGACAAACCCTCTTATTCATACTGAACATCTGGAGAATTCAAATGGCAGCAAAAGACGTTGTTTTCGGCGGTGACGCCCGCGCACGCATGGTCGAAGGCGTGAACATCCTGGCCAACGCGGTCAAGGTGACCCTGGGTCCCAAGGGCCGTAACGTGGTGCTCGAGCGCTCCTTCGGCGCCCCCACCGTGACCAAGGACGGTGTGTCCGTGGCCAAGGAAATCGAACTCAAGGACAAGATCCAGAACATGGGCGCCCAGCTCGTGAAGGAAGTCGCGTCCAAGACCAGCGACAACGCCGGTGACGGCACCACCACCGCCACCGTGCTGGCCCAAGCCATCGTGCGCGAGGGCAGCAAGTACGTGGCCGCTGGCCTGAACCCCATGGACCTGAAGCGCGGCATCGACAAGGCCGTGACCGCCCTGGTCGAGCAGCTGAAGAAGGCTTCCAAGCCCACCACCACCAGCAAGGAAATCGCGCAAGTCGGCTCCATCTCCGCCAACAGCGACGAGTCCATCGGCAAGATCATTGCCGACGCCATGGACAAGGTCGGCAAGGAAGGCGTCATCACCGTTGAAGACGGCAAGAGCCTGAATAACGAGCTGGACGTCGTCGAAGGCATGCAGTTCGACCGCGGCTACCTCTCGCCCTACTTCATCAACCAGCCCGAAAAGCAAGTTGCCCTGCTGGACAACCCCTTCGTGCTGCTGTTCGACAAGAAGATCAGCAACATCCGTGACCTGCTGCCCACGCTGGAGCAAGTCGCCAAGTCGGGCCGTCCGCTGCTGATCATCGCCGAGGAAGTCGAAGGCGAAGCGCTGGCCACCCTGGTGGTCAACACCATCCGCGGCATCCTGAAGGTCGTGGCCGTCAAGGCCCCGGGCTTCGGCGACCGTCGCAAGGCCATGCTGGAAGACATCGCCATCCTGACGGGCGGCAAGGTCATCGCCGAGGAAGTGGGCCTGTCGCTCGAGAAGGTCACGCTGGCCGACCTGGGCCAAGCCAAGCGCATCGAAGTGGGCAAGGAAAACACCACCATCATCGACGGCAACGGTGCCGCCGCTGACATCGAAGCGCGCGTCAAGCAAATCCGCGTGCAGATCGAGGAAGCCACCAGCGACTACGACCGCGAAAAGCTGCAAGAGCGCGTGGCCAAGCTGGCTGGCGGCGTGGCCGTGATCAAGGTCGGTGCAGCCACCGAAGTCGAGATGAAGGAAAAGAAGGCCCGCGTCGAAGACGCCCTGCACGCCACGCGTGCCGCGGTGGAAGAAGGCGTGGTCGCCGGTGGTGGCGTGGCCCTGCTGCGCGCCAAGCAAGCGATCGGCACCATCAAGGGTGACAACCCCGACCAAGACGCCGGCATCAAGCTGGTGCTCAAGGCCATCGAAGCGCCCCTGCGCGAAATCGTGTTCAACGCCGGTGGCGAAGCCTCCGTCGTGGTGAACAAGGTGCTGGAAGGCAAGGGCAACTTCGGCTTCAACGCCGCCAACGACACCTACGGCGACATGATCGAGATGGGCATTCTGGACCCGACCAAGGTCACACGCACCGCGCTGCAGAACGCCGCTTCCGTGGCTTCGCTGCTGCTGACGACCGAAGCCATGGTCGCCGAAGCGCCGAAGGAAGACGCCCCCGCGATGCCGGGTGGTGGCATGGGCGGTATGGGTGGCATGGGCGACATGGGCATGTGATGTCCTGAGCCTCGCTCGCGATAAAAAGGGCCGCACCTTCGGGTGCGGCCCTTTTTTCTTGGCCAGGCTGGCCAGACTTACTTCACACCACCCTCAGCTCACCAACCAACTCTTGAGCGGGAAATCCTTGCGAATCAGGTTCTCGCCCAACAGGAACGATTTGACCTCCTCCAAGGCTTGCAAACCCCGGGACGGATAGATCTCCTCGGGGAACTGCGACAACGGATAAGACGCCTTGACAGCTTCCAGCGGAAAACCGACGGTGTCAGCATGAAACCGGTAATACGCCTCGGTATCTCGCTTGATATCCCTGATGGCCGCCAAACGCGCGCGATGCCAGGCCTGCGGCAAGCCGGGGTTTTGCTCCAGCACCTTGTCGGACGCCACGATGACGGAACTGCCTTGCAGAGAAGGATGGTCCACAGCCTGGTCGATGACCGGAAAGCCCTTGGACGCGATCAAAGGCCCCGTGTTGATGGGCGCGGCGAAGGCAGCCACCGCCTTTTTCTCCAGCGCGTTCTGCCCGTCGCGGGGCAGCATGTACACGACGCGCGTGTTTTTCTGGATGCCAGCCTCCTTGAGCAGACCGATCACGTAACGATGCATGTAGGAGCCCAGGGCCACGGCCACCACCTGACCCTCCAGTTCCTTGACGGACTTGACGCCATCCACGGGCGTGAGCAGCCAGACGTTCATGCCGATGTTGTCAAAGCCGATGAGTTTGCCGGCCAGTCCATTGGCGCGCGCCACCACGGCGGGCGTGTCGCCATAGATGCCCACGTCCAGTGCGCCCGATAGAAATGCCTCGTTCAGGTCAGGCCCATTGGGAAACTCATACGTCGCGATGTCGTTGTAGCCGAATGGCGCCAATTCGCGCAGCAAGTGTCCATGCGCGAGCGCCCAGCCCGAACCCGAGGCCGGTTTGTGGGTCTTGCTCGGACCAATGAAACCCAGGCGCAGCACTTTCTCTTTCTGTTGAGCATGGGCATGCAGGCCGAGCCCGAGGCTGCCTGCTCCCAGCAGCGTCATCAGGGTACGTCGATTCAAGGAACAGGTGTTGTTGTGGCTCATGTCGTTCACGTCAATCAAGAAAGGGGTTCAATGGGCGCGCTTGAGCAGCTCATAACTGGTGTCGGGCAGCGCCTCGGCCGACCGCGTCCAGCCCACGGCTTTGCGGTAACTGCCCAACAGGGCCTGCACCTGCGGCGCACGCGCCGGAAGATCGACGGCCTCATCGGCTTGGGGTGCGACGAACAGGGCGTCTTCCGGGCAATACAGCTCGCACATGAAGCAAGTCTGGCAGTCGGATTGGCGCGCGATGGTGGGCGCGCTTCCTTTGGAACCTTGGGGCGCTTTCTCGAACACGTGGGTCGGGCACACCTGCACGCAGATGTTGCAACCCGTGCAGCGCTGAGCATCGATGATTTCAATCATGCAATGGCCCTCGCTACGCCTTGAGACTGGAGCGCGTCATGCGCGGCGCCCTGCGTCTGCCCTGGCAGTTCGACCTGCACGGCTTCGCGCACCGCTTCGGGCCTTGTCCAGACTTCATCCAATCCCCCACTGAGCAAGCGATGGCGCTGCGCGGCATCGGCTTCCCGGTACTCCTGCCGTCTCGCCATGCCGCGCGACTCCTTGCGTGCCAAGGCGCTGCGGTACATCCAGCGCGAGGTCGCCAGCATGGCCGCCGCCTCGCGGGCGCGCACGGTGGCCCGGCCCCCTTCGGCGGGCGCGGACTGCCCGAGGCGCGCCCACAGAGCGTCCAAGCGGATCAGCGACTCCTCCAACAGATCAGCTCGACGTGTCCAGTTGCGTTCCGTCGGCCACACCTCGGCCTGCACCTCGCGGATCACCTGTTCCGCGTCCCAGCGACGCAGGCCCGTTGTGTTCAAGCCGACGGTTCCCGCATGCAGCAGCGGGCGGCGCGTGGAGGCCCTGTGCTGATGGCTGAAATCCGCCGCCCCTGCTCCGGCCCAGAAACCGGACGAGCAAGCCCAGGCCGCGTTGTGGCTGCCGCCGCCCGTGAAGCCGCCGCAAATCAGTTCGCGTGTCGCGGCGTCGCCCGCCGCGTACAGCCCGGGCACGCCGGTGGCGCAGCTCTCGTCCACCAGGCGCAAGCCACCCGTGCCGCGCACCGTGCCCTCGAGCCGCAAGGCCACCTTAAAGCGCTGCGTGAACGGGTCCAGCCCCAAGCGGTCAAAGGGCAGGAAGAAATTGGGTTGCGCGCCGCGCATCCAGGTCTGGGTTTGCTCATCCGCCTTGTCAACGCAGGCATAGACCGGCTGCGTGCGCAAGGTTTCCGCGATGACGCCGCGCCCCCGCGACGATCCCGCACCCGGAACAGGCGTGCCGTCCTCGTAATAGAACGTGGCCCAGTTGTAGAACAGGGATTTGGTCACGGATGAAATGGCCGCTCCCAAGCCGTAGGCATTGGAAAACTCCATGCCGGACAACTCGGCCCCGACCTCGGCCGCCATCAGCAGGCCGTCGCCCGTGAGCACATTGCAGCCGAGCGCGCGACTCAGGAAGGCACAACCACCCGTCGCGATGATGACCGCCCCCGCGCGCGCCACCCAGCTCTCCTGCGTGTCGCTGTGCAAGCCACGCACGCCGGCCACGTGACCGGTGTCGTCGACCAGCAACTCCAGCACGGGACTGTGATCGAGGATGCGCGCGCCCGCCGACTTGACCTGCTTGCGCAGCAAGCGCATGTATTCCGGGCCCTGCAGCGAGGTGCGTTGCGCCACACCGCTGGCGTCCTCGGGAAAGGGGTAACCCCACTCGGCCAGTTGATGCGCGTTCTGCCAAGTCTGTTCCAGCACGCGCTCCATCCAGACGTGCTCGGCCAGATGACCGCCCATCGCATACCGGCCGAAGCGCGCATGCTCGCGCTGGGCAGGATCGGGCGGCACATACCAAAGCCCCGTGCCCGAAGGCGCCGTGGCCCCGGAGGTGCCGCAAAAGCCCTTGTCGGCCAGAATGACCGAAGCGCCCCTCGCCCTCGCGCTGATGGCGGCCCAGGCACCCGCCGGGCCGCCACCAATCACCACGACATCGGCTTCATACCGTTGCTGGCCGTCCGCGCCAGACAACCTGGCAAGGCCTGAATCTCTGGAACCCATGCGTCACTCTCCGTGAACAGAACACGAAGGCATGCTAGGTTTTGGAGAGCCAAATGAAAACGAATTAGTTGCGATTTGCTCATGACCAAGTGAGCTATCCACGCTTGCTTGCCCGGCGTTCCAGCGGCCAGGCCGCCTCGTCGAGAGGCGGCCAAAGCAAAACGCCACGGTCTCCCGTGGCGTTTTGCGTGATGCTGGTTGACGAACCTCAGGCCACCGGCTTGAAGTCGTAACCCTGGCCCAAGGCCTCGATGCGGCCGAAGGCCGGGAAGGGGAAGTGGAAGCCACCGGCCAGGGTCTTGTCTTTCACGACCGCCTCGAACACGCGGCGGCGAGTCAGGCGGGCTTCTTCGGGGTTCATGTCGAAGACCACGGCCCAGTCCGGGTTGCGGGCGAAGAGCTGGGGCACGTTGGTCAGATCGGCCAGGTACATGAACTTCTGGCCCTTGCTCTGGGCGGTGACCGTCACCATGCCCGGGGTGTGACCGTAAGCGGCATCAGTGCGGATGCCAGGCAGCAGTTCCTGCCCGGCCTGGAACTGAACCAGCTGATCCGGCCCCAGCCCGCCAAAGACACGGCGCACGTTCTGGAAGGCGCCCTTGGCCGCGGCCGGGGCGGCCTCCATCTTGGCGTCGTCCATCCAGAAGGCGTGCTCAACGGCGGGCACCATGATCTTGGCCTTGGGGAAGACCAGTTGACCGGCCTTGTTGCGCAGGCCGTTGATGTGGTCACCATGGTGGTGGCTGATGAGCACCGTGTCGATGTCTTCGACCTTGAAGCCGGCCGCGTTCAGGTTGGCGACCAGGCGCCCGGTGGTCGAAGGGCCGTTGTCGGCGAAACCGGTGTCGATCAGCACACGGCGGTCGCCCGCGACGATTAGGAAGGCGGTGTAGGGCACATCGACGTACTCGGTCGGCAGGTTCTGCGACTTCAGAAGTTCCTGCACCTCGGCCAGCGGCGCGTTGCGCACGAACTCGGCCTGCAGCGCGCGGCGCACCACGCCGTCGTTGAGCGCGATGACTTCGAAGTCACCGACCTTCTGCTTGCGGTAGCCCACCTGCACCACGCTGGGCGCGCCGAAGTTCTGGGCCTGCACGTGCAGGGGCAGCAGGGATACGCCAAGGTAAGTGGCCACGGAGGCCGCGGCGGCGGCGCCTCCGCCGACGAGCAAATCACGTCGATTCATCTTCATCATGGGCATGACTTCTGAACTCCTTGAAGTGGGGTGAATGGAAACAAACCGGCGGATGCTGGGGCAAGAAGCGCCGCCGCGCAAGTTCCGCCAGGGCAAAGACCCGCACGGCGTAGGGAGACAGGGCGGGTGCCCATAGTCGGTGCGGTGCCCACGCGTACCGCATGGCCGCGAGCGGCGGCGTCCAAGGGCCCACGCGGCCTCGACGCTCAGCGCGCGCACGCTCCAAACCTCCAAACCTCCAAACCTCCAAACCTCCAGATGCAGCTTGCTAGACTGCGCGCCTTTTCAAGAGAGGTGCCATGCCCCTGCGTCTGCGCTTGCTGCTCCCCACGCTCACGCTCGCCCTGGGCGCCGGCCTGGGTTTCATTCAGCCCATCGGCCTGCTTTGGGGCGGTGCATTCGTCATCGTCCTTCTGGTCGGCCCAACGCGCATGCCGAACTGGCTGTGGCTGCCGCTGATCCTGCTCGGCGCAATCGCCCTGGCCGCACACCTCGTGCCCGGTTTCAGCCCCTGGCAGCTGTGGCAGCCGCGCCTCATCAGCACGGATGCAACGCCTTATGCTCTGCGCCTGTCCTGGGACAAGCTGCTGCTGGGCACTGCCCTGCTGGCTTGGTGGTTGGGGCAAGCACACAGGCCTGTCGTTTCGCTGAAGAAGGCCTGGCTGACCTGCGTCGCCACCTTGCTGCTGATGCCTCTGCTGGCCATGGCGCTGGGCCTGGTGGCCTGGCAACCCAAATGGCCGCAGGACCTGCTGCTGTGGCTGGCGGTCAATCTCGGCGTGGCCGTGCTCGCGGAGGAATTGCTGTTTCGCGGTCTGTTGCAGACGGCCCTGATCAAGCGCCTGGGCGTCTGGCCGGGCTTGCTGCTGGCGGCGGGCCTGTTCGGTGCGGTGCACCTGCCTTTCAACGCCCTATTCGCCGTGGTGGCCGCCTGCGCGGGCCTCGGCTACGGCCTGGCCTTGCACTACAGCGGCCGTCTGAGCTTGGCCATCGCGCTGCACGCAGCGGTCAATCTGCTGCATATCTTGCTGTTGAGCTATCCGCTGCGCCTGGCGTGAAGGCCATGGACGACTCACGGACACATGCAAATGCTTAAACCCGCTGCGGCAGCAGGGCCTGCAGCTGCGCACCTAGCCGCTCGGGCTGGGTGCAGTGAATCGCCTGCCAACCGAGGGCTCGCGCAGCCTCGACGTTGACCTGCATGTCGTCGATGAAGACGGTGCGGGCGGGCTCCAGGCCATGGCGGGATTCGAGCAGGCGATAGATCTCTGGCTGCGGCTTGGCCAGTTGCACGTCGCCCGAGAAAATGCCGCCGTCGAACCAGCCGATGAAGTCGTGCCGGCGCTCCAGCGCCCGGGCAAAGGGGGCGGGCATGTTGGACAGAAAGTACAGCCGCAAGTCGTCATCCGCCTCGCGCCGTTCGCGCAGCCGCGCGAGCAGCGTCACCGTGTCGTCGATGGGGGCCAGCTGCTCGCCGATGGGCGCGAGCAATTCATGCAGCGCGTCACCGGGCAGGCGCAGACGCGCCGCGATGCGCGCCACCGCTTCGTCCAGCGCGTGCGCGCCGCGGTCGAAGCCCTGCCAATCCTCGTGATGGAACACAGCACGCGCCAAGTCCTCCGCAGCCTGCGCCGTGGGCGTGAGCTGCGGAAAGTGGCGCCGCACCAGCTCGGTCGGCTGCCAGGTGAACAACACGGCGCCGAAGTCGAAGACGATGTTCATGAACGCAGCCGCGCCAGCAAGCCCGCGGTCGAACCGTCCAGACCGGATGCATCGCCACTGGCCAAGCGCGGCTCGATGTCCAGCGCCAGCACCTTGCCGAGTTCCACGCCGAACTGGTCGAAGCTGTTGATGCCCCAGAGCGCACCGGCGGCGAACACGCGGTGCTCGTAGAGCGCGATCAACGCGCCCAGGCTCTCGGGCGTCAGGGATTCGAGCAGCAGGAAACTGCTGGGCCGGTTGCCCGGCATGTGGCGGTGGCGGTCCTCGGTTTGCCGGCCTTGCATGAAGGCTTGCGCCTGGGCCAGCGCGTTGGCCAGCAGCTTGACATGGTGGCCGGGCAGCTCGTGCAGGGCGTGTTTGACGGCGACGAACTCCATGGGGATCACATCGCTGCCCTGGTGCAGCATCTGGAAATAGGCGTGCTGGCCGTTGGCCGCCGGTTCACCCCAGACCACGGGCGCGGTGGCGTAAGGCAGGGTCTCGCCCGCCATGTCCACGCGCTTGCCGTTGCTCTCCATCGCCAACTGCTGCAAGTAGGCCGGCAGTCGGC
Organism: Hylemonella gracilis ATCC 19624; assembly: GCF_000211835.1. Classification (GTDB taxonomy): domain Bacteria; phylum Pseudomonadota; class Gammaproteobacteria; order Burkholderiales; family Burkholderiaceae_C; genus Hylemonella; species Hylemonella gracilis. The sequence continues at coordinate 60,236 of NZ_AEGR01000061.1, read as the reverse complement.
TCAGGCCGCTGTGGTAGGGCGCGATGTTGCGGCTGCCGAAGCCGTGGAAATTGCGATGCCAGATGTCCAGCAGCGCCATGCGCACGGGCAGGTTCTGTTCCAGCGGCGCCTCGCGGAAATGCTGGTCCATGGCGTGCGCGCCGGCCAGCAAGGCGCGGAAGCGCTCGGCCCCAACGGCGATGGCGATCATCAGGCCAATGGACGACCACATGGAATAACGCCCGCCCACCCAGTCCCAGAACGGGAAGGTGCGGGTGGCGCCGAACTCGGCCGCCGCCGCCGCGTTGCTGGTCAGCGCGCAGAAGTGGCGCTCCATGTAGCGGGCGACATCCGCCGGGTTGCGCGGCTCACCGAGGTAACCGATCTTGCCCAGGAACCAGTCGCGCGCCGTGCAGGCGTTGGTCATGGTCTCCATGGTCGTGAAGGTCTTGGACGCCACGAGGAAGAGCGTGCGCTCGGGGCGCAGGCTGCGCAGCACGGCGCTCAGCTCGTGCCCGTCGACGCTGGAGACGAAGTGGTAGCGCTTGCGGTGGTCCACGTACGGGTCCAGGGCTTGCACGGCCAGCAGCGGGCCAAGGTCGGAGCCGCCGATGCCGATGTTGACCACGTCAGTGATGTCTGGGTCCGTGCGCACCGCTTCGGCGTAAGCCAGCATGGCGTCCAGCACGGTGTGCACCTCGGCGAGGACGGGGCGCAGGCTGGCTGGCAGCGCGCTGGCGGCGCCACGGGGATATCGCAGCAGCCAGTGCATGGCCGCCCGACCCTCGGTGCGGTTGACCTGCTCGCCCGCGAACATGGCATCGCGCTGGGCCTCCAGCTCGCACTGGCGCGCAAGTTCGGTCAGCGCGTCATTGATCTCAACGTCCACCAGGTTCTTGGACAGATCGGCGAACACCTGCGGCGCCTGCAGGCTGAAGCGTTGGAAACGCCCGGCATCCTGGGCGAAGGCCTCACGCAAATCCAGGGCGCGGCCCCGGCGTTCGTACAAATCCTGCAGCAGGCTCCAGGCGGGCGCGCGGTCGCAGCGCGAGGTGAGCGTCGTCAATGCAAGTCCCCTTCCCCAGTCGTGGGTTCAGATGTTCTGGATCAGATTTTCCGGATCAGATGTTTTGGATCAGTTGCTCAAGCTTCACGGCGTCGGCGGCGAAGGCGCGGATGCCCTCGGCCAGTTTCTCGGTGGCCATGGCGTCTTCGTTGAGCGCGTAGCGAAAGCCTGACTCGTCGTACTGAACGGGCGCCAGGTCGAGGGACTTGGCCATCGCCGCGTCCAGGTGACGAGACACCGGAGCCTGGCTGGCGGCGAGTTGCGCCAGCAGCTCGGGCGCGATGGTCAGCAGGTCGCAGCCCGCCAGGGCCGTGATCTGACCGACATTGCGAAAGCTCGCACCCATGATTTCGGTGCGGATGCCGAAGCGTTTGTAGTGCTCGAAGATGCGGCGCACCGAGCGCACGCCGGGGTCGTTCGCGTCCGCGTTCGCGGCTTCGTCCCAGGCGGCGCCAGCATTCTTCTTGTACCAGTCGTAGATGCGCCCGACGAAGGGGGAGATCAGCCGAACGCCAGCCTGCCCGCAGGCCACGGCCTGGGCGAAGGAAAACAGCAGGGTCAGGTTGGTGTGGATGCCCTCGCGCTCCAGCTCGGCGGCGGCCTGGATGCCTTCCCAGGTGGCGGCGATCTTGATGAGCACCCGCCGCGTGTCCACGCCCTCGGCGCGGTAGAGGGCGAGGATGCGCTTGGCGCGCGCCACGGTGGCCGCCGCGTCGAAACTCAGGCGGGCGTCCACCTCGGTCGACACGCGGCCCGGGATCAGCGCCAGGATCTCGCGGCCAAAGCGCACGAGCAGGCGATCGACGATCTCGTCCATCGGCAGGCCCGGGTACCGCGTCACAGTGTCCTGGAGCAGCGGCGCGTAGTCCGGCTTTTGGACCGCCTTGAGGATGAGGGAGGGATTGGTGGTCGCGTCCTGGGGCGCGTAGGCGGCGAGCTGGCGGAAGTCTCCGGTGTCGGCCACCACCACGGTGTACTGTCGCAGGGCTTCAAGTTGGTTCATGGCGGGGCTCATTATGGCCTCGGTGCATGACTCTCGGGCGCGAGGCAGCTTCACGCGGTCACGGACGAAACGAAAACGGGCGCCCAATGGGCTCAGGGCGCCCGTCTGTGGACGGCTCTCAGACCGTCAACTCCTCATGCCGTCACGCGATCACGCCGTCTTCAGCGTGGGCGCGCCCTTGGACAAGGCGCCGCCGCTGTGCTGCACGACCTCGGCCACCATGTCGGCCGTCACGGCGCAAAGCGTCCAGCCCAGGTGCCCGTGGCCCGTGTTGTAGAAGACATTGGCGCGCCGGCCGCGGCCCACGCGAGGCATCATGTCCGGCATCATGGGACGCAGCCCCGCCCAGGGCGTGACCTGGCGCGTGCTCACGCCGGGGAAGCATTGGTTCACCCAATCCACCAAGGGGCGGATGCGGTCGGCGCGGATGTCCTTGTTGTAGCCGTTGTACTCGGCCGTGCCCGCCACGCGCAGGCGGTCGGCGCCCAGGCGGCTGGTCACCAGCTTGGCCGCGTCGTCCAGCAGGCTGACGTTGGGCGCGGCGGCCTGGCTCGCGGCGTCCTGCAGGTTCACGGTGATGGAGTAGCCCTTGACCGGGTAGATGTTCACGCGGTCGCCCAGCTGGGCGGCGAAGGCGCGGCTCTTGACGCCCGCGCACACCACCAGGCCGTCAAAGGCCAGCGTCTCCTGGCCCTCGCCCGCGCGCACCGTCACGCGCGCGCGCTGGCCGTCGCTGTCCAGGCGCAGCACTTCCTGACCGTACAGGGTCTTCACGCCCCGTCGCTCGGCGGCGGCGGCCAGGCCGTTGGTGAACTTGTGGATGTCACCAGTCGAATCGCTCTCGGTGTAATAGCCACCGTGGTAGTCCCCCGCGAGCGTGGGTTCAATGGCGCGCATTTCCTCGGGGGTCACCGGGCGGCGCTCCAGGCCGCCGGCGGCCAGCAGCTTGGACACCTTGGCCGCGTTGTCGAATTCCTTCTTGCTGCGGTAGATGTGCAGGATGCCTTGCTTCTTCAGGTCGAAGTCCAGCCCCTCGGCCTCGGCCCAGGCGAACATGTGCTGGCGCGCGGCGATGGCCAGGCGCGTCGTCTCGATCGTGTTCTGCTGGTACTTGCCGAGGTTGAAGAGGAATTCGGCGAACCAGCTGAATTTGTGCCAGCTCGGCTTGGGGTTGACCAGCAGGGGGGCGTCGGCCTTGAGCATCCACTTGAGGCCCTTGAGGATGGTCGAGGGATGGTTCCAGACCTCGGCATTGGACGCCGAGAGCTGGCCGCCGTTGGCGTAGGACGTCTCCATGGCCGCGTAGCGGTTCTGCTCGAACAGGGTGACGGTGTAGCCACGCAGCGAAAGGGCGTAGGCGGTGGTGACGCCGGTGATGCCGGCGCCGATGACGGCGATGGTTTTCATGGAAAGCACTCCAAACGTCGTTGAGAAAGGCGCCGACACATGCCCATGCGTGGAATGCATGCGCCATGCGCGCCCCCTCTGTTTGGAACCTGAGAGATTCACGCCGCAGACCGTCCAAGGACGCTGGGGCGCTTGCTCCTGCGGTGCACCGGGTTGACGAAACGCGGTGGCTCTTCAGAGTGCGAAAAATACCGGACCGGTCCTTTTGCCTGAGAGTTTCCGGGGCGGTTGCTCCTTCGGCGCCGTCGCACGGTGTGGCGACAGTCTCTCCCGATCAAGTGCGCCGCGGATGCGGCTGGGGCGAATTCTAGCGTCAAAGGCGGAATCGATGACGCGCACGGGCACTTAATTCGCGCTTAAGGCACGGCCGCCAACATCACGCCATCCCAACCACGCCCCTCGCGCAAAGGATTGCACATGCTGGCCCAGGCCTCCCACCCCCCGTTCACCGGTCTCTCGGTCGCCGCCCTGCCCCCGGGCCGGCGCCACCTCACCGTCCATGCCGTGGACGACGAGGAACGCGCGCAGGTCGAGCGCTTCATCCACGACGTCTATCGGGAGCGTTATGGCGCCCGCGTCCAGCATTTCGCGCCCACCTTGATCAGTCTGCGTGACGAGGCGGGCGAGATCAGCGCCGCCGCCGGTTACCGCGTCGCGGACAGCGGCCCCTTGTTCCTGGAACGCTACCTGTCCGAGCCGGTGGAAGCACTGCTGGATCAGCATGCCTACACGGGCGTCTCGCGCGCGCGCATCGTCGAGGTGGGGCATCTTTCGGCCGTGCAGCCCGGCGCGGGCAAGCGCCTGATCCACCTGATGGGACCGCACCTGGCCAGCCTGGAGCTGGAATGGGTGGTCAGCACCTTGACCCAGGAACTGCAGCACCTCTTCGTGCGCCTGGGCATCACCCCCCTGGCCCTGGGGCTGGCCGATCCCTCCCTGCTCGGTGCCGACGCCGCGGACTGGGGCAGCTACTACGACCACCGCCCGGTGGTCGTGGCGGGCCGCCTGGACCTGGGCTTGCGCGCGCTCGCGCGCCGCTGGAGCCTGTCATGAATGGCATCGTTCTTCATGACGGCCAGCGGGCCTGGAGCGCTGGCGAGCTGAGCACGGCTGTGCGCGCGACACAGCTGGCGCTGCGCTACACCGGCACCCGGGTGCTGGCCACGCTGCTGGACAACGGCGCCGCAGTCACCGTGCTGGATGAAGCTGCCGCCGGGGCGGGCATCGTGCATGTGCCGCTGCCGCCCTTCTTCACGCCCGACCAGATCCGGCACGCGCTGCACACCGCCGGAGTGGACACCCTGGTGGCTGCGCCCGCCGCGGCCGCGGCGTGGCCCATCCTGCCTTGGCAGGACATCGAGGTGGCCGGCCAATCGCTGAACGTGGCGCGCCTGCCCGCGCACGGCCTGTCCATGCCCGCAGGCACGGCCAAGATCACCTACACCTCGGGCAGCACCGGCGCGCCCAAGGGCGTGTGCCTGCGCCTGGCCGCGATGGAGCGCGTGGCCGATGGCGTGGTGCAGGCGCTGGGCCCGCTGGGCATCACGCGCCACCTGAGCGTGCTGCCCTTCGCCGTGCTGCTGGAAAACGTGGCCGGTCAGATGGCGGCGCGCCGCCAGGGTGCGCTGCTGATCACGCCGCCGTTGGCCGAGCTGGGCTGGCAGGGCTCCTCGCAGTTCGACGTGGCGACCTTCCACGCGGCCGTGCTGCGCCACGCGCCCGACAGCATGATCCTGCTGCCGCAGATGCTGCGCGCCTGGGTCGGCCTGCTGCGCCAAACTGGCCAGCGCGCACCGGCTGGCCTGAAGTTCGTCGCCGTGGGCGGTGCCGCCGTGGGCGCGCCGCTGATCGCGGCCGCCCAGGCCCTGGGCATCCCCGCCTACGAAGGCTATGGCCTGTCCGAAGGCGCGTCGGTGCAAACCTTGAACCTGCCGGGCGCTCAGCAGCCCGGCAGCGTGGGCCGTCCTCTGCCCCATGCGCGGCTGCGCGTGGCCGCCGATGGCGAGATCGAGGTCGCGGGTAGCCTGTTCGCGGGTTACCTGGGTGACGCGACCCCGGCGCCCGAGTGGTGGCCCAGCGGCGACCTCGGGCACATCGACGCGAACGGCCACGTGCACATCCAAGGTCGCAAGAAGAACCTGCTGATCAGCGCCTACGGCCGCAATATTTCACCCGAGTGGGTCGAGACGGCGCTGGGCAGCCAGCCCGTGGTCCGCCAAGCCGTGGTCTTTGGGGATGGCGAACCCAGCCTGTGGGCGGTGCTCTGGCCGTTGCAGGACAACCTCCCCGACGCGGCATTGCAAGCCGCGGTCGACGCGGCCAACGCCGCCCTGCCCGACTACGCGCGGGTGGCGCGCTGGACGCGGGGCCGCGGCGCCTTCAGCGCGCAAACCGGTTACGCCACCGCCAACGGGCGCCCGCAACGCGCCGCCATCTTGCACGCGCATGGCGACATGCGCGCCCTCCATCCCGAAACCCTGACTTCCTGAGGACCTCCCCCATGAGCTTTCACAACCGTCTCCTGAACGACACCGCCCACGCCCGCCTGGGTCTGCTGGCCGCCCCCATCATCCAAGGCGTGCTCCTGCGCGGGGAAGTGTCCCTGCCCAGCTACATCGCCTTCCTGACCGAGGCCTACCACCACGTCAAGCACACCGTGCCCCTGCTGCGCGCGGCCAAGGCGGCCCTGCCCGCGCACCACGCCTGGCTCAACGACGCGATGGACGAGTACATCGAGGAAGAAATCGGCCACGACGAGTGGATCCTCAACGACATCCGCGCCTGCGGCGCTGACGCCGAAGCCGTGCGCCACGGCCAGCCCTCGCACGCCACGGAAGTCATGGTGGCCTACGCCTACGACACCATCGCGCGCCGCAACCCCCTGGGCTTCTTCGGCATGGTGCACGTGCTGGAAGGCACCAGCGTCGCCCTGGCGCTGCAGGCGGCCGATGCGATCCAGAAACCGCTGGGCCTGCCCGACAGCGCCTTCAGCTACCTGCGCTCCCACGGCACGCTGGACCAGGAGCACACGGCGCATTTCGCGCTGCTGATGGACCAGATCGACGACCCGGCCGATCAAGCTGACATCGTGCATGCCGCGCGGGCGTTCTTCAAGCTCTATGGCGACGTCTTCCGCGGCCTGCCCCTGCCCCAGTCGAGCACCGCGACGACTGCCAGCAGCAAGGCCACGCACGAAGCGCAAGGAGTGTTGGCATGAAGCTCCAGGACGCACGCGTGCTGCTGACCGGCGCCAGTGGTGGCATCGGCGCGGCCATGGACCACGCCCTGCGCCAGGCGGGCGCGAAAGTGCTGGGCGTCAGCCGCTCCCCACAAGCCAGCGTACCGGGCCGGCACTGGGTACGCGCCGATCTGAACGATCCGCGGGACATCGAACACGTCGCCGAGAGCTGCGCCGTGCTCGACATCAACGTGGTCGTGCACGCGGCGGGCGAGTCCGGTTTCGGCGCGCTGCAGACACTGGACGCCGCGCGCATGCAGCACGTGCTGCAGACCAACCTGCTGTCACCCATGCTGCTGACGCAAGCGCTGCTGCCGCAACTGCAACGCCAGCCCCAGGCGCAAATCGTCTTCGTCGGTTCGGCCCTGGGGGCCATCGGCTTGCCGGGCTTCAGCCTCTATGGCGCGAGCAAGGCGGGCGTGCACCGCTTCGCGGAATCGCTGCGGCGCGAGCTGTCGGACACCCCGGTCCAGGTCCAATTGCTGGCCCCACGCAGCACGCGCACAGCCTTCAACAGCGGCGAGGCCGAAGCCTACAACCGCGCCACCGGCACCGCCAGCGACAGCCCCGAGACCGTGGCGCAGGCCTTGGTCGGACTAATCCGTGACGAGGCCGCCGAACGCTACATCGGCTGGCCCGAACGGCTGGCCGCGCGCCTCAACGGCGCCGTCGGCCCCCTGCTGGACGGCAGCTTCGACAAACACCGCCGCCACCTCACGCAAACAAACGCCATCCAAGGAGCCACTTCGTGAACACCACACCGAACACGGGCTACGCTGCCGCCCGCCTTTCCCTCAACCGCCCCGCGCTCGCCGCGGTCTTCTTCCCCCTGCTCGCGGCCTTCGCGCTGATGTTCCTGAACCACGCGCAAGCCGCCCCGGTGGATGACGCCGTCGCCGACCTGCAACGTGACTGGGAAGTGATCCGCTACCAGACGCCCGCTTCAGAACGCGCCAAGCATTTCGAGACCCTGGCCCAGAAAGCCCACCAGGTCAGCACGACCTACGCGGGGCGCAGCGAACCGCTGATCTGGGAAGGCATCATCGTGAGCTCCCTGGCCGGAGAAAAAGGCGGTCTGGGCGCGCTCAGCCTGGTCAAGCAGGCCAAGGCCCTGTACGAACAAGCGATCGCCATCGATGGCCAAGTGCTCGATGGCTCGGCCTACGGCAGCCTGGGCGTGCTGTACTACAAGGTGCCGGGCTGGCCGCTGGGCTTTGGTGACAAGGCCAAGGCCGAAACCCTGCTGAAGAAGGCGCTGGAGATCAACCCCACGGCCATCGACGCGAACTTCTTCTACGGTGAATTCCTGATTGAGAACAAGCGCAAGGCCGAAGGCATCGGCTACCTGGAGCGGGCCTTGCAGGCTCCGACGCGCCCAGGCCGTCAGATTGCCGACACCGGCCGCCGCGAGGAAATCCGCGCCCTGTTGAGCAAGGCCCGGGGCGACTGATCCCAGGCCAACTCAGCTCCCCATCAGGCCGCGATCCGACTCCATCAAGCTCGGGCCAGCACGACCTCCACGCCCGTGCCATCGGCGCGGGCACCATAGCTCAAGGTCAAGCCATGCAGCTCGGCGATGCGCCGGGCGATGGACACCCCCAGGCCGCTGCCGCTCTCGGCCTGGCCCTCGGGGCGATGGAAACGCTCGCCCAGGCGGGCCAGCAACTCGTCCGACAGCGCCGGCCCTGCGTTGCTCACGCGCAGCCGGTCCCCTTCGAAGCCCAGGCTGACCGTGCTGCCTTGCGGCGCATACCGGGTGGCGTTGTCCAAGAGATTGCGCAGCAGCACGACCAGCAGATGAGGATCGCCCTGCCAGTTGGGCGGCTCTTGCGGAGGCTCGGGCCACAGACAATCCAACTGGATGTCACGGCGCTCGGCCAGCGGCAGCACCTCGCTCATCGCCTGGCGGGCGATCTCCGGCCAATCCAGCTCGCCCGAGTGCGGCAGGCCCTGGGCGGCTTCCAGCCGCGACAGGCGCAGCAGCTGGTCCACCAGACGGGCCATGCGGTCGATGCCGGCGCGCAGGGCGCGCAAGGACTGGTCGCGCTCGGCGTCTTCGCGGGCGCCGCGCAAGCGATCCCATTGGGCGCTGAGCACGGCCAAGGGCGTGCGCAGTTCGTGCGCGGCATCGGCCGTGAAGCGACGCTCACGCGCCAAGGTCGCGGTGATGCGTTCGAACAGGCCATTCATGGCCTCCAGCAGGGGGCGCAGCTCCGCAGGCGCATCGCCTGCGGGCAAGGGCTGCAGCTCGTCGGCGCCGCGCCGCGCCAATTCGTCGCTCAGGGCGCGCATGGGCGCGAGCGCCTGGCGCACGGCCCAGCCCATGGCCACCAACAGAATGGGCAACATCACCAGCCAAGGCAGCAACTGACTGCCGATGAGGCCATAGACCAGCTCGTCACGCTCGTGCAGGCTCTGACCAGCCGCGACCAGCCAGCGACCATCGGCCGACTGCAGGTAATACGCGCGCCACGCTTCCTGGTTCAGCTCCAGATCGATGAACCCCGCGCCGTCGGGCCGCAAGGGCAATTGCGCGCCTTCGCGGTCGGCGAGCAGGACTTGACCGTCGCGGTCCCAGACCACGATGGCCAGGGAATCCAGATCCGCCTGTCCGCGCACGGGCGAGTCTGGCATGGTCCCCGCTCCCCCACTGGCGTTGAGACCGATGAGGGTGAGCTGAACTTGACGCGTGAATCGGATCAGCTCGGTGTCATAGAGTTCGTTGACTTCGGCGTGGGCTTGAAGGAACGAAGCGGCCAAGGCCAGCAGCCACGCCACGGGGGCGCAAATCAGCAAGTACAGCAGCAGGCGCCGGCGCAGACTCATGCACGGTCCTCCGCGGCGCCCAAGGCATACCCCAAGCCACGAACGGTGCGCACCACGCCGGGAGCGATCTTGCGGCGCAGATGGTGGATGTGCACCTCCAGCGCGTTGCTCTCGGGCTCGCCGCCACCCCAGTCGTAGAGTTGCTCCAGCAACTGGGTCTTGGACAGCACGCGCTGGGGATTCTTGAGCAGCACTTCGAGCAGGGATATCTCCCGTCCGGTCAGTTCCACCGGCTTGTCTTGCCAGTGCACTTGCTTGCTGGCCGGATCGTAACGCAAATCGCCATGCACCCACTCCGCCTGGGTCGCGCGCCCGGTGGCGCGGCGCAACATGGCGCGCAGGCGCGCGGCCAGCTCATCGAGCGCGATGGGTTTGATGAGGTAATCGTCCGCGCCCAGGTCCAGGCCTTCGATGCGCTGCTCCAGCGTGTCGCGCGCGGTCAGCACCAACACTGGCAGGGCCAGCCCGCCCTGGCGCCAGCGGCGCAGCCAAACCAGGCCATCGGTGCCGGGCAGGCCCAAGTCCAGCACCAGGGCGTCATAGGCCGTGCCGCGCAAGGCCGCGTCGGCGGGCGGACCGGAGGTGAACCAGTCCACCACATGGCCCTGCTGGCGCAGGCCGCCGCTGAGGGCTTCGCCCAGTTGAGGATCGTCTTCGAGGATGAGCAGGCGCACAGTCAGCCTTTCGATCCGTTCAGGCCGGCGTCGCGCTGGGCTGCGGCTGCGACCGCAGACGCCGCAGATCGGTCACCACCTCCGCCGAATGCTGGTCCGCGTCGACCGAGCGGTAGATGCGGGCGATGCGCCCCTGCGGATCAACGATGAAGGTTTGGCGCTTGGCCATCTTGACGACCATCCAGTCGGACAGCGCGCCATAGCGGGCCGCCACCTCGCCGCGCGCATCGGCGAGCAAGGGGAACGGCAGCTTGTACTTCTGAGCGAACGCCGCGTGCGAGGCGCTGGTGTCCACGCTCACCCCCACGACCTGCGCGCCCAGTTCCTGCAATTGCAGCCAATCGTCGCGGAAGTTGCAAGCCTCGGTGGTGCAGCCCGGGGTGTCGTTCTTGGGGTAGAAGTACAGCACCAGCCATTTGCCGCGCCACTCGGCCAGGCGGCGGGTTTTGCCATCCTGGTCAGGCAAGGAAAAATCCGGCGCTTGCTGGCCCAGGCCCAAGGTGTCGGCCGCCGTGGCAGCACGGGCCAGCAACAGGGCCGGCGCAGCGATGCAAAGGCTGCGGCGCAGTCGTGAGTTCATGGTGGCGCTCCTTCGGTCGGGGACCGGTTGGTCCGCTTTATACCGGAGCGCCCAAGTGCAGGTCCGCTGCCGGCCCGCTGCGCTTCACTTCGCTGCGCGAAGTGAGCCTGCACTGAAACGATCAGCTCATGTCGGCGCCAGCACCGACACACCACCCAGGTACGGACGAAGCGCCTCAGGGACCTCGACCGAGCCGTCCGCGCGTTGGTAATTTTCTAATACCGCGACCAGCGCGCGGCCCACCGCGAGGCCGGAGCCGTTGAGGGTGTGCAGCAACTCGTTCTTGCCCTGGGCGTTCTTGAAACGGGCCTGCAGGCGGCGGGCCTGGAAGGCCTCGCAGTTGGAGACCGAGCTGATTTCGCGGTAGGTGTTTTGCGCGGGCAGCCAGACTTCCAGGTCATAGGTCTTGGCGGCGCCAAAACCCATGTCGCCAGTGCACAGGCTCATCACGCGGTAAGGCAAGCCCAGCTTCTGGAGGATGGCCTCGGCGTGGCGCGTCATTTCTTCCAGCGCTTCGTAGCTCTTGTCGGGGTGGACGATCTGCACCATCTCGACCTTGTCGAACTGGTGCTGACGGATCATGCCGCGGGTGTCACGACCATAGCTGCCCGCTTCGGAACGGAAGCAGGGGGTGTGGGCCGTGAGCTTGATCGGCAAGTCAGCCTCGGCCACGATTTCGTCGCGCACGAAGTTGGTCAGCGTGACTTCGCTGGTGGGGATGAGGTAGAGCGAGACGTTCTCGGCCTCGCCTTCCTGCCCGCCCTTCTTGGCGGCGAACAGGTCTTCCTCGAACTTGGGCAACTGGCCGGTACCGCGCAAGGTGTCAGCGTTGACGATGTAGGGCGTGTAGCACTCGGTGTAGCCGTGCTGCTGTGTTTGCACGTCGAGCATGAATTGGGCGAGCGCGCGGTGCAGGCGGGCGATCTGGCCCTTCATGACCGTGAAACGCGCGCCGGTCAGCTTGGCACCGGTGTCGAAGTCCAGGCCCAGGGGTTCGCCCAGGTCCACGTGGTCCTTGACGGTGAAGCCGTACTGCTTGGGCTCACCCCATTTGCGCACGACCACGTTGCCGTGCTCGTCGGAGCCTACGGGCACGCTTTCGTGCGGCAGGTTGGGCACGGCGAGCAGCAGGTTCTGCATCTGTTCCTGGATCTGCTCCAGCCGCGCGGCGGACGTGTCCAACTCACCCTTGAGCGCGTTGACCTCGGCCTTGGCGGCTTCGGCTTCGTCCTTCTTGCCCTGGCCCATCAGCGCGCCGATCTGCTTGCTCAGGCTGTTGCGCTTGCCCTGCAGTTCCTCGGTGCGGGTCTGCAAGGTCTTGCGTTCGGCTTCGAGGGCGCGGAATTGCGCGGCGTCGAGGTAGGGCTGCGGCTTCTTGCGGGTTTCCAGACGGGCCAGCACGCCGTCCAGGTCTTTGCGGAGCAGGTTGAGGTCTAGCATGATGGGGGTGGATTGTAGGGCTGCGTTATCTGTCTGCTTTGTCTGCTGGCATCCGTTTGTGGCGACCGCAGGCGCACGGGCAGGGGGCGACCACGCCTCATGTGATTTTGCTGAACGCAAAATCGAAATCGGCGGGTTCGCCCCCTGCCCGCACGCCTGGTCGATCAGCAAGGTCGGCGCTCGAAGGGCGACCGGCCAACACGAGTGACCCAGCGCCTTGGGCCTGGGGGTCGGGGCGCGATTTCGGGGGTGGCATCGGCCAGGCCTTGAAGACCGTGGCGGCGCTACACGAAGTGAGCGTCGCTTCGTACGCTGATTTCCGGCATCCTGTTTGAGCGGAGCGCCAAAGGCGCGCAGCGAGTTATGCCGGACAGGACTTCAAGGCCTGGCCGATGCGCAGTCGGCAAAGCCGACCACCCCCGCATGAGCGCCCCGGCCCCCAGGCCCAAGGCGCGCCGCCACCTACAAGAACAGGTTTCAGACCTTCAAACCCTTGGGCAAAGGAAACTTCACCGTCTCCTCCACCCCATCCATCTTGCGCACCGCCACCGCGCCCAGTGCCTTGATGCGCTCGATCACCTGCTGCACCAAGATTTCCGGCGCCGAAGCGCCCGCCGTCAGGCCCACCCGCGCCTTGCCCTCGAACCAGTCCGCCTGCAGTTCGTCCGCGTTGTCCACCATGTAAGCCGCCACGCCGCGCTTGTGCGCCACCTCGCGCAAGCGGTTGCTGTTGGAACTGGTCGGGCTGCCCACCACCACCAGCACATCCACCTGCCCGCTCAGCACCTTCACCGCGTCCTGCCGGTTCTGCGTGGCGTAGCAAATGTCCTGCTGCTTGGGCTCGCGCACCTGCGGGAACCGCGCCTTCACCGCCGCCAGGATGCCCGCCGCATCGTCCACCGACAGCGTGGTTTGCGTCACCACCGCAAGCTTCTCGCTCTGCGCGAGCCGCACGCGCGCCACGTCGGCCTCGTCCTCCACCAGGTGGATGCCGCTGTCGAGCTGCCCCATCGTGCCCTCGACCTCGGGGTGCCCCTTGTGGCCGATCATGATGAATTCGTAGCCTTCCTTGTGGAGCTTGGCCACCTCGACGTGGACCTTGGTCACCAGCGGACAAGTCGCGTCGAAGATCTGGAAGCCCCGGCGCTCGGCCTCGCGTTGCACCGCGCGGCTCACGCCATGGGCGGAAAACACCAGCGTCGCGCCCGGCGGCACGTCGTCCAGCTCCTCGATGAAGATCGCACCCTTGGCCTTGAGGTCATTCACCACATAGGTGTTGTGCACGATCTCGTGCCGCACATAAATTGGCGCACCGAACTTGGCAAGTGCCCGCTCGACGATTTCAATGGCCCGGTCCACGCCCGCGCAAAACCCGCGCGGTTCAGCGAGCAAGATTTCGGCATTCACGTCCATGATGACCCCCACGTTCACCGCACCCATCACAACACACCGATCAGCTGCACTTCGAACGTCACCGGCTGGCCCGCCAGCGGGTGGTTGAAGTCGAACAGCACCGCCTGATCGCCGGTCTGCACCACCACGCCGCCGAACTGGCCCTGCCGGTCTGGCGTGGGGAACTGCACCACGTCGCCCACCCGGTACTCCTCGTTCGGGTCGCCCAGCTCACGCAACTCCTTGCGCGACAGCCATTGCTGCATCTCGGGGTTCTTCTCGCCGTACACACCGGGCGGCAGGTCCAGCGTGGTGTGCACGCCCTCCTCCAAGCCCAGCAGCGCATCCTCGATGGCGGGCGCGAGTTCACCCGAACCGATGGTCAAGGTGGCGGGCTTGCCGCCAAAGGTGTTGACGATGTCACCGGCCGGGCCAGCCAGGCGGTAATGCAGCGTCAGGAAAGAGCCGGGGACAACCCGCGCGGGCGTGGCGTTCATGAAAAACTTGCCGGTTGAAAAGTGGAAAACTGAAACGGTGCAGGCGCAAAAAGCCAAGACCCTGGCCGGAGCGAATCCGCCATTGTAGAAAGCGGGCGCAGCCCCAACCACCCGCCCAGGAATACCCACCCCATGGTGAAAGACTTGCCGACTGAATCCCGCCCGCGCGAAAAACTCCTGGCCCGCGGGCCAGGCGCGCTCTCCGACGCCGAACTGCTGGCCTTGCTGCTGCGCACGGGTATCGCGGGCAAGGGGGTGCTGCAACTCGCGCAAGACTTGCTGGACGGCTTTGACGGCATCGCCGGTCTGCTGCAAAGCGGCGGCGAGGCCTTGCAGCGGGTCAAGGGCCTGGGGCCAGCCAAGCGCGCCGAACTGCAGGCAGTGCTGGAACTGGCCCGCCGCGCGCTGGCCCAGCAACTGCGTGCCCGCTCCACGCTGGACACGCCCGAGGCCGTCAAGCATTACCTGCAGCTGCACCTCGCAGCCAAGCCCCACGAATGCTTCGCCGTGCTGATGCTGGACAGCCAGCACCGGCTGCTCGCGCTGGAAGAGCTGTTTCGCGGCACGCTGGCGCAAACCAGCGTCTACCCTCGCGAGGTGGTGTTGCGCGCCCTGCACCACCATGCGGCGGCCGTGGTGCTGGCGCACAACCATCCCAGCGGCAGCGTCTCGCCCTCGCGCGCGGACGAGCTGTTGACGCGCAGTCTGCAAAGCGCCCTGGCCCTGGTGGATGTGCGCGTGCTGGACCATGTGATCGTCGCGCCCGGGCAGGCGCTGTCCATGGCGGAGCGCGGGCTGCTGTGAAGCCTGATGTGGAGCGTGCGCGAAACGCCTCGGACGCTGGTGTACAACCGGGGCCATGAAGGCGAAGTTCAACACCAAGCTGCACAGCTTGAGCGACCTCAAGCAGGTCAAAAAAGCGCTCGACGCCCAGGCCAAGCAGGAGGCCGAGCGGCTGGCCGAGGAGAAAAAGCGCGCCCGTCAGAGCCAAAGCGACGGTGACTTGTTCCGCCGCGCCGCCGGGGCGGTGCAGGCGCTGCCGCCCAAGCTGGCCGCCAAGCACGGCGGCACCCGACGCGCCGAACTACAGACCGACAAACCCGCGCCCATCCCCTTCCAGCGTCAACGGGACGAAGCCGCCGTGCTGGGGGAATCGATCAGCGACGAATTCGACGTCTCCACCCTGCTCGACACGGACGAGCACCTGAGCTACCGCGCCAGCGGCATCGGTCCCGACGTGACGCGCAAGCTGCGCAAGGGCGACTGGGCCATCCAGGCCCAGGTTGACCTGCACGGTCTGCGCACCGAGGAAGCCCGCGAACAACTCGCCGCCTTCATCCGCGAGGCCCGCAAACAAGGGCTGCGCTGCGTGCGCGTGGTGCACGGCAAGGGCCTGGGCTCACCCGGCAAGACGCCGGTGCTCAAGAGCAGGGTGCAAGGCTGGCTGGCGCAGAAAAAGGACGTGTTGGCCTTCGTGCAAGCCCGGCCCGCCGAGGGCGGCGCGGGGGCGCTGGTGGTGTTGCTGCAGGCAGGATGATGCCGTTTGTCGCGGCTCCAGCGTCTGTAGATGAAACAGGCCGCTTGCCTTAACACATAGGCAGCGGCCTGCTTTGATGGGCAACGACGTGCGGTCGATGTCTACATTCAGAATTTGTAGAAGTACCCAACACTCAGGATGTTGAGGGCATCGTCCTCGAGACCCGCAACATTGCCGTAGTGCGTGAACGAGAGGCGCAAGGCGTGGTGTGCCCTGCTTTCGCCAAAGAACCAGTCATAGCCCAAGCCAAAGAGTGCGCCGGATTTGGTTTCCGAATCGTTGTCCCTGCCGCCCAATGAACTCTTGAATTCATAAGTGGATTTCGTGGAATGCCCGCCAACACGGGCAAAAAGCCCATGCAATTCGGAATCAGCCGCCGGACGCAGCAGGGCAGAGAAATCGACGGTTCGCCAAGCTCTTTCCCAAGACTCTTTGTAGTAGCCACCAGAGTAAGAGCCCTCCACCGAGGTGTCCTGCGAGAAGCTCATTAAGCCGAACTCCAACGCGATGTTCTCCGTCAGCTCCACACCAACAAAGGGCCGCAACGCCACGGTACCAGCATCCTGCTTAACGCGGGCACTGTAGGCGTTGTAGTCGTTGACATATGTTGTTGCGATGTCGTCAGTTTCATCTTTAAAAGCAACTGCGCCCCCTTCCACGCCAACATAGACGGATTGAGCAAAAGCAGAGCACGTCAGCGTCATGCCGATCATGGCCCCAGTCAAAATCTTTTTCATTCTGTTCTCTATATCTGAATTAAAAGGACGGTCTGGCTCAAAGACCCAAAACGAGAGCCGGATTGCCTGACGAGCCCAACACAGCAACTTCTTCTTGACTTCAACTCATCGAAAGCGCCCTGCCCTAAAGACCGAGCGCCGAAATTTTATCAATCGTCTATGGCAGCGACGCTGCCGCAAGCGGTCTGACCGGAACCCTTCATCCCCCATGGGACAATCCCCCCATGTTTGCATTGTTCGACGAAGCCGGGAAGTTCCTCGCCGGCCGCATCCTTTCCGAAGCCGACGCCTCGCTCCAGGTGGAGTTGGACACCGGCAAGCGGGTCAAGGTCAAGGCGGCCAATGTGCTGCTGAAGTTTGAGAAGCCCGCGCCGGCTGCACTGCTGGCCGAGGCCCAGCCGCTGGCCCAGGGCATCGAGCTGGACTTGGCCTGGGAGTTCGCGCCCGAGGAGGACTTCGGTTTCGCCGAACTTGCGGCCCTGTATTTCCAGGACCCCCCCACCTTGACCCAGCAGGCCGCCGCCCTGCTGCGGCTGCACGAGGCGCCGCATTACTTCCGCCGCGCGGGCAAGGGGCGCTACAAAAAAGCCCCGGCGGAAATCATCCAGCAGGCCCTGGCCGCCATCGAGAAAAAGCGTCTGTTGCAGATCCAGATCGGCGAATGGGCGCAGCAGCTCGCCCAGGGCAGTTGCCCCGCGCCCATCCGCGAGCAGCTCTACAAAATCCTATTCAAGCCGGACAAGAACGCCGCCGAGTACAAGGCCGTGGTCGAAGCGGCACGCGCCACGCAGAAGGCGCCGCTGGACCTGCTGCAGGCGGCGGGTGCCATCGACTCGCCCTACCAGTTCCACTGGCGCCGTTTCCTGTTCGACAACTTCCCCAAGGGCTACGGTTTTCCGGCGAACCTCGTGGCACCGGAGATCAAGGACGAACTGCCCACGGCCAGTGTGCAGGCCTATTCCATCGACGACTCGCAGACCACGGAAATCGACGACGCGCTGTCGGTGCAGGGCCTGGGCTCGGGCATGGTGACGGTGGGCGTGCACATCGCCGCGCCGGGCCTGGCCGTGCAACGCGGCGACGCCATCGACAAGCTGGGCCGCGACCGCTTGTCCACCGTCTACATGCCGGGCTACAAAATCACCATGCTGCCCGACGAGGTGGTGCAGCGCTACACCCTGCAAGAAGGCCAGGCCTGCCCCGCGGTGTCGCTCTACGCGCGCTTCAAGGAAGACACGCTGGAACTGGTGGACAGCGACACCAAGCTGGAACGCGTGCCCATCGCCCACAACCTGCGCCACGACCAGTTGGACGGCGTGGTGACGGAGCAATGGCTGAGCGACCCCGGCTTCACGCACGCCATCACCCCCGAGGCGGGTTCGCATGCGGCCCTGTTGACCCCCGCGCTGCGCGCGGAGCTGGGCTTTCTGCACCGTCTGGCGAAACACCTCAAAGCGCAGCGCGAGATCGTGCGCGGCAAACCCGAAACCTTCAATCGACCGGACTACAACTTTCGCCTGCATGGCAGCACGGGCGAGCCGCAGGGT
Organism: Hylemonella gracilis ATCC 19624; assembly: GCF_000211835.1. GTDB lineage: Bacteria > Pseudomonadota > Gammaproteobacteria > Burkholderiales > Burkholderiaceae_C > Hylemonella > Hylemonella gracilis. Next base: position 42,313 of record NZ_AEGR01000061.1, on the reverse strand, counting down.
CAGGAGCAGGTGCAGATCAGCGTGCGCCAGCGCGGCGCGGCGCTGGACCTGATCGTGGCCGAGGCCATGATCCTGGCCAACAGCAGTTGGGGCCAGTGGCTGGCCGAGCTGGGCGTGCCCGCCATCTACCGCAGCCAAGCCAGCCTGGCGCCCGGCGTCAAGGTGCGAATGGGCGTCAAGGCCCTGCCGCACGCGGGCATCGGCGTGCCCAGCTACGCCTGGAGCACCTCGCCCCTGCGCCGCTACACCGACCTGGTGAACCAGTGGCAGATCATTGCATGCGCGCGCCATGGCAAGACGGCCGCGCTCGCCGCGCCCTTCCGCCCCAAGGACGCCGAACTGTTCGCCATCATCAGCGCTTTCGACGCGGCCTACACCGCCTACAACGGCTACCAGGCCACCATCGAGCGCTACTGGACGCTGAAGTACCTCGCACAGCAAGGCATCGGCGAACTCGACGCCACGGTGTTCAAGGACAACCTGGCGCGCGCCGACACCTTGCCTCTGGTGCTGCCTGTTCTGGGCACGCAAGGCCTGCCGCGCGGCGCGCGCGTGCGGGTGAAGCTCGGCGCCATTGACGAAGTGGCGCTGGATGTCGGCGGCACCGTGATCGCGCGGCTGGACACTGACGCCAATGGCGAAGTGGGGGACAACGCCGATGCCGTGGAGGGCGAGGGCGAGGACGACGACACCCTGGCCGCGGGCCCGATTGCCATCGCAGTGGACGTCAACGAGGCGCCCGAAGCCGAGGACGCGCCACCTCCGGCAAGCGGGAGCTGACGAGCCTCCCGCCGGCACGCTGCGGCGATAATCCAGCCCCGTGAATTTGCCCCCATCCAAACCCATGCGGCTACCCACCTTCCAGCTCAACACGCTGCAATGGGCGCTGGGCGTGTCCCTGGGCTTGCACGCCGTGCTGCTGACCGTGCGCTTCGTCGCGCCCGAGGCCTTCGAACGCGCCTTCAGCGATACGCCGCTGGAAGTGATTCTGGTCAACGCACGCAGTGACGAAGAGGACGCACGGGACGAAGACGCCAAGGCGATTGCCCAGAGCAAGCTGGCCGGCGGCGGCGAACTGGAAGCGGGGCGCGCCACCAACCCCCTGCCCGCCACGCAGATCGACCTCCAGGGCGACACCCTGGACCAGGAAACCAGCGAACAACTGCAGCGCCTGCAAGCGCAGCAAAACCTGCTGCTGGCCCAGGTGCGGGAGCAGCTGGCCAGCCTGCCCGCGCCCGCGCCCCAGAGCGACGCGGCGGGCCAGGCCGCCACCGCCCAGGAAGAAAAACGCCGCCTGCTGCTCAAGCAGTTGGCGGAAATCGAGCGCCGCATCCAACAGGACAGCGCCCGCCCGCGCAAGCACTACATCGGCCCGGCCACTCGGGAAGCGGCCTACGCCCAGTATTACGACCGCCTGCGCCGCGCCATCGAAGCCAAGGGCACGGCGAACTTCCCGAACGTGGCGGGACGCAAGCTGTACGGCGAGCTGACCATGGCGCTCACGGTGGACGCGCAAGGCCGCATCGTCGGCGCCGAAGTGGCGCAAAGTTCAGGCAACCGTGAGCTGGACCGGCGCGCCCAGGCCATCGCCCAAGCGGCTTCGCCGTTTGGCGCGTTCACGCCGGCCATGCGCAAACAGGCCGACCAGATCGTGGTCGTGTCGCGCTTTCGTTTCGCGCAAGACGCGACGCTGCAAACCCAGGTGAGCAACGCGCCCGCGCGTTGATGGCCCTGGCGCCGCGCAAGATTTCCACGCATGCTGAAGCGACTGTCGCGATGGCTGTTTCACGGACGCAAGGGCACGGGCGCGCGCGGCCATGAACCGGATTTCGATGAAAGCCGATTCGACCTGCATCCAGAAGCCAGTCCGTCGCTGTTGCACGCCCTGGACGAATTGCCAGGGGATCGGGCCGCGATGCCCGCGCCAGCGCTCGGCGCCCAGGACAAGAGGACGGGCCATTCCGCCTACCGCCAGCACGCGATCCATCGTCACCCTGTTTCCGCTTCCTCCCACACGTCACGTTCCATGCGCGCTCCCCTGTCCTCGCCCTTGCGAGCCCTCTGGCGCTGGCTGCTCCTGCTGCTGATCGCGGGGCTCGCGCTTCAGCTCTTTTTTTTCGCGCGCATCGCGCTGATGACGCGCGTCGATCCGCAATCCACCGCGTTCGAGCGCTCCGAGCTGTGGCGTCTTTGGCAGGAAAGCCGCGCGGACCCGCCCGCGCCCGTGACCGCGAATGGAAAGAAGGCGGTGGTGCGCAAGCCCAAGCCGCTGCGCTGGCGACAGCAATGGGTGAGCTACGAGCGAATTTCCTCCCACCTCAAGCGCGCGGTGATCGCCTCCGAGGACGACGGCTTCGTCAGCCACCCTGGCGTGGACTGGGTGGCCTTGCAGGAGGCCTGGATGCGCAACGCCGCGGCCCAGGCCCGCGCGGAAATGCAGGCCCAGCGCTCCGCCGCGCAGCGCACCACCCAACAGGCGGTGCGCCAGCCCAAGGTGGTGGGCGGCTCGACCATCACCCAGCAATTGGCGAAGAATCTGTTTCTGTCGGGCGAACGCACCTTGCTGCGCAAGGGGCAGGAACTGGTGCTGGCGTTGATGCTCGAGACGCTGTTGGACAAGCGCCGCATCCTGGAGATCTACCTGAACCACGTCGAATGGGGCGAAGGGGTGTTTGGCGCGCAGGCTGCGGCGCAGCGTTACTACGGCAAGAACGCCTGGCAGCTGGGGCCCGATGAAGCGGCTCGCTTGGCGGTGATGTTGCCGCGCCCGCGCTTTTTCGAGAAGCTGCCCAACTCCAACTACCTCGCCGACCGGTCGGGCGTCATCGAGTCCCGGTTATGGTTCGCCCAGCTCCCGCCATGAAACCCGACTGCCTGCGGCTCGCATGAGTAGCGCCCCAACCCCACCCGGACCCACGCCGACACCGCTGCGTATCTTGGGCATCGACCCGGGTCTGCGCACCACGGGTTTCGGCGTGATCGAGGCTCAGGGGCAGCATCTGCGCTACGTCGCCAGCGGCACCATCAGCACCGCCAAGGAAGAGCAAGGCAACCTGCCCGCGCGGCTCAAGGTGCTGTTCGATGGGATCACCGAGGTGGTGACGCGCTACCAGCCCACGCAGGCCGCGGTGGAAATCGTCTTCGTCAACGTCAACCCTCAATCGACCCTGCTACTGGGCCAGGCGCGTGGCGCCTGCCTGACAGCCCTGGTGAACTGCAAGCTGCCAGTGGCCGAGTACACCGCCTTGCAGATGAAGCAGGCCGTGGCCGGCCACGGCCGAGCCGCGAAAGCGGAAGTGCAGGCCATGGTGCAGCGCTTGCTGAAGCTTCCCGGCCTGCCCGGGCCGGACGCGGCGGACGCTCTGGGCCTGGCCATCACACAGGCCCATGCGGGGCTGACGCTGGCACGGCTGGGTGAGGCGTCACCGCTGCCGCGCAAGACCAGCGGGCGGTATCGGGAAGGGCGAGGGCATTGAAGCCCTAAACTTCACGAGCCTGCACGCGCGTTGCAGGCGGGCCAGCCGTCCGCCTCATAGAGCGCTTCGCGCTCCGAAATCGGCGGCGCGACTGGCCCACCTCCAACGCGCTTGGAGTCGACAGGCTTGTGTACTCTGGGAAGCCAAGCAACCGAGCAGGCTCACGGGCTGGGGTGAACCCGACGATTTCGGAGACGCGCAGCGTCTCATGAGGAGCGGTCGCCCCAGCCCGTGAGCCTGCGGTGCGCAAACAAGGAAGCACCGGAACCGGGGCGAAAGAAATCGCCCCAAAAACTCAGGCTTCCTTCAATTCGAAGCTCGTCGTGATCTCCGCCGTCTTGCCCAGCATGATAGTGGCCGAGCAGTACTTGTCGTGCGACAGCGCGATCGCGCGTTCCACCGCCGTTTCGGGGATGCCTTTGCCCGTCACCGTGAAATGCAGGTGAATCTTGGTGAACACCTTCGGGTCCGTGTCCGCCCGTTCGCTGGTCAGCTTGACCGTGCAGCCGCGCACATCGTGCCGCCCGCGCTTGAGGATCAGCACCACGTCATAAGCGGTGCAGCCGCCCGCACCCGCCAGCACCGTCTCCATCGGGCGCGGCGCCAGGTTCTGACCGCCGTTTTCGGGCTTGGCCGCATCCGGCGCGCCGTCCATCATCAGGACGTGGCCGCTGCCTGTTTCGGCCACGAAACCCATGCCCGAGCGCGTGCCGCTCGCGCCCGTCCAGCTCACCGTGCATTCCATTGCTTGTTTCCTTGTCAAAATGGGGGCTTAGGCCACCTGCCTTGCCCTGCGTTGACGCGAATTATCCCTGCGCCACCGCCCTGCCCGCGCACCCCCCAGCGGACAGCCCTGGTCCCACCGACGTCTCTCTGAGCAGAATCGCCCCACGCATGAAAACCGTAAAAGTCCCCGCCCGCGCGCCACGCCCCCTGACCCCCGCCGACTACCTGCAGAAAATCCTGAACGCCCGCGTCTACGACGTGGCGGTGGAAACCTCGCTGGACAAGGCCAAGACCCTCAGCCGCCGCCTGCACAACACCGTGCTGCTCAAGCGCGAGGACCAGCAACCCGTGTTCAGCTTCAAGTTGCGCGGCGCCTACAACAAGCTGGCCAACCTCACGCCCGAGCAGCTGAAGAAAGGCGTGATCTGCGCCTCCGCCGGCAACCACGCGCAAGGTGTGGCGCTGGGGGCGAGCAAGCTGGGCGCGCGTGCCGTGATCGTGATGCCGACCACCACGCCGCAGGTCAAGATCGAGGCCGTGCGCGCGCTCGGCGGTGAAGTGGTGCTGCAGGGTGACAGCTACTCCGACGCCTACGCCCATGCGATGACGCTGCAGAAGAAGAATGGCCTCACCTTCGTCCATCCCTTCGACGACCCGGACGTGATCGCGGGCCAGGGCACGGTGGCGATGGAGATGCTGCGTCAGCACCAGGGACCGCTGGACGCGGTCTTCGTCGCCATCGGCGGGGGCGGGCTGATCGCGGGCGTGGCCGCCTACATCAAGACCGTGCGGCCCGAGGTCAAGGTGATCGGCGTGCAGACGCAGGACTCCTGCGCGATGATGCAGTCCGTGAAAGCGGGCAAGCGCCTGATGCTGCCCGACGTGGGCTTGTTCTCGGACGGCACCGCGGTCAAACAGGTGGGCGAGGAAACCTTCCGCCTCGCGAGGAAACTGGTGGATGGCTACATCACGGTGGACACCGACGCCGTGTGCGCCGCCATCAAGGACGTTTTCGTCGACACGCGCTCCATCGTCGAACCGGCGGGCGCGCTGGCCGTGGCGGCCATCAAGCAATACGTGGCCGAACACAAGACCAAGGGACAGACCTACGCGGCCATCCTCTGCGGCGCGAACATGAACTTCGACCGCCTGCGCTTCGTCGCCGAGCGCGCCGAAGTGGGTGAGGCGCGTGAAGCCCTGTTCGCCGTCACCATGCCCGAGGAGCGCGGCAGCTTCCGCCGCTTCTGCGAAGTGGTGGGCCAGCTGCCCGGCGGGCCGCACAACGTGACCGAGTTCAACTACCGCATCAGCGACGCGAAGAAGGCGCATGTGTTCGTGGGCCTGACCACGAGCGCGGCCGGCGAAAGCAGCAAGATCGCGGCGAACTTCAAGCGCAACGGCTTCACCACCTTGGACATCTCGCACGACGACTTGGCGCAGGAGCACCTCCGCCATCTCGTCGGCGGCCGTTCGGCCCTGGCCAAGGACGAACGCCTGCTGCGCTTCACCTTCCCCGAGCGACCGGGCGCCTTGCTGAAGTTCCTGAGCCTGATGCAGCCCAACTGGAACATCAGCCTCTTCCATTACCGCAACCAAGGCGCGGACTACGCGCGCACGCTGGTCGGACTGCAAGTGCCCAAGTCAGACGACAAGGCCTTCAAGCAATTCCTTGCCACGCTGGGTTACGCGCATGTGGAAGAGACCCTCAATCCGGCCTATCAACTGTTCTTGCAGGCTTGAGCGGTCGACGGGATCAGATTTGTTCCGAGCAATTAAAGTCGAAAACAGGTTAATAAAGTCGAAAACAAGGGCCGCGGTTTTATGCGGCCTGGCGGGGATGATCCGAGTTTTTGCTGAAGTCGAAAACAGCCCTCCAGCATTGGTGCGGCTTAGCGGGCGTTTATGTCGCCTGCTGGTCGTTATTCAATCGGAGGTTTTCGGATCAATTGCCCGTTTCGGGCAGGAATCGCGCAACGCGCGGGCGGCCAAGTCCGTAAGGACATGGGTGTAGATCATCGTCGTGTTCAATAGTTAGGCATCAAGAACCAGGCCATGCAGTCCGTAGAGACTCTCGAATTCGAGGTGGCGTACCGGCACACCGTGGTTGTGGGAGACCGTTGGACGCCGCCGAGAGCCACTCGCACAGCCATGCTCCTTCATGGAGGTGGAAGCTCGACAGCGGAGGGATTTCGAGAGTTGCGTACCTTTCTCTATGTGCAAGGCATAGAGACAGTAAGTTTTGACTTTGTCGGGCACGGCCGCACGGGAGGGCAGCAATCGGGCACCACGTTGGAGGAGCGTGTGCAGCAGGCCCTGCAAGTCGTCAGCTCTCAACAACTGTCGCCCTCAACCCTCACGCTTATCGGTTTCAGTATGGGCGCCTACATTGCCGCAAAAACGACTGCTGAGATGCCAGTGTCTCGTCTTTGCCTCGCGATACCCGCAGCCTATTCAGCGCAGGCGTACAAAGTGCCGTTTGGGCCACAGTTCAGTCACATACTGCGCACGCCTCGCAGCTGGGCTGACTCCGATGCATTTGAGCTCATACACCACTACACCGGACACCTGCTTGTTGTTTCAGCAGAAAAAGACAACGTGGTTCCGCCGGAGATTGCTCAGCGGTACTCCTGCGGAGGTACCGACCGAGCCTCCACGGTGCACCATGTCGTCAGACACTCCGGCCATCACCTCATAGACCACTGCGCGCGTGAGCCACACGCCAGGATCGAGCTCTACTCGGAAATCGCCACCCTATGCCAACGCGATGATGGCTAACACCTCGCTGAGTCACTGAAACGCTGCGGCGGGCGGATTAGCTCGAACGTAAAAGGTCTGAACCTCCTCTGCCAGTTGGCGACCGCTATGTGGCTGCAACAGCCCTCTCAGCATTGCATAGCGACCGGCAGCAACCGTCGCCGCTATGCAGACGCCGCGCTGTTTGCTAGAAACCCGGAAAGGAATGTTTTCGACTTCTCGGAAACGGTCCATGAAGTCGATAGTCCACAAAACCGCGGCAATGCGAGAGGCTTGTTTTCGACTTTAATTGCCAAGAACAAGTGGCGGGTTAGATCAGAGCGCCGCGTCCTTGAGCTTCTTCAAGGCGCGGGCCTTGATGCGCACGGTCGCGGGCTTGGCGGCGAACACTTGTTCTTCCTTCGTGAAGGGGTTGATGCCCTTGCGCTTGGGCTTGGCGGGCACCTTCTGCACGCCGATCTTGAGCAGTCCGGGCAAGGTGAATTCGCCCGCGCCCTTCTTGTTGATCGCGCCCAGCATGGTGGCTTCCAAGGCGGCCAACACAGCCTTGACGGCCTTGGGCTCGACACCCGCTTGCTCAGCCAGATGGCTGGCGAGCGCGCCCTTGGTGAAGGTGTCCTTGATGGGACGCACCACGGCTGTGGCGGGAGCCTTTGCGGTTTTCTTCGCAGCGGAGGAGGAAGACTTTTTCTTTGCAGTTGCCATGTTTCTGAACTCAGTTGTTGTGAATGGAATGTTTCACGCAACGCGGCATGGGGCCGATGTGCGTGATCTTTGATTCTATCGAGGCAAATACGCGGTCTCGCTCCACGAATTTCAGCTCGGCGCGAAGATTGAGAAATCCTACCGATCGTTCGTACCGTTGATCCCGTACCGTTGATCCCGTGCGGTTGATCATTGGATCATCTCCAACTACTGCGTCACACGGGCTCGATCTTGAGAGTCCCGAGCAGGATGGGCCGCACCAGGATCTTGTAGGTGTCCAGGTCAAAGCCATGGCGTTCATGCGCCGTGAAGGTGTTTGTCTTGGAGCACCAGGTCCCCAGAAACCGCCAACCCTGGATGCGATGGCGCTGAGTCCACCCATCCGTCTGTTCCACCAGATCAACCGCGCCTGCATAAGGCCACGCCTGTACCTTGTGGTCCTGAAGCGCCGAGCGCAAGCGCTGGTCATGCGCACTGCGATCCTCCTTGCCCACGCAGGCGCCTAGACAGGTTTTGAGCTGAAGCCCAAAGCAACCCCGTCGACTGATCTTCTCCAGTCCCAGCAAGCCCATGCACAGGCGATGTTGCTGCGCCAGCTCTCGCAGCTTTTCCTTGGCCGCGTGAACAGACCCAAACAGACCGTAGAGATTGTCCGCACCCGCGATTTCGGTGTCGTGGCCAGAGACGATCTCAGGGATGAGGACCGAGCCAGATTCGTCCAAACGGATCGAACACAGCGTTTTTTGACGCCGCAAGCGGATGTTGTAGAGCGGGCAAAGCTTCTTGATGAGATGCGCTTCCAACAGCAATGCACCCATCTCACCGGCGGTTTCGATGAAGTCAATGCGTTGGGTCTGGGCCATCATCTCCGCCTCGTCCTCGGCGCGGATGTGAGACAGAACTCGGCTGCGGATATCCACGCTCTTGCCGATGTACAAAGGAAGCGTGCCACTGCCCCAGAAGAAGTACACACCCGACCTGCGCGGCAACCCCTCCAGCATGGCGGTATCGATAGAGCGAGAAACAGGCGCTTGCATGACGATCGAACCTAGCTCAGTGCAAACTGATGAAGGCGGCGCGTGACACCGCTCAAGAGCACGAACCCCTGGCCCTGCGGGGCCACTGGGGATGGTTGGGTGGGATTTTCTGCGATCAACTCACACCTGCTCACATCAGTGCGTTTGAAACCGACGGTTGCCTGGCAGCGGCAAGGAAACCCAGGGCGTGGTCGGCATCGCCCACCTAAGGACGTTGATGCCCCCGAACTCTCGCGGATCAAGCTCAAGACCATAGCGAGACAATGGGAGGTACGCCCCGTGACCCACCCGCGCCCTCCATCGCTGCGATATATTGCTTCACGCAACACACCCCTCAAGAGGACTGCATGTCGATGAAATCCATTCTGAAAACCGCTGTGGTGACGCTGGTGCTCGTCTCCGGTGGTTCGCTGTACGCACAAGGCACGCCGATCAACGCCGCGGCGTTCGACGCGCTGATTGCGCAAGGGCCAGTCGCCAGCGCGGCGACCATTCGCTCAAATGCTTGGGCCAGCAAGATCAAGCAGGCTGGCACGCTGCGGCTGGGCGGCTTGCAAACTTCGAATCTGTTCTCGCTGCTCAACGAGAAAGACGGCAAGACCCGCGGCTTCGACGCCGGTCTGGCCCAGCTCATCACGCGCTACATCCTGGGCGATGGGGCCAAGGTCCAGTTCACGCAAGTGACTTCGTCCACACGCGAGCAGGTACTCATCAACGATCAGGTGGACATGGTGATCGCCACCTACTCCATCACCCCCGCCCGCACCGAGAAGATTTCCTTCGCAGGCCCCTACTACAGCTCGCAAGCCGGCGTGCTGGTCAAGGCCAACAATAAGACGATCCAGTCGTACAACGATCTGGCCGGCAAGAAGGTGGCCACGCAAGCTGGCTCCACGGGGCCGACGATCCTGGCGCAGTACGCGCCCAAGGGCGTCGTGCAAGAGTTCCAAACGCACCAGGAGGCATTGGACGCACTGCGCCAGGGACGCGTGGACGCCTACGTGACCGACTACACGCTGCTACTCAACGCCTTGAGCCTCGGGACCGGGGACGCGAAGCTCGCAGGCGCGCCCTTTGGCGCACAGGACAGCTATGGGGTTGGTCTGCCCAAGGGCTCGGACGGCGTGGCCTTCATCAATGATTTCCTGAAGAAGTTGGAGGCCGACGGCACCTGGGCCAAACTCTGGACGGTTTCCATCGGACAGCGCACCGGCAGCACGGCCGTTCCCACGCCGCCCGCCATCCCTTGAACGCAATGTGAACCATGGGCGATGTTCCCAGGCTCCTGGCCGACCACGGGCCTGCCTTCGGGCAGGCCCTTTTCCTGACATGGAAGCTCACGATCGTTTCGTTCGTGCCCGGCTTTTTGCTGGGCATGATCGTGACGGTGCTTCGGCTCCTGCCTCTGCCGCCGCTGCGCTTCGTTTTGAACGTCTACGTCGAGATCTTCCGCAACATTCCCAGTGTCGCGCTGCTGATCTTCATTGTGTTCGCCTTGCCCGATCTCGAAGTGGTGATCGACTATGAACCCAGCGTGATCCTGACCTTGACGCTGGTCTGCTCGGCGTTCACGGCGGATTACCTGCGTTCGGGCATCAACACCATCCCCGGCGGTCAAATCGAGGCCGCACTCAGCCTGGGTATGCGGCCCATGCAGATCATCTTTGCCTTGGTCTTGCCACAGGCACTGCGCGCGGTGGTGCAGCCGATGACCTCGCTGCTCATCGCGCTGATGTTGTCGACCTCACTGGCATCGCAGGTACCGCTTCCAGGCCGGGAACTCACGGCACTCGTGTCCAAGATCGCGACGGACTCCGCGGCGGGCTTGGCCGCGTTCGCGGTGGCGGCCGCGATGTACGTGGTGACCGGGTTGCTGATCGCCTGGGCAGGCGCGACCCTGGAAAAGAAGGTGCGAATACTGCGATGAGCCGCCCGCTGGAAGAGATCCTCTTTGCCTCGCCCAGCCCCAAGGCTCTGGCACTCACGCGTACGGCAAGCGTCATCGCGGCGATGGTGCTGATCCTGCTGGCTGCAGGTACCGTGTTCCGGTTCCATTCCGCCGGGCAGCTCGACGCCCGATTCTGGGAGTTCTTTGCTTGGCCGACGACCTGGGCCTTCCTGGGCCAGGGCCTGCTGGGCACGCTGGCATCGGCGGCGATGGCCGCCGTCATCGCCTTGACCCTCGGCTTGTTGCTGTTGCTAGGACGCTTGGCGCGACTGCGACTCCTGCGTTGGCCCAGCATTGCGGTGATCGAATTTCTGCGAAGCACGCCAACACTGCTGCTGATCTATGTGTGCTTCCTGGCGCTGCCGCAAGCCGGCATCAAGCTGAGCACCTACTGGATGTTGACGCTACCCGTCGGTCTGAGCGCAGCCGCAGTAGTGGCCGAGGTGTACCGCGCCGGCGTGCTTGCCGTTCCCCGCGGCCAGACCGATGCCGCGCGTAGCCTTGGGCTGACCGACACCCAGGTTTTCTTTCATGTCGTTTTTCTCCAGGCCCTGCGCTACATCGTCCCGGCACTGGTCGCGCAATTGGTCATCGTCGTCAAGGACACCACCTTCGGCTACATCGTTACCTACGGTGAACTCTTGCAGAACGCCAAAGTTCTGATCGCCAATTACCATTCCCTGGTCCCGGTGTACCTCGTTGTGGCGCTGCTTTACTGTCTCGTGAACTACGCGATATCGTGGGCCAGCCAACGCCTGGGCCGTCCGATGCACTGAGCATCACCCGGGCGGCTCAGGCACCCGATCAACTGCAGCCAATTAGAAGCTGCAACTAAACTTTCAGCTGAGTTCGACTGCACATGCTCAGTGCCCCTGAACAGAAAGACTGCTCCATGGAAATTCAGTGTGAATGCGGAAAATTTCGGGCCAAGCTCCATGGTTTGCCCCGCAACACGCCCGGTCGTCTCGTCTGCTATTGCGAAGATTGCCAGATGTACTTGCGGCACCTGCGTCGCACGGATCTGCTGGACGCGAACGGTGGAACGGAGGTCATCCCCGCGTATCCCGCGGACGTGGAGATCTTGCAGGGCCGTGAGCATCTGCGGTGCACGCGGCTGACGGCCACCGGAACTTACCGTTTTTCCACCTCATGCTGCAACACACCCGTGGTCAACACGCGCCCTGGCGAACCTTGGGCCGGCTTTCTGCGATGCGTCTACACGGCCGGAGAAACACGCGCACTCGATCCGGCACTCGGGCAGGTTCGCAGCCGGATCATGGGACGTGACGCCCAGGGCACACCCCCCGCGGGCACCCCCGAAAAATTCAATCTCAAAGCTGTGTTGACCGTGCTGCCGTTCATGTTGAAAGGCAAGATCCTCGGGAAATCCAAGGCCTCCCCGTTCTTTGAGGACGATGGCCGCACCCCCATCGTCACACCCCGGGTGCTCACGCAAGCTGAGCGGCAGGCCGCGCGCGGCGCTTAGCCTTGGCCCGTTCGCCGACGCCCCTGCTCAGCACCGCGAAGGATCAGGAGCAGGGATGCGTCAGGGCGCTGTGCTCAAGGCAGTGCCAGGCGTTTTTCCAGTAATGGGATGAGGTCCACGGCGCGCTCCACATGCTCGAAGTGCTTCGTCACTTCGCCGGGGCGGACAGTTCCACGGCGGACCATGTCATCCAGCCTGTCGTAGAAACTTTTCCAGTGCACGTCCTTGTTCCCCACCAGGTAGATGGGCACGGCTTGCAGTTGCTCGCTCTTGGTCATCTCCAGGATCTGGAACAGTTCCCACTCGGTCCCGGTGCCTCCGGGACCGATCACGATGGCCGCGGAATGCAGGAACATGGCGTACTCGCGGATGCCGACGCTGGAAAAGATCAGGCCATCGGTGATCAGGTCCTGGCCCTTGTATTTCCAAAACACTTCGTTCGCGTCGCCCCGTGGCGCCGGGTCGTAATAGGTGGTGTAACCGATGCTCGGCCCCCCGGCCTTGAGAGCGCCGCGGTTGCCCGCCTCCATCAGCCCTGGCCCCGCCCCCGTCATCACCGGGTATTGCTTGCCATGCTTGCGGGTCCAGGACTCCGCGAAGGTCATCACGTCCGCATACAGCGCCTCGCTCTGCCGGGCCAGCACGGGGTCGGGCAATCGGCTGGTCTCACCGATGCGTGAACTGCCATAAATGGCAACAAAACCACCGGGGTACTTGGTGGTCTTGAAGTTCTGGGCACATTGCAAATCGCGGCTCAGGTCGGCCACGCTCAACTGGTTGTCCACCCCCTTGTACGGGCCGGTGTAGCTGGCGTTGGGCAGCGCACTGGAACAGTCCTGGGTGCTGGCACACCCGGCCAGAACAATGGCGCTGGCCAAGATGAGCAGGCGCGCAAACAGTGGCAACTTCATCAAACTCTCCATGGATGGCTGAATATGCGATTGGTTCGGGTCACTCGGGTGGGCCGGGGGCGCGCCGTTCCATGCAAGCAAGCTCCATACCCGTGATGGCGAAAGCGCCACGAATCCACGCAGGCGCTGGTTGCCTTGTTTCTTTTCGACTTTAATCGACCGAGGTACTTGCAGGGGCGCAACTGAGCACGTGGTTCTTTAAGGACGTCTTCATCAAGCACCCGCAGACTCTGAGGAACTTGCCCTAGGACAACCCATGCCAACCTGCTCTTCCATCCCCTCCCCCACTCGGACTCGCGCTTTCATCGCAGGCGGATTGCGCCGTTCTGTGTTGCCCACCCTGGTACTGGTGCTGTTCGCCAGCCTGATACCGAATGCCCGGGCGGCTGGCTGCAAGGGCGATGGCCCCAACGGAGGCATTCTGGGCATGGACCGCTGCGACGAATACGAAGCCAGTGGCATCTTCTCGCGCCGCAACCAGTTGCTGATCGACTCGCTGGTGATCGGCGGCACGGTCAGTTACGCGCTCTGGGAAGGCAACACCTCGCCAAACGGCCGCGTGGCCTGGCAAGCCGTGGACAGCATCGCCACCACCGCGGTCGTCACCGAGGCGATGAAGCGCACCTTCCAGCGTTCACGCCCCTCTGAAGCAGACAATCCCAACCAATGGCGGCAGGGTACGAACCATCGAAGTTTCCCCAGCGGAGAAACTGCGTTGATGGCCGCGTTTGTGACTCCCTTGATCATCGCGGGGCAAGCCAGGGCCGATGCCGATCCGGAAGGCGGCGTTTCACCTGCCTGGGGACTGGTGGCCCTGCCCATCTACATGGCGCGTGGGCGCGTCACCGCGCACGGGCACTGGCTGAGCGATGTGCTCGCCGGCGGCGCGATCGGCACGGGCATGGGCTATCTGTCCACGCAGCGGCAAACACCGCTCATCCTTCTACCCACGGGCGACGGCATTTTCGTCGGCCTGCGTTACCGGTTCTAGACAATGACGGCCCGAGGAAACTACTCCAGTATGAACTGGTAGTCCTTGACGATCAGGCCCTCGGCATCGAGCGCCAAAAACTCCAGACCTGCGGCCATCACCACGCCCGTCGCCGCGAGCACCATCTCCCAATGGAAGGTCACGACACCCGGCAATTGCTGCGCATCGCCAGAGATGCGGAACTGACAGCCCGCGTCGCGCACATTTTTTTCGTGGGACGCCTGCACGCGGCGCTCCAGTGCCTCATGGCCGAACACCTGCTGGGCTTTGACGAAATGGCGGCCATTGGCCGTCCAAAGTTGGGTGATGGCTGCTTTGCGCCGCATCGGGTCGATCTCATTCCAGAGGGCGGCATAGCGCTCGGCCAACTGTTGGGGATGGATCATGGGTGTTCCTTTGAATCTTGAATCGTGCAGGGACAGTGCGAGACGGCTTGTGCGCTGTCACTCGCTGGTGATGACCACCTTGCCCACGTGCTTCTGGGCGGCGAAGTGCTCGTAAGCCAGGCGTGCCTCGTCGAAGCTGAATGCGCGGTCGATCACGGGTTCCAGCCGATGCTGGCCGATGGCGCGGTTCATGCTCACGAAGCTCGCGCGGCTGCCGACGAACACGCGGCGGATCGTCACCAAACCTCGCAGCGCCGAGGCGTCCAAGGCACCGGCTCCCAAGGCAGCCACCAGCGCCACTTCAGCATTGGCCGCGCAGGCGGCCAGAGACTGCGGCAAGGTATCGATGGCGCCCGTCTCCACGACATGGTCAACGCCCGCTCCCTGCGTCAGACGGCGAACCTCATTCGCCCAATCGGGATGCTGGGTGCGATCGACCACCTCGTCCGCGCCCAAGCTGCGCAACACCGCCACCTTCTGCGAGCTCGACGTGATGCCAATCACACGCGCCCCCAGGGTCTTGGCGAACTGCAGTGCGAACAACGCGACACCGCCGGTCCCGAGGGTCAAGACTGTGTCACCGGACATGAGCGACCGGCCTCCCGTCAGCGCGTTCCAGGCGGTGACCGCAGCGCAAGGCAAGGTGCTACCTTGTTCGTAACTCAGGTGCGCGGGCAGATGGACCCACGCCGAGGCATCGGCGACCACGCAGTCGGCCAGCATGCCATCCCGCTGGCAACCGAACTGGTCCATCGCCATCGGCATCTCAAGCCTGCCGGCTTGCCAGCGTGGGAAGTAACAGGCCGCGACGCGGTCACCGACATTCATTGACGTCACCCCCGCGCCCAGCGCCACGACTTCGCCTGCGCCGTCCGAGAGCGGAACCACGCCGCGCAGGGCCGGGAAGGCGTAGCGCTGGCGCTGGATGAGCACATCACGGTAGTTCAGCGCGCGCGCATGGATCTTGACCAGCACCTGGCCATGGCCTGGCTGCGGCACAGGCTGATCGTGCAGAACAAGCCCATCAAGGCTGTCAAATTCGTCCATTCGGTAAGCGCGCATCGGTATCGTGACCTTTCCTTGAATCGGGGTTGAAAGACGGATTGACCATGGATTGACCATGGATTGAATTGGATGGAAGACTTGGATGGAAAACCGTCGACACCTGCGCAGTGTGGTTCTTGGACGGCTGCGCGTCGATTACGCCCAGGTAATGGGCCACCCCGCCCGACCTCGGTTAGCATGATTGCGCCATGGACACCCGCACGTACCCAGCCCCACCCGCCATCGGCGAGCAGTTGCGGACCTGGCGGGAACGGCGGCACCTGAGTCAACTGGCGCTGGCGGTGCAAGCGGAGGTCTCCTCGCGCCACCTGAGCTTCATCGAGACCGGACGCGCGCAGCCTGGGCGAGAGCTGATCCTGCGACTGGCCGACGAATTGGACATCCCGCTGCGCGAGCGCAATGACCTGTTGATCGCCGCCGGTTTCGCGCCCGTTTTTCAGGCTCGCAACTTCGAGGATGCCGCGTTCGACTCGCTGCGCGCCATCGTGGATCTGACGCTGGAACGCCACAAACCCTTTCCCGCCTACCTGATCGACAGGCACTGGAACATCATCCGCTCCAACGCCGCGGTGCCCGCGCTGTTCGAGGGGGTTGACGCGGCGCTGCTGCGCCCGCCGGTGAATGTGATTCGCCTGGTCTTGCACCCGGGCGGTATGGCCCCGCGCATCCTCAACCTCGCCGCTTGGCGCTCGCACTACCTGCACCTGCTGCGGCGCCAGATTCAGATGACAGCCGACCCGCAATTGGAGGCCCTGCTGCGCGAGACGCTGGCCTACCCCATCGGCAAGCACGATGCATGGAACGGAAGCGACAGCCCCAGCCTGCCGCTGATCGTGCAAACCCGCCTGGGCCAACTTTCTTTCATCGGGGCCACGACGGTGTTTGGCAGCCCCGCCGATGTCACGCTGGAAGAAGTCGCGCTGGAAGTCTTGCACCCCGCGGATGCCCACACGGAGCAAGCAGTGCAAGCGGCGGCGGCAGGAACAGGGCAGGGCCACGAGCCACGAGCGCTAAGACGGGCACTAAGACTGGAACTAAAAAGGCCGTAAACGCCGCGCGCCCCAAACAAAAAGCCAGCCGTCTCACGACGGCTGGCTTTATCTATCTTGGTGGAGGTGGGCGGGGTTGAACCGCCGACCTCAGGGTTATGAATCCTGCGCTCTGACCAAACTGAGCTACACCTCCAAGAGCCGAGCATTATAGCCCAATCCCAAACGCCGCCGTGCAGGCGCGCCACCGCCCCGGTATCATCGCGGGTTCGCTTTCGTCTATGACCCAGCCTCTGGATACACACCATGAACCGCTCGGACTCCCCTGCTCCTGCCCCCGCGCCGACGGCGCCCGCCAAGAAGGTCTTCATCAAGACCTTCGGCTGCCAAATGAACGAGTACGACTCGGACAAGATGGCCGACGTGTTGGGCGCCGCCCAGGGATATGAAAAAACCGACGACGTGGAGCAGGCCGACCTGATCCTCTTCAACACCTGCTCCGTGCGCGAGAAGGCGCAAGAAAAGGTCTTTTCCGACCTGGGCCGGGTGCAGCACCTCAAAGCCAAGGGCGTGAAGATCGGCGTGGGCGGCTGTGTCGCCAGCCAGGAAGGCGAGGCCATCATCGCCCGCGCGCCCTACGTGGACGTGGTCTTCGGCCCGCAGACCCTGCACCGCTTGCCTGAATTGCTCAACGCACGCGAGGCCACGCGTCGCCCCCAAGTCGACATCAGCTTCCCCGAAATCGAGAAGTTCGACCACCTGCCGCCCGCGCGCACCGAGGGTGCGAGTGCCTTCGTCAGCATCATGGAAGGCTGCTCCAAGTACTGCAGCTACTGCGTGGTGCCCTATACGCGCGGCGAGGAAGTGCATCGCCCGCTGGACGACGTGCTGACCGAGGTGGCCGGCCTGGCCGCGCAAGGCGTGAAGGAAATCACGCTGCTGGGCCAGAACGTGAACGCCTGGGTCAAGGACGGTCTGGACTTCGCGGGTCTGATCGAGCTGGTGTCCGAAATGCCGGGCATCGAGCGCATCCGCTACACCACCAGCCACCCCAAGGAATTCACGCCGCGCCTGATCGAGGCCTACGCGCGCATCCCGAAGCTGGTGAGCCACCTGCACCTGCCCGTGCAGCACGGCAGCGATCGCATCCTGATGGCGATGAAACGCGGCTACACCGCGTTGGAGTACAAGAGCACGGTGCGCAAGCTGCGCGCCGCGCGCCCGGATCTGGCGCTGGCCACCGACCTGATCGTCGGGTTCCCCGGCGAGACCGAGGACGACCACGCCAAGACCCTGAAGCTGATCGAGGACATGGAGTTCGACAACAGCTTCAGCTTCATCTACAGCCCGCGCCCCGGCACGCCGGCGGCCAATCTGCAGGACGACACGCCGCACGACGTCAAGCTACGGCGCTTGCAGGAAGTTCAGGCCCTGATCGAGGGCAATATGCGTCGGCTAAGCCAGAAGCTGGTCGGCACGACACAGCGCATCCTGGTCGAAGGCCCTTCGCGCAAGAACCCGAATGAACTCACCGGCAAGACCGTCTGCAACCGCGCGGTGAACTTTGCGATGGGACCGGCCATGCAGGCCGCGCCCTCGCGGCTGATCGGCCAGATGGTGGACGTGAACATCACGCTGGCCTACCCACATTCGCTGCGCGGCGAAGTGCTGACGAAGGACATCGCCGCCCAGGCCTGAACCGTCAGAAGTCCAGCGGCACGGTGCAGGGGGTGGGCGCCAGCCCCGGCACATCCGTTTGGAACATGAAGAGGCCACCCGCCAGGGGCTGCTGCGCCAAAGCCGCTTCGTCCAAGCCCTTGCGCGCGGTGCTGACATAGACCGTGCGCAAGTCGTCGCCGCCGAACGCAAGCTTGGTGATGTTGGAACAAGGGAAGTGGACCGCGCCCAGAAGGCCGCCGTCCGGCGAGAAACGCTCGATGCGCCCGCCGCCAAACAGCGCGACCCACAGGCACCCCTCGCGATCGACCGCCATGCCATCGGGATACCCGCTGCCCGCGATGCGGGTGAACACCCGCTTGCGGCTCAGCACCCCCTCGGTTCCCACATCGAAGGCGTGCACGACGCGCCGCAGCGTGTCGTTGTGATAGAGCGTCGCACCGTCGGGACTGAACGCCGGGCCGTTCGTGATCACATACGCCGTGTCACGCACGCTCAGCACGCCGTCGCGGCCGATGCGGTAGAGCACCCCGCTCGCTTCGGTTTCGGCGTCATCCATGGAACCGAACCAGAGTGCCCCTTCGGCGTCCACATGACCGTCGTTGAGTCGGTTGCCCGGCCGATCGGTCTCGACTGGCACACAGAGGCTGAATGTCCCGCTGCGTGGATCGAAACGATGCAGGCCCCCCTGCACACCGCAGACCAGACCCCCATCGGCATGCGGCAAGGCAAAACCGATCTGGCCCGGCGCCTCCCAATCGCGCCGCGCGCCAGTCACCGTGTCGAAACGATGCAGCTGGCGCTGCTTGATGTCGACGAAATAGACAGCGGCTTCCTGGGCATGCCAGACCACGCCTTCACCCAGGGTGGCGGCGACGGGCCAAAGGCATTGCGGGCGCGGTGGGTTCAACGCAATCACGTCAGCCGCCGTACCAGCCGGCATCGACGAAATACTCGCGCGCCGTGCAGCACTCCGCGTCATCGGATGACAGGAACAGCGCCATGCGGGCCACATGCAGTGGATCCACGCGCTTGTGCAGACACTGGGCGGCGAGCAGCTGGGCCTCGCTTTCGGGTGTTTGCCACAGCTTCATCTGGCGGGGCGTGCGGACCGCGCCGGGCACGATGCAGTTGACGCGGATGCCGTACCCACCCAGATCGCGCGCCAGGCCCCGCGTCATGCCCTCGATGCCCGCCTTGGCCGTCATGTAGATCGACAGATTCGCTTGGGCGAGGTACCAGGAGATCGAGCCCAGGTTCAGGATCACCCCGCGCCCCAGCCGTTTCATGCCGCCCATCACCGCCTGCGCACAGAAGTACTGATGCCGCAGGTTGACCTGAATGCGCTGGTCCCAGTAAGCGGCGCTGATGTCGCCGGGACGATGGCGATCGTCGTTGGCCGCGTTGTTGACGAGCACCTCGACTGGACCCGCCTGCTCCTCGATCTGGGCGAAGGTCGCGTTCAGCGCGTTGATGTCGGTCAGATCGCAGAAGCGAAACACGGGCGCGTTCCTGGAACCCGCCAGCGAGGAGGCCAAGGCCTCGGATTCCGGGCGCGCCACGTCCAGGAAAGTCACGCGCGCGCCTTGCTGGGCGTAGGCTTCCACGATGGACGCGCCGATGCCGCTGCCGCCGCCAGTCACCACCACGTTCTTGTCAAGCAGAGCTGGATAGATTGCGTAAGTCATGAGATCACTCTTCAGTTTCAGTCAGTCAAAAGCTGAAGTCAGGAAAGAACCGAGATACCGTCTGCTCAGAGACGGCTCGAACGCGACAGCACGTCAACCCACACCGCGAGCACCAGGATGGCGCCTTTGACGATCATCTGCCAGTAAGCATCGACGTCGAGCATGGACATGCCGTTGTCCAGGCTGGCCATCACCAGCGCGCCAATCAGCGCGCCATAGACGGTGCCGGAACCGCCACGCATCGAGGTGCCACCGATGAAGCAGGCCGCGATGGCGTCCAGCTCGCCCTGGGACCCCGCCGACGGCGAGCCCGCGGCCAGGCGCGCGGTGTTGATCATCCCGGCGAAGGCGCACATCAGCCCCATCAGACCAAACACCGCCAGCTTGACCCGGTCGGTGTTGATGCCCGACAGACGGGTGGCATCCAGATTGGAACCCACCGCGTAGATGCGCCGGCCAAACACCGTCTGCGTGGCGATCCAGGAAAAGACCCCCAGCATCACGAGCAGCAGCAGCACGGGCACCGGAATGCCGCCGTACTGGTCCAGCATGGTCATGAAAGCAGCGATCAGGACGCCGATGACGACGACCTTGGCGACGTCTTGCCAGACCGGGGCGACGGCCAGCTGATAGCGCTGCTGGCTGCGACGGCGCGTGACGGTCAGCGCAACCAGCAGCACAAACAGCAGCACCGCGAGGGCGTGGCCCAGCAGGCGCGGCAAGTAGCCCTGCCCGATGAAGACGAATTCCTCCGAGACCGGCGCGATGGTTGAACCGCCCGTCGCGCCCAGCAGGATGCCGCGGTAGGCCAGCATGCCACCCAGGCCGACGATGAAGGAGGGAATGCCGCCATAGGTGGACAGCCAGCCGTTGAACAGTCCGGCCGCCGTGCCGATCAGCAGCACCGTCGGCAGGGTGTACCAGATCGGCCAGCCGAAGGCCACGTCCAAGATGGCGGCCAACCCGCCCAGCAGGCCCAGCAAGGCACCGACCGACAAATCGATCTCGCCCGCGATGATCACGAAGACCATGCCGCAGGCCAGCATGCCGGTGATCGACATCTGGCGCAGCAGATTGGACACATTGCGCGGCGTGATGAAGGAGCCCTCGGTCATCACCGAGAAGAAGATCCAGATCACGGCCACCGCAATCAGCAAGGCCAGGATCTTGTAGCGCACGAACAGTTGTCGGTAACGCTGTGAGCCGCCGACCGCTTCTTGCGGCGCGGTGGCGGAATGAGTCAGGGTTTCGGAGCTCATGCTGCAATCACTTCACTGGGGGAGGAAGGCCGCGCCGGTTGGATCGCGGCCGTGAGGATGTCTTCCTGCGTCAGGTTGTCGTTGATGAAATCGCCACGCAGCTCACCCTCGCCGATCACCAGCACGCGATCACTCAGACCGAGCACTTCGGGCAGTTCGGACGAGACGACGATGATGGCCATGCCCTCGCGCGCGAGACGAAAAATCAGCTTGTAGATCTCGTACTTCGCGCCCACGTCGACGCCGCGCGTCGGTTCGTCGAGGATGAGCACGCGCGGGTGGGTCAGCAGCATGCGCGTGAGCACGGCCTTTTGCTGATTGCCGCCCGAGAGGCTGGCGATCGGCAGCATGGGATGCGCCGCGCGCACCGACAGCCGCAGCATTTCGGCGCGGATCGTGTCCCGTTCCGCCGACGCCTCGATGCGTCCGCCGTGCGCGAAGCGCTGCAGCACGGCCAGGGTGATGTTGTGCCCGACGCTCATCAGCGGCACGATGCCGTGATGCTTGCGGTCTTCCGGCACCATCGCGATGCCCGCGCGGATCGCGTCCAGCGGCGCGCGGATTCGAACGGGCTTGCCATCGAGCAGGACCTGGACGCGACTCGCGCCACGGTAGGCGCCAAAAATGGCCTGCATCAACTCGGTTCGTCCCGCGCCGACCAGTCCCGCCACGCCCAGAATTTCGCCACGGCGCAGCGTGAAGGACACATCGTCGACGCGCTTGCGGCGCGGGTTGTTGACATCGAGGCAGGTGACGTGGCGCGCCTCGAAGATGACCTCGCCGATGTCGTGCGGCTCGCGGGGAAACATGTTGCTGATTTCGCGTCCCACCATCTGCGTGATGATGCGGTCGGTGCTCAGCCCGCTCATCGGCGCAGTGACCACGTGATGACCATCTCGGATCACCGTGATGGTGTCGCACACGGCCTCGACCTCGTCGAGCTTGTGCGAGATGTAGACGCAGGCGATGCCGCGCTTCTTCAAGTCGCGCACGATGTCCAGGAGGATGCGCGTCTCGGTGGCAGTCAAGGAAGACGACGGCTCATCGAGGATCAGCAGCCTGGCCTGCTTGTTCAGCGCCTTGGCGATCTCGATCAGCTGCTGGTGCCCGCCGCCGTAGTTCATCACCGGCTGGGCCACGTTGATGCCATGGATGTTCAGTCCGCGCAGCAACTCGTCGGCGCGCTGGTACATCGCGTCGTAGTTCATGCGCCCACCTGGCAAGGTGATTTCGTTGCCCAGGAAAATGTTCTCGGCCACCGAAAGCTCGGGCACCAGCATCAGTTCCTGGTGGATGATGACGATGCCGGCCCGTTCCGTGTCGCGGATGCCACGTGCTTCGAGCGGCGCGCCGTCCCAGAGGATTTCTCCATCCCAGGTGCCGTGCGGGTAGACGCCCGAGAGCACCTTCATCAGCGTGGATTTTCCCGCGCCGTTCTCGCCACACAGGCCGACGCACTCACCCGGCATGACCGTCAGGTCGATGCCATCGAGCGCCTTGACACCCGCGAACGCCTTGACGATGCCACGCATCACCAGCAAAGGTTGTGTCATGTTTTTCTCCACGCGTGAAGCGCGGCGGGTGTGTCAGGCGACGCACCCGCCCTGCGATCGCAAGCGGCTGTTCACTTGCCGCTGATCTGCGCTTGGGTGTAGAGACCGTCCTTGATCACCAGGTCGATGTTCTCCTTGGTCAGCACGGTCGGCTGCAGCAGCACGGTATCGACTTTCTTCTTGCCGTTGTCGTACTGGGAGTTGTACGTCGGCTTGTTGCCCTTGGCGAGGTCCACCGCCAGTTGGGCTGCCGTGCTCGCGATCTGCTTGAGCGGCTTGTAGACCGTCATCGTCTGCGTGCCGGCGATCAGGCGCTTGACGGCGGCCAGGTCGGCGTCCTGCCCCGAGACCGGCACCTTGCCCGCCAGGCGCTGCGCGGCCAGCGCCTGGATGGCGCCACCCGCCGTGCCGTCGTTGGAAGCCACCACGGCGTCGATCTTGTTGCCATTGGCCGTCAACGCGTTCTCCATGATCGAGAGCGCGGTGGACGGACTCCATTCCGGCACCCATTGCGAGCCGACCACCTTGATGTCGCCTCGGTCGATCGCGGGCTGCAGCACCTTCAGCTGTCCTTCGCGCAGCATCTTGGCGTTGTTGTCGGTCGGCGCGCCGCCGAGCAGGAAATAGTTGCCCTTGGGACGGGCGCTGAAGACGCCTTGCGCCTGCATTTCTCCAACCTTGTGGTTGTCGAAGGAGATGTAGGCATCGACGTCGGCATCGAGGATCAGGCGGTCATAGGACAGCACTTTGATGCCCGCCTTCTTCGCCTCGGCCACGACATTGGTCAGGGCCTTGGAATTGAAGGGCACGATGACGATCACGTCCACGCCTCGCGAAATCATGTTCTCGATCTGGGCGATCTGACGCGCCTCGTTGGCGTCGGCCGATTGCACCGACACCTTGGCGCCAAGCTGCGTGGCCGCGGCCACGAAGTAATCGCGATCACGCGCCCAGCGCTCGACGCGCAGGTCGTCGATGCTGAAACCGATCTCGGGACGCTCCTTGCTGGCGTGCGCCAGCGTGCCGAGCAACGAGCTGGCGAGGACGGCACCACAAACCAATGAAGCCAACACGGAACGACGTTTGCTGAAAATCATTTGTCTCACTCCTGTTTTGTAGGGATCGATGAACCGAATGGCCGCGCCGTGTCTTGAAGCGCGGCCACTGCATGCGGTTCAACCCGCGCTGCATGCGCGAATCGACCGCTTCTTGCGGGCGATCCTTCATGCAAGAATTTCGCAGGGCGTTTTCATCGTAGCCCTGGCTTCGCGCGCGGTCGATTGTGAAATCGGCCAAAGAATCTAATGTTTATTTATCATTCGCCGCAGGACGCGCGGAGCGCCAACGGCGTTGGTGGTTTCACCTAATGACTAACGATAGGGGCGCGGCCTGATGGGGCCGTCCCAGGCCAACACCGAGGAGACAAGGCGGCGTCACGCGAGACCGCGTCAGGAATCATGCACAGCCACTCGCCCGCGCATCCGCGCATCCACCGGATCGCGCTACTGTTCAACGCGAACAAAGTCTATGACCGCGACATCATCGTCGGCATCGGCGACTATCTGCGTTCGACGCGGGTCACTTGGGAGCTCTTTCTCGAGGATGATTTCCGCTGTCGTCTCGCGGGCATTGAGCACTTCGATGGCGACGGCATCATTGCGGACTTCGACGACCCCGACGTCGCCGATGCCTTGCGTCCTTGTCGCTTGCCCATCGTCGCGATAGGCGCCTCCTACGAGGATGAAACGGCCTATCCGAGCCAGCATCCCTACGTCGCGACCGACAACGCGCAGTTGATCGCGCTGGCGTACAAGCATCTGATCGACGCGGGTCTGGAGAACTTCGCCCTCTACAGCGTGCCTGTCTCGCCGGCTCACCGATGGGCCTTGGAACGCGAGCGCGCTTATTTGCGGTTGCGCCAGGCCGATCAACCGAACGCCTGCGCGCCAGACGAAATTTACCGAGGCCTGGCCACCAGCGCCATGTCCTGGAATCAGTCCAGCGCGCAGTTGATCGACTGGCTGCGGGCGCTGCCCAAGCCGGTCGGCATCATCGCCGTGACCGACGCGCGGGCGCGCCATCTGCTGCAGGCCTGCCTGCTGGCCGATCTCGCCGTGCCCGAGCAGGTGGCCATCATCGGCATCGACAACGACCCCTTGGCGCGAACGCTGGGCCGCATTCCCCTGTCATCGGTCATCCAAAGCACGGAAGAGATGGGTCGCACTGCCGCGCAGCTGCTGCACCAGATGCTGGGCGGCGTGCGCCTGCCCGGGCACAGGGTGCTGGTTCCGCCGGTGGGGGTCAACGCGCTGGCGTCCTCGCGCCATCAGCCCCTGTCCAACGCCTACGTGATGCGCGCGCGCCATTTCATACGGCAATACGCATGCCAAGGCATCAAGACGGAACAAGTCGCCGCGTACGTGGGCATCTCGCGTTCGGCGCTGGAGGAGCACTTTCGTCGCGACCTGGGCTGCACCGTGCACCAGGCGATCCTGTCTCACAAGCTCGACGTCGCCAAGGAAATGCTCGCGCGGCGGGACGCATCGAGTTCGGATGTCGCTGTGCGCAGCGGCTTCACCTCGCTGCAGTACATGTACACGGTCTTTCGGAGAGAACTCGACTGCACGCCACGCGAATACCAAGAGCGCATGACATTGAGCGTGCGTGCTTGAGCGCATTGCCCGCGCGTAAATTTTGCAAGGTCTCGGGCGCTGGCCTTGGCGAGAACACCACACCGCTCAATGAAAAACGCCCGGCGCGACAAGCACCGGGCGTTTGGGCCAAGCTAGGAAAGCGGCTTACTTCTTCGCGCGCAGGCGCTTGAGTTCAGCCTGGGTTTCGTCCCACAGGGCCTGGCCCACGCCGGTGGCGATGCTGGCGTTCACCTGGGTCAGGCGCGCGCGCATGCGGTCGGTCTCGGCCGGCGTCAACTCGTTGATCAGCATGCCCTTGGCACGCAGCTCGGCCAGGGCCTGGGCGGCTTCGGCGCGGGTGTCCTTGCGCTCGAAGTCACGGCTCTTCTTCGCGGCGTCCAACAGGATCTTCTGCTCATCCTTGGACAAGGTGTCCCACCACTTCTTGCTGACGGTCACGATCCAGGGGCTGTAGACGTGGTTGGTCACGCTCAGGTACTTCTGGACTTCGTAGAACTTGCTCGACAGGATGGTGTTGTACGGGTTCTCCTGGCCATCCACCGTCTTGGTTTCCAGGGCGCTGAACAGCTCGGAGAACGGCAGCGGCACGGCGTTGGCGCCCAGCATCTTGAAGCTGTCGAGGAAGACGTTGTTCTGCATGACGCGCAGCTTGATGCCGTCCATGTCTTCCACCTTGGTGACCGGGCGCTTGTTGTTGGTCAGGTTGCGGAAGCCGTTTTCCCAGTAGACCAGGCCCACCAGGCCCTTTTCCTGCAGCTTGTCCATCACCTTCTGGCCGACCGGGCCATCCAGCACGGCGTCGGCTTCCTGGGTGTTGTTGAAGAGGAAGGGCGTGTCCCACAGCGCCATTTCCTGCGTGATGCCCACCAGGGTCGCGGTGGAACCCACCATCATCTCCTGCGCGCCGCCGATCAGGGCCTGCTGCATCTGCACGTCCGAACCCAGGGCGGCGGCGCCGATCGCGCGCAAGCGCAGCTTGCCATTCGATGCCTTGGCCACCTCGTCGGCGAACACCTTGACGGCGCGGCCTTGATTGGATTGTTCGTTCAGGCCGTAGCCGAAGCGGATGATGCGCGACTTCACGTCTTGGGCCAGGCCGGCCAGGGGCGCGGCCAGGAGCGCGGCCGCGGTGGCGGCCAGCAGAGTGCGTCGAATCAGTTTCATGGTGTGTCTCCTTGAAGCGAGTGAAAAGAAAGTGAACGTCGTCAGCGCAACCAAAGGACCGGCGCAGTGACGATCTGCGGGAACGCGATGAAGAGCAGCAGGATGGCCAGGTAAACGATCAGGTAGGGATTGACCCCGCGGATGACCTCGTCCAGCTGCATGCGGCCCACGCCGGCCACCACGTTGAGCACCGTGCCCACGGGCGGCGTGATCAGGCCGATGGTGCCGTTGAGCACGAACATCAAGCCGAAGTACACCGGGTCGATGCCCGCCTTGACCGCGATGGGCAGCATCACGGGGGCAAAGATCAGGATGGTGGGCGTCAAGTCCAGCGCGGTGCCGATCACGACCAGCACGCCCATCATCACCAGCATCAGCAGCTTGGGGTTTTCGGTCAGGCCACCCAGCCAGCCGGTCAACACGGTCGGCAGATCGGCCAGCGTGACCATGTAGCTGGCCACCTGCGCACCGGCGCACAGGAACATCACGATGGCCGTGGTCTTGGCCGCGCGGGTCAGCACGCCGTGCAACTGAGCCAGGGTCATTTCACGGTGCACCAGCAGGGCCACCATGAGGGCGTAGAACGCCGCGACCACCGCCGCCTCGGTCGGCGTGAACACGCCGGACTTCATGCCGCCGATGATGATGAGGGGCATCAGCAAGGCCCAGAAAGCCTTGGCCGTGACACGCAAGCGATCCTTGTAGGGCATGGGCTCGTCACGCTGCACACCGGTCATGCGCGCGCTTTCGATGCGCCAGGCAATCACCAGCCCCAGTCCCATGATGATGCCGGGCACGATACCCGAGAGGAAGAGCTGGGAGATCGAGGTGTTGGTCGTCACGCCGTAGATCACCATGGGCATGGACGGCGGGATGATGGGCGCGATGATGCCGCCCGCGGCCATCAGGCCGGCCGAGCGGCCCATGGGGTAACCGTGCGCCTTCATCATCGGCAGCAGGATGGTCGCCAGCGCCGCGGTGTCCGCCAACGCCGAACCGCTCATGCTGGCCATCAGCATGGCCGCGCCAATGGTCACGAAGCCCAGGCCGCCTCGGATGTGTCCCACCCAGGCGCGCGCCATCTCAATGATGCGGCGGCTGATGCCGCCCGCGTTCATCAGCTCACCTGCCAGGATGAAGAAGGGCACGGCCAGCAGCGGAAAGCTGTCGATGCCGGCCACCAAGTTCTGGGCCAGCAACTGGGTGTCCCAGAAATCCAGCGTCCAGGCCATGCCCGCGCCGGTCAGTACCAAGGCAAAGGCCATGGGCACGCCCAGGCCCATGAAGACCACCATGCCCAGGCAAAAAACAATGAAGGCTTGCGCTTCGAGACTCATCACTCACTCCACCTCGGCTTCATGGCCGAAATCGGGCAAACGCCCGCGCACCAGATCGCGCAAGGCCATGACGCCGATGGCCACGCTGCACAGCAAGGCTGGCAAGGGCAGCAGGGCCGCCGGGTAACGCAAGACCACGCTGTGGCTGCCCATGCCCACCACGACCTGCTGCCAAGCGCCCCAGGCCAGCATCACGCAGGCCACCACCACGAGCAGATGGATGAGCCGCGCCAGCCAGGGCATGGCCGCGCCATGTCGAAAACGCCGAACCAGCGCGGTGAAGGCCATGTGCTCGCCACGCGGGTAGGCCGCGGTGGCGCCGATGCAGACCAGCCAGACGAACAGCAAACGCGACAGCTCCTCGCTGGCCGCGACACCGCTGCCAAAGCCGTAGCGCAGCACCACGTTGACGAACACCGCCAGCGCCATCACGGCCAGGCACAGGGCCATCAGCAGGCCGGTGAATTTCTGGGCGGCGGAAGAAGGAAGGGATTCTTGTGTCATGCCTGGGGTGCTTGAGTCTGGGAGGTCGGCTGGCGCAGCCAGTCGCACACGTGCTGGCAGAGCTGGTCCAGGGGTTGCAGTGCGTCGAGCGCCAGCACCCCAGGCTCGCCACGGGGGTCTTCCAGGGTTTGGAACTGGCTGGCCACCAGGCTCACCGGAAAAATATGGCCGGGGCGCGCGGCCACGCGCTGACGCGCCGCCTCCTCGCTCAGGCCCATGAAGGCGAAACGCAGATCGGGAGCGGCGGCGCGCAGGCGGTCACGGTAGGCGCGGCGCAGGGCGGAACAGGTCAGCACCACACCGGATTCCGCGGCGAGCAGTTGCCCCAGGCGCTGCAGCCAGCCCGCGCGGTCGTCGTCGGTCAAGGCGATGCCCGCGCGCATCTTGCGCACGTTCTCGGGCGAGTGGTAGTCGTCCCCCTCGTGCAAACGCCAGTCCATGTGGCGGGACACGGCCTGGGCCAGGCTGGATTTGCCGCAGCCGGCCACGCCCATCACGACGAGGTGCTGCGGCGCGAACCCTGCTCCGGGTTGGAAAGATGGCGTGTCAGACATGATTTGGTAGCGCTGTCCAATGCTCTGTGAAAACGGCACGCCCAAGGCGTGCCGCACGGATAGACGAAACTGTGAAGAGGAACCTCGATGAAAACCCTGAGACTTCGGTTTGTACGGCGGGTCAGCCTTGAAATCAGGCGATGGTAGCGCTATCCTACCGCATGCGCCCTTTCCAATTTCGCAGGGATAACCCTTGAGCCAGCACCCGCGCCGCCGCCGTTCCAGCGGTCGCGTCACCCTCAACGATGTGGCCCAGGCCGCCGAAGTCAGTCCGATCACCGCCTCGCGCGCACTGCGCGGAGAACGCGGCGTCGCCCCCGAGCTGGTGGCACGCGTGCAGGAAGCGGCGCAGCGCCTGGGTTACGTGCCCGACCCCGCGGCGCGCGCCCTGGCCACCCAACGCGGCACCCAAGTGCCCGTGCTCGTGCCCCTGTTGTCCAACACCCTCTTCGTGGACGTGCTGGAAGCCGTGCACCGCACACTCTTCCCGGCGGGCTACCAGCCGCTGATCGGGGTGACGCACTACGACGCGCAGGAAGAGGAAGCGCTGCTGCGCAGCTACCTCGCGCTGCGTCCGGCCGGACTGCTGGTCACCGGTTTCGACCGCACCGAGACCGCGCGCCAGTTGATCGCCGCCAGCGGCGTGCCTTGCGTGCACCTGATGGAAGTGACCGACGCACCTCAGGTCTATTGCGCGGGCTTCTCGCAACAGGACGCGGGCGCGGCCATGACCGAGCACCTGCTGGCGCGCGGGCGCAAACGCATCGCCTTCATCGCCGCCCAGCTCGACCCGCGCACTCTTCAACGCGCCGAGGGTTACCGCCGTTGCCTGCGGGCCGCGGGTCTGTATGACCCCGCGCTGGAGTTGTTGAGCCCGGCGCGTTCCTCGCTGGCACTGGGCGCCGAGCTGCTGGAACGCCTGCTGCGCGAGCAAACGGACGTGGACGCGGTCTTCTTCTGCAACGACGACCTGGCCCAGGGCGGTCTGCTGGCCGCGCAGCGGCTGGGTGTGGCCGTGCCCCAAAAGCTGGCCATCGCGGGCTTCAACGACCTGGCGGGCAGCGCCCAGATGCTGCCGCCCTTGACCACCGTGCGCACGCCGCGCTGGGCCATCGGCGAAGCCGGCGCGCAGATGCTGCTGCAACTGATCCGCGGCGGCCTCCCGGCCCAGCACAGCGTGCACCTGCCTTACGAGGTGGTGGTGCGCGCCAGTTCCTGACAGCCGGCCCCGGCCCGTGCCAAGATGCGGTTTGCCCCTGACCTGAACCCCCGCATGAACACCAAGACCGACCCCCCGCTTCCCCTGGACCTCGTCATCTTCGGCGGCGCCGGCGACCTGGCGCTGCGCAAGCTGATCCCCGCGCTGTACATGGCCCATCTGCACGGCCGGTTGCCCGCCGAGGCGCGCATCGTGGGCGTCGGGCGCCAGCCCTGGACCACGGCGGACTACGCCGCCTTTGTCGCTGAGCGCGCCCGCCCCTTCATCCCCGACAACGCCTTGGATGCCGCGGCCTGGAGCGGATTCTTGGCCCGACTGGACTTCGCGACCGTGGACGCGACCCGACCCGAGAGTTTCACCGCGCTGCGCGCCTGCTGCGCGCGCACGGCCGTGCGGGTTTACTACCTCGCCACGGCGCCCGGGCTCTTCGCGCCGATCTGCGCCGAGTTGTCGGCACAGGGCCTGATCAACGCGGACGCGCGCGTGGTGCTCGAAAAACCGCTGGGGCAGGACCTTGAATCGGCGCGCGCCATCAACGACGAGGTGGCCCGCCACTTCGCCGAGCGCCAAATCTACCGCATCGACCACTACCTGGGCAAAGAGACGGTGCAAAACCTGATGGTGCTGCGCTTTGGCAACGCCATCTTCGAGCCGCTCTGGCGCGGCCCCAACATCCGCAGCGTGCAAATCACCGTCGCCGAGTCGGTGGGTGTGGGCAGCCGCGCTGGTTTCTACGACCAGACGGGCGCGTTGCGCGACATGGTGCAGAACCACCTGCTGCAGCTGATGTGCATCGTGGCCATGGAGCCGCCGCTCTCACTCGACCCCGATGATGTGCGTGACGAAAAGCTCAAGGTGCTGCGCTCATTGCAGCCACTGACGCAAGCCGACATCCTGCGCGACACCGTGCGCGGGCAGTATGCTGCCGGCCACGCCGAGGGGCAGGCCGCGCCCGGCTACCGGGAAGAGGACGGCGTGCCCGCCGAGAGCCAGACCGAGACCTTCGTGGCGCTCAAGGCCCATGTGCGCAACCCGCGCTGGGCCCACGTGCCCTTCTTCCTGCGCACCGGCAAGCGCATGCCGCACCGGCGCAGTCAGATCATCATCGAGTTCGCGCAGCCTCCGTTCTCGGTGTTCGCGGAGCAGCCCGACGCCCAGCCCAACCGCCTGGTCATCACGCTGCAACCCGAAGAATCCATCCAACTGCAAATGATGGTCAAGGAGCCGGGCAGCGGCATGCGCATGCAACGCGTGGACCTGGGCCTGGATCTGCAGTCCACCTCGCGGCGCCGTCGCGCGGAAGCTTACGAGCGCCTGCTGATGGACGTGGTGCACGGGCGACTGACCCACTTCATGCGGCGCGACGAGCTGGAAGCCGCTTGGCGCTGGATCGACCCCATCCAACGCGGCTGGCAAGCCTCGAACCAACCCGCGCGCCCCTACCCCGCAGGCAGCTGGGGCCCGGCGGCCAGCTCGGCCCTGATGGCACGCGAAGGCCTGGCCTGGTTCGAGGAAACATGAAGCGGTCCGATCGCACGAAGCGCTTCACCGACGACAGAGACCATTGATGCCCCTGCCCGTGGAACATCCCCATGCCACCGCCCGAGCCCTCGCGCTCGACATCGCCGCGCGGCTGCAGTCCGCGCTGGCCGCGCGCGGCGAGGCGCTGCTGCGCGTGTCCGGCGGACGCTCGCCGGTGGCTCTGTTTGAACAATTGCGAGCGCAGCCGCTGGACTGGGTGCGGGTGTCCGTGCAACTGGTGGACGAGCGCCAACTGCCCGATGGCCATGCCGAACGCAACGAAACCCTGCTGCGCGCCCACTTGCTGCAAGGGCCTGCCGCCGCCGCGCGCCTGCTGCCGCTGGACGCAGCCCATCCAGCGCACGCGGCGCTGACGGCCGACGTGACCGTGCTGGGCATGGGCGAGGACGGTCATACGGCGTCGCTCTTCCCCGACGCCCCCGGCGTGGCCGAGGCGCTGCGGCCCGAGGCCACGCCCGGCTTGGTGGCGCTCACGCCCACGCAAGCGCCCCATCCGCGCGTCAGCCTGAACCTGGCCGCGCTGCTGAACAGCCGCCACACCGTGCTGTCCATCGCGGGACCGGCCAAGTGGGCCGTGTACCAACGCGCGCTGCAAGGCGCGCGCACCGGGTCCGACACGACCCTGCCCATTTCCCTGGTGCTGCACCACGCGACCGAACCGGTCGCGGTGTGGCACGCCGATTGAACAAACCAGACTCAACGATCCAAAAGACCGAGTCATTCCGACTCCCAGAACAAAGAGACGAACCATGAACGCCCCCACGCCCTTGCACCCCACGCTCAAGACGGTCACCGAGCGCATCGTCGAACGCAGCCGCGAGACCCGCGCCGCCTACCTGGCCATGGTGGCGCGCTCACGCAAGCCCGGCCCTTACCGCGAAGGCATGGGTTGCGCCAACGCGGCCCACGCCTGGGCCGCGATGCCGGTCAACGACAAGCTGACCCTGCGCGCCGCGCGCGCGCCCAATTTGGGCGTCGTCACCGCCTACAACGACATGCTGTCGGCCCATCAGCCCTACGAGAACTACCCCGAGCAAATCCGCGCGGCCGCGCGCGCCGCGGGCGCCACGGCCCAGGTGGCTGGCGGCGTGCCCGCCATGTGCGACGGCGTGACCCAGGGCTACGAAGGCATGGAACTCTCGCTGTTCTCGCGCGACGTGATCGCCCTGGCCACGGCGGTGTCGCTCTCGCACAATGTGTTCGACGCGGCGCTGTGCCTGGGCATCTGCGACAAGATCGTGCCCGGCTTGGTGATGGGCGCGCTGCAGTTCGGGCAGTTGCCCGTGGTCTTCGTCCCCTCGGGCCCCATGAGCTCGGGCCTGCCCAACGACGAGAAGGCCAAGGTGCGCCAGCTCTACGCCCAAGGCAAGGTGAGCCGTGACGAATTGCTCAAGGCCGAGGAAGCGGCCTACCACGGGCCGGGAACCTGCACGTTCTACGGCACGGCCAACTCCAACCAGATGCTGATGGAGGTCATGGGCCTGCACCTGCCCGGCGCGTCCTTCGTGAACCCGCAGACCACGCTGCGCCCGCTGCTCACGCGCGCGGCCGTGCAACGCGCGGTGGCGCTGGCCCAGGCCGCCGCTTCCGGCGATGTGGCGAACAGCGCCACCATGGCCGAGGTGGTCAGCGAGAAAACCATCGTCAACGCCATCGTGGGCCTGCTGGCCACCGGCGGCTCGACCAACCACACACTGCACCTCGTGGCCATGGCGCGGGCCGCGGGCGTGCTGATCGACTGGGACGATTTCGCCGAGCTGTCGGCCAACGTGCCCCTGCTCACGCGCATCTACCCCAACGGCACGGCCGACGTGAACCACTTCCAGGCGGCGGGTGGCATGGGCTTCTTAATCCGCGAGCTGCTGTCCGTGGGCCTGCTGCACCCGGACGTGCGCACCGTGATGGGCCAGGGCCTTCAGGCCTACGCCCAGGAGCCCTGGCAGGACGGCAGCGGCCCTTACGCCGCCCTGGCTTGGCGGCCCGTGCCCGCCACCTCGGGCAACACAGACGTGCTGCGCGGCGTGGCCGACCCTTTCAGCGCCGACGGCGGCCTCAAGCTGCTGCAGGGCAACCTGGGCCGCGCGGTGGTCAAGACCTCGGCGGTCAAACCCCAGCACCGCCATGTGCGCGCGCCCGCCGTCGTGGTGGACAGCCAGCAGGAACTGCAGGAGCTGTTCAAGCAAGGCCAACTGGAACGCGACTTCGTGGCCGTGGTGCGTTACCAAGGCCCGCGCGCCAACGGCATGCCCGAGCTGCACAAACTCACGCCCGCGCTGGGCACGCTGCAGGACAAAGGCTTCAAGGTGGCCCTGGTCACGGATGGCCGCATGTCCGGCGCTTCCGGCAAGGTGCCCGCCGCCATCCACCTCAGTCCCGAAGCGCTGGACGGCGGCATGATCGCCCGCGTGCGCAACGGGGACATGATCGACCTCGACTGCGAAGCCGGCCGCCTGCTGCTGGAAGTGCCCGATCAAGAACTGGCGGCGCGCCCGGTGCAAGCGCCTGATCTGTCCGCGCAGCACAGCGGCGTGGGCCGTGATCTGTTCGCCCTCTTTCGCCAGCACGCGGGCCGCGCCGAAGCCGGCGCCTCGCCCCTGCTGGGTTGAGTTCCTGAGTTTTGTTATCGTCTCGCCCCACCATGACCCTGCCCTTGTCCCTGCCCGCCTTCCGCTCCCGCATCGTTCCCGTGGTCGTCATCACCGACCCGAAACAGGCCGCGCCCCTGGCCGACGCCCTGCTCGAGGGCGGCATCGACGTGATTGAGATCACCCTGCGTCACCCGGCCGCGCTGGCGGCCATCGAGGCTGCGGCGCGCCACGCGCCCGGACTCTGCGTAGGCGCGGGCACCGTGACTCGCCCCGAGGAAGCTCAGCGGGTCAAGGACGCGGGCGCGCGTTTCGCCCTCTCGCCTGGCATGACGCCCGCCTTGCTGGATGCGGTGCAGGCCGCGCAACTGCCCTTTGTTCCGGGGGTGATGACGCCCGGCGAGGTGATGACCGCGCGCGACGCGGGCTACGGCCTGGTCAAGCTCTTTCCCGCCGCGCAGGCCGGCGGACTGAACATGCTCAAGGCCCTGGCCGGCCCGCTGCCTGACATGCGCTTTTGCCCCACGGGCGGCGTCAGCCCCGAGAACCTGAGCTCCTTCCTGCAACAGCCCAACGTGGCCTTGGTCGGCGGCTCCTGGCTCACGCCAGCCGACGTGCTGACACGCGGCGATTGGGCCACCGTCACGCGGCTGGCGCGCGAGGCGAGCGCGCAGGCTCAGAGTCTGGCCGCGCAGGCCGGCGCCTGAAACCGGGCAAGCCCGCGCCGTCGCGCAGCGTCATGCAGCTCGCCGCACTCCTGCGTCTGGCCGCCTTCCGCCACTGGCTGCTGGCGGCTTTCATGCTCATCGCCTTGTTGCTGGGCGGCGCGGCGATCAGCGCGGTGTTCACGCTGGGCCGACTGATGAACGAGCACGGCGAAGGCGCCTCCCGGGCGCTGCGCCTGAACGCCGCCACCCAGACCCTGGCCGCGCACACGACCGCGATGGAGCGCGCGGCGCGGCAATCGCTCATCCTCAACGACGAACCGCTGCGCCTGCGCCACGCCGAGGAATCCCGTGCAGCGCAAGATACCCTGGCGCTGCTGCTGAACGAAGCCGCGCAATCTCGCGCATCGGACGACGAGACGCAACGGGCGGCGACGGACGCCGCCTTTGAGCAGTTGAACGCCGCGGCGGCGCAATGGCGCGCGCAGCATGACCGCATCCGCGCGCTGATGGCGCAAGGCGGCGTGCTCAAGGACACCCCTGCCGGCCGGGCCCAGGCACTGCGTCAGTCGCTGACCCGTGAACGCGCGGTGGCACGTGCTTTCCGCGACATGGACTTGCTGACCCAGCAACTGGGCCAGCGGGTGCAACAACTGATCACGAAGAACAGCGAGGCCCTGCGCGAACGCCTGGCACGCAGCCAGCGCAACCTGGGTGGACTGGTCAGCGTCGCGGTTGGACTCACGCTCGCCTTGGCCGTGGGGCTGGGGCTGTGGCTGGCGCGCCCGCTGCGGCAGATCGAACGCGCGATCGTGGGGCTGGGAGAGAACCGGCTCGACCAGCCGATCGCGATCCGCGGCCCCAGCGACGTGCGCCAGCTCGGCCTGCAACTGGATTGGCTGCGACTGCGCCTGACGGAACTCGACGCCGACAAGGCGCGCTTCCTGCGTCATGTCTCGCACGAACTCAAGACGCCGCTGGCCGCGCTGCGCGAGGGGGTCGCGCTGCTGGAAGACGGGGTGACGGGGCCGCTCAACGAGCGTCAGCAGGAGGTCGCGCACATCCTGCACCAAAACGCGCAGACGCTGCAGCAACGCATCGAAGCCCTGCTGCGCTTCAACGCGGCAGCGTTCGAGGCTCGGCAGCTCAAGCGCCGTCCGGTGGACCTGCAGGCCCTGGTCCACGCGCAGATCGAAGCCCAGCGCCTGCAATGGCGCGGCCGTAACCTCGCGGTGCGGGTGCGTGTGGGCGAACCCATGGCGTCCTCGGACTCATCACGGCTTGCTTCGAGCACCTTGCCGACCTTGCAGCTGGACGAGGAGAAGATGGGCATCGCCCTCGCCAACCTGTTGTCCAATGCCATCCGTTTCTCGCCCCCAGGAGGGGTGATCGAATTCAACTTTCATCTCCAGCCGGGCTGGGTTCTGCTAGACATCGGCGACCAGGGCCCCGGTGTCGCCGAGCCCGACCGTGCACGCATCTTCGAACCGTTCTACCGCGGCCAGCGCCAACCCGAATTGCAAGCGCCCCACGCCCTGCATGGCAGCGGGATCGGCTTGTCCATCGTGCGGGAATACATCGAGGCCCACGGCGGGCGCATCAGCTTGCTCGATGATGCGCAGCCCAGCGACACGGCGACCCCCACCATCGGCGCGCCGCCACGGGGAGCCCGGTTCCGCATCGAGTTGCCCCATGAAAGCTCGGTGTGACATGCCCGCCAAGCCGTGCACGGTCTGGGCCGACTCCGACGTCCTGTTCCCCGACCCGATCTCGATGACACCGTGGCCCAGTGCGCGTGGCGAGACACGCCGCGGCCCAGGCCAACCACGGCATGCTGGAGCGCTGCTGGCGCGCCCGGCAATGGCGCTGACGCTGGTCGCTGGTCTGACCGTGCTTCAGCTAGCGGGCTGCGCGGCCCAGCTGTGGCCACCGGCGCAATGGTCCGTCACGGTGGACCTGCCCTGGGTGCATACCCCCGAGCCGGTGCCCGCGCCGGCCGCTGCCCCGGCGCCAGCCCCCGCGGCGCTGGCGGCGCCAGCAGCGCCGCACAAGGCACCCGCCAACGTCACTGAGGCGCTGGCCTATGCCAAGGCCCTGTGCGCGCTGCCCCCCGCCGAGCTGGAGGCCGAGATCGAACGGCTGCGCAGCCTGCCCGTGCAAGATGGGCACGCACCGCTGCATGCACAGCAATTGGCGTTTGCGGAACAACTCGCCTTGCTTTACACCGAACAGCAACGCCTGCAAGACGCCAATGAACGGCAAGCCCAGATGCTGCGCGAGCGCCAGCGTCGCATCGAGCAGTTGAACGGCCAGATCGCGGCCATGCGCGCCGTCGAGTACAGCCTGCCCGCAGCGGCGGGCGGGGCCGCTCCCCACGGATCGGCGACGAAACCGGCCAGTCCCACGGCGCCCAGGGGCGCCACGAGTTTCGCCGTGCCCTCCACGCCCGCGGTGGTCAAGGCCCTTCCAGCCAGCACGGCTGAGCCTGCCGCCAACCGCGACGAAGCGGAGACCCGATTGGGCGACGATGCGCGCCCAACGTCCGAGCCCTGACCTCAGAACCCTGATCTCGGCGTGCGTCGCATCGCTCGGAGCGAACCACCCAGGTGCTTGGCCTCGGACGTCCAGAGACGACGCTTTGATGGTCAGATTGCGGGGCAAGACCCCCACGTCGTTTCCGTGAGGACGGTGAGGACGGAACTGACGGTCCCCACTGGGCGCAGGCGCGCTCCGTGGAGACCTTCCATCGCGGCGGGGTCGGACTAGACCGGGCGGTCGTTGTCGACCAGACTCAAGAAGTCGTAGTCCGTTTGGATGAAGTACTGGAGGTCGAAATCCTCGTGCGTGACCACGATGAGGATGGCGGCCTTCTCTTTCAAGTACTCGGCGATGGCCTTCATGACCAGGGCGCGGGTCTCAAAGTCGATGTGGGCGAAGGGCTCGTCCAACAAGATCACGTCAGGCTCGGCGGCCAGCGCGCGGACGATGTCCATGCGCTTCATCTCGCCGGAACTGAGCGAGCGGGGCAGGTTGTCCAAGAGCACGCGGCGCAGCTGGATCTTGTCCATCAGCGCCTGCACCCGGTCCTCGGCGTAGAGGGCCGGATTGCCGTAGACCTTGCCGATCTCCTTGAGGGAATCCCTCACCTTCAGATCGGGGAAGAAGGAGAAGCGGGAGTCCTGCTGAACGATGGCGATCTTGCGCCGATAAGGCTTGAAGGCCTCGGGGTCACCGCCGCGCTCGTAGGGCTTCAAGGCCACCAGATCTTGGCCGCCAAGGTCGATCGTCCCGCTGGTGCCATCCAACAGCCGAAGGATGGCCTTGATCATGCTCGTCTTGCCGCAACCCGAGGGACCGGTGACGCCATAGATGTGGGACCGGCGGAAGGTCACGTCCAGATGTTTGTAGGCCCAGCTGGGTCGGTCGCCGAAAACACCGCGAACCATGTAGTGCTGGCTGACGTCCCTCAGATCGAGACCGGCGGCGCCAACGCCGTCGTCTTTCTCCTTGGCGATCACGACGTCTTCGGGGAGCTTGTCGAGCGTGATGAGCTTCTGTTTCTCAAGGCGCAGGATGACGTCGAGATGCAAGGCCCGGACGAAGTCGATGTCGTGGCTGGCCATCAAGATGGTCTTGCCCTTACCCAGAATCTCGTCATTAAGGAAGGTGATGAAGCGCTTGCGCAGCTGCCGGTCGAGGTTGACGGTGGGCTCATCCAGCAACACCAGGTCAGCCTTGCGCGAGAGCAAGATCATCAGGGTGATGCGCTGGAGTTCACCGCCGGAAACTTCATCGGGATACTGCTTCGCGTACCGGGTGAAGTCGAGGTTGAAGTACTCCTTGAGCCGTCGCGCGACCAGTTCCTGGGCCTCGGGGCAAATGATCTTGAGGTTCTGCTCCAGCGACAGGGCCGGATTCATGGCTTGCGCTGTCTCGGCGGGAACGAAGGTCAGCCCAATGTGGAGAATGCTCCGCCAGGTTTCGAGGCTGGTCTTCTTGCCGCCGACGTAAGCGTCGATGCCGTGGAGTTTCATGCCCCCCGCCATGGCAAACGGTCCGTAGAGCAAACCCGCCAAGGTCTTGAGGAAGACCGATTTGCCAGAGCCCGTGGTGCCGGTGATGACCGTCGAGGTGCCGGGCACGGGCTCGAAACGCTCGATGTCGAACAGCAGCCGGTCCTTGAGGTGGACGGAGAAATTGTTGACGAGGATGGGAGAGGCGCTCATGCGTGGTGCTCCTTTTGCTTGTCTTGTCCCAAAAGGAGCAGGAACGCGAAACTCACCATGACCAGCAGGATGACCGGGAGCCAGAACAGAGCCTGTGAGCCGTCGGTGTTTCGCAGGAGGACCATCCGCCAGGCGGCAATGAGGCCGCCGGGACTGGTATGGGCCGGGGTGCCGTTGGCGCCCATGCCCACTTGGATGATGAAGCTGAACGAGCAGTCCAGAACCAAGGTCTTGAGCAGAATGCCGGCGGCCGTGCGGCGCAGCACGTCGCGCATGTCCTTCGAATTCAGCAGGACGGCCAAGATCCGCCCCTTGGTGAACCCATAGGCCCGCAGCGACACGGAATACTTGCGGTGGTAGAGCTCACCGAGCGGGAGAGCCACGCCACGGACCGCTTCGGGAAGGGTGGTCAGGGTGGCGGCGAAGATGAAGACACTCAGCGACAAAATGGTCGAGGTCGACGCCGAGTTGCTGGCCAGGGCCACGGCCACAGGGGCGTAGCAGAACAGCGCCACCAGAATGGAGGGAATCGACTCGACGGCGTCCAGGACCGCAGCGGTGGTCTTGCCCACCACCGGCCACAGGATCGAACAGTAGCCCAGAGCCACGGTGACGACGCCGGCCACCAGCACGGTGATGGTCAGGGTGATGGACAGCTGTCGGAAGCTGGTCACCAAGCTGTGCCAATAAGCCGCCGGCAGGCCGACGGTCCACTCTCCGGCCCCGGGAACCCAGGCGAAGAGGAAGGGGGTCAGCATCGCCACCACGGCGGCGACGCTCAGAGTCTCAAAGAGCTTTTTCATACCACCGCGGATACAGGACGAAGAGGGCCGACTTGACCAA
Organism: Hylemonella gracilis ATCC 19624; assembly: GCF_000211835.1. GTDB lineage: Bacteria > Pseudomonadota > Gammaproteobacteria > Burkholderiales > Burkholderiaceae_C > Hylemonella > Hylemonella gracilis. The sequence goes on along the minus strand of NZ_AEGR01000061.1, from coordinate 2,369 downwards.
AAAAGTGACCATGGCGTTCACAGCGAGCAGCACGAACACCGCGGCGATCAGGGTGTCGGTGTGCATGTTGACCAAGGCATCCAGCAAGGTGCTCCCCAGACCAGGAAAGTTGAAGACCATCTCGGCGATGGTGACGCCACCGATGATGGCCGGCACTTTGCCCGCCACGTAGGGGATGAACCGAGGGGCCGCCGAGTTCAGGAGGTAACCGGTCACCGTCCCAGGCAGGGGCAAGGCTCTGCCGACCGCCGGCCCCAGGGTGCTGAACACCAGAGTGTGGGTGGTGTCGATCTGCCGCTTCATGTCGAGGGTCAAGAACCGGGTAGCGTCCCAGCCAAGACCGCCAAGGGCCACCACCACCAGCGCAATCAGCATGGGTGAGGGGCTCATGCCAGAAGCGCCGTAGAGCAACCAGAACCCGACGAAGAGCGGCACCGCCGACAAGAGCGAAGCCAGCAAGCCGCCCACGGCACCAAAGCCCACAGACTTGCGCCCGCCCTGGACGGTGCGCAGGTAAGCCGACGAGGCCGATGTCGAGGCACCCACCAGGGCGATGACCACCAGGAACAGCAGCGAGACCAAGGCCAGGGGAAAGGTGATGGCCGCTCCCGAGCTGATGATCTCCCGCGCGCTGAACCCCGCCGTTTCGAGCGAGAAATCAGAATCCAGAGTCACCATGGACCAGAAGGCTCCCAGAGTCTTCAGGTACTGGTCCGCCGGAGCTCCGATGGAGGCGAGGTAGAGGCCGACCAAGGCCAGGGTCCCGACCAGGGTGAAGACCACCCCGCGCAGACCCAGCTCTAGCGCCAGAAACCGTAGGAACCTCATTGAGCCCATTCCTCAACCGAGAGGAATGGATTGTCCGAGGCGATGACAATGTTCTTGATGGCCCGGGAATACACATCCTTCTTGAGGCTAACCAGCGGCACCGAAGGCTGCAGCGAGCCGATCTTGGTCTGCAGCTCACGCGTGACCTTGATCCAGTCGGTGGCCACCACGGTGTTGTCCCAGGTCTGGAACAGCGCATCGAGGCCCGGGTCGGCGACGCCGGTCACGTTCAATGCACCGTTGCCCCGGTACCACTTGCCCATGTCAGAGTAAAGGTTGTCGAAGCCCTCGGCGTAGACCAAGGCCAAGTCGTACTTCTTCTCGCCAAACACCAGACGGTTGAACACCTGATCGCCAGTGCGCTTGGCCTCCACGGTCAGGCCGATCTTGGCGTACTGGGCCACGAGACTGTCGGCCATCTTCTGCCCCAAGTCGCCCAGAGAGTCGGGGAACAGCAGGACGGCGGTCTGGCCCTTGAGGCCGGCCTTCTCGGCCAAGGACGCTGCCGTGGCCGGGTTGTGGGGATGGGTGGCCTCGAAGGGAGGCACGTTGTATTCCGCGAAGTTGCGGCTGAACAGGTCCGAGGGGAAGGCGCCGTCGTTGACGATGGTCAGATCGTCGCGGTCAGTGACTCCGGGAACCAGGGCCTTGCGGTCCACCGCGGCAGACAGCGCAAAGCGCGCGGTGGGCGAGGCGAAAGTGGGCTTCTTGCTGTTGATCGCGACCTGATAGAACGCATAGGGCATGAAGGAGCTGAACTGGACGCCGCCCATCTTCTCGACCATGGGACGATCGGCCGGCGAGGTCTCTAGGATCAGGTTGATGCGGGCCTCACGGAACTCGTTGAGCCGGATCACCGGGTCGAGGACCCTGCGCAGGACCAGAGTCGACGTGGCCGGGGGGTGGCGCAGATAGCTCGCATTGGCCTTGAAGGTCAGCCACTTGCCAATTTCCCAGCTCTCGAAGACGAAGGGCCCGGTACCCACCGGGGCGGTCGCGAAGGCACGCTCCTTTTCACCAGAGCGGAGATTCGTCGACAGCTTGGTGCCCTTGTAATTCTCGGGAATGATCTTGAAGGTCAGCACCGGGATGGCCCGGAACTCGGGGATGGGCTTGCGGAACTCGATGACGACGGTCTTGGCGTCCTGCGCCTTGACCGACGAGATGAACGAGTTCAGGTAATCCCGCTTGGGCGACTTGTTCTCGGGCGCCATGTAAGCGGCGAAGGAGTACGCGACGTCGGCGGCGGTGACGGCAGCGCCGTCGTGCCACTTCACGTCTTTGAGGATCGCCGTGTACGTGGTCTTGGTGACCGGGTCCTGGCTGATGGAGTCGGCCAGCGCCAGCTCGGCATTGAGCTTGCCCGAGGCGGCGTCGACCTCGAAGTTGGCCAAACCATCGAACACCAGTTCATTGGCGTTCATGCCCTGGAGATTCTGCTCCAGCACGGGGTTCAACGAGTCAGGCAGGTTCGAGATACCGACCACGAGGCCCTCGGGCTCCCGCTGCCAGAACATGAACACTGCGGCGGTAGCCGCCAA
>NZ_AEGR01000062.1 GCF_000211835.1 Hylemonella gracilis ATCC 19624 | reverse complement strand
TGTCGCTGGAACCATAAATGTTCCGCTTCGGAACGCTTATGCTTCTTTTTAGGCCGGAACGGTTTTGCTTCCGGCGGTTTTGGCCCAACGCCAGAATCCACTGCCCGGTGTCGCAAATGCCGCGTCAGACAAAAACCCCCGAAATTCAATCGCTTAGGCCCTGATGCTCTTGCTGGGCAGACTTGAGGCCGCCCCGCGCCAGGCCCCAAGCTGACACTTTTTCGGCACGGTTATGGTTCCAAGCGGAACGGAATTGCTTCCATGCAACAAACCGATGAAGCGTCATAGCACCGTCCACACCCGGCCTACGGTACCGTCCGAAGTGATTGCTTGGATTGATGAACGGTCAAGGCTGTTTGGCGACGTTCGACTCTTGATGCGAGTACCCTTTGGGTCGGGTCCAGGATTCGGGTTGGCCCGGAGCGCGGTGCTGCCAGGATCTCCGTCTAGCCGAACCGGAAACCAAACAGTCCGCCTGCCTCGCCTTCGTCAGACAGCCGAGTTTCAAGTACGACCGTGGATACGTCAAAGTCCTCTGGCATCGGTAGCCTGGCGAAGATATCGGAGTTCATGGTGACGATGTACTGAAGGTTCTTCCCCGTGGTTGCTTCGCGGCCAAGTTGCAGCGCCCCGGCGATTTGCCTCTCATCCACACCGTCGAAGAGATGGCTGTCATGCAGCAAGAAGCCCGGGCCTCCGAAGCGGGCTGTGACCACCTCGAAGAGGGCTAGGTCGAAGCAGAAGATTTCGACCTTGGATATGCCGCCACCTCGGTCACCCTCAATTGAGATGTGGAACTCGGGACCATTGTCCGTGGCTTCTACCACGAACCGGCCCGTGCGGTCGTCATACAGGCGTGAGATGGCTTTTGCGATGATGACGATGGCCTGGGTCAGCACGCCAGAGCGCAGCCGGTGGTCGTCTTGCAAGCGTCGCTGAATATTTGCCCGGTCAATCTCTAGTTTGGTAGTTTCACCTTCTAGTACCTCAGCTGCCTTGAAACGCTCGTTGAGTGCTGCAGCGTTTGCTTCCGCGACCGCAAAGTCGCGCTGCAGGTCTAGGAAATCGTCTAAGGCGCCTCGTCCTTCAAGGCTCTTCAGAATGCCGCTTCGCTCCGCGTCGAGGCGTGCGGCACGTCCTTGCTGCTCGACGAGTTGCGCCTTCACGGCAGCAATCTCGTTCTCAAGATGGATGCGGCGGTTCGAGACCACCGACTCATAGAAGGCTCCAACATCGTCGAACCGGCGTAGGGCCATGCCAGGCAGTTCGATCCCCGCCGCCGCATAAAGCTGCTGGATGTCCGAGCGTTGGGGTGGCTTCTCCGACTGAAGCGCCGCTTCAAGATGTTCTAGATTCTCCTCAAGCGAGATGTTGTGCCGAGCTATCGACTGCATCTCGGCCTTGGCCTGCGCAGCTCGCCGTGACAACTCCCTGTAGCTATCGTGAACTTGAAAGGCTGCGAGTTGTTCCTTAAGCTTGTCGGCTTTGAGCTGCGCGATGGCTACTTGCGGGCGCAGCTCCGCAACCGTGCCAACGACTTGTCCAAGCGCGCCGTCCTTGACCGCCTTGCGGAGCTCTCCGAGGGTCTTCTCACGGACACGAACCTTGTTCAGGTCGAAGGGAATTTGCCAGTCCAACCCAAAAAGATAAGAGAGGTTTACCTGCCAGTCCCATCGACGTTGCTTTTCTGCGTGGCGCTCTGCAGCGACAAAGCCACCCGAGCCCCACCGTCGGGCGAAGTATGAAAACATCGATCGGAACGTAGGCGTGTAGGACTCTTCGAAAGCTGTACCCTGGTCATTGGGTGGTAGACCAAACATGCGATGGCCCAAGAACACACGCCAGTTGACGTAGGACACAAAGAAGAGGCCACTTGATTTGTCGATCTTTTTCGGGAGTTCTTGTCGATCCTCACCCCCAGACAGCAGAAAAATCTTGCTGGGATCACCCCCACCGCGCTCAACCGTAAATAGTTCGCCTCCGATTCGAAATCGGCCTTTGAATGTGTGCTGTATAAGGTCCTTGTCGCGCAGCAGAGAATCCTTGTCACAGTCAGCGCCAAGCAAGAAGTGAATGATCTCCACCAGACTGGTCTTACCCGCGCTGTTACGAGTCTTCTTGTCAGTTGACGTGAGGTTCTTGTCCGACAGCAGGACGTTAAGGCCCTCGTGAAAATTGACCGTCTTAAAGGTCGGCAGCGAGCTCTCGATACCGAGGATCATTGCGACACCTCCCGTCGGAGGATGCCATTGCTGTGGTCGACGGCCGAGATAGCGTACAGGAGATTTAAAGCCAGCACAAACCAGTCGAAGGAAAGCGGCGCTGGACAGGGAGTCCTGCTGCGGGCCTCTTTGACTGCTTCCCACAGCTCCGATACCGAACGCGGCTCCACCAGCTGGCCTAGTATTTCGGCGCCGATCCCGAGCAATGCGCGATCCGGGGGCAAATGCTTCGTCGGCAGGATCATGATTGGCTCGCTATCGGTTCGCGTTCAAAGATGTCGCAGCTTTCGAAGAAGTGTGTCAGCAAAGCCTGAGCAGCAACCTGATTCTGTGGCGACACAGGCCCCTGGCCTGTGACCAACTCAAGAAGCGAGGTCATGATGGTGCCGGGCGTGAGGTTCTGCGCTTTTAGTGACTGGTACTTCTGAGTAAGCAGGGTCCCGACATGGTCTCCCTTTAACGGATCTGGATGCCGGGCGAAGTACGACGCAACTATAGGCGTGTTTACCCAGCCGCTCCGGACGAACATCTGCCAGTGCGTAGGTAGACCGTTGTGGGTGAGCTTGCTGACAGGCACGAGATTCAAGTCCACAGACTCGGGAGGCGGGGCGGCTGACAAGGCTAGTTCGTCAACCAACTTGCGCAGGGCAGCAACGTCAAGATTCTTTGTTTCGACGGGCGTTGCGGTGGGGCCGAGCAATGAGGCGATGCGCTCACCACTCAGTCCAAAAACCCGTTCCTCAAAACCTTCTTTGCCAATCAGGCCGATCTTGATAGTCGGGTTCGCCGCCTTCAGTGCTTCGAGCGTCTCGACCGCCTCTACGGGAACACCGTCGATGAGGTTGAGCACCATGTGCCATTCTTTCATGATGCTGCCGAGCTTCGTTTTGGCTGTTGCGAAGTCGTCATTGATTTTCTTGGTCAGCGTTGAAACCTTGTTGGTTTCGCCGTTTAGTGCGCCGTAGCACTGGAAGAGCTGACCCGTTGTTTGCAGGTAGCCATCGCAGCCCTTGTCACCAAGGCTACCGTAGGCCCTCACGCGGACAAAGTCGCTCCCATGACGATGCCCCATTACGACCGAGAAGAATTCTTGGAATGCGTCGCCATGAGATTGGCGTAGCCGCAGTTCCAAAAGGATCCGCCACCAGTTGCGCTGATCACTTGAAATTTCTTGACTTGGTTGCATGTCGACGTTGTCCTGCCCTTAGGTCGCGCGCATCGATGTGCTCTAGCGATAGCCCCGTCGCGACGCATTACGTGTCGTGGATCGATTTTGCCATGCGATAGGAATGCGCTGACAGCCGAAATTTCATCGTGGTCTAAGCGCGAATGATGCAAGGTTCCATCCACCGACCGGTTGAATCCGACACCCATTGCGGGCTCTCTCCGACCAAGAGAGCAGACATTCAACGGATGAAGTTACCGGTCGGTCGCCCGCTGGCCGGCGCCAACGCCCGATGGCTCGATGATCACGCGGCCCTCAAACCTCAGATCGGCAATCTTCACCCGCCCCTTGTGCATGAAGCGGTCGATATGTTCAAAAAGCGTCAGCGCGGCTACAAAGGCCTGACACAACCAAACGGCCTCCAGGAAATCAAGACTGGGACATGGCAGCTCAAGTTTGCGGATGCCCTTGCTAACCAGCGAAGACTCTCCTAGCATGGGTCTCCGGGAGGGAATCAACATGCAAAGATGGAAAGTTTATGCGATCGCTATTGCCATTGGGATGATGTCGAGCGCAGTCTCAGCACAAACTGTCGTAGCCACCTGGAACGTGGCTTGGTTAATGGCAAAGCCCACCTATGAGACCTGGACCAGCACATGTAAGCGCTTCGGATGGCCCTCCGATGTCTCCAAGATCTCCGACGCCAGCTTGCGCGACAAGGCCCGTGAGGAACTCAAGGGCCTGCCATACTGCAACGTTCACAACGGCATGATGTTCCCCCCAGACAGCTGCCTGATCGAAGATGCGAGCAAGATAGAAGGATGGCCAGATGCTCCTCGCTACGGCCCCAACCACCCTTGTCGTGTCAGCCTCGACCTCAGCGGCGGTTGGTCCCAGTACGACATCAAGCTGCAGCATCTGCGCAAAATGGCAGCTGAGCTAGCCAAAGGCAAAATCAATGTGCTTGTTCTGCAGGAAGTCTTCGACGAAGACGCTGTGCGCCAGATACTTCCACCAAACTGGGAGGTGAGTTCCACAAAAGGGCTTACTGGCTCACCTGAGATCCCCCAACAACTGGCCGTGGCCTACCCCAAGGACAACCCTGCCCGGGTCAGAAACGTACATGCATATGGAGAACTCTCCAGCGTAGGCCCAGGCCGTCACCCGGTCAGACCTGGCCTGGACTTCACGGCAGATGTCGCAGGCAAACCGGTCCGGTTCCTAGGAGTGCACTTAAAAGCCGGGTGTCGGTCTGCAGACATTACAAACCCTTTAAAGAGGGACTACCACAGCGCGGAGGACTTCGAGCGCCAGCAAGCGGAGTGCAACGCGATGCTGGCCCAGGTGCCCGTGCTCGAACGCTGGGTTGATGAGCGCGCCGCAGCCAAGGAAGAGTTCGTCGTGCTCGGGGATTTCAATCGCAACCTCCAAGGGGAAGACAGCAAGACCGCACGAAGTGACAACACAGATCCCAAGACGCCTTTAAAGTGCAGCTTCAATGCACGAGACGGCAAAACAGAATGCTCATCGCCCGTTGAGCGGCTTATGCCCGAGATCAGTGATGGTGATCCAGCAGGTGCCAGTTTCATCCGCTCCATTTTTACGACCAAGCAAGGCACTGAACTCAAAATGGTACGGGGGCAGTATCCCGAGAACTCTAGAGGAGCATGCGTACTCAAGTCTTCAGGCCGCTACAAGCGTGAGGACGGAAAGAAGATCGTTGAGGCGGTTGCCTCGTTAGCCCATGACGGCATTGACCATATCCTGGTGTCCGCAGCTCTCGCGCAGCGTCTGAAAAAGACCAGCTTTGTTATGAGCCGCTACAACTACCGCCGCATAGGAGAGAACACTCCAATGGTCGTTACCCCCCAGGATGCCGTTCCATCAGACCACTGCCCGCATTTTGTCGCTCTGGATCAGTGAGCGTGACTGAAAAACTGCACCACTTGGGACAGATCTCAGCGAAATTTAACGCCGAGGGCCAATCAGCTAGATCGAATCGCTAAGGTTAAAAACTGGGCAAGCGAGGTGCAGAAGCAAAATTGGCAGAGGCCTAATAGGGTGTATTCGGCCACGAGCTGCCCTTGACGACAGCATGCCTACTTAGAAGTCAATGTCACGTTTACATCCTCAGACGTGGTTTGCTTCCCATACTGACGCTGCGTAACCCAGCCTGTGGTGGTGGATGAGTTGGGGCACCTCACCACGTAGAGAGAACGTTTTTCGTTTTCTTCTGGTACCAATCGGAATATCTTGCAGTCTTGCAGCTCGGGTGGCAAAACGTAAGAGGCCGTGTCATCGGTAGCCATAGGCGTGCGATCACACCCTGCGAGTGAAGCGGCAATGCAAAGAATAAGTGCTATCTGTTTCGACTTCAATTGTCAGCTCCGACCTTCCGCGATCCATGCCTTGAGAGTGGCATCAGATATGGGGGATGTTGATCGAGAAGCTCTCATGAGTTCCCGGATTTCATTGATAGCCAGCGTCTTGTCCAGCAGCGCACTGCGACCACATCGGCCTAGCGACTCAGAAGTCCAAGTCAAGTTCAAGGTTGGAGGATTGACCGCTGTCAAACAATGTGCGAACTAGTTCGTAATCCCCGTGAAACTGGGCCGTGGAGAAGAAGTGCGCTTTTCGAGAGCTCTTGTCCACATGCTTGATGTTGAAGCACCCGACCTCCTCCACTTCGTCGAAGCGATAGTTGATAGAGAAGATGAACCTCAATTGGTCGGTTGTAACAGTGGAATTTTCATCGTCATAGTTCCACGTGATCAAGCCTTTCTCGGTTCGATCCCGAAGTTCGACGACAAGACTTCTAATCTTGACGGGTAGCATTGAGGGGGTCAGTTGCCGGATTCCGGGTTTCAACAATCTGCTGCAGGGCGAGCACTCGAATCAGCAGTTCGTGCTGCTCACAGGACCGCTTCTTAAGATCCCATGCGCGATCACGGGGCACCGGACGTTTCTGAGACCAGATACCAATGCAGTTCTGGCAAGATTGCTGCTTTAGCTCCTTGAGCAGGTGGTCGTGCGTGCTGGGCGGAGAGGGGTTGGCCCAAGCCACGCCCCTTGTGAGCATCCATTGCACCACGTCGCGCCCATCGCATTTCACTTGCGCGCGTTGAACAGCATGGCCCAAGCGTAAAAACCAGAGTGACCGCCATTTCTTTCCCTCGGCATTACAGCGTCAATTCGTCTTGGGCAGTTATGCCGAACGGCTGTTCAACCAGCGGCGGAGTGATGCTGGTCGCGCGTACCTCGCCTTGCGAACGTACACCGTCTTCCACGCACACCACCGTCATTGAATCCCCGGAGATCAAACTCAAGACGGAACTGATGACAGCGGCTGTAAAAATGCCCATTCAGTTACTCCAGTCGCTCACTGGCACAGGTCCCAATTCATCGGGTCATCCCAGATGATGGATGGCTGAAAGCCGCCAGGGCTGCTATTTGGAGCTACCTTCAAATAAGCACGGGAAATCCGGATTTGAACCTTGTCGTTGGTGACTCCTTCGACGTAACCGACTTCAATCACCGAAATCTGTCCGTGCCCAATGCTGTACGGCCATTCCCGGCAAATCTGCGCGCCAACTTTTCGGATGTAGGGCAAGTTAGCAATCTTTCTTTGCTTCTCCGCTGCCCGTGCCGCTGCTTGCTGCTCCTGCCGCTGTATCAGTTGTTCGTCCCGAGCACGTTGCGACTCCTCAAGACTCACGAACGTCCGCCGATCATTCGGGTTCAGAAACAGTCTATCCACGCGTCTGCCCGAATTATTGAAAACATCCAAGGCTCTCAAGTCAGCAGAGAACCGATAAATCAATCCTGCCGAAACTGTCAGATTGAAAACATTCCTGTGAGCGCAATCCTGTATGCCTACGGTCACCTCATGCAATCCCGGCTTGGCGGTTACCTCTCTGTCCAAGAAGCCCGCTTCCTTACCGTTCAGAGCGCACAGCCATTGCCTAGGAGGCGTAACTTGAATCAGAGCTTGGCTCTCATCTACTTTCGTGCTCAGACTCCCTGCACACCCAGTAAGACCCACGACGGCAACACAAGTCCAAAACCACCTCATGCCAACGATCATTGCCCCAACTTGGGCTAAGCGACTCCTCTGCCGATTCATGTGATTCCCCAGATTCTGATTCGCACTCAATATCTACGATATTCGTAGAGACGAATGCATTATGCCCTACGAATATCGTAGGGTGTCTCTCCGTCCCCAGAAGCATCCTGCATCAGTTTTCGGTCTGCGCTTGCGCCAAGCGCGGATTCAGGCTGACATCCCGCAGGACAAGCTTGGGGTGGCTATTGGCCTGGATGAGACAACGGCCAGTGCCCGTATCAGCCGATATGAAACAGGAACGCACGCTGCGCCCTATGACTTAGCTGTGAAGATCGCCAAAGTGTTGAACGTTCCACCCACGTTCCTTTTTTGTAATGACGACGATTTGGCCAGGCTGATCCTGCTATGGGCACAGATGAGCAAAGCGGAGCAGCGTAGATTGATGGCAGAGTTGAGCACCTGAGCCTTGCCTACTCAATGGAATGACGCCATAGGGTGTACGAGCCCACGGCCAAATCTTGTAGTGGCTCGTTCATCCAACCACAAGCTTAAGCAGTCATGTAAGCACGCTACCTTTGCGGCTAGGCTCATTGTCTATATCTGGGCCATTCAGGTTGGCCAGCCTTCCGCTTCAATACTGAGTTCGTATCCACCAATGATGTGCCCTGAGTCAGATTGACGACCAAGCAGGAGACTCAAAATTCCGCATCGCCGCCTCTATCTCAGCTACTCCTAAGCAGTTCTTGTTGCGCGCTTGGTCCAATTTGGTGCCTGGCTAGGATATAGCTAGTACCTATCTCAAAATCAAATTACCGAGCCTGAGAGGCTAGCCGTGTATCAAGGACTGAGCTGTCTTGCCTCTGGAAACAGCGTGGAAATATGACGGGCAACGCACTGTGGGGAGGTATGAATCAATATTGAGAGAGGTTCGAGTTTGGAACTAGAGGAAGTATCTCGAACAACACACAGATGAGAGTCTAGGTAACCTCGAGCTCATCCAGGAACAACACGCCGTGGTGCGCGAGTGAGATTTCACCCGGTTTTGGTGGCACGCCGCCGCCCACCAGGGCCACGGCGCTGGCCGTGTGGTGCGGGCGCAGGGTGGGCCGCTGGCCCCAGCGCTCCAGGGCAAAGCGCCCGGCCAGGCTGAGCAAGGCGGCGCTTTCCAGCGCCTCGTCCGTGCTCATGGGCGGCAGCAGGCCAGCCAGACGCTCGGCGAGCATGGACTTGCCGGTCCCGGGCGGGCCGCTCAGCAGCAGGCTGTGCCCGCCCGCCGCGGCGATTTCCAGCGCGCGCTTGGGGCCGGCCTGGCCTTTGACCTCGGCCAGATCAGGCGCGGCCGGCACCGCGTGCGGCAGCGCGGGGCGTGTTTGGCGTGTCCACCCGGAATCATCGTCGTGCGGGGGCGCGCCGTCCGCGGGCAGGAACTGCCGCACCACGTCGAGCAAATGCGTGGCGCGGTAGATCTCGGCATCGGGCGCGAGCGCGGCTTCCTCTGCGCTGCCCGGGGGCAGCACCAGGCGGGTGGCTTGTCCGCGCAGCGCCAAGGCCATGGCCAATGCGCCGCGCACCGGGCGCAGTTCGCCCGACAGCGACAGCTCTCCGGCGAACTCGTAAGTGGCCAAGGCCGCACCGTCGATCTGTCCGCTGGCCGCCAGCAGGCCCAGGGCCATTGGCAGGTCAAAGCGCCCGGAATCCTTGGGCAGATCGGCGGGAGCCAGGTTGACCGTGATGCGGCGGTCGTGCGGGAACACCAAGCCGCTGTGCAACAGGGCGGCGCGCACCCGCTCGCGCGCTTCCTTGACCTCGGTTTCCGCCAATCCGACCAGCGTGAAGCTCGGCAAACCGGGCGCCAGATGCACTTCCACACTCACGGCCGCGGCTTCGAGCCCGCGCAGCGCCCGGCTGCGCACCAAAGAGAGGCTCATGCAAACCTCCTTAAAACGGTGCAGATCGGGGACGGCAAGGTGAAGTCGGTGCGCATTCCATGGCGAAATGGCCTCGATCTGGGAATGGATGTGAATATTTGCACATAAATGGTGCATTCAGATGGGCGACATCGGGCATGGAGCGTGCGAAGGTGACGAGGCGGATTGACAGGATGGATGGAAGGGAAATGATCAAGCCCGGCGATCGAAACCGGGACTCGGTCATGAACGTGGGGAAAAACCACAGTCCCGGACGAGAGCTGACCAGGGAAACGCAGCCCCGGCAAGGTGGCACGTTCCTTGCAAATCCGCACTACCGTCTGGCGTTTGCCGCGCGCAGCCGGGCTTGAATTTCAAACCAGGAGAACGCATGAAACTCGTTACCGCCATCATCAAACCCTTCAAGCTCGACGAGGTGCGTGAAGGCCTCTCGGCGATCGGGGTGCAAGGCATCACCGTGACCGAGGTCAAGGGCTTCGGTCGCCAGAAGGGTCACACCGAGCTGTACCGCGGCGCGGAGTACGTCGTGGACTTTCTTCCCAAGGTCAAGATCGAGGCCGCCGTCGCTGACGAGCTGGTCGAACGCGTGATCGAAGCCATCGAAGGTTCTGCCCGCACCGGCAAGATCGGCGACGGCAAGATCTTTGTGTATGACCTGGAGCAGGTTGTCCGTATCCGTACTGGTGAAACCGGTAAGGAAGCACTCTGACATCCATTCAACCAAGAGACCAAGAGAAACTCCCATGAAAAAACTACTCCTCTCACTCGTCGTGGGGCTGGGCCTGTTGGCCGGCTCCGTGAGCTGGGCGCAGACCGCCCCGGCCGCCGAGGCTGCTCCCGCCGCTGCCGCGCCTGCTGCCGCAGCGCCCGCCGCCGCTGAAGCCGCGCCTGCACCCACTGCCAACAAGGGCGACACCGCCTGGATGACGATCTCCACCGCGCTCGTGATCTTCATGACGATCCCCGGCCTGGCGCTGTTCTACGGCGGCCTGGTGCGCAGCAAGAACATGCTGTCCGTGCTGATGCAAGTCTTCGTCGTGACCTGCCTGATTTATGTGCTCTGGGTGATCTACGGTTACACCCTGGCCTTCGGTGGTGATGGAGCCTTCTACGGCACCTTCGACAAACTCTTCCTCAAGGGCGTGACGACCGATTCGCTGGCCGCCACCTTCAGCAAGGGCGTCTACATCCCCGAACTGACCTTCGTTGCCTTCCAAGCCACGTTCGCGGCCATCACCTGCGCGCTGATCGTTGGTTCCTTCGCCGAACGCATCAAGTTCTCCGCCGTGCTGCTGTTCTGCGTGCTGTGGTTCACCTTCAGCTACCTGCCCGTGGCGCACATGGTCTGGTACTGGGCGGGTCCTGACGCGATCACCGATGCCGCTTCCCTGGACAAGGTCGCCGCGGGTGCCGGCATGCTGTGGGCCAAGGGCGCGCTGGACTTCGCCGGCGGCACCGTGGTGCACATCAACGCTGGCGTCGCTGGCCTGGTCGGTGCCTACGTGCTGGGCAAGCGTCTGGGTTTTGGCAAGGAAGCCATGGCCCCGCACAGCCTGACGCTGACCATGGTCGGCGCCGCCATGCTGTGGGTGGGCTGGTTCGGCTTCAACGCCGGCTCCAACCTGGAAGCCAACGGCCTGACCGCCCTGGCCTTCATCAACACGCTGATTGCCACGGCTGCGGCCACGCTGTCCTGGATCACCGCCGAGGCCCTGTTCAAGGGCAAGGCTTCGATGCTGGGCGCTGCTTCCGGCGCCGTTGCGGGCCTGGTGGCCATCACCCCGGCTTGCGGTTTCGTGGGCGTCATGGGCGCGCTGATCATCGGGTTGCTGGCCGGTCTCGTCTGCCTGTGGGGTGTCACGGGTCTCAAGAAGTTGCTGGGTGCCGATGACGCGCTGGACGTGTTCGGCGTGCACGGCGTGGGCGGCATCCTGGGTGCCCTGCTCACCGGCGTGTTCGCCGCGCCTTCCCTGGGCGGCACGGGCGTGTACGACTACGTCGCCAACAAGGTGGCCGATGGTTACTCGATCGGCGGCCAAGTCTGGATTCAGTTCCAGGGCGTCATCACCACGGTGATCCTGTCGGCCGTGGTCTCCTACATCGCCTACAAGATCGTTGACCTGACCATTGGCCTGCGCGTGAGCGAAGAAGACGAACGCCAAGGTCTCGACATCACGGCCCACGGCGAAAGCGCGTACAACCGCTGATACGCCGAGGGACCTGCAAAGAGCAAAGGCCGGTAGCTGCGCGCAAGCGAGCTGCCAGCCGGAGCAAGCGAGAGTCTCCTCTGGTTCAGCCCGCGAGAGCTACGGCTCTGGCGGGCTTTTTTTATGGGGGCGCGCCGGCGCTTGCCGACCAGCGGCAGGCCGGCAGGCGTCGTGAGGCCTGGATTAACATCACGCGATGCAAGTAGAACCGGCCCTGCAAGACCTCGTGGCCCGCGTGCGCGCCGCCCTTGACGACGAGACCCCTTTGCGCATCCGAGGCGGAGGCAGCAAGGACTTCTACGGACAGGCGCTGCAAGGTGAAATCCTGGACACGCGCGCTCATGCCGGCATCGTGAGTCATGAACCCAGTGAGCTGGTGGTCACCGTGCGCGCGGGCACGCCACTGGTCGAGCTGGAGGCCGCGCTGGCCGAGCACCACCAGTACCTGCCTTTCGAACCCCCGCATTTCAGTGAGGACCTCGCTGAGGCCACGCCAAGCGCCGCAACCGTGGGCGGCATGGTGGCCAGTGGGCTCAATGGCCCGGCACGCGCCAGCGTGGGCGCGGTGCGCGACTACGTGCTGGGCGCTCAGCTGCTCAACGGCAAGGCCGAGTTGTTGACCTTCGGGGGCCAGGTCATGAAAAACGTGGCGGGTTACGACGTGTCGCGCCTGCTGGCGGGCTCGCTGGGCACCTTGGGGGTGATCACCCAGGTCAGCCTCAAGGTGCTGCCGTGCGCGGTGGCCGAGGCCACGCTGGTCTTTGAACTGGATGAATCCGAGGCGTTGACGCGGCTCAACACCTGGGCCGGGCAAGCCCTGCCGCTCAATGCCTCGTGCTGGCACGACGGCGCCTTGATGCTGCGCTTGCGTGGCGCGCGTGCCGCGGTCGAGTCCGCTTGCAAAAATCTGGGTGGGCAGCGACTGGACGACGCGCAAGCCGCGCGTCTTTGGCAGGCGCTGCGCGATCAGACCGCGCCCTTCTTCCGCTTGCGGGAGGGCGAGGCCTTGTTGCGCCTGAGCGTGCCCGACACCGCGCCCGCCCTGAACCTGGGCCCGACGCTGATCGAGTGGCACGGCGCGCAGCGCTGGCTCAAGCTGCCCTTGCACGGAGACGCTGACCGTTTGAACGAGATCGCCGGGCATGCCACGCTGTTTCGCGTGACACGTGAGCACGACAAGGCGCGGGGCGTGTTCACGCCGCTGGCCGCTCCCTTGGACCGCATCCACCGCGCGCTGAAGCAGCAATTTGATCCAGCGGGCATCTTCAACCGGGGCCGGATGTATCCGGACTTCTGAGCCATTCCATGCAAACCCATCTCGCCCCCGAGTTCGCAGGCACGGCCGATGGCCAAGCTGCCGAAGCCATTCTTCGCAAGTGCGTGCACTGCGGCTTTTGCACCGCGACCTGTCCGACCTACCAACTGCTCGGTGACGAATTGGACGGTCCGCGCGGCCGCATCTACCTCATCAAGCAGGTGCTCGAGGGCGAGGCACCCACGCGCAGCACCCAGCTGCACCTGGACCGCTGCCTGACCTGCCGCAACTGTGAAAGCACTTGCCCCAGCGGCGTTCAGTACGGCCAGCTGGTCGATATCGGCCGCAAGATCGTCGAGGACAAAGTGCCGCGACCCGCATCGGAGCGTGCGCTGCGATGGACCTTGAAGCTGGGCCTGAACTCGCCGCTGTTCGCGCCCGCGATGAAACTGGGCCAAGCCGTGCGGGGTGTGTTGCCCGCGGCGCTCAAGGCCAAGGTGCCGGCGAAGCAGGATGCTGGCGCTTGGCCCGCGCGAACACATAAGCGCCAGGTGCTGATGCTCTCAGGCTGCGTCCAGCCCGCGATGCTGCCCAACATCAACAGCGCCACCGCCCGTGTGCTGGACGCCGTGGGCATCCAGACCCTGGTGGCTCCCGAGGCGGGGTGCTGCGGCGCGCTGAAGTTCCACCTCAATGATCAAGAGGCGGCGAAGTCCCAGATGAGGGCCAACATCGATGCCTGGTGGCCTTTTGTCGAGCCGAGGGGCGCGAGCGCAGGAGCTGGCGTGGAGGCCATCGTCATGAATGCCTCCGGCTGTGGCGTGACCGTCAAGGACTACGGGCATCTGCTGCAGGACGACCCGGCGTATGCGGACAAAGCCCGACGCATCAGCGAATTGACGAAAGACCTGAGTGAGCTGCTGCCCGACATCGTGGCGCGCTTGAAGTCCGGCCGCCCTGAGCTGACGCAGGCACTGCAGCAAGCCGCGCCGATGCTGGCCTACCACCCGCCTTGCACCTTGCAGCATGGGCAGAAGCTGCGCGGCGGCGTGGAAAAGCACCTGGGTGAACTTGGCTTCACGATCAACGTCGCGCGCATGGAGTCGCACCTGTGCTGCGGCTCGGCGGGCACCTACTCCGTGCTGAACCCCGCGATTGCCCATCAGCTGCGCGACCGCAAGCTCGGCCATCTGGCCGAGCTTCAGCCGCAGACCATCGTCTCGGCCAACATCGGCTGCATCACCCATCTGCAAAGCGGCACCGAGATGCCGGTGCGGCATTGGGTGGAGGTGCTGGACGAGGTGCTGGACGACGCGTTGACCCGCGCCAGCGCCCATTGACCTCGCCGAGCATTTGGCCCGTGAGGGCGTTGCCTTTCATCCATCGGCCCGGCCCCGAGTCCCGCGAGCCGGTCCGCGCAACCGGGGCCAACTTGTCTTGCGCCAGCCCTATGAGGCCTTGGGCAAGCTTGCAGCCAAGCGGCCCAGCGTGCGTACCGCTTCGTCGATGCGCGGGCTCCATGGGTTGCCGCAGTTGAGGCGCAGGCAGTTGCGGTACAGGCCACTGGCGGAGAACATGTCGCCGGGCACGAACGCGATGCCCGCGGCGGTGGCCAGCTCGTGCAAGCGACTGCCATCACGACCGTCCGGCAACTCGACCCAGAGCACGAGCCCCCCTTGGGGCTGCGACAGACGCGTGCCCGGCGGAAAGGTTTGCTGAACCAGATCGGACATTCGCAGCACCTGCCGCTCCATGGTGTGTCGGAGATTCCGTAAGTGACGATCGCAGGCCGTGGACGCCAGGTAGCGCGCCAGCACGACCTGCGTGACGGGATTGGTGGCGCCGGAGTTGAGGGCTTTTTGCACCACCACCCGCGCGTGGAAACGGCCCGCAGCGACGTAGCCCAAGCGCAAGGAGGGGCTCAGGGTCTTGGACGTGGAGGCGCACAGCAGCACGTTGCCGCTGGTGTCGAACGACTTGATCGGCCAGGGACGTTGCGCGCCGTAATGCAGGCCACCGAACACATCGTCTTCGATGATCGGAATCTGCCGGGCCGCCATCAGATCGGCCAGACGTTTTTTCTCGCTGTCCGGCATCAAGCAGCCCAGCGGGTTGCTGAAATTGGCGACCAGCAGGCATGCGGCGACTCGACGCGCGCGGGTGGCCAGTTCAAGTGCGTCCACCGACACGCCGGTGCGTGGGTGGGTGGGAATCTCCAGGGCTTTCAAGCCCATGTTCTCAAGCAGTTGCAGCACCAGGTAATACGAAGGCGACTCCACCGCCACCGTGTCGCCGGGCTGCGTGACCGCGCGCAGGCACAGCGCCAAGGATTCCGTGCAGGAGTTGGTGACCACCAGTTCCTCGGGGGCCAGCGGAGGCCCCCAATTGAGCGAGTGCCGCACCAGCTGCCGCACCAACTCTTGCTGATTCAAGGAGGTGTGCGCGGACACCTGCAGCAAGCTGGGTGCGTCTCGGCTGACGGTGCGGTAGAGCTTTTGCAACTGGGCGATGGGCAGCAGCTCGTTTGCGGGCAACGCGGCGCCCAGTGGAACCATGTCGGGTTGATAGTTCAGCGCGCGGATGCCGATCATCCGGTTGCTGATGTCGACGGTGACGGGGTGGATGGCACGGCGCGACAGCGCCGCCGGGGGCGATAGCTGTTCGAGCGCGGGCAGGCGCACGAAGAAGCCGGACTGCGGGCGCGCCTCGATCTGTCCATCGTCTTCCAGCTGGCGCAGCGCCTGCACCACGGTCGACACCGACAAGCGCTTCTCGCTGGCCAGACGCCGTACGGATGGCAAACGATCGCCCGGGCGCAGGATGCGCGTGGCGATCATGGTGGACAACTCCTGGGCCAGACGTTGGTAGCGCAACTCCATGGGATTTTTCGCGCTGACCTGTGAGGGAGCCATAGCCATGCGGCTGTCCTGGATGGGAGGGAAACGACGGTGGGTGGGTATTGTCGGTGCAGGCCCCAGCCTTGGACAGACACAGTTGGGGGGCGACATCACCAGCACAGTCGCCCGCTTTCACGACTGTGCCGATCACAATTTTGCGGTATTGAGACTGTATTGCGCGTGCGTCCCTCCCTAGACTGGCCGCTCTTCATCAACAACACGACGGAGGTGCGGCATGTGGTTATCGCTGGGGCAGGGGCGACTGCAACTGGACGGAGACACACCGGTGGCGTTTCACCGGGCGCGGGGTTGCTGGATCGAATGCACACAGGGGCGGCTCTGGATCACCGTCACCGGGCAGCCCGAGGACATCTTTCTGTCCCCGGGTGAGCGTGTGCGCATCGTCAGCCATGGTCTGGCCCTGGTCTCGGGCTTTCCGTCCGGCACCGTCAGCCTGGTCCACGAGGCCTCGTGGCCGCTGCTGAGAACGACTTGGGATTTGCTGCGACAAGGCACGGCGAAGCATCGGCGCCGGGCTCAAGCGCTGGCCAGGCCCTTGAGCGCTTGGCGCTTGCGCCCCGTGCTGCGCCGCGGTTGAGGCGTGCCGTGCGGGCCGCTCGCGCCCGCACATTGGCCTTTCGTGGGTCCGCGGGTCTCAGTCCGCCTTGAAGCCCGTGGCGGCCACGGCCTTGCCCCAGGTCACGGTGTCGGCGGCCATGATGCGGGCGAAGCCCGCGGCGTCGGTGCCCGTCACGCGAAAGCCGGCTTCTTCCAGCTTGGCGCGGGCTTCGGGCGCGGTGACGGCCTTGCGCACGTCGGCACTGAGCTTGGCCAGGATGGCCGGTGGCGTCTGCGCCGGTGCCACGATGCCGAACCAGGAGCTGAACTCCAGCGACGGATAACCCTGTTCCTTCAGCGTGGGCACGTCGGGCAGCGCGGCGGCGCGGCTCGGGCCCGTGGTGCCCAGGGCCAGCAACTTGCCGGCTTTCACATTCGGCGTGGCCAGCCCGACGCTGGCGAACACACCGTGCACGTCGCCGTTGAACAGCCCGCCCAGCGCGTCGGCGGTGCTCTTGTAATGCACAGCCTCGGGCTTGAGCTTGACCGCCTCTCCGAACATGAAGGCGCCGAAGTGGCCCGGCGTGCCCGCGCCGAAAGTGGCCATGAACAGGCCCTTCTGCCCTTGCACCCAACTCACGAATTCCTTGACGTTCTTCGCGGGCACTTTCTGAGGATTGACCAGCAGCGCGAAGTCGGCGCTGACCACCTGGCTCACGGGGGCGAAGTCTTTGGCCGGGTCGTAGGGCAGCTTGTTGTAGCTGCTCGGTGCGATGCTGAGCTGACCTGTCTCGCCCAGCATCAGGGTGTAGCCGTCGGGCGTGGCGCGCGCGGCCTCGCTGGCGGCGATCAGGCCCGCGGCGCCCGGCTTGTTGTCCACGATCACACCCTGACCGCCCCAGCCCTCGGAGAGCTTCTGCGCCAGCAGTCGCGCCACGATGTCCGGGCCAGTGCCTGCCGCGAAGCCGACGATGATGCGCACGGGGCGGTTGGGATAACTGTTCTGCGCTTGAGCCTGGGTGACGCCCAGCAAGCCGAGCAGGGTCGCGCTGGCCAGCAAGGCGCGGCGCAGTGGGGAAGGGATGGGCATGGTGTGTCTCCTAGTTTGTTGATGTGGCGATGCCGGTGTTCGACCGCCGATGGTTTTCAGTTCACGGTGAAAAAGCGCACTTCCACCCGGTCGGGCCGGCGCACGCCCGTGCCCACGAACAGACGCTCGGTGATCCAGACCAGCGCGGGCGAGGCGGTCTCGAAACTGGGAGTGCAGCGGAAATAGACCTGTGCCGGGTCCACCGGCTCGCCGCGCAGCAGCTGCGCGGTGACCTCGGGCGCGGCGGCGCGCAGTGCCCGGTTGTGGACAAAGATCCGGTCGCCGCCGTCGGTTTCGAGCACGTAGCGCGCGTCCAGTTCGGTCAGGCGCGGGCTGACGGTCAATTGAAAGTCGGCCCCGCCCGGCAACACCTGCGCCGTCCACCCCACGCCACGCACTTCACCGCCCAGGATGGGGATGAGTCGGCGCTGGCCATGCAAGGTGACACCGACTTCCTGCGGCGCGCCCACGCGCACGGCCAAGTCGGCAAAAAATTCCAGGGCAGGGGTGGCGAGTGACATGGCGCGAGCTTAGGGCGGCGAGTGGGCGCCTGTTGTCATCCCTTAAGATGACAGCACAGAACAAGCAAGCGAGGAGACGCATGCGCAAATGGACCTGCAGCGACAGCGCTGGCGGCGCGCCACGCCATGCCCAGTTGCTGGCTGGGCTCATCCAGCAACTGGGCCAGCCTCGCTTTCGTTCGCTGCTGCTGGAATCCGTCCAACCTCTCGTGCCCGCGGCGTCCTTCTCGGTGTACCGCACGGGCCACCACTGCGTGCCGCAGTTGTACTTGTCCGGCAGCCTCGGCGTGCCCGACACCACGCAAGACTGCTGGCGGGCTTATCTGTCAGGCCCACATCTGCACGACCGCACCTTGATCAACGAGACGGCGGAGGATTGCTTGGAGGAGGCGAAATCCCTGCTCTGCCATCTCACGGCGCGCGAAGTTCCGACCGAGCACCGAACGCGTGTCTACGAAGCGCATGGTGTGGCGGAGCGTGTCTCGGTGGTGCAGGCGCGCGAGGATGGCTTGTTCGCGGTCAACTTCTACCGCCATCAGCATCAACGACCGTTCAGTGATGCTCAGCTGGCCGACTTCGAGACCCTGGCACCTGCCTTGATGGCGTTGGCCTGCAAGCATGTGGACCTGGCCAGTCCCTCTGCCTCGACCGAGGAGCCAACCGCGCTGGCGGCGCAGCGCTTGCGTGCTCTGCGGCCCGCGCTCACGCCGCGTGAATTGGACGTCTGCGTGCGCATGCTGCGCGGCATGACGTACGACGGCATCGCCAGTGACCTGGGCTTGAGCGTGCCCAGCGTGAAGACCTACCGCAACCGGGCGTTCGATCGCCTGGGCATCCACTTTCGCAACGAGCTGTACGCCTTGGTTCTGCGTCCCCACGGAACCCTGCAATGAGCCCTTGAATGCATCGCAGGTTAGGGCCGCACGGTCTGGTGTGAATGGTCAGGTGCCTCAGTGGCTGGTGTCTGGGCCCGGCGTTCTGTTTCCGCGCTCGGGCCAGGCGGCCCAGGCTGCCGCCAGCAGGATCAGCACGCCGCCCAGGAGCGTGCGCGCTTGCAACTCGGCCGCGCCGAGCAGCACGGAGGAGACACTGGCGAACATCACTTCCGTCAGCATGATGAGCGACGTCGCCGCGGCGGGCAGATGGGCCGCGCCGTACTGCAGACCCGCATTGGCCGCCAGAAAGGCCAGCCCGGTCAGCAGCGCCACCACCAGCCAGCCCAGCGCGGGGGTGGGGGGTGGAGTCGCCAGACCGTGGGATTGCCCCAGCAGCGCGACCGTCGCCGCGAGCAAGGCGCCGCCGCCGAACATCGCCCCCATGCGCGACGCCTCGGGCAAGGCGCGCAAGCGGCGCAGCAGCACATTGGTGAGCGCGAAGGTGAAACCGCCCGCGAGGGCCAGCCAGTCGGGCAGGCCGACCGGCAGCGGCCAGTCGGATTGCGGAGTCTTCAACACGATCACCACGCCGGCCAATGCCAGAACCAGGCGCAGCAAAGCCGCCTGCGTGGGCCGCTCGCGCAGCAGCAGCCATGCCAGCAGCACGGACCAGGCGGGCATCAGATAAAACAGCAGCACCACGCGCACCACGTCGCCGATGGTGACAGCCCAGTTGAAGCTCACATTGGTCAGCCCCGACGCTGCCATGAGCAACCAGAGCCAGGGGGACGACAACAGCGGCCGCCAGGCGTTGGGGCGCCAGGCCAGCAGGAGCGCCAGGCAAAGCACGTAGATCAGGCTGGTGGCCCAGAGGGGGTGCAGGCCCCGGTCCTCGAGGTAGCGGAAGGGATACCAGGAACAGCCCCAGACGAAAGCGTTGAGCAGCAACGCCAAGGCGGCCCGCTGGCGGGACCGGTCAAGTGACATCGACACAGTCAGCCGTGGAGGTTGTCGTTGCGCGCGATGTCCAGCAAGCGCTGAACTTCTTGCGCGTGCACGCGCACATTGCGGCGATGCCAGTACTGGATCAGGGCCATCACGCAGGCGACCAAGAGCCCGAAGCAGGCGATGGCTTTGAAGGCCGACACGCCCATGCCCGTGCTGAAGCTGTACAAAAACCCCAGCCCCAGGATGCAGGTCTGCTCGTTGAAGTTCTGCACGGCGATGGAGCGGCCCGCACCCATCAGGTTGTGGCCGCGGTGCTGCAGCAACGCGTTCATGGGCACGACGAGGTAACCGCCCAGGCCCCCCAACAGCACGAGGAAAGGCGCGGCCACCCAGACGTTGTCGATGAAGTTGAGCAGGATGACCAGCAGACCCATGGCCACGCCCAGCGGGGGCAGGCGCGGCGCGTCCTCCAGACGGGTCCGCAACGAGGCGATGATGGCGCCCGCCGCCGTGCCGATGGCCACCACGCCGACCAGCGTCGAGGCCTGCGTCACGCTGTAGCCGAGCGCGGCCGCGGCCCAAGCCAACACGATGTAGCGCAGATTGCCGCTGACGCCCCAGAACAAGGTCGTGGTGGAGAGCGAAATCTGACCCAGTTTGTCTTTCCACAGCCGGGTGTTGCAGTTCCAGAAGTCGGGCAGCAGCGTGAGCCAGTTGCGCGGCATGGGGCGCAATTCAGCGCCGGTCAGTGGAATGCGTGTGTTGAACCAGGCCGCGAGCAAGTAGACCAGGATCAAGGTGGAAATGGCCGATTCGGCGGCGGTGTCGATGGAGGGCAGATCCAGGGTGAGCAACATGCCCGAAATCGACGGCCCCACCAATTGCCCGCCGAGCAAAACACCCAGGATGATGGACGAGATGGTCAGGCCCTCGATCCACCCGTTGGCCTTGACCAGCTGCGAGGCGGGCAGCAACTCGGTCAGGATGCCGTACTTGGCTGGCGAATAAGCCGCGGCGCCCAGACCGACGATGGCGTAAGCCAGCAGGGGGTGGGTGCCAAACAGCATCATCAGGCAACCGATGATCTTGATCGAGTTGCTGATGAGCATGACCCGCCCCTTGGGCAGCGAATCCGCGAACGCGCCCACGAAGGGTGCCAGCACCACGTAGAACAGCGCGAACAAGGGAACCAGCGCCGCTTGTTGCCATTCGGGCGCGCGCTGGCTGCGCAGCAACTCCACCGCGGCGACGAACAGCGCGTTATCAGCCAGCGAGCTGAAGAACTGCGCTGACATGATGGTGTAGAAGCCGCGTTTCATGGGCTGGGGGGCACAGGCAGGGTGAGACGGAGCAGCCGGTAAACCGGGGGAGGGATGCGCGCTGGGAAAGAAAGGCCGGACAAGAAGGAATGTGAGGTGGGCCGCTGGGCGCCGCCGGGGTTATAGCATGGTGCATGCTGTCACAATTCCGCGAACGTGATTGAAATGACCTGCCCACCCGCGCGCCTGTTGCGTTTATGCCTCGCCCCATACAAGCCCTGATTCACACCGGCGCCCTGCGCCACAACCTGGCGCGCGCGCGCGCCGCCGCGCCCGATGCCAAGGTCTGGGCCGTGGTCAAGGCCAATGCCTACGGGCATGGCATCGAACGTGTTTACGAGGGCTTGCGGGGCGCCGACGGTTTTGCCCTGCTGGATCTGGGCGAGGCCGAGCGCGTGCGCGCCCTGGGTTGGCGAGGCCCCATCCTGCTGCTGGAAGGCGTGTTCGATCCGCGCGACTTGGAGCTGTGCTCGCGCCTGGGGCTCTGGCACGTCGTGCACGAGACGCGGCAAATCGATTGGCTGGCCATGCACAAGACCCATGCCCCGCACCGGGTCTTCCTGAAGATGAACAGTGGCATGAACCGCCTGGGCTTCAGGCCCGAGGCCTTCCGTGCCGCCTGGGCGCGGCTCGATGCTCTGCCCCAGGTCGAGGAAATCACGCTCATCACCCACTTCAGCGACGCCGATGGCCCGCGCGGCATTGCTTCGCAGCTCGCGCTCTTCAACGCGACCACGCAGGATTTGCCCGGTGAACGCAGCCTGGCCAACAGCGCCGCCACCTTGCGTCACATGGGCGCGCAGGGCCGTACCTCAAGCGACGCCGAGGGCTTGCGCTCCGACTGGGTTCGCCCCGGCATCGCGGTGTACGGCAGCGCGCCGGACTATCCCGAGCACGACGCGGCACATTGGGATCTGCACCCAACCATGACGCTGCGCAGCCGCATCATCGGCGTGCAACAGCTGCAAGCTGGCGATACCGTGGGGTATGGATCGGCCTTCACGGCGCAGCAGCCCATGCGCGTGGGCGTGGTCGCATGTGGTTACGCCGATGGCTACATGCGCGTCGCGCCCACGGGCACGCCCGTGCTGGTCGATGGTGTGCGCACCCGGCTGGTGGGGCGCGTGAGCATGGACATGCTGACCGTGGACCTGGAGCCTGTGCGGCAGGCCGGCTTGGCCGCCGATGTCGGCAGCGAGGTCACGCTCTGGGGCCAGGCTGGCAACGGCGCCGTGCTGGACATCGACGAAGTCGCGCGGGCCGCGGGCACCCTGAGCTACGAGCTGATGTGCGCGCTGGCGCTGCGCGTTCCGGTCGAAGTGACGGACTGAACCTCGCGTTCGCGCAGGCCACCGCGCGGGTTCAGTGCGCGCTCAGCGCTTGCGCAAGCCCAGCGTCATCACGGCGCCCACCACGATCAGCGCGCCTGCCAGCTGCACCGGCGCGATGGCTTGGTCCAGGACCAGCCAGGCCAGCACCAGGGCCGCCACCGGCTCCACGTTCATGATGGCTGAGTTGCCCACCACGCCCAGGCGCGGCAGCACGGTCAGCAGCAGGGTGATGCCCGTGCCATAGAGCAGGGTCAGCAGACCCAACCCGATCCAGCCAGCCACCGCACCCGACCCGTCCACCGCCACGGGCAGGTGAAAGCCGCCCTGCAGCACGACGGTGAGCAGCGCCACCAGGCCCGCGACGCCCATGGTGAAGGCCGTGCGCACCCGACCGTCCACGCCCTGGGATTCATGCTGCGTCAGAACCAGCGCGATACCGAACAGGGCCGCCGCGGCCAGCGCGTAGGCGACGCCCGCGCCGATGCGCTGCCACTGCGCGCCCGCGCCCAAGCCCGAGGCCGCACCCAGCACGTCGAGCGCCAGCATCAGACCCAAGAGGATGACCGGCATCACCCTCAACAGCAAGGGCGAGGGGCGTTCGCGGTAGATCAGACGGGCCCAGAGCGCCGTCCAGAGCGGGAAGGTGTTGAAGGCCAGCAGGGCCAGGGCCACGGGCAGCCGCGCCACGGCTGAGTAGAGGCACAGGCTCTGCAAGCCGATGACCAAGCCGATCAGGGGCAGCGCGCGCTGCTGGCGTCCCGTCAACGCCAGCGCAACGCCTTGCGCCCGCAGCAGCGCCAACATCACCAGGGTGGTGATGCCGCTGCGAAACACCACGGCGGTCGCCACGTCCACGCCATGGTTGAAAGCGAAGCGCGCGGCCACGTGGTTGGCGCCCATCATGCAGGCGATGAGCAGGAGGGTGGTGAAGGCCGTGGCGCTCAGGGCACGGGTCGGGGTGGCGGACATCGGGAAGCGTCGTGTGTGGGATGGGAGCAAGGCTTGCCGCTGGGCCGCTGGGCCGCTGGGCCGCTGGGCCGCTGTGGCGTCTCTCGCGTCTGTGTTTGGTCAATAAAGCCCGTGGGTGCGAGCGTGCAGACGCGCCAGGCCGAGCAAGGCGTCCGTCGAGGGCGTGGCGACGCCAGTGAGCTGACCCAGCTCGCGCACAGCGGCCACCAGCGCGTCCAGCTCCACCGGCCGGCCGGCCTCCACATCCTGCAGCATCGAGGTCTTGAAGGCGCCGAGCTTGCGCGTGACGGCATGCCGGTCCTGGGGGCTGTCGGTGATGGGGATGCCCAGGCGCGCGCCGATCTCCTTGGCCTCGAGCATCACGGCGGTGATGAAGCCACGCACCAGTTCGTCATCGAGGATGCGGTCGGTGCTTGCCCCGGTGAGCGCGCTCACAGGGTTGACCGTCATATTGCCCCAGAGCTTGTACCAGACGTCCTTCTGGATCTGCGGAGACACCGGCGCCTCGAAACCGGCGTGTGTGAGCAGATCGGCCAAAGCGCTCAAGCGCACGCTGGTCCCGCCCGCGGGTTCGCCGAGGATGAGTTTGTTGCCCGCATGCCGCCGCACGTGACCCGGGCCGTCCAGCGTGCAGCTGGCATGCACCACGCTGCCGACGACCTGGGCCGCTGGAATCGCCCGGGCGATCGCCCCTTCGGGATCGACGCTGCGCAAGGGCGTGCCTTGCCAGCGCTCGCCGAAACCGTGAAAGAACCACCAGGGCACGCCGTTCATCGCGGTCAGCACCACGGTGTCGGGCCCGAGCAAGGGCGCGATGTGGCGCGCCACCTCGGCCAGGCCCGGGGCCTTCACGGCGATCACCACCAGGTCCTGCACGCCCAGCCGGGCCGGCTCGCTCTCGGCGCGCACGGCATGGGCGGTCGTGACGCCCTGGTGGCTCAGGCGCAGACCGTCGCGGCGCAAGGCTTCCAGCGTCGCGCCCCGTGCGACCACGTTGAGCTTCAAGCCCGCGGCGGCCAGGCCCGCGCCGATCCAGCCCCCGATGGCGCCGGCCCCATAAATGCAGACGTTGCGGTATTCCATGGAACCATCATAGAACTGTGATTTCATACAGTCATAGGCTAAGATGGGCGGATGGCAAAAGAAAAGACGGTCTACACCTGCGGCGAATGCGGCGGCACCAGCAGCAAATGGCTGGGCCAATGCCCGCACTGCAAAGCCTGGAATTCCTTGGTCGAAACCGTGGCCGAGACCAGCGCGCCGGCGAAGAACCGGTTCGCGGCGCTGGCTCGGACCGCCGAAGTGCAGGCCTTGGCCGACATCGAAGCGGCCGACGTGGAGCGCACTCCCACCGGCCTGGACGAGCTGGACCGGGTGCTGGGCGGCGGCATCGTCGAAGGCGGCGTGGTGCTGATTGGGGGTGACCCGGGCATTGGCAAGTCCACGCTGTTGCTGCAGGCGTTGGACAACCTGCAGCGTGCTGAACAGGGTGGCTTGCGTGCCGCCGAGACGTCCCACGACAGCGACGACACCCTCGCAAGCGCAGCCGTGGGCAAATCAGAGCGCGGCGGCAAAGCAGTTCGCGCAGCGGGTAACGCTCAACGCGCTGGCGTTCTGTACGTCACCGGCGAGGAAAGCGGCGCCCAAGTCGCGCTGCGGGCGCGGCGCCTGGGGCTGGAAGGTTCCCGGGTGCAGGTGCTGGCGGAAATTCAACTCGAAAAAATCCTGGCGACCCTGGAGGCGCAGCAACCCGCGGTGGCCGTCATCGACTCCATCCAGACGGTTTATTCGGACCAACTTACCTCCGCGCCCGGCTCCGTGGCCCAGGTGCGCGAATGCGCGGCCCACCTCACGCGCGCGGCCAAAGCCAGCGGCACCTGCATCGTGCTGGTGGGCCATGTCACCAAGGAAGGCGCGCTGGCTGGCCCGCGCGTGCTGGAGCACATGGTGGACACGGTGCTCTATTTCGAGGGCGACACGCACAGCAGCTTTCGCCTGATTCGCGCCATCAAGAACCGCTTCGGCGCCGTCAACGAGATCGGCGTCTTCGCGATGACGGAAAAAGGCCTCAAGGGCGTCAGCAACCCCAGCGCGATTTTCCTGTCGCAACACGCGGAGCCCGTGCCTGGGAGCTGCGTGATGGTCACGCTGGAAGGCACGCGGCCGCTGCTGGTGGAAATCCAGGCCCTGGTGGACAGCGGTGGCCCCAGTCCGCGCCGCCTCTCCGTGGGCCTGGACCGTGACCGTCTGGCCATGTTGCTGGCCGTGCTCCACCGGCACGCGGGCGTGGCCTGCATGGACCAAGATGTGTTCGTCAACGCCGTCGGTGGCGTGCGCATCAGCGAACCGGCGGCCGACCTGGCGGTGCTGCTGTCCATCACCTCCAGCTTGCGCGGCAAGCCCTTGCCCAAGGGCTTCATCGCCTTCGGCGAAGTGGGTCTGGCGGGCGAGGTGCGCCCCGCGCCGCGCGGGCAGGAGCGACTGAAGGAAGCGGCCAAGCTGGGTTTCAGCGTGGCGGTGGTGCCCAAGGCCAATGCGCCCAAGAAAGCCATCGAGGGGCTGACGATCTACCCGGTCGAGCGGGTCGAGGAGGCCATCCAGGCCTTGCGCGGGCTGGATTGATCCAGCGCAAACCGCATGTAAAGAGCGGTTCGGGGCGTGAACAGTCCAGGCGAGAGCCATTATCATTTGCAACGACGCAATCGATGTCGGTTGCCTGCTCTTTTGCCTCTTGCTCATTGCCCATCGCTTGCCTGACCGCTTACAGGCCCTGCCATGTCTCTCGCTCCACACCCTGCCCACGTCCGACTGTCCGATTTGCCGCCAGGCGCTCGCGGCACCGTCATCGGCCTGAACCCCAGCGGGGTACCGGATCCCCAACTGCTGCGCCGTCTGGGTGAACTGGGCTTCCTTCCCGGCGAGCCGGTGCAGCTGATGCGCCGCGGCCCCGGAGGCCGCGAGCCGCTGGCGGGGGCGGGGGGGGG
>NZ_AEGR01000063.1 GCF_000211835.1 Hylemonella gracilis ATCC 19624 | reverse complement strand
CGGTCTGCGCATCAACAGCGCCAAGGACGACGCCGCCGGTCTGGCGATCTCGGAGCGCTTCACCAGCCAGATTCGCGGCCTGACGCAAGCCACGCGCAACGCCAACGACGGCATCTCGCTGGCCCAGGTGACGGAAGGCGCGATGGGCGCCGCCAGCGCGATCCTGCAACGCGTGCGTGAACTGGCTGTGCAATCGGCCAACGCCACCAACAGCGCGGGCGACCGTCAAGCCCTGAACCAGGAAGTGATCCAGCTCGTCGCGGAACTGGACCGCATCGCGGCCACCACGGAATTCAACGGCCAGAAGCTGCTGGACGGCACCTTCGGCACGGCGCAGTTCCAGATCGGCGCCAACGCCAACCAGACCATCATCGCGGCCACGGCCAACCTGCGCACCGGGGTCTACGGCAACAACCAAGCCTTGAACACCGCGACGGCCGCTCAAACAGTGGCAACTGGCGCGACGTTTGGTGCCAACGGCATGTCCAGCGAAGCCTTCACCATCAACGCCGCCGCGGGCAGCGCGGCCATCAACGTGGTGGCCAACGAGACGGCCAAGTCAGTCGCGAGCAAGATCAACCAGCAAACGCCCGCCACGGGTGTGACGGCCGAAGCGCGTACCAACTCCTTGATGACCTTCCAGTCCGCAGGTGCCTACACCCTGACCATCCAGTCGGACAATGGCACGCCGGAACCGGTGTCCTTCTCCGTGACCAACCCCTCGACGCCCGATGGCCTGTCCAACGCGATCGCTGCGGTGAACGAGAAGTCCTCGAAGACTGGTGTGGTGGCCGCGCTCAACGCCGCCGGCACGGCCCTGGTGCTGACCAACATCACGGGCAACGACATCATGGTGTCCGACACCTCCGTGATCAACGCCGGCAACGTGACGATCTCGAAAATGCGCCCGGACAGCAGCGGCGCCCTGTCCGCGGTCAGCACGATGACCCTGGCGGCCAACTCCCAGGGCGAGAACGCGATCGTCAGCGGTTACGTGACCTTCGACTCCAACAAGTCCTTCGTGCTCAGCCACGCGGCGGGTGCCACGGTGGCGGCCTCCAGCGCCTACGTCGGAACCGACACGCCCTCGACGCTGCACAAGGTGGCGGACCTGGACATCACCACGGTGGACAAGTCCAACGACGCACTGAAGACGGTGGACTCGGCGCTGGCCTTCGTCAGCGGCGAACGCGCCAAGCTGGGGGCCTTGCAGTCGCGTTTTGAATCGACCGTGAATGCCCTGCAGATCACGACCGAGAACCTGACGGCCTCGCGCAGCCGCATCCTGGACGCGGACTTCGCGGCGGAAACGGCCAACCTGTCGCGTGCCCAGATCCTGCAACAGGCGGGCACGGCCATGGTGGCGCAAGCCAACCAGATTCCGCAAGGCGTGCTGCAGTTGCTGCAGAGCTGATCCCTTACCGCCCTCAGCGCCGCGACAAGGCACGCCACACCCCCCGTGTGGTCGTGCCTTTTCCTTTTGCAATTGAGACCCTCTAAAGCCTGCCGTGTCCGCACCCAACACCTCGCACCAAGCCGACCCCAGCGCCGTCAGGATCAGCCAAGCCTTCCTGAAGCATGACTGGGTTTCCGTCGTCCGCCTCTGTCGGCAAACCCTGCGCAAGAACGGACGTCACCTGCGTTCGCACCAGATGCTGGGTTTCGCGCTGAACCAGTTGAAGAAGACTGATCAAGCCCTCGCGGCCTACCGCCAAGCTGCGGCCGTGCACCCCGAGGACGCAGAGTTGCTGATCAATTACGTGCAAATCCTGATGCAGGAGGGTCGGCCGAGCGACGCCTATCCCGTGCTCAAGAAGGTCACTGCGTTGCGCCCCGACAAGGCGTTGAGCTGGATACACCTCGCGCGCTCCTGCTACCCCATGACCCTGCACGAGGAGGGACTGGCGGCCGCCAACAAGGCTTGGGAACTGGCCGAATCCGTCGAGGACAAGCTGGGCGCGCTCAACCAGCGCGCCATCCACCGGCGTGAGCTGGGTCAGGTGCACGAAGCGGTGGAAGACTGCAAGGCGGCCATCGCCCTGAACCCCGCCGACATCGCCCACCACACCAACCTCCTGCTCTTCATGCTGGCCGACCCCGATGCCTCGGTGCACGACATGGCCGAGGCCGCCCGCAATTTCGGCACGACCTTCGAGACGGCGCTCAAACCCGCTTGGCCCGACCATGCGGCGCGGCGCGAAGGCGGGCCTTGGCGCCGCCTGAAGGTGGGCTTCATCTCGCCGGACTTCCACAACCACGCGGTGATGTACTTCGCGGAAGGCTTGCTCGCTCAGCTGGACCGCCGCCAGTTCGAGGTCTGGGCGTTTGACTTGGGTACGCTGGAAGATAACGCAGCTGAACGGGTGCGCTGCCACGTGGACCGCCATGTGAAGCTGCACCTGAAGAACAGCGTCGAGCAGGCCGCCATCATCCAGGAAGCGGGGATCGACATCCTCATCGACCTGAGCGGACACACCGGCGGCAACGCCTTGCCCACCATGGCGCGCAAACCAGCGCCAGTGCAGGCTTTCACCATTGGCTACCCTGGCACCACCGGTCTGACCGCGATCGACTGGTGGTTCAGCGATGGCATCACGGACCCGCCCGGCGCGGATGCGCTCTACACCGAGCAGTTGTACCGCTTGCCCACGCGCTGGATCTGCTATCGGCCGCACAGCCGCAACCCGCTGTGGCGTTACCAGCCGGCCTACCAGGTGCGGCCCACGCCCGCGCTGACCAACGGCTTCGTGACCTTCGGCTCCTGCAACAACCTGGGCAAGCTGACCGACGATGTGCTGGCGCTCTGGGGCCGCATCCTGGCCACGGTGCCGAATTCGCGCCTGTTGATCGAAGGCAAAAACCTGGGGCAGCCAGAGTTCTCGGCGAGCTACCGTGCCCGTTGCGAACGGCTGGGCATCGACGTGTCACGCCTGGACCTGGTGCCACTGGATTACGCCAAGCAGTACTTGGTCTACCACCGCATCGACGTTGCTCTTGACCCCTTCCCGCTGGTGGGCGGCACCACCTCGAACGACGTGATCTGGATGGGCGTGCCCCTGATCACCATGAACGGCGACGCGCTGAAATCGCGCATGGGCGTGGGCATGCTCGCGCACATGGGACGGCACGACTGGATCGCGCGCAACCCCGACGAGTACGTGGCCATCGCTTCACGCTTGGCCAGTGACGTGGACGCGCTCAACCGCATCCGACTCGGCCTGCGCGACGAGGTGGAAGCCAGCACGGTGATGCGCGAAGACGTGTACACGCAGGAAGTCGGCAACGCGCTGCGCTTCATGTGGATGTTGTGGCTGGCGGGCTCGAGCCACCCTGAATGGACGTCCGAGCAGGTGTTCGCCCAGCTGGAAACCTGGGTGGGCGAAGCACCGGTCTGGCCGGAGCAGGAATTCGAGGTGGGCGTGGCGCCGGGGGAACGCATCCCTCTGAGCAAGGCCTACGAGCGTCTGCAGAACATGATTACCCGGGCGAAGACCGACACAGACGAAACACCCGCGACGGCGACCAACCAGATGCTGAGCAAGCGCTGGTTCGAGGCCACCGTGATCGCCGAGCGCATTCTGTGCGCCAAGCCGCACGACCCGGTGGCGCTCACGGCCCTGGCCGAAATCGAGAACGCCCACGGCAACCACGAATTCGGCCGCGTCTACCTCTCGGAAGCGCTGAAATCGCTGACCCCGTCGGAATCGGTGGACCAATTGCTGGCCCGCACCCAGCAGTACGTGCAAACGGCCCGGGAGTACCTGGGCGAGGCCTGAATGCCATGACCGCAGCCGCCCGAACCACACCGGTTCGGGCGCAGTCGGTTCACGAAGGTGCCCAGCCTCTTCAGAGCTTCAGAGCTTGAAGGCTTGAGGCTCAGACGTCGCGGAAGAAATCCGCGAGGATGTCGTGGCCCGGCGGCTTGAAGACCAGGCTGCCGCCATGGCCCTGGTAAGCGATGCTGGCGGGCTCGGTGTCGCGATTGATCACGCTCACCCCCTGGGCGATGATGGAGCGGTCACGCACCTGGCAGCGGCCGATGATGGCGGTGTTGGGGTACATGATGACGCCCTCGCCCAGCACCGGCGCGTCCCCATGGTTCTTGCCCACGGTGGAGTTCTGGTAGAGCACCAGATGGTTGCCGTAGCTCGCCTTGGCCAGCACGATGCCGACCGAGTGACCAATGAAGAACACCTCGGGCAGCTCGATCTCGTAGAAGCAGTCGATGGCGTTGAGCGCCTTGTTCAGTAGAAAGAGCTTGGTGCAGACGCCGCGCACTTTCTCGCGGCGCCAGATCGTGTTCGACAGGTAATACAGAAAAATGCAGTACTGCGAGGAGTGCAGCACATCGAACTGGCCCGGCGTCCACATTCGGACCTGGTCGATGCAACGCCCGACCCGCTGCAAGGCTTCGTCCAGGTGAGCATCGATCAGCGCCAGATCCGCCTGATCGTCCAGCGGAAAGAACTGCTTGATCTGCGCCTGCACGTAAGCCGAGAGGCGGTTGCGTTCAAGGTTGACCATCTTCATCGTCTTGCCCTATCTTGTTCAGCCAGGGGCCGATCACGGCCTCCAATCCCGATGGCTGCCAGCCAAAGTCCTCGCGCAGACGCCGGATGTCCACCACGGCAGAGCCCGTGCCAGGCGCGCCGGCGCGGAATTGCAATTGGCGGCCCGTGCGCTGCGCCACCCAGGTTGCCAATTGCGCATTGCTCACGTTGTGCCCGCTGGCCACGTTGTAGACCGTCTGCGTGCCGCGTAGCGCGATGTCGACCAGCGCACGCAGCACATCGGGCAGGTGCACATAGTCGCGCTCGGACTGGGCGTTCGAGTCGACGGCCAGCACCTCGCCGCGCCGGGCCTGGGCAACCCGCCGCAACAGCGCGGGCAAGAAGCCGTTCGGGTCGGCCGGGCTGTCGTACACGCTGGCCAAGCGGGCCACGCGCGCGCGCCCTTGCCCCAAGGCATGGCAGAGAGATTCACCCGCCAGCTTGGTCAGGTCGAAAAGATGGCGCGGGACCTGCGGCGCGACGGGCAGCAAGTCCGCCTCCCCCGCGAGGTGACCTGGGGGCAGACCGTCGTACAGGCGGGTGGATGACAGGTAGACCAAAGAATCCCATTGCTCGGACTGCAGCACGCGCGCCAGCAGGCTGACATGCGCCTCCACGGTGTCGGCGGCGCGCGCCAAGTAGTCCCCCGTCAGGCCCGCGCAGTAGAAGATATGCCCCAGGCGCTGCCCGCGGACCGGCCAGGCTGCACCCTTCTCCGGCAGATGGCAGACCCAGCCCTGCGAGCGCAAATGGCGCGCCAGCGCGGCGCCAACGAAACCTCGGCCACCGATGAGGGTTGCGACGGGAGCGTTGGTGTCAGTCATGGACATGAATGGGCCTGACTCAGTCGGCGCGGGACCATTGAGCGATTCAGCGCGGGTGATTCAGCACGCGCGGACAAGCACAGGGACAAGGCTTCCCTTCAATCCGGCATGCCATCCAGCGGATGGTGCAAGGCGGGCGACTTGTGCCGCAGCAACTTGGGGCTGACGTTCTTCACCTGCTTGAACAGCGGGCCCGCGATCGCGGCGGCATCGGCCACGGCCAGCATGTTGAAGCCATGCGGCGGGCCTTCGAGGTAGACGCTGTCGGCGGGAATCAATTCGATGGGGCGACCCGCCATTTCCTGGTGTGTGTTGAAGTCACGCACCGCGTACAACTGGTAGCCCGCGTTCTTCAGCAGCGTGCAGATGGGCGTTTGGGTCAAGCCCACGCTCCAGTCCACGTAGTCCCGGTGCACCTCGAACACGACGGCAGGCTTGTCTTGCGCCAGCACGCGCGTGGCGCCTTGCAGGGCACGCAATTCCGCGCCCTCGATGTCGAGCATCAGCACGCCGATGGCGCGCTTCTGCGCCTGGCAGTAGTCGTCGATGGTGATCGTCTCAAACCCCTCGTCACCGGTCGCAAGCACCGCGTTGGCGAAGGAATCAAAACCGTCCAGCTTCAGGCGCTGGCTGCTCTCGTGCCACAGACCCAGCTTGTTGATGCGCAGATTGTCCAGGCCGTTGAGCTGGCCATTGGCCGTCAGCATGGCCGCCTGGTCGGTGTTGGGCTCGAAGCAATGCACCCAGCGGCCGCTGCCCTTGAGCTGCACGCCCAGCACCACGGCGTGGTCGCCGAAGTAGGCGCCGCCGATCAGCACGTCACCGGGGGTGCGCGCCGTGAGGTGCTGCAGCAGGCGCGTGGTCTGCGGCTCCCAAACGTGGCTGGGCCGCTCTTGCTCGGCCAGCAGGAAGTCGCGCGCGATCTTGGTGCGGTAAAGGAAACGGAAGCGCGTGCCGTCGGCCAGTTGCTTCTCGTAGACATCCTGCTCGCTGTGCAGAGCATCGATGATGGGGCCGGTGATGTCGTCGCGCACGGAGGCGCCGTAGCTCAGTCGGCCTTCGGCGCGCTTGAGCCAATCCATCAGTTCAACGCGCAGGTTCGCGTCGCGGCCCAGCTGCAGCAAGGCGTTCTGCAGGCGGGAGCCGCTCAGGTCACGGGGATCGTTCGCCATGGTCTAGTCCTCTTTACTTGGTGATCTACAACAATATCAATTGACGGTCAGGCGCGGCACGGCCGTCACGAAGCGGCCACCCCATTCGCGGATGTAGCTCAGCTGCGCGGTGATTTCCGTGCGCAGGTTCCAGGGCAGGATGAGCACCAGGTCCGGCCGGTCCTGGCGCAGATGCGCCTCGCCCACGATGGGGATGCGGCTGCCGGGCATGTACTTGTCCTGCTTGGCGGGGTTGAGGTCCACCACATAGGGCAGCAAGTCGGGCCGCACCCCGGCGAAGTTCATCAGCGTGTTGCCCTTGGCGGCCGCGCCATAAGCGCCGACCTTGCGGCCGTCCTTCTTGGCCTGCAACAGGAACTCCAGCAGTTCGCGCTTGATGCGCTCGGCCTCGCGCTGGAAGCCGGCGTAGAAAGCGGGGCTGCTGACACCGGCCGCGCGTTCACGCGCCAGCAAGGCATCCACCGCGGGCGCCATGGCATGTCGGCCGGTGTCGGCGCGCTGGGCATAAACGCGCAGGCTGCCACCGTGGGTCGGCAGCTCTTCCACGTCGAACACCTTGAGGCCATTGGCCGCGAAGACGCGCTGCACGGCGGTCAGCGACAGGTAGGAATAGTGCTCGTGGTAGGCCGTGTCGAACTGGCACTCCTGCACCATGCGCAAGAGGTGCGGGAATTCGAAGGTCGCCACACCCTGCTCTTTCAGCAGGATGGCGAAACCGCCCACGAAGTCATTGATGTCGGGCACGTGGGCCAGCACATTGTTGGCCGCGGTCAAGTCGGCGCCGCGTCCCGCCGCCACCAGCTCGCGCGCCAGCGCGACGCCAAAGAAGCGTTCCACGATCTCGATGCCCAGCTTGCGCGCCGCCACGGCCGTGCTCGTCGTCGGCTCGACGCCATAACAAGGAATGCCGGCCTGCTTGACGTACTGCAACAGGTAACCGTCGTTCGCGGCCACCTCGACCACATTGCTCTGCGCGCCGAGCGAAAAGCGCGCGCGCATGGCCTCCACGTAAGCCTTCGCGTGCGCCAGCCACGAGCTGGAATAAGAGCTGAAGTACGCGTAGTCGGCGTCGAACAACTGTTCGCGCCCGGCATGGTCCTCGGTCTGGACCAGCCAGCAGCTTTCGCAGACCAGCACGCTCAGCGGATACCAGGTCTCGGGGCCGCGCAGCGCGGCCTCGGTCAGGTAGGCGTTGGACGGCGGCGCGCTGCCCAGGTCCAGGAAGGGCAGACGCAATTCGGCTCCGCAGTGGCGGCATTTCATGACACTTCAACTCCAGCAAAGTCGGGCGCGATGGGCGCGAAGCCCGCGTCCCGCGCCGACAGGCCCTGCACAGGCAGTGGCCAGGTGATGGCCAAGCGCGCGTCTTGCACCGGCAGGCCGTGCTCGGACTGCGGCGCGTAGGGCGCGGAATGGCAATAAATGAGTTCGGCCTCGTCGCTCAGGACCTGAAAGCCATGGGCGAAGCCCGGAGGGATCAACAGGGCCGATCCGTGCGTGTCGCTGGCCTGCGGACTCAGGCGCTCGGCATGCCAGCGCAAGAAGGTGGGCGAGCCCGGGCGCAGGTCCACCGCCACGTCCCAGACCTCGCCGCGCACACAGCTGACCAGCTTGGCCTCCTGGTGCGGCGCCTGCTGGTAGTGCAGGCCACGCACCAGCCCCCGCCCCCGGCTGAGGCTGTGGTTGATCTGCGCGATGGGCCAGCGCCAACCGGCCGGTCGAAGTTCGTCGGCGCAGAAGAGGCGGGCGAACACACCGCGCTCGTCCGCGCGCAGGCGGCGCTGCACGCGCTTCAAGCCCGCCAAAGGCAAATCAGTGATGGTCAGGCTGCCACTCACGCCGCCGCCCTCGCTTCGACGCCGCTCCAGGCATCCAGATCGGCCAGGCAGAGCGCGCGCGCCTCTCCGCCCTCATGCAGGGCGCGGTACCAGCGCAGCGTGCGCCCCACCGATTCCGCGAGGTTCCAGCGCGGCGCCAGGCCCAGGCGGGTCTGCGCCAGCGAGGTGTCCAGCGCCAGCCAACCCGCTTCGTGCGGACCGTCGATGCGCTGCGCGTAATTCACGCCGGCGCCAGGCCAGGCGCTGCGCGCCAGATCGATCACCGTGCGCACCGTGGCGCGCTCGTGCGGCAGAGGGCCGAAGTTCCAGGCTTGGGCCGCCGAAGCGTCGGTCCACAAGGTTTGGGCCAACACCAGGTAGGCGGCCAAGGGCTCCAGCACATGCTGCCAGGGGCGGGTGGCCTCGGGCCGGCGAATCTCCAGGGCGCGGCCATCCTGCCAGGCGCGAACGGCGTCGGGCAACAAGCGGTCCGCGGCCCAGTCGCCGCCGCCGATGACGTTGCCCGCGCGCGCGCTGGCCAGGGCCAGGCCTTGCTCCTTCAGGAAGGCGTCGCGGTAACTGGCGATGGCCAGTTCGCAAGCGGCCTTGCTGGCGCTGTAGGGGTCGTGCCCACCCAGCTCATCGCCTTCGCGATAAGGGTGGGGCCATTCGTGGTTGCGGTAGACCTTGTCGGTGGTGATGCACACAGCCACCTTGGCGCCAGCATGCTGACGCAAGGCGTCCAGCAGGTGCACCGTGCCCATGACGTTGCTGGCCCAGGTACTCACCGGCTCGCGGTAGCCCTCGCGCACCAGGGCCTGGGCCGCCAGGTGCAGCACCACTTCCGGGCGGCTGTCGCGCACGACACGGGCCACGGCCTCGGCGTCGCGCAGGTCCACCACGTGGTGGTCCAGGCCGGCGGCGACACCCGCCAGCTCAAAAAGATTGGGTTGGGTGGCGGGCGCCAGCGCCAGGCCGGTCACCTGGGCGCCGAGGCGCTGCAGCCACAGTGCCAGCCAGGCCCCCTTGAATCCGGTATGACCCGTCAGCAGGACCCGCTTGCCACGCCAGAAGGCCGCATCCGGCCCGGCCAGACTCATGACCACACCTTCCAAGGCGCGCGGCCTTCGGCCCAGAGGGTTTCCAACAGGTTCTTTTCGCGCAAGGTGTCCATGGGCTGCCAAAAGCCCTGATGGGTCCAGGCCATCAGCTCGCCATCGGTGGCCAGGCCGTTCATGGGTTCGATCTCCCAGCTGGTTGCGTCACCGGCGATGCGCGGAATGCAGCGGGGGGACAGCACGAAGAAACCGCCGTTGATCAGGCCGCCGTCGCCACGGGGCTTCTCCGCGAAGCCATGCACCAGGTCTCCCTGCATTTGCAGGGCGCCGTAGCGCCCAGGCGGCTGCACCGCGGTGACGGTGGCCAGCTTGCCATGCGCCTTGTGGAAGCGGACCGCTTCGGCGATGTTCACATCGGCCACGCCGTCGCCATAGGTGAAGCAGAAAGCCTCTTCATCTTTCAGATACTCCGCGACGCGCTTGAGGCGCCCGCCGGTCATGGTGTCCTCACCCGTGTCCACCAGGGTCACGCGCCAGGGCTCGGCGTGCCGCTGGTGCACTTCCATGCGGTTGTTGGACATGTCAAAGGTGATGTCCGACGTGTGCAGGAAATAGTTGGCGAAGTATTCCTTGATGACGTAACCACGGTAGCCGCAGCAAATCACGAAGTCATTGACACCATGCGCGCTGTAGATCTTCATGATGTGCCAAAGAATGGGCTTGCCACCGATCTCGATCATCGGTTTGGGCTTGAGGTGGGTCTCCTCGGAAATGCGCGTGCCCAGGCCACCGGCCAAAATGACTGCTTTCATGGATTGCTGCCGTGATGTAGGTCCGACCAGGAGCGTAAACCAAGGCCCGCGCGCGGAAAGGGCAAATTGTCGGGACTAGCCGGTCTATTTCAGGCTTCTGGCCCTGGAGCGGCGGAACTGGCCCACGCCGGTGTGCCCCTCAACGCCATCGCGGCCGGCCCATCGCCCGGGCCGACCGCCCTGCCCACGGTGCCGGCTGAAAAGCTCCAGCACATCATTGACAATGTCATTCCGGTTCACCCATTGGGGCATCCGGATTTCATCGCCGCCACCCTGGTGCATCTGGCCTCGCGTCAGGCCGGTTATGTGACTGGCGCAGCCTGGGATTTGAACGGCGGCATCTTCATGCGTTGACACCAGACCCACATGACTTCTGCCCAGACTCTCCGCGTTCGTGTTGCCAAACGACAGGCCAGCGGCCAGGACATCGCCCTCTTCACCCTGGTCAGCGCCGATGGCGCGCAACTGCCCCCTTTCGAGGCCGGCGCCCACATCGACGTGCACCTGCCGGGCGCCACCGGCCAGGAAATCATCCGCCAGTACTCGCTGTGCGGCAACCCGGCCGACCGCAGCCACTACCGCATCGGCGTGCTGCGTGACGCCAACTCGCGCGGCGGCTCGGTCGCGGTGCACGCGCACTTGAAGGAGGGCGTGGAGCTGAGCATCAGCGCGCCGCGCAACCACTTTCCGTTGATCACCGGCGCGGGCGCGGGCAAGGCCTATCTGTTCGGCGGCGGCATCGGCGTGACGCCCATGATCGCCATGGCGCACACGCTGCACAAGACAGGCATGGACTTCGAGTTCCACTACAGCAGCCGCTCGCCCTCGCACATGGCCTTCAGCGAGGAGCTGGGCGCCGCGCCCTACGCAGCGCGCGTCCACAAGCACTTCGACGAGAACGCGCCCACGCCGGCCCAGCAACGCGCGGACGCGGCCGCCATCCTCGGCGCCGCCCCGCCCGGGGCACATGTCTATGTCTGCGGCCCCAAGGGCTACATGGACTGGGTGATGGCCACCGCGCGCGAGCAAGGTTTCCCGGCGGAGCGCATCCACTACGAGTTCTTCCAGGTCGAGGTGAAAAAGGGCGGCGACAGCTTCACCGTCGTGGCCCAGGCCAGCGGCAAGGAAGTGGTGGTGGAAGCGGAAGACACCATCGCCAACGCCCTGGAGCGCATCGGCATCCGCGTGCAGGTGTCCTGCGAACAGGGCATCTGCGGCACCTGCCTCACCAATGTGCTGGAAGGCACACCCGACCACCGCGACGAGTACCAGACCGACGAAGAGAAGGCCGCCAACGAGCAGATCACCATCTGCTGCTCGCGCTCGCTCACGCCGCGCTTGGTGCTGGACCTCTAGAACCCGCGCGCGGCCCCGCCCGAGGCCGCCGCACACCCCAGACCTGTAGACCTCCATGAGCACCCCCGTCACCTCGCAAGAATTCCGCGGCGCGCTGGCCCTGTTGACCGGCGCGGTCACGCTGATCACCACCGACGGTCCCGCGGGGCGGGCAGGCTTCACGGCCTCGGCCGTCTGCAGCGTCTCGGACGACCCGCCCACGGTGCTGGTCTGCATGCGCAGCGCGGCGCCGTCCAACCCCCTGTTCCGACGCAACGCCGTGCTCTGCGTTAACGTGCTCACGCCCGCGCAACGACCGCTGGCGGCGGCGTTCGCCGATCCGCAACTCGGACAGACTCAGCGGTTCACCCACGGCTTGTGGGACACGCTCAGTTCCGGTGCGCCCGCGCTGCACGACGCGCTGATCAACCTGGATTGCCAGGTGGTGGACACCCATGTCATCGGCACGCACGACGTCTGCATCTGCCGCGTGCAGGGCGTGCGCGTGCGGCCGGAAGACGAGGCGCTGGCCTACTTCAACCGCGCCTACCACCACCTCAGCGCCGATTCCCGTCTGACCTGAACCGCGCGTCCCCAGAATCCCCGGAAACCATTGCTCCGCCCATGACCTCCGACCTGCACCGGCTTTCCGCCACCGAACTCGCCCGTGGCCTGCAAAGCCGCAGCCTGACCGCCGAAGCCGTCGCCCGCGCCTGCCTGGCGCGAGTGGCCGAACGCGACGGTGAATTGAAGGCCTGGGTGCACGTGGACGCGGATCAGGTGCTGGCTCAGGCCCGCGCGCTGGACCAAGGCCCCGTGCGCGGACTGCTGCACGGCCTGCCCATCGGCGTGAAGGACGTGTTCGACACGCACGACATGCCCACCCAATACGGATCACCCATCTACGCCGGACACCGCCCAAGCGTGGATGCCGCCCCCGTCGCCCTGGCACGTGAAGCCGGCGCGCTGCTGCTGGGCAAAACGGCAACGACCGAGTTCAGCACCTTCCAGGCCAGCCCCACGCGCAACCCACGCAATGTGAAGCACACGCCGGGCGGCTCGTCCAGCGGCTCCTGCGCCGCCGTGGGCAGTGACATGGTGCCCCTGGCCTTCGGGGCGCAGACGGCGGCCAGCATCATCCGGCCCGCGGCCTACTGCGGCGTGGTGGGCTACAAGCCCAGCTTCGGTTTCATCTCGCGCGTGGGCGTGAAGGCCCTCAGCGATACGCTGGACACCATCGGCTGCGTGGCCCGCACGGTGGACGACGTCGCACTGTTCGCCGCCGCGCTCAGCGGCGACAAGACCTTGGCCGATCTGCCCGTCATCCAGCAGCCGCTGCGCGTCGGCTTGTGCAAGCCCCACGCGGACAAGCTGCTGCCCGAGACCCACGCCGCCATGGAACTGGCCGCGAAGAAGTTGAGCGCCGCTGGCGCCAAAGTGGTGAAGATTGCCCTGTCACCCGACCACGCTCAACTCACGCAGGCCCACATCGACATCATGGCCTTCGAGACGGCACGCGCCCTGTCCGACGAACGCCAGCGCCACGGGGACCACATCAGCACTGGGCTGCGCGGCGTGATCGACAAGGGCCTGCAGATGAATTACACCCACTACGCGGCACAGCTCCGCTACGTGGAGGAAACCCGCGCCACCTTGCCCGCGCTGTACGCCCGTTGTGATGTGCTGCTCGCGCCCAGCGCGGCCGGCGAGGCGCCGCTGTTCGAAGCCGGCACTGGCGACCCGACCTGGTGCCGGATGTGGACCCTGCTGGGCCTGCCTTGTGTGCACTTGCCCTTCACCCACGGCCCGCAAGGCCTGCCGGTGGGCCTGCAGGCCATCGGCCCGATGCACGCGGACCGCGCCACCCTGGCCGCCGCCGCCTGGATGATGCAAAAGCTGCGCGGCTGAATCCCGCACCTGCCTGCGTCACGCGTCCACGCCTCCCCACGCCCACGCCCACGCCATGCCTGAACAGAACTCCGCCCAGCTCGCCAACCTCACCCAGGCCGTGCTGGACCTGCAACGCCGACTCAACGTGCTCGAAGCCGAGGCCGAGGTGCGACGCCTCCAGGCACGCTACATGTTCCTGTGCGACACGCCCTGCCCCGAGCCCGTGGCCGACGACGCCGAGCGCATCGAGAAAATCCTCGCACTCTACGCCGAGGACGCGGTGTGGGAAGGCGTGGGCAGCTACTACAACGGGCAATTCGGCCGCGCCGTGGGCAAGGCCGCCATCCGCCAGCACTTCCAGAACTTCTGGGGCCAGAAGAAAGACCCCGCCTTGCTGCTCAACGTGCACTACCTCACGTCCGAGCAAATCCATGTACACGCCAACGGCCTGAGCGCGGACGGCCAGTGGGTGCACTGCCAACCCTGGATCTTCAGCGACGGCAAGTCCCTGCTGCGCTCCAGCCGACTGAACAATTTGTTCAAGAAGGTCGACGGGGCCTGGAAGATCGCGCGCACGCGCACGGAGAACGTGTTCGTCGCGCCCTTGAAGGCGGGTTGGGCCGAGAG
This sequence comes from Hylemonella gracilis ATCC 19624, assembly GCF_000211835.1. Classification (GTDB taxonomy): domain Bacteria; phylum Pseudomonadota; class Gammaproteobacteria; order Burkholderiales; family Burkholderiaceae_C; genus Hylemonella; species Hylemonella gracilis. Next base: position 9,552 of record NZ_AEGR01000063.1, on the reverse strand, counting down.
CATTCCCGAGGTGTCGGTGTTGATGCGGGACTGATGCGGGCTTGATGCCCCGCTGAACCAAGGCATCGACGCCGACGCCGACGCAGGCACCGCAGGCACCGCAGACAGGATCACGCGCAACCGCGCGTGCTACCCTGGCCGCATGGACTCCCTGCTGGCCGCCGCAGCCCGGGCCTATGCCCGCGGTGACGTGATCGAGACGCTCAGGCACGTCAGCCTGCGCGACGACCCGCCCGCGCTCGCACTGCGCGGCGTGGCGCTGGCCCAGCTGGGTGAATACACCCGGGCGCGCGAACTGTTGCGCCAGGCGGCCCGTGGGTTTGGCGCCCGCGAAGCCGTGGCCCGCGCCCGCTGCGTGGTCGCCGAAGCCGAGGTGGCCTTGGCGCTGCGTGATCTGGGCGCCTCCCAACGGGCCCTGACCGCGGCCATCGACGTGCTCAACGCGCGGGGCGACCCTGCCAACGCGCAGCACGCGCGCCTGATCGTGGCGCGCCGCTCGCTGTTGCTGGGCCGTCTGGACGAAGCGGCGGACTTGCTGGCCACGCTTGACCGCACGCGGGCCACGCCCGTGGTGGCCGCGGTCATCGAATTGCTTTCGGCCGAAGTCGCGCTGCGGTCCTTGCGCATTCCGAGCGCCGAGGTTGCGCTCGGCCGAGCCCAGACCCTGGCGGCGCGCGCAGGCGTGCCCGCGCTGCTGGCGGAGGTCCGCGAAGTCACCGCCGCGCTCGAACACACCGCGGCGGTGCGCGTGGAGGCCGGGACGCATGAGACCGCGTTGACGCTGAGCGGCGTGGCGAACTTGCTCGCCGAGCCCGGTACGCTGCTGATCGATGGCCTGCACCGGGCTCTGCGCGCGGGCGCCCGCAGCGTGCCCCTGGCGCGCCGGCCCGTGCTGTTCGCACTCCTGCGAGCGTTGGCCCAAGCTTGGCCGGGCGAGGCCGAGCGGCAGGCCCTGATCGCGGAGGTCTTTCGCACCCGCCGCCCGGACGAAAGCCATCGGGCACGTCTGCGCGTGGAGATGGGTCGCCTGCGCGCGCTGATCGCCGGGCTGGCCAGCGTGGAGGCGACCGCCGGGGGCTATGCCTTGCGTCCGCACGCCGACCGCAGGCCCGTGCTGCTGGCGCCCCCCATCGCTGGCGAACAGGGCGCGCTGCGTGCCCTGCTGAGCGATGGTCTACCCTGGTCCACCTCGGCCTTGGCGCTGGCGACGGACGCCAGCCAACGCACCGTGCAGCGCGCCTTGGCCCAGCTGGTGGCGCAAGGCCAGGCCCGCGCGATCGGCCAGGGACGTGCGCGCCGTTGGCTGGCACCACCGCTGGCGCAATTCACGACGATCTTGTTACTCCCCACAACACCGACACACGCGTAAATTCCCTGCATCGGCGCCGCCCCGGCGCGACTTCAGGAGCAACCCGCGTGAGCAAGACACCCCGCCCTTCCCTACCGGCACGCCCCGCCGAGATCGTGCGCGAGTACGGTCCCTACGACGGCGTGAACGCCGTCCACGGCATCACCCACGATGGCCAGCAGGTCTGGGCCGCGGTCGGCGAGCGGCTGATCGCCATCGACCCTGCCGACGGCCGGATCGCCCGCACCCTGCCCTGCGCGGGCGACGCGGGCACGGCCTTCGATGGCCGGTACCTCTACCAGATCGCCGAGGCGCGCATCGACAAGATCGACCCAGCCACCGGCACGGTGCTGGCCACGATCCCCGCGCCGGGCCAGGGCCGGGACTCCGGCTTGGCCTGGGCCGAAGGCAGCCTGTGGGTCGGCCAGTACCGAGACCGCAAGATCCTGCGCATCGACCCCGAAAACGGTCAGGTGCTGCGCACCATCGAGACCAACCGCTTCGTGACCGGCGTCAGCTGGGTGGACGGCGAGCTTTGGCACGGCACCTGGGAAGGCGAGGAAAGCGAGATCCGCCGCATCGACCCCGACAACGGCGAGGTGCTGGAACGGCTGGCTATGTCCGCCGGCACCGGGGTCAGCGGCATGGAGTCCGATGGCGCCGACCTTTTCTACTGCGGCGGCGGCCCCAGCGGCACCGTGCGCGCGGTGCGCCGACCTCGGCGCGGCGCGAACTGACCGATCTGCCCGATCTGCCCGACCGAACAGATCGGACAGATCGGACGGACTTCAAGCGATCACTTTCCCACCACCCCAACAGGAAACACCATGCACCACATCACCCACCGCGTCGGCATCCACGCGCCCCTGGCCCAAGTCGAGCAAGCACTGACCACCATCGACGGCCTGGCCGGTTGGTGGACCCGCGACACCCAGGGCCAGACTGGCGTTGGCGAATCGATCACCTTCACCTTCCGCGGCCACGGCGGCGGCGAGATGGGACGCTTCGTCATGAAGGTGTTGCCACCCACCGCCACGCAACAGGTGCGCTGGTCGGTGCAAGCCGGACCGCCGGAATGGGTCGGCACCGAAGTGTCCTTCGCGCTGAGCCAGCAAGACGGTCAGACCGTGCTGCTGTTCGCGCACCGCGACTGGCGCGAGCAGGTCGAGTTCATGGCCCACTGCAGCATGAAGTGGGCGACTTTTCTACTGAGCCTGCGCGCGCTGGTGGAGCAAGGCCGAGGCCAGCCCGCGCCCGAGGACCTCAAGATCGACAACTGGAATTGAGGTGCCAGGCCTGTGCTCCGAAAGACGCTCAGCGCCGAACTGCCGGTCGAGGGTCAGATCAGGCCACGCGATATCAGTCAATTAGCGAGCGGGAGGTCGAAGGGCGACCGTAGCTGTAAGGTACTCAATTGGCCGTGTGGGCCTAGCTTCGTCGCGCAGGGCCAACTCGTCGTGATATTCGTTAGAAATGAATGCGTCACCAGAGGTCGCAAGTAAACAGGCTGATATACCGGGGCAACGGCTACACTTCTATGCGCACAGGAGGAATCATGCATCGAATTGTCAAGGCCCATCTCGAGAGTTTCGTTTCAAGCTTTTCTCTCGAGGCCGACGACGAAGCCAAGCAGTTCGAGAAGTTCGCAGCCTATTCAGTCATCTCCAGCCGCTTCAGCGGGAGTTTCGATCTCGATGACGTGGTGACTGGCGATGGCGATGAGGGCATCGACGGCGTTGCCATCGTTATCGATGAAGTAATCACTGCCTCGACTGAGGACGCTGGAAGCGTATTTGTCGCGCCGCGACGTAATCACGATGTAGACATGGTGTTCATTCAGGCGAAGCGGTCTGAAGCATTTGATCTGGGCGACTTCCTGAAATTCAAAGAGGGAATTCTTCGCTTTGCAACCGCGAACCCTTACACGGCGACGGATGAGGTGCTGGTCGAGGCGCGCGGCATGTTCGACGTCGTGTTGAATCAAGTGCCAAAGCTACGAAATGGTAGACCGTCACTAATTGCGCGGTTCGTGGCAACGGGCATCTATCAGAGGCCTGATGCGCTTGAAGTGGCGTTGAGCGACTTCCACCGTCAGGCGACCGCGCTCGGAATCTTCCATGAAATCGATATCAAGTTCGTTGACCGCGATGAACTCACGCGACTATGGGTTGGCACCTATTCAGGCGTCAACGCAAGTTTGCCGGCATTTAGTACGGCGGCCCTTCCGAACATTGCTGGCATTGACGAGGCATACCTCGCGGTTGTTAAAGCGAGCGACTTCGTCAACAACCTTCTGACGACGGAAGACGGGAATCTCAGGACCCAAGTCTTCGAGGAAAACGTCCGCTCGTTCTTGGGTCTAGACAACGCGGTCAACCAATCAATCGCAGCAACGCTGGCCTCCGACGCCGCAAGTCGCTTTCCTGTTCTGAACAATGGCATAACAATCGTTAGTCCTGATGTCCAACTGCAGGGCAACACACTCCACCTAACGAATTTTCAGATCGTCAACGGCTGTCAGACCTCAAACGTCCTGTTTGAAAATCGGGGAGCCCTTGGCGACGTAATGGTGAACATTAAGATCGTCGAGACGCAACTAGAGGATGTGTTCTCCGAACTTGTGCGAGCGACAAACAGTCAGACCAAAGTGGAAGACACGCAATTCCTTTCATTGCGTCCTATCGTTCGGAAGGTTGAGCAGTTTTTCAATACCTACGAGGGGGCAGAAGGACGCCTATATTTAGAGCGACGCGACCGCCAATACGTTGGCCAGGACATTCCGAATACACGGATTTTCTCGTTGCACAACGCAGCAAAATGCGTTGCAGCGATGCTGTGCAATCGGCCCGATCTGGCATCTCGTTACCCGAAGGCGATGTACGATGAATTGACCGAAGCGATCTTTTCGGACGACACAAAAGAAATCGTCTTCTACGCCGCTTGTCTGACGATGTACCGCTTCACTCTTCTCGTGTCCAACAGCACCATTCCTCAAAACCTCAAGCGATTCAAGTGGCACATGCTCCCCTTGACGTGGGCCATAGTGAATGGCAAGGATGTCGTGCATCTCAACTCACGAGCGGCGGAAAGGGGTGCGAAGGCTCTCATTGACGTTATGGGTCAGCACGGTGCACGTGCGAGCGAGACATTCAATCGCATAGCAGAAATTTGCACTGGGCTGGGCGAGGTGACAACAGATCGATTGAAGCGCCAAGCAATCCTGCAGGAGATGCTTGCGTTAATCTAAGCAAGTTGGGCTGTTTCAAAGCCATCATTGGCGAATGCCCGCTCCTGGCCGATCTCCGCCCCTGTCACACCCGCAATCCAGCTTTCCCCACCTGCAAGCACCCCAACCCCTCCAACGTCGCTTCGATGGCCGCCTCCAGCGGCGTATGCGGCTCCTTCCCCAGCACGCGCACCAGTTGCTGGTTGTCCATCCGCACCTCGGTCGTCCAGAGGTAGCGCATCTCCAGCAGTTCACGCAGCGTCGCCACAAAGGGCGAGGCCAGGCGCATCAGCCACCAAGGGAACGACTTCAGGGCCGGTGACTTGCCACCACGACGCGCCACCACACGCTGGATGGCCCGGCCAAATTCGCGGCCATCGGCATCCCAATAACCGGCCATGTGGAAGCGCGCGAAGGCGGGCAGTTCGTGGCGCCGTTGCAGCAGGGCCAACATGGTGGCGGCCACGTCGGGCAGGTAGGCGTATTGATGCCCGACACCGGGCGCCGACGGCAGTTGCACGGCGGTGACGGCTTGCCTTGGCTTCACCATGCCCTGCGCCAGCCAGTTGTTGCCCGCCTTGGGGCCGAAGAAGTCCCCCGCGCGCACGATGATCACACGCATCTCGCCGCTTGCTGAGGCATCGGCCAGGCGCTGCTCCAGCGCGACGCGGATGGCGCCCTTGCGAGTCACCGGGTTCTGCGGCGCGTCCTCGCGTATCGCTTGCGCAAAAACATCCGGCCCGTAGTTGTAGACCGTGCCGGGCAGCACCACGGTCGCCCCCAAGGCGCGGGCCGCCGCGATGGTGTTGTCCATCATGGGCAGCACCCACTCGGCCCAGCGCCGGTAACCCGGCGGGTTGACGGCGTGCACGATGACCGAGCAGCCTTGCGCTGCGGCCCGCACATCGGCGGCGTTGAGGGCGTCGCCCGGCACCCACTCGATGCCTGCCCCGTCGACCGTGGCCTGCACACCCCGCTTCATGGCGCGCACGTGCCAACCGGCCTGGCGCAGTTGCCGCGCCACCTCACCGCCGATACCGCCCGTGGCGCCCAGCACCAGGGCCTGGCCCGCTGCCCTTGGCGCGGCTGCTGCGTTCGTTTGTTGGCTGTCCTGCATGTTCTTACTCCATCCAAAAAGTTGCGATGGCGTGATTCTTCGCGTGATCAGCTCAAAAGAAAATTGCCTAAATGCGCAGAGCCGCCATACATTTATGCATGACCAACACCATAGGCTGGGAGCTGTACCGGACTTTTCTGGCGGTGCTGCAGGAAGGTTCACAGTCGGGCGCCGCCCGCGAACTGGGCCTGGCGCAGCCCACCGTGGGCCGCCACATTTCGGCGCTGGAAGAATCTCTGGGCGTGACGCTGTTCACGCGTTCGCAGACCGGGCTGCTGCCCACCGACCTGGCCTTGAGCCTGCGTGAGGACCTGGAGGCCATGCACAGCACGGCCGCCGCGCTCGAACGCAACGCGCGCGGCCTGGGCGCGGGCATCCGGGGTGCCGTGCGTGTGTCGGCCAGCGAGGTGATGGGCGTCGAGGTGCTGCCGCCCATCCTGGTCGCCTTGCGCGAACAGCATCCGGGGCTGGAGATTGAGCTGGTGCTCAGCAACAAGGTGCAAGACTTGGTGCGGCGCGAGGCGGACATCGCGGTGCGCATGACCTCGCCGCAGCAGGACGTGCTGCTGGCCACGCGCGTGGGCGAGGTGCCCGTGGGCCTGTTCGCTCACCAAAGCTACATCGCCGCTCACGGCCAGCCGGAGCACATGGCCGATCTGGCGCAGCACACGCTGATCGGCTTCGATCAGGAGACGCCCTTCATCCGTGCCGCAAGCGAACGCCAGCCGCTTTGGAAACGCGAGAACTTCGCCTGGCGCTGCGACAGTGACCTGGCCCAGCGTGCACTGCTGCGCGCGGGCGCGGGCATCGGCGCTTGCCAGGTGGAGCTGGCGCGGCGCGAGTCGGAGCTGGTGCGCGTGCTGGCCGATCAGTTCGTTTTCCCACTGACCACCTGGGTCGTCATGCACGAGGGCTTGCGCGCCAACCCGCGCTTCCGCGCCGTGTACGACGCCCTGGTGACGGGCTTGCGGCGCTACATCACGCAAGAGCCCTGATTCATCCCTGGGCGGACAGCGGCTGGAACATGGTCCGCCGTGTGTTGCGAAAGTGGGGCCGCGTGCGATCGCTCCACGGCGTTCCTCGGACCGCCAGCCAAGGCACCGAGCCGAGAGTGCTTTCGCTCACCAGGTCGTAACAGGCCAGGGAGCGAGGACCGCCGTCGTGGTTGGTCCAGCGCTGGGCACGGATGCAACCCGGCACGCTGGCCAGCCCCGGCAGGTGCTCGACGGCGTACCAGCGCTCGATTTCTTCCATCCACCCTTCGTCCGCATCGGTTTCGACCACGTAATGCGCGTGGGGCTCCTGGCCCTGCGACACACCGGGCACGTCCAGTCGTTTCTCAAGGCGATGCAGCTCGGCGCCCGCCAGCCCGAGCTCGGCCAGGCGCGCCCTCCATGCCCTCCAGACCACCTCTTCCAGCGGGAGCTTGCGCGGCAGCATCAGGTAACCGTACAGAAGGTTGTGCTGCGCTTGATGCGCGAAGCGCCAGGAGACAGCCTCCGGATAAACGGCGCGCAGCTGGCCGATCCAGTCCTCACCGAGTCGGCGCCGCAGGTCCTGCAGGCTGGCGCGCAGCAACAGCGCGTCGACGAACACGGGTGCGTTGTTCAATGCCCCACCTCCAGCGCCACCAGCAGGCGCGACACCATGTTGTAGGCCGCGATGGTGACCACCAAGTCCAGCAAGGAGCGCTCGTCCATCGACGATGTCAGTTGATCCATCAAGGCGGGTTCGACCTGAATCTCGCGCGTCATCTGATCGGTCAAGCGCAAGGCCAGGGACTGCAAGTCGTTCAGACCGGCCAGCGCATCGATGGACGGCAGGCGCAGCGCTTCGATCACGGCATCCGGCACGCCCGTCGCGCGCGCATGCGGCACATGCGCGTCGAACTCGTAGGGGGCGCCATTGAGCACCGCCACGCGCAGGATCACCAACTCGCGGACGTCCGCGGGCAAGGTGTTGCGGTTGCGCACGGCCGACAGCAGTTGCTCCCAGCCCTCGGCCATGGGCGGACTGTTGAGCAGCAACTGGTAGAGCGGCGAGATGCGGCCCCGAGCCTGCGCGATGCGGGCCTCCAGCGGGGCCAGCTCGGGGCGCGTACCCGGCGTGATGGGTGCGATGCGCATGCTTGAGCCTCGATCTCAATCGGGCTTGATCTGCTTGGCCTTGACCACGCGCGTCCATTTTTCGGTGTCCGCGCGCAGCAGGGCCGCGAGTTCCGCGGGCGAATTGGCGCCGGGCTCGGCACCCGAGGCCGCCAGCTTGCTGCGCACGGCCTCGTTCTGCAAGGCATTGCGCACCGCGCGGTTGACGCGGTTGACTTCCGCCGCGGGTGTGGCCTTGCCCGCGAACAAGGCATACCAGTTGTCCGAGTCCACCCCGGCGATGCCCATTTCCTTGAAGGTCTTGACCTCGGGCAGCAGGGGATGGCGGCGCGCGGCCGCGATGCCGATGGCCTTGAGCTTGCCCCCCTTGATGTGGCTGATCAGTCCGGGAATGTCGCCGAAGAAGCCGTCCACATGCCCCGCGATCACGTCGGTGATGGCGGGCGCGGCGCCTTTGTAAGGCACGTGCATCAGCTTGATGCCGGCCGCGTCGTTCAGCAACTCCATGGCCAGGTGCGGCACGCTGCCCGAGCCGGATGAAGCCATGGCCAGTGCATCGGGGCCGCGCTTGCGCGCCGCCTCGACGAACTCGGCGCCGGTGTTGTAGGGCGCGTTGGTGGGCACCACCAGCACCTCGACGTTGTTGACCACCAAGGACACCGGCGTCAGATCCTTCTGCGGGTCGTAGCTCAGCCGGGGGTAGAGAGCGGGATTGATGGCGATGGCCCCCACGCTGGTCAACCAGAGCGTCCCGGCATCCGGCGCGGAACGCGCGACGAACTCGGCCGCGATGGCGCCGTTGCCACCCGGCTTGTTCTCGATGATGACCGTGTGGCCCAGTTCATGCGACAGAGCGTCACCCAAGGTGCGGGCCACGAAATCCACCGGGCCGCCGGGCGGGAACGCCACGATCAGGCGCGTGATCTTGCCTTGGGCGCGCAGCGGCAGAGCGGCGCCGAGCAGGGCGGCGCCAACGCCGAACGAGAAATCACGGCGGTTGGGGAAAGAAGGCTTCATGTCGGTCTCCAGGTTGTGATTGCGTGAGATTGATTGAGTGAATCGAGTGATCGAGTGAATCGAGTCGTCGTTGTGTGTACCGCCGGCACCTCAGTCGCAGCGCACGGACATGCCGCCGTCCACCACGATCTCGGCACCGGTGATGAATCGGGCTTCGTCGCTGGCGAGGAACACCACGGCGGTCGCCGTGTCCCGGCCGTCGCCCATGAAGGGCAAGGGAATGCGGGCCTGGCGGTCACGCAGCAAGGACGCCACATCGCCCCCGGCGCGTTGACCAGCCAGGCGCACCTCCACCATCGGCGTGTGCAACTGGCCCGGCACCACGGTGTTCACGCGGATGCCGCGGCTGGCGTACTCGACCGCCATCACCTTGGACATCTGGATCACGCCCGCCTTGGCGGCGGCGTAGGCCACCTGCGCCGCGCCCGTCCAGCGCAGTCCCGAAGTGGAGGACACATTGACGATGGCACCGCCGCCCTGCGCCACCATCAGCGGCAGCACATGCTTGCACGTCAGGAACACGCTCTTGAGGTTGAAGGCGATCTGCTGGTCCCACACCGCCTCGCTCATCTGCTCCGGCCCGCCCTTGGCGGAACCGCCCACGTTGTTGACCAGGATGTCGATGCGGCCGTGCGCCTGCAGCACGCGCTGCACGGCCGCCTCGACCGAGGCGGATCGCGTGACGTCACATTCACCGCCAAAGAAGCGACCGCCGGCGGCCTCGACCTTCTCGGCGGGG
>NZ_AEGR01000064.1 GCF_000211835.1 Hylemonella gracilis ATCC 19624 | reverse complement strand
GGCCATCGGCATCGTGGTGGACGACGCCATCGTGGTGGTGGAGAACGTTGAGCGCATCATGGAGGAAGAGCATCTGCCACCGCGCGAAGCCACGGCCAAGGCGATGGATCAGATCGTGGGTGCCATCATCGGCATCACCGTGGTGCTGTCCGCGGTGTTCGTGCCGATGGCTTTCTTCTCTGGTTCCGTGGGTGCCATTTACCGTCAGTTCGCCGTGACCCTCGTGCTGACCATGCTGTTCTCGGCGCTGATGGCCCTGACGCTGACACCAGCCTTGTGCGCCAGCTTGCTTAAGCACGATCCGAAAGGTCACGCCTTGCCGAGCAAGGGCTTCTTCGGCTGGTTCAACCGCACCTTCCTGGCGGCCACCCAGCGCTACGTTGGCGCGGTGCGCAAGCTGCTCGGCAAGCCCGGGCGCTGGCTGGTGGTCTACGCCGTCATCGTCGCTGCCGCCGTGCTGATGTTCGCCAAGTTGCCGGGCAGTTTCTTGCCCGAGGAAGACCAGGGCTACTTCATCACCATGGTCCAGCTGCCGCCCGGCGCCACGCAGGAACGCACGGTGGCCGTGATGGAGCAGGCCGAGAAATTCTTCCTGAGCCAGCCTGAGGTGGAACACGCGATCGGCATCGTGGGCTTCTCCTTCTTCGGCCGTGGTCAGAACGCGGGTCTGCTCTTCGTGCGCCTGAAGGACTGGAAATTGCGTCCCGACGAGAAAAACAGCGTCAAGGCCGTGGTGCAGCGCGCCAACGGTGCCTTGTTCATGCTCAAGCAAGCCTTCATCTTCAGCATCAATCCCCCGCCGATTCCGGAGCTGGCGGCCGTGGGCGGTTTCGACTTCCGCCTGCAGGATCGCGGCGGCTTGGGGCGCGAGCAACTCGCGCAGGCGCAAACCTTGGCGCTGCAGGCCGCATCCAAGAACACCGCGCTCGCGGGCGTGCGCCTGGACGGCATGCCGGCGGGCCCGCAGCTGCTGTTGGAGATTGACCGCGAGAAGGCCCAGACCCTGGGCGTGGACATCGCCGTGCTCAACGACACCTTGCAGACCCTGTTCGGCACGGCTTACATCAACGACTTCGAGCGCAACGGCCGGGTGCTGCGCGTGCAGATGCAGGCCGACCCGGCCGTGCGCACCAGCCCCGAGGCCATGTTGCGCGTGCAGGTGCGCAACCGCACGGGTGGCATGGTGTCGCTGGCTGAGGTCGTCAAGCCTCTGTGGATGGTGGGCGCGCCCAAGCTGGACCGCTACAACGGCGTGCCCTCGGTCAAGCTGACCGGCAACCCCGCTCCGGGCTACAGCACCGGCCAAGCCATGGCCGCCATGGGTGGGATCGCCGCGCAGCTGCCCGCGGGCGTGGGGTATTCCTGGTCCGGTACCTCCTTCGAGGAAAGCCTGTCAGGTTCCCAGGCGCCCATGCTGTTCGCGATCTCGCTGATCGTCGTGTTCCTCTGCCTGGCAGCGCTGTACGAGAGCTGGTCGATTCCCTTCTCGGTGTTGCTGGTGGTGCCTTTGGGCGTGTTTGGCGCCTTGCTGGCGGTGCTGTTGCGTGGCCTGCCGAACGACGTCTACTTCAAGGTCGGTCTGATCGCGACCATCGGTCTGTCGTCCAAGAACGCCATCCTGATCATCGAATTCGCGCGCAGCCTGCAAGACCAAGGCATGGCCCTGAAAGAGGCCATCATCGAAGCCTGCCGCCTGCGCCTGCGCCCGATCTTGATGACCTCGATCGCCTTCATCGTCGGCGTGCTGCCCCTGGCCATCTCCACGGGCGCGGGGGCACAGAGCCGCCACGCCATCGGGACCGGCGTCATGGGCGGCATGATCGCCGCCACCGTGCTCGCCATCTTCTTGGTGCCGGTGTTCTACCTGACCGTGAGCCGGCTGTTCCCTTCAAAGGGCCGGGACGATGGCAAGTCCGGCGACGGTCTGCCCGCTCTGGAAGTGGGGGCGCGTCATGACTAAGTCACTGCAAGCAGAGGGTGATGCCGTGGTGACTGCCTCATCGAACTCACATTTTCAGAACAGGCCTTTCATGTTGCGTTCCCTGTCCCTGGTGGCCACGGCCGCCTTGCTCTCCGCGTGCACGGTGTTGACGCCGAGCTACGAGCGTCCCGCGCTGTCCGTGCCTGACGTTTGGCCCGCCGAGATCCAAGTCGACGCCCGCACCGTGGCCGCCAAGCCCGTGGCCTGGGAGAGCTTCTTCCCCGACGAGCGCCTGCGCGCCCTGATCCAGTTGGCCTTGGAGCACAACCGTGACATGCGCATCGCCACTGCCCGCGTGCTGGAGGCGCAGGCGCTTTACGGCGTCCAGCGCGCCGACCGCCTGCCCAGCCTCAACGCCGGGGGCAGCGTGGCGCGCAGTCGCACGCCGGGAGATTTGTCCGGAACGGGCAGCTCGGTGCTCGGGCGGCGCGCGGATGTCAACGTCGCCATTCCGTCCTTCGAGCTGGATTTCTGGGGCAGGGTGGCCAGTCTGAGCGACGCCGCCAAGGCCAGCTACCTGGCGACCGAGCAAGCCGAACGCAGTTTCCGCCTGTCCCTGATCGCCAATGTGGCGGACGCATACCTGGCGCAAAGCGAGGCCGACGAGCGCCTGCAACTGGCCCAGGCCACGCTCAAGACCCGCGCCCAAACGCGCGAACTGGTCGACCAGCGTCGCAAGGGCGGTCTGGCTGGGGATCTGGACTACCTGCAGGCCGACGCCGCCTATGAAGGCGCGCGAGCCGAAGTGGCCTCGCTCACGCGGCAGCAGTCCGCCGCGCGCAATTACCTGGCCACGTTGGTCGGCACCCAGCCCGCGAATCTGCCGCCCGCGCGTTCCCTGGCCGCGCAAGGCATCGCGCTAGACCAGCAAGCGGAGCTGCCGTCGCAAGTGCTGCTGCGCCGCCCGGACGTGCGCGCGGCCGAGCAACGTCTGCTGGCCGCGAATGCCAACATTGGCGCGGCGCGTGCGGCGTTCTTCCCGCGCATCGGTTTCACGGGTTCCACCGGCTTCGCGAGCTCGGAGATCGACGGCCTGTTCAAGAGCGGCTCGCAAGCCTGGAGCTTCACGCCGACCATCAGCCTGCCCATCTTCCAGGGCGGACGCAACAAGGCCAATCTGGACTTGGCCACGGTGCGCAAGGACATCGCCGTCGCCGAGTACGAAAAGACCATTCAACAGGCTTTCCGCGAAGTGGCCGACCAGCTCGTGGCCCGCGACCAATTGGCCGCGCAACTGCAAGCGGTGGAGGCGCAGGAGCGCTCACAGCAGCGCGCCACCCTGATCGCCGAGGCGCGTTACGCCCAAGGCGTGGGCAGCTTCCTCGAAGTGCTGGACGCGCAACGCCAGCTCTTCTCCGTGCAGCAAAGCCTGATCCAGGTGCGGCGCAGCATGTGGTCGGCGGCCGCGCAGCTGTACAAGGCCTTGGGGGGCAGTGACGACGTGGCGGCCGGCCAGAAGGGCTGAGTCTTCCGTGCGCTGACGTTCCGGTGTGTGCCCGGCTCTGCACTATGCTTGACGCATGGAACAGAGCATTGAGCAGGGCACGGAACAAGTCGCGGAACAAGTCGATGTGGTCGTCGCGGGCGCTGGGGTCATCGGTCTGGCGGTGGCCCGTGCCCTGGCGCTGAGCGGGCGTGAGGTGCTGGTGCTGGAGGCTGCGTCGGCCATCGGCACGGGCACCAGTTCACGCAACAGCGAAGTCATCCACGCCGGCCTTTACTACCCGACGGGCACGCTCAAGGCGCGTCTGTGCGTGCAGGGGCGCGACATGCTCTACGCCTACTGCGCCGAGCGTGGTGTGAGCCACCGCCGCTGCGGCAAGCTGCTGGTGGCGACCAGCGAAGCGCAGCTTCCCAAGCTGCAGGCCATCGCGGCCCAGGCGGCGGCCAATGGGGTCCATGACTTGCAATGGTTGAGCCGCGACGAGGCCCAGGCTCTGGAGCCCGCGCTGCAATGCGTCGCTGCCTTGCACTCACCCAGCACTGGCATCATCGACAGCCACGGCCTCATGTTGGCCTTGCAGGGCGATCTGGAGAACGCGGGCGGGCAGGTGGTGTTCAACACGCCGGTGACGCGCGCCACCGTGATGCCAGACGGCATCGAGATCGAAGCGGTGGATCGCGCATCGGGCAGCAGCACCCGATTGCGGGCCCGAACCTTCGTCAACGCAGCCGGCTTGAGCGCGCCCGCGCTGGCGCGCCAGATACAAGGGCTGAACCCGCGGCATGTACCCACGGCCCATTACGCCAAGGGCAGCTACTTCTCTCTTGCCGGGCGCGCACCATTCTCCCGTCTCATCTACCCCATGCCCGAAGGCGGCGGCCTGGGCGTGCACCTCACGCTGGACCTGGGTGGCCAGGCGCGCTTCGGGCCGGATGCCGAGTGGCTGTCCGTCGATACCGCTGACCAGATCGACTACACCGTCGACCCCGCGCGTGGTGAGTCCTTCTACGCCGAAGTCCGCCGCTACTGGCCCGGCTTGCAGGACGGCGCCCTGCAGCCCGCGTATTCAGGCGTGCGCCCCAAGATCAGCGCGCCCGACGAAGCCGCCGCCGACTTTGTGATCCAGGGTCCGGCCGACCATGGCGTGCCCGGACTGGTCAACCTCCTCGGCATTGAATCGCCGGGGTTGACGAGTTGTTTGGCGATGGGGGAGTGGGTTCGACAGCTGCTCTAGCCCCGCGCATGGCACCGATGGCGTGCGGTCATGGTGCCAATTGGGCTAAAGTAAGCGCGAGGCAGCGCCCGCCAGAATGTCGGTGTCGCCAAGCCACAGCTCTGATTCATCCTCGCGCGGTTCCAATTGCCCATAGCAAAGAAATGTATTGCATCTGGAGGCGGAGCTGCTGGACGTCGTTGGGGCTGAAGACGCGCACGATGTCGATCTGGGCGTCTTGGTCATCGTGCTCTGGACGCCTAAATTTGTTGGCTTGATTCCCGTGGGTAAAAAATAGAAATCTAGGGATTAGGGAGCGTATGTTCGCGCGAAAAATTGCCGCCGGTTGTGGCAGCCATATCTTGGGTGTACTGGTTTTAACTTTTGGTGGGGTAGCTGCCCACGCTCAAACCGCAACAGAAGCAGAGTTGGAGCAACAACGCCGCGCAGCTGAGCGCGAGCGGAACCAGCGTGAGGCTTTGCAGCGTGGTGTTGACGTATTTGGGTCTAAGCCAGAGACAGCAGCCCGCCCCGAGCCAACTTGGCCTTTGAACGAATCTCCTTGTTTCTTGATTCAGAAGGTCGTCCTTGAAGGTGATGGTGAAGGGCGTTTTTCTTGGGCCCTGGCACCGTTACTTGACGACGATGAAGAAGGCGTTGAAGGACGCTGCATTGGCATTCAGGGCGTCGCTCATGCAGTGCAACTGGTGCAACAGCGTTTGATAGAGCGTGGTTATGTGACTTCACGCGTTCTGGTTCCTCCGCAAGATCTCTCGCGCGGTTTGCTGACGCTGGAATTGTTGCCCGGGCGTATCAGTGCCGTGACTTATGCGGAGCCTCGCAGCGGGAGAAAACCTCCTGTTGGAACGACCCTTCCAACTCAGCCCGGTGAAGTTCTGAACCTGCGACACATCGAGCAGGCGCTGGAGAACATGCGTCGAGTACCGACCGTTCAGGCGGACATCCAGATCGTTCCCGGTGCGCAGCCCGGTGAAAGCGATCTGCAGATTCGCTGGGAGCAAAGTTTCCCGTTTCGGCTTAATTTTTCTGTGGATGATGGTGGCTCCAAATCCACGGGGCGCTACCAGGCCAATACCACCGTGAGTTATGACCATTGGTGGACGCTGAACGATCTGTTTTACATCACCGCTGGCCGCAATTTGGGTGGCGAACTAGGTGATCAAGAGCCGGGTGATCGTGGTGCCCGCAATACTGCGACGCACTATTCCGTACCCTTTGGCTATTGGTCGATTGCCTTCAACACCAGTCGTTACAGCTACCACCAGACGGTGGCGGGTGTGGCTCAGGACTATGTGTACAGCGGGCGCGGCGCGCAACAGGACGCAACGCTCACTCGTTTGTTGTACCGCGACGCTACCAGCAAGACCACGGTCGGGCTGCAGGCTTTTGCGCGGCAGTCGAAGAATTTCATTGACGACACCGAAATTGAGGTTCAGCGTCGGCGCACGGGCGGGTGGGCCTTGGATCTTGAATATCGGACCCAGATTGGCGGAGCACAGTTCGACTCACAGCTCACATACAAGCGAGGCACGGGCGCATTTGGTGCCTTGTCCGCTCCGGAGGAAGAGTTGGATGAAGGGCGCTCACATTTCGCACTTTTCAGTCTGCAAGGTGGTTGGGCTCAGTCATTCGAGCTGATTGGTTTTCCCTTGCAATGGAGCAGCCGTTGGCGCGGGCAGCGTGAACGGACACCCTTGACCCCCCAAGACCGCTTCAGCATCGGTGGGCGCTATAGCGTGCGTGGTTTTGACGGTGAATCCAGTCTTGCCGGTGAACGTGGTTGGTGGTGGCGCAATGAGTTAAGCACCTCCTTGGGGAGCTGGTGGAGTGGGAGCCAGCAGGTTTTTTTGGGCGTCGACCATGGCCAAGTTGACGGCCCTAGCGCACAGAAACTGGTCGGCCAAGACCTTTCTGGCATCGTGCTCGGCTTGCGCGGTCAAATCGGTCAGGGCCGAGGTGCTCTGTCATTTGATCTGTTCTGTGCAGCCCCGCTGGACAAACCCGAAGGTTTCCAAACTGCCGATACAACCACGGGTTTCCAACTTTCCATGGCGTTCTGAGGTCGCGGGGGTTATCGGCTCCCACACAAACCGTCTCGCCATGGGCCCCAAGCCCAATTGCGGCCCGCCATGTGCTCAGTGTTCAATTTGTTACCTTGTGATGTCTGCACGAACGCCTGTCCGCTGCACCGAGTTGCCTATACTTTCTTCCCAAGGCACACCTGTCCGAAAGGCGGGGTCGCAAAGCCACCGGTCTAACGCAGCGGCGCGAAGCGCACTGACACGATAGCGGGGCTGCCAGGCATCCGTTTCTGACCGTCAGGTCCTGGGTGTCTGTCGCAGAGGTTGTTTCGGCCGTTGCAGCGCGATTCCTTTCCCTTCCTCACGGACCGAGTGCCTTGTAGGCAGAGGGAGGGGTGCATGTCCAAGAGGGCGCGCGCGTGTAATGAATCCGATGCCCCATGCCGGGGGCGGCCCGCTGCGGCATGTCAGCGCTGGCGCGTTAGCGACTACACCCCCGTGTATGAATCCGCAGTGCAAACGAGCGCGATGCGAGGGAGTGTCTGACATGAATCGGCTGTGCTATCGAATCATTTTCAACCGCGCCCGTGGCGCGCTGATGGCTGTTGGAGAAGACGCACGTGCTGCTGGACAAGCAGCGAGCGGGCAGCGTCGCGCTCGCAGGGTTGGCGCTAGTGCCACGACAACGGCGGCGTTGCTGCTTGGGGGCTGGGCCTTGCAGCCCCTGGCCTGGGCGCAGATTGTGGCGGACCCCTCGGCACCTGGAACCCAGCAGCCCACGGTGCTGACAGCACCCAACAACGTGACCTTGGTCAATATTCAGACGCCAAGCGCGGCTGGCGTTTCGCGCAACACCTACAGTCAATTCGACATCCAGAGCCGGGGAGTCATCCTCAACAACAGCCGCGGCGACGTGCAAACCCAGCTGGGCGGCTGGGTGCAGGGCAACCCGTGGCTGGCCTCGGGCGGCAGCGCGCGGGTGATCCTCAATGAAGTGAACAGCAGCAAGCCCAGCAGCTTGAATGGCTGGCTGGAGGTGGCGGGCCAGCGTGCGGAGGTGGTGATTGCCAACCCCGCGGGCATTCAGGTCAATGGGGCGGGCTTCATCAACGCCGGTGGCGTGACACTGACCACGGGCACGCCGGTTTTCAGTGGAGGCGCGCTGGAGGCCTATCGGGTGCAGGGCGGGCGCATCACTTTCGGTGGCGGTGGTCTGGATGCCCGGGGGACGAGTTACACCGCCATCCTGGCGCGGGCCGTGGAGGTCAATGCGGGCATCTGGGCGGATCGCCTGAATGTCGTGACCGGAGCGAACCAGGTCAACGCATCGACTCTGGCGGCAAGCCCCTTGGCGGCTTCGGCGGCGGATCCGACGCCTGCGTTTGCGCTGGACGTGAGCCAGCTTGGTGGAATGTATGCCGGGCAAATCCACTTGATCGGCACCGAAGCGGGGGTTGGGGTCAACCAGCGCGGCGTCATCGCGGCCACGACCGGCAACTTGACTTTGCAGGCCAATGGTTGGTTGACCAACACCGGTGCGCTTCAGGCCCAAGGGCATCAGATCTCCGTGCAGGTGCAGGGCGTGACCCAGACGTCCACGGGTGTCGTGGCTGCAGCCGAGGTGACGGTCATCTCTGAAAGCGGTGTGATCAACCAGGGTTTGGTCGATGGAACGAACGTGCTCATTCGGGCGCAGTCGCTGGACAACCAGGGCAGGGTGCAAGCCCTGACCAGCCTGGATCTGGTCACGCCGGGCGCCGTCACGAACAGTGGTGCCCTGCAATCGGGCGGGGGGTTGAACCTCGCGGCTGCGAACATCGTCAACACCTCTACCGGCGCCATCGCTGCAAAGGACGCGGTGATTCACTCCGATACGGGCTTGCTCAACCAGGGC
>NZ_AEGR01000065.1 GCF_000211835.1 Hylemonella gracilis ATCC 19624 | reverse complement strand
GCGAAGGCGGCAAGACCGTCGGCGCCGGCGTCGTGGCGAAGATCATCGAGTAAGAGAGTCGCGTAGGGGTATAGCTCAATTGGCAGAGCGTCGGTCTCCAAAACCGAAGGTTGTAGGTTCGATTCCTACTGCCCCTGCCACCTGACAGATCGCGAGATCGGTTGGGTTTGTTCGAAAAGCCCGCCACAACCTGGCGGGCTTCAGCGTCTCCAGGGGCGCTGGCGGGTTGTAGGGAATCGGTTCAGAAATATGGCAACGTCACAAGTCGAAACGGTCGGTAGCGGGTTGGACAAGCTCAAGCTGGCGGCGGCGGTCATCCTGCTGCTGGCGGGCTTCGTGGCTTTTTACAGTCTGAGCGCCCACGGCGGCTTGCTGCGCTGGGGTTCTTTGCTGCTGGCGCTGGCCCTGGCGATTGCCATTTTCTTCACGGCCCAGCCGGGTCGTGACCTCTGGGGCTTTGGTCGTGATGCCTGGCGTGAAGTGGGTAAGGTGGTCTGGCCCACCCGCCGCGAGTCCATCCAGATGACTTTGTACGTCTTTGGTTTTGCCGTGGTGATGGCGCTGTTTCTGTGGCTGACCGACAAAACCCTGGAGTGGGTGATTTTTGATCTTTTGCTGGGCTGGAGGAAGTGATGATGGCGGACGCAATCGATACCTCTTCCACTCTGCCGGCCCAGGCCAAGAACCCCGACCTGCGCTGGTACGTGGTTCATGCCTATTCGGGCATGGAGAAGGCGGTCGAGCGCAACATCCTCGAGCGCATCAACCGCGCGGGCTTGCAGGGCAAGTTCGGTCGCATCCTGGTGCCCATGGAAGAGGTGGTGGAGGTCAAGAACGGCCAGAAGCGCACCACGGAACGCAAGTTCTTCCCGGGGTATGTGCTGGTCGAGATGGTGATGGACGACGAGAGCTGGCACCTGGTCAAGCACACCAGCAAGGTGACGGGTTTCGTGGGCGGCGGCAAGAACAACCGGCCGACGCCGATCTCCGAAGAGGAGGTCATGAAGATCGTCAACCAGATGCAGGAAGGTTCCGACAAGCCGCGTCACAAGGTGGAGTTCACCGTGGGTGAGCTGGTGCGCGTCAAGGAAGGTCCGTTCACCGACTTCAACGGCGCGGTCGAGGAAGTCAACTACGAGAAGAGCAAGGTCCGCGTGGCGGTCACGATCTTCGGTCGCTCGACCCCGGTCGAGCTGGAGTTTGGACAGGTCGAAAAGACCTGATCCGCCACCGTTCAATTTTCAGTTCGCGCTTCCCGACTCGGCGCGGATGTGGTCTCGATGAGTCGTCAACCCCGGGGAGCCTCGGCGCGTAGCCGAAGCGTTTTCACCCGCAAGGAGTAAAGCATGGCGAAGAAAATCGTCGGTTTTATCAAGCTGCAAGTGCCGGCTGGTAAGGCCAATCCCTCGCCGCCGATTGGCCCCGCGCTGGGCCAACGCGGTTTGAACATCATGGAGTTCTGCAAGGCGTTCAACGCCCAGACCCAGGGCGTCGAGCCCGGTCTGCCGCTGCCGGTGGTGATCACCGCGTTCGCGGACAAGAGCTTCACCTTCATCATCAAGACGCCCCCGGCGACCGTCATGATCAAGAAGGCCATCAAGCTGGACAAGGGCTCTTCCAAGCCGCACTTGGACAAGGTTGGCAAGATCACCCGCGCTCAGCTCGAGGAGATCGCCAAGACCAAGATGAAGGACATGACCGCCGCCGATCTGGACGCCGCAGTGCGCACGATCGCTGGCTCCGCCCGATCCATGGGCGTGAATGTGGAGGGCGTGTGACATGACCAAGCTCACCAAAAAAGCCAAGACCCTGCAGGGCAAGGTTGACAGCACCAAGCTGTACCCGCTGGGCGATGCCCTCAAGCTGGTTCAGCAGTTCGCCACCGCCAAGTTCGATGAGAGCATCGACGTGGCCGTGCAGCTCGGCATCGACGCGAAGAAGTCTGATCAAGTGGTTCGTGGCGCCGTTGTGCTGCCGCACGGCACTGGCAAGACCAAGCGCGTGGCCGTGTTCGCCCAAGGCGCCAAGGCTGAGGAGGCCAAGGCCGCCGGCGCCGACGTGGTCGGTATGGACGATCTGGCTGCCCGCGTGAAGGCTGGCGACATGCCCTTCGACGTGGTCATCGCCGCGCCCGACGCGATGCGCGTGGTCGGTACCCTGGGTCAAGTGCTCGGTCCCCGTGGCCTGATGCCCAACCCCAAGGTCGGCACCGTGACGCCCGACGTGGCCACGGCCGTGAAGAACGCCAAGGCAGGTCAAGTGCAGTTCCGCGCCGACAAGGCCGGCATCGTGCACGGCACCATTGGTCGCCGCTCCTTCGACGCCGCCAAGCTGCAAGGCAACCTGGCCGCGCTGATCGACGCCCTGAACAAGGCCAAGCCGGCCACCAGCAAGGGCATCTACCTGCGCAAGGTCGCGGTGTCGTCCACGATGGGTGTGGGCGTGCGCGTGGATACGCAGACGATCGCGGCCTGAGGCCACGGCGTCAGTGAAGAGGATTTGAGTCGCCCGCGAGGGTGGCTCGATGTGGTGGGCCGGAAGGCGGCGCAACTCAGCTTGCGAAGTTTTCCGGGTCATCCGAGACCGCTGGTGCGTGGTGCCTCGTCGGAGGGAACGCTTAATTTCCAGCGCAGATGGCGATCCCGCTGCAGATGGATAAGGCATTGGATGCCAGTTCCGAAACAGTTGGTCGCTGCAAGAGAGGCGCATCGGCGGGCGTCATGCAAGCCGATGCATTTTGAAGGAGTTAGACCTTGAGTCTGAATCGCAGTGAGAAAGAAGCGGTCATTTCCGAAGTGACCGGCCTCGCCGCTCAAGCTCAAACGCTCGTGATGGCGGAATACCGCGGCGTCACGGTCGCGGCCATGACCAAGCTGCGCTCTGAAG
Organism: Hylemonella gracilis ATCC 19624; assembly: GCF_000211835.1. Taxonomy (GTDB): domain Bacteria; phylum Pseudomonadota; class Gammaproteobacteria; order Burkholderiales; family Burkholderiaceae_C; genus Hylemonella; species Hylemonella gracilis. The sequence goes on along the minus strand of NZ_AEGR01000065.1, from coordinate 56,926 downwards.
CCCGCAAGCAGGGTGTGAGTCTGAGTGTTCTGAAGAACACCCTGGCCCGCCGTGCCGTGGCTGGCAGTGCGTTCGAAGTCGTGAGCGACCAGATGACCGGCCCGCTGATCTATGGCTTCTCCGCCGATGCCGTGGCCGCTGCCCGCGTGGTGGCCGACTTCGCGAAAACCAACGACAAGCTGGTGATTCGCGGCGGCGCATACGGTGGCAAGGCCCTGGACGTCAATGGCGTGAAGCAGCTCGCAAGCATTCCCTCCAAGGAAGTGCTGCTGGCTCAGCTGTGCGGCTTGCTCAAGTCGCCGATCTCCCGCACCGCCGTGGTGCTGGGTGCTTTGGCGGCGAAAAAAGGCGAAACGGCCGCCGCCTGAATGGGCGCGACCAGTCAACCAACTTAGTGGAATTTGAAGGAATCAAAAATGGCATTCGATAAAGACGCATTTCTGACCGCGCTGGACAGCATGACGGTCATGGAACTCAATGACCTGGTCAAGGCCATCGAAGAGAAGTTTGGCGTGAGCGCCGCCGCCATGGCCGCCCCGGCCGCCGGTGGTGGCGGTGGTGGTGCCGCTGCTGCTGAAGAGAAGACCGACTTCAACGTCGTGCTGACCGACGCTGGCGCCAACAAGGTCTCCGTCATCAAGGCCGTGCGCGAAATCACCGGCCTGGGCCTGAAGGAAGCCAAGGACCTGGTGGACGGCGCTCCCAAGACCGTCAAGGAAGCCCTGCCCAAGGCTGACGCCGAAGCCGCCAAGAAGAAGCTGGAAGAAGCCGGCGCCAAGGCCGAACTCAAGTAATTCGACCTTGCTCGAAGGCTGGAGTGACCTGCAAAGGCACTCCAGCCTTTGGTGCTTAGAGGAGAGCCTCCAGAGCACACCCGGAAAAAGCGCCACAATGGCGCTCTTTCCGAGTGTCTTCTGACCCCGACTGCAGAAGACGCCTTGGTTCGGGCCGTGTGCAATGCGCGGCCGTCCGCCAGAGGTTGGTAGCGGCCAACCACCAAGCCTGCTGACGTGCGCGCGCGCGCGTCCGACGCGCCAGTCGCCTAGAGCCTCATAGCCCGGAGATCTCATGGCCTACACCTTTACCGAACGCAAGCGCATCCGCAAGAGCTTCGGCAGCCGCGATAGCGTGCTGGAAATTCCTTACCTCCTGCAGATGCAAAAGGACGCCTACACAAGCTTCCTGCAGGCGGACTTGTCCTCCACCAAGCGCAGGCCCGAGGGCTTGCAAGCCGCCTTTGAATCGGCGTTCCCCATCGTCTCGCACAACGGGTTTGTCGAGATGAAGTTCCTCGAATACAACCTGGCCAAACCCGCCTTCGACGTGCGTGAATGCCAGACCCGTGGCCTGACGTTCGCCTCGGCCGTGCGCGCGCGCGTGCAGCTCATCATCTATGACCGCGAGTCCTCGACGCCGCAAAACAAGGTGGTCAAGGAAGTCAAGGAGCAAGAGGTCTACATGGGCGAAGTGCCCCTCATGACCGACAAGGGCTCCTTCATCATCAACGGCACGGAGCGCGTGATCGTCTCGCAGCTGCACCGCTCGCCGGGCGTGTTCTTCGAGCATGACAAGGGCAAGACGCACAGCTCGGGCAAGCTGCTGTTCTCGGCCCGCATCATTCCCTACCGCGGCTCCTGGCTCGACTTCGAATTCGATCCCAAGGACATCCTCTATTTCCGCGTGGACCGTCGCCGCAAGATGCCCGTCACGATCCTGCTCAAGGCCATCGGCCTGAATCCGGAAACCATCCTCGCCAACTTCTTCGTCAACGACAACTTCCGCCTGCAAGACAGTGGCGCGCAGATGGAGTTCGTGTCTGAACGCCTGCGCGGCGAAGTGGCGCGTTTCGACATCACCGACAAGTCGGGCAAGGTGATCGTCGCCAAGGACAAGCGCATCACCGCGCGCCACACGCGTGAGCTGGAGCAGTCCGGCACCACGCACATCAGCGTGCCGGAAGACTTCCTGATCGGTCGCGTGGTCGCGCGCAACATCGTCGATCCGGACACGGGTGAAATCATCGCCAAGGCCAACGAAGAGCTGACCGAGGCCCTCTTGAAGAAGCTGCGTTCCGCCAACGTGCAAGAGCTGCAATGCATCTACACGAACGAGCTGGACCAAGGCGCCTACATCAGCCAGACCCTGCGCATCGACGAAACGACGGACGAGTTCGCCGCCCGCGTGGCCATCTACCGCATGATGCGCCCCGGCGAGCCGCCCACCGAGGACGCCGTGCAAGCGCTGTTCCAGCGCCTGTTCTACAACCCGGACACCTACGACCTGTCGCGCGTGGGCCGCATGAAGTTCAATGCCAAGCTGGGCAATTCGGACCCCGCGGGCCCCATGGTGCTGACCAACGAGGACATCTTGGCCGTGGTCAAGATCCTCGTGGACCTGCGCAACGGCCGCGGCGAAGTCGATGACATCGACCACCTGGGCAACCGCCGCGTGCGTTGCGTCGGTGAACTGGCCGAGAACCAGTACCGCACCGGTCTGGCGCGCATCGAGAAGGCCGTGAAGGAGCGTCTGGGCCAGGCTGAACAAGAGCCGCTGATGCCGCACGACCTGATCAACTCCAAGCCGATTTCCGCGGCGCTCAAGGAGTTCTTCGGCGCGTCCCAGCTGTCCCAATTCATGGACCAGACCAACCCGCTGGCCGAAATCACGCACAAGCGTCGCGTCTCGGCCCTGGGCCCGGGCGGTCTGACCCGCGAGCGCGCTGGCTTCGAGGTGCGCGACGTGCACGTCACGCACTACGGTCGCGTCTGCCCGATTGAAACGCCGGAAGGCCCGAACATCGGTCTGATCAACTCCCTGGCCCTGTATGCCCGCCTGAACGAATACGGCTTCATCGAGACGCCGTACCGCCGAGTGGAAGACGGCAAGGTCACGACCAAGATCGACTACCTCAGCGCCATCGAGGAAGGCAAGTACGTCATTGCCCAGGCCAACGCCACGCTGGACAAGGACGGCAAGCTGACCGACGAGTTGGTGTCCGCCCGCGAGAAGGGTGAATCCATCCTCTGCGGCGCTGACCGCATCCAGTACATGGACGTCTCGCCCGCGCAGATCGTCTCCGTGGCCGCTTCGCTGGTGCCTTTCCTGGAGCACGACGACGCGAACCGCGCGCTGATGGGCGCCAACATGTCGCGTCAGGCCGTGCCCGTGCTGCGTCCGGAAAAGCCGTTGGTTGGCACCGGCATCGAGCGCGTGGCCGCCATTGACTCCGGCACCGTCGTGACGGCGACGCGCGGCGGCGTGGTCGACTCGGTCGATGCCACTCGCATCGTGATCCGCGTCAACGACAACGAAGCCGTGGCCGGTGAAGTGGGCGTGGACATCTACAACCTCATCAAGTACCAGCGTTCCAACCAGAACACCAACATCCACCAGCGTCCCATCGTCAAGAAGGGCGACAAGCTGGCCAAGGGTGACGTGATCGCGGACGGCGCCTCGACCGACCTGGGCGAGATCGCCATCGGCCAGAACATGCTGATCGCCTTCATGCCCTGGAACGGCTACAACTTCGAGGACTCGATCCTGATCTCGGAGCGCGTGGTGGCCGACGACCGCTACACCTCGATCCACATCGAGGAGCTGGTGGTCATGGCGCGCGACACCAAGCTGGGCGCCGAGGAAATCACCCGTGACATCCCGAACCTGAGCGAACAGCAACTCAACCGCCTGGACGAGTCCGGCATCATCTACGTCGGTGCCGAAGTGGTGCCGGGCGATGTGCTGGTCGGCAAGGTCACGCCCAAGGGCGAGACCACGCTGACCCCGGAAGAGAAGCTGCTGCGCGCCATCTTCGGCGAGAAGGCTTCCGACGTGAAGGACACCTCGCTGCGCGTGGACCAGGGCTCGCAAGGCACCGTCATCGACGTGCAGGTCTTCACCCGCGAAGGCATCCAGCGTGACAAGCGCGCTCAGCAGATCATCGACGATGAACTCAAGCGCTTCCGCCTGGACCTGAACGACCAGCTGCGCATCGTCGAGGCCGACGCCTTCGACCGCATCGAGAAGCTGCTCAACGGCAAGACCGCCAACGGTGGCCCGAGCAAGCTGGCCAAGGGCAGCAAGATCGACAAGGCCTATCTGGCCTCCATCGAGAAGCACCACTGGTTCGACATCCGCCCGGCGGACGACGAAGTGGCGTCGCAACTCGAATCGATCAAGAACAGCCTGGAGCAGACCCGCCACAGCTTCGACCTCGCCTTCGAAGAGAAGCGCAAGAAGCTCACGCAGGGTGATGAGCTGCCCGCGGGCGTGCTCAAGATGGTCAAGGTCTACCTGGCCGTCAAGCGCCGCCTTCAGCCTGGCGACAAGATGGCCGGCCGTCACGGCAACAAGGGGGTGGTCTCCAAGATCACCCCGGTCGAGGACATGCCTTACATGGCCGACGGCACGCCCGTGGACATCGTGCTCAACCCGCTGGGCGTGCCTTCGCGCATGAACATCGGTCAGGTGCTCGAGGTCCACCTGGGCTGGGCCGGCAAGGGCCTGGGCCAGCGCATTGGCGACATGCTGCAGCGCGAGGCCGCCACGACCGAGATCCGCGGCTTCCTGGAGCAGGTCTACAACAGCGCTGGCCGCAAGGAAGAGCTGGCCAAGCTGAAGGACGACGAACTGCGCCTGATGGCCCAGGAACTCACCAGCGGCGTGCCCTTCGCCTCGCCCGTGTTCGACGGCGCGACCGAGGAAGAAATCCGCGGCATGCTCAAGCTGGCCTACCCGGACGACGTGGCCAAGGCCAAGGGCCTGAACGAGACCCGCACCCAGGCTCAGTTGTACGACGGCCGCACCGGCGACGCCTTCGAGCGCACGACCACCGTGGGTTACATGCACTACCTGAAGCTGCACCACTTGGTCGACGACAAGATGCACGCGCGTTCCACCGGCCCGTACTCGCTGGTCACGCAGCAGCCGCTGGGCGGCAAGGCACAGTTCGGCGGCCAGCGTTTCGGCGAAATGGAAGTGTGGGCGCTGGAAGCCTACGGCGCGTCCTACGTGCTGCAGGAAATGCTCACCGTCAAGTCCGACGACGTGCAGGGCCGCACCAAGGTGTACGAGAACATCGTCAAGGGCGAGCACGCGATCGAGGCCGGCATGCCGGAATCGTTCAACGTGCTGGTCAAGGAAATCCGTTCCTTGGGCCTGGACATCGAGCTCGAAAGGAGTTGACGACCCCCCCTGTGCCGCTTCGCGGCTTCCCCCTAGGGGGACAACACCAGTGGTCCGGCAAAGCCGGTCCCACGGTGTTCCACGGTTAAGTCATCTCAAAATTATTGAAGGAAGTTCATCATGAAATCCTTGTTAGACCTGTTCAAGCAGTTCACTCCGGATGAGCATTTCGATGCCATCAAGATCGGCCTGGCTTCGCCCGAGAAGATCCGTTCCTGGTCTTTCGGCGAGGTGAAGAAGCCCGAGACCATCAACTACCGCACCTTCAAGCCCGAGCGCGACGGTCTGTTCTGCGCCAAGATCTTTGGCCCGATCAAGGACTACGAGTGCCTGTGCGGCAAGTACAAGCGCCTCAAGCATCGCGGCGTGATCTGCGAGAAGTGCGGCGTTGAAGTCACGCAGACCAAGGTGCGTCGCGAGCGCATGGGCCACATCGACCTGGCCGCGCCCTGCGCCCACATCTGGTTCCTGAAGTCGCTGCCGTCGCGTCTGGGCCTGGTGCTGGACATGACGCTGCGCGACATCGAGCGCGTGCTGTACTTCGAAGCCTATGTGGTGACCGACCCCGGCATGACGCCGCTGAAGAAGTTCAGCATCATGAGCGAGGACGACTACGACGCCAAGGTCAAGGAATACGGCGACGAATTCCAGGCCAAGATGGGCGCCGAAGGCATCAAGGAACTGCTGCAAGGCATCGACATCGAAGTCGAGATCGAGCGCCTGCGCAATGACCTGACCGGCTCCGAGATGAAGGTCAAGAAGAACGCCAAGCGCCTGAAGGTGCTCGAAGCGTTCAAGAAGTCCGGCATCAAGCCCGAGTGGATGGTGCTGGAAGTGCTGCCCGTGCTGCCGCCGGACCTGCGTCCGCTGGTGCCGCTGGACGGCGGCCGCTTCGCGACCTCCGACCTGAACGACCTGTACCGCCGCGTCATCAACCGCAACTCGCGTCTGCGCCGCCTGCTGGAGCTCAAGGCTCCGGAAATCATCGCGCGCAACGAGAAGCGCATGCTGCAGGAAGCCGTGGACAGCCTGCTGGACAACGGCCGCCGTGGCAAGGCCATGACGGGCGCGAACAAGCGCGCGCTCAAGTCCCTGGCCGACATGATCAAGGGCAAGAGCGGTCGTTTCCGTCAGAACTTGCTGGGCAAGCGCGTCGACTACTCGGGCCGTTCCGTCATCACCGTGGGCCCGACCCTCAAGCTGCACCAGTGCGGCCTGCCCAAGCTGATGGCCCTGGAGCTGTTCAAGCCCTTCATCTTCTCGCGCCTCGAGGCCATGGGCATCGCCACGACCATCAAGGCCGCGAAGAAGGAAGTCGAATCCGGCACGCCGGTGGTCTGGGACATCCTGGAAGAGGTGATCAAGGAGCACCCGGTGCTGCTGAACCGCGCGCCCACGCTGCACCGCCTCGGCATCCAGGCCTTCGAGCCCATCCTGATCGAAGGCAAGGCCATCCAGCTGCACCCGCTGGTCTGCGCCGCCTTCAACGCCGACTTCGACGGCGACCAGATGGCCGTCCACGTGCCGCTGTCGGTGGAAGCGCAGATGGAAGCCCGCACCCTGATGCTGGCCTCCAACAACGTGCTGTTCCCCGCCAACGGCGAACCGTCCATCGTTCCTTCGCAGGACGTGGTGCTGGGTCTGTACTACACGACCCGTGAGCGCACCAACGGCAAGGGCGAAGGCATGGTCTTCGCCGACGTGGCCGAAGTGCAGCGCGCGCTGGATTCGGCCCAGGTCGAACTGACCGCGAAGATCAGCGTGCGCCTGACCGAGTGGAACAAGGACAAGGCCACGGGTGAATTCGTGCCCGAGACCAAGCTGGTCGAAACCACGGTGGGTCGTGCCCTGTTGTCCGAAATCCTGCCCAAGGGCTTGGCTTTCGAGAACATCAACAAGGCGCTCAAGAAGAAGGAAATCTCCAAGCTCATCAACGTCTCCTTCCGCAAGTGCGGTCTGAAGGAAACCGTGGTGTTCGCGGACAAGCTGCTGCAGAACGGCTTCCGCCTGGCCACGCGCGCGGGCATCTCGATCTCGGTCGACGACATGCTGGTCCCCAAGGAAAAGCAGGAAATCATCGAGGCCGCCGAGAAGGAAGTGAAGGACATCGAGCAGCAGTACGTCTCGGGTCTGGTCACCGTGGGCGAGCGCTACAACAAGGTGGTGGACATCTGGGGCAAGGCGGGCGACAAGGTCTCCAAGGTCATGATGGACCAGCTGCGCGTCGAGAAGACCACCGACCGCCACGGCAAGACGGTGGATCAGGAGTCCTTCAACTCCATCTACATGATGGCCGACTCGGGCGCGCGTGGCTCCGCCGCGCAGATCCGTCAGCTGGCCGGCATGCGCGGTCTGATGGCCAAGCCGGACGGCTCCATCATCGAGACGCCCATCACGGCCAACTTCCGTGAAGGCCTCAACGTGTTGCAGTACTTCATCTCCACGCACGGCGCCCGCAAGGGCTTGGCCGACACGGCGTTGAAGACGGCCAACTCCGGCTACCTGACCCGTCGCCTGGTGGACGTGACGCAGGATCTCGTGGTGACGCAGGAAGACTGCGGCACGCACGATGGTTCGCTGATGCGCGCCATCGTCGAGGGTGGTGAAGTCATCGAGTCGCTGCGTGACCGTATCCTGGGCCGCACCGCCGCCGAGGACGTGCTGCACCCCGAGACGCGTGCCGTGCTGGTGCCCGCGGGCCAGATGCTGGACGAGGACACCATCGAGGAAATCGAGCTGCTCGGCGTCGATGAAGTCAAGGTTCGCACCGCGCTGACCTGCGCGACCCGCTTCGGCATCTGCGCCAAGTGCTACGGCCGCGACCTGGGTCGCGGCGGCCTGGTCAACGTTGGTGAAGCCGTCGGCGTGATCGCCGCCCAGTCCATCGGTGAACCCGGCACGCAGCTGACCATGCGTACCTTCCACATCGGCGGCGCGGCTTCTCGCGCGGCCATCGCCTCCAGCGTGGAAGCCAAGTCCAACGGCGTGATCGGCTTCAACGCCACCATGCGCTACGTGACGAACAGCAAGGGCGAGCTGGTGGTGATCGCCCGCTCCGGCGAGATCGTCATCCATGACGAGCACGGCCGCGAGCGCGAGCGCCACAAGGTGCCTTACGGCGCCGTCCTGACCGTCAAGGCTGACCAGGCCGTGAAGGCTGGCGCCATCCTCGCCAACTGGGACCCGCTGACCCGCCCGATCATCACGGAATTCGCCGGCCAGGTGAGGTTCGAGAACGTCGAGGAAGGCCTGACGGTGGCCAAGCAGGTGGACGAGGTGACGGGCCTGTCGACGCTGGTCGTGATCGACCCCAAGCGCCGCGGTTCCGCCAAGGTCGTGCGCCCGCAGGTCAAGCTGCTCGACGCCTCGGGCTCGGAAGTCAAGATTCCGGGCACCGACCACTCCGTGACCATTGGCTTCCAGATCGGCGCGCTGATCCAGGTGCGCGACGGCCAGGACGTGGGCCCCGGCGAAGTGCTGGCCCGTATCCCGGTTGAAGGCCAGAAGACCCGCGACATCACGGGCGGTCTGCCGCGCGTGGCCGAGCTCTTCGAAGCCCGTTCGCCCAAGGACAAGGGCGTGCTGGCCGAGCAGACCGGCACGGTCTCCTTCGGCAAGGAAACCAAGGGCAAGGTGCGCCTGCAGATCACCGATCCCGAAGGCAAGGTCTGGGAAGAACTCGTGCCCAAGGAAAAGAACATCCTGGTGCACGAAGGCCAGGTGGTCAACAAGGGCGAAAGCATCGTCGACGGTCCGGCCGATCCGCAGGACATCCTGCGCCTGCTGGGCATCGAGGAGCTGTCGCGCTACATCGTTGACGAAGTGCAGGACGTCTACCGTCTGCAGGGCGTGAAGATCAACGACAAGCACATCGAAGTGATCGTGCGCCAGATGCTGCGCCGCGTCGTGGTCGAGAACTCCGGCGACTCCAACTACATCCAGGGGGAGCAGGTCGAGCGTTCGGAGATCCTCAACACCAACGACGCGCTGCGCAAGGACGGCAAGATCCCCGCGAGCTACACCAACCTGCTGCTGGGCATCACCAAGGCCTCGCTGTCGACGGATTCGTTCATCTCCGCGGCTTCCTTCCAGGAAACCACGCGCGTGCTGACCGAAGCCGCCATCATGGGCAAGCGCGACGAGCTGCGCGGTCTCAAGGAAAACGTCATCGTCGGTCGCCTGATCCCCGCGGGCACCGGCATGGCCTACCACGAGGCCCGCAAGGTCCGCGAGGCCATGGACGAGTCCGAGCGCCGCGCCATCGCCGATGCCGAAGCGGTCGAGCTGGCAGCCGCTCAGGCCAGCAGCGAAGGCGCCGCGACCACGGCCGCCGAGCAAGGCGAGTGATCGCCGCTGCGTGACCACTGCGTTGCCGTGGTCCCTGCCCATGCCCCAAGGCTCGCGCCTTGGGGCGTTTTTCTTTGTGCCGCATGACCGCTGACGTTTCCCCTCCCGTTCCCTCCGCTTCCGCGCGCGCGCCCGAGCTGTGGCAGCAGCTGCAGGCGGCGGCCCAGGTGCTGGCCGCCGTGCGCGCGGGCCGTTCCGCCAGTGACGCGATCGAGGCCGTGGCCGCCGGCCTGCGCCCCGGCGTGCAGGCCCTGGCTTACGCCGCGCTGCGCGGTCTGGGCCGTGCCGAAGCGCTGCGGGCCCTGCTCGCCCCGCGCAAGCCCGTGCCCGCGGTGGACGCCTTGCTGTGCTTGGCCCTGGCGCTGGCCAGCACGCAGGCACAGGACTACGACGCCCACACCTTGGTCAACCAGGCGGTGGAGGCGGCCAAGCGCCATGGCTCGCGCTCCGTCAGCAACAGCGCGGGCTTCCTCAATGCCTGCCTGCGCCGCTTCCTGCGCGAGCGCGTGGACCTGCTGGCCGACATCGACGAAGACCCGGCCACCGCCCTCGTGGCGCGGTGGAACCACCCGCGCTGGTGGATCGAGCGTCTGCGGCAGGAGGCGCCCGCGCATTGGCAGGCCGTGCTGGACGCCAACAACAACCCACCCCCGCTGACCCTGCGCGTCAACCTCGCGCAAGGCCCGGTGGAGACCTACCTCGCCGACCTGCAGGTGGCCGGCCTGGCCGCTTGGCGCAATGGCGCGCAAGGCGTGACGCTGGAGCAGCCCCTGCCGGTCCACCGCATTCCCGGCTTTGCCCAAGGTCGCGTGTCCGTGCAAGACGCAGCAGCCCAACTGGCGGCCCCCCTGTTGCTGGATGACCTGCCAGCCGCGCGGACCCCCGGCCGCCCCATCCGTGTGCTGGACGCGTGTGCCGCTCCGGGCGGCAAGACAGCGCATCTGCTGGAGCTGATCGCCGCGCGCGGCCTGGACGCGGAGGTGATCGCGCTGGACGTGGACGCCGAACGCTGCCGGCGCATCGACGAGAACCTGCAACGCCTGGGCTTGCGCGCCCAGGTGGTCGCGGCCGACGCGGGCCAAGCCGCCGCTTGGCGCGCGGCGGGGTTGGGGGATGACCTCCGCTTCGACGCCATCCTGCTCGACGCGCCTTGCACCGCCTCGGGCATCGTGCGGCGGCACCCGGACGTGCGCTGGTTGCGCCGGGAAAGCGACATCGCCAACCTGGCCCGCCAGCAGGCGCGGCTGCTGGCGGCCCTCTGGCCGCGCCTGCTCCCGGGCGGTCGGATGCTCTACTGCACCTGTTCCGTTTTCAAAGCGGAGGGGGAAGAACAGGTGCTGGCGTTTCTTGCGCACAACAAAGAGGCGTCCTTGCGACCCGCTCCGGGGCATTTATGGCCTCATTCAGCGATTCAATCCGAGGCGCTCACGGACAATGCCATCCGTGGGCACGATGGCTTTTATTACGCGCTGTTGTCAAAAGAGGGGGGCTGACGTCTCGGCTCGGCTGCGGCATGCCCTGATTTGGGGCGTTGCCTTCCCGCTCGTGGTGCTGGGGTGGGCGCAAACCCCGGCTGCCCAGGCAGCGCAGGCCGTGCCCGGCACGGCCGAAGACCAGGCTGCCGTCGAAGCGGTGACCAATTCCGTCCCCGCGCCAGTCCCGCCTCCTGCGCCCGCGCTCACTGCGCCCTCATTGCCTGGGGTGGCCCGTACCTCCCAGGCGCCCACGGTGAGTGCCTTGCAACTGCGCCGCCAGGGGGACGCCTTGGAGTTGGGTGTCCGCCTGCGCTTCGATTTGCCTGAGCCGGTGCGCGATGCTTTGTACAAAGGACTGTCCGTGATCTTCACGGCCGAGGTCGAGATCTACCGCGAGCGCTGGTGGTGGCTGGACAGTCGCGTCAGCCGCGCGCAGCGGCAATGGCGTCTGGTCTACCAGCCGCTCACGCAGCGCTGGCGCCTCAGCGTGGGCGCAGCATCGTCAGCGCGGGCCGGCAACGCCGCACTGGCCCAAACCTTTGACAGCCTGGACGAGGCCCTGACCGTCATTCAGCACATCACGCAATGGCGGGTCGCCGATTGGTCCGCGTTGGAAGCCGAAGACGACCACCGCATCGAGTTCCACTTTCATCTCGACACCGACAAACTGCCGCGCCCCTTGCAGATCGGCGCCTTGGGCGATGACGGCTGGGAGTTGGACCTGAACCGCCAGCGTACTTTCACCGTCGAGCGCCTGGATTGACCGCCAAGGTGTCGGTGTGAAACCCTTGCTGCCCCGCCTCTCCGCCGTGGCCCGTTCTCCGGGCTCACTGCGGCTGGTCCTGCTGGTACTGCTCACCATCGTGGTGGCACTCAGTCTGGTGCTGCTGTTCTTGCTGACCCAGGCCACCGGCAAGCACGAACTGTACGAACGCCACTATGGTCGCCTGTTCGCGCTCAACGTCGTGGTGGCCGTCGCGCTGTTCATCGCCATCGGCTGGGTGGCGGTGCGTTTGCTGCGCCACCTGCGCGAACGTCGCTTCGGCAGCCGTCTGCTGCTGCGGCTGTCGCTGGTATTTGCCCTGGCTGGGTTTGTGCCTGGTTTGCTGATCTACGTGGTGTCCTACCAGTTCGTCGCGCGCTCCATTGAAAGCTGGTTCGACGTGCAGGTGGAAGGCGCGTTGGAGGCCGGCCTGAACCTGGGCCGCGCGACGCTGGATTCGCTGTCCAACGATCTGGCCGCCAAGGCCAGGCTGGCGGCGGGCCAGTTGCAGGATGTCTCCGACGTGGAGGCGGGACTGATGCTGGAGCGTCTGCGCGATCAGCTGGAGGTGCACGACGCCGTGCTCTGGCGTGCCCAGGGGGCGTCCCTGCGCATGCTGGCCAGCGCCGGGGATTCACGCTTCGCCTTGCACACGGAACGGCCCGCCACCACGCAGTTGGAGCGTGCGCGCCGCCAGCAGGTGGTGACTTGGATTGAGGGCCTCGAGGATGCCAACGCCTTGGCCCCCGCGCCGGCCCGCATTCAAGCGCTGGTGAGCATGCCGAACGTGCCTAGCCGCAGCATGAGCCTGGGCGCCTTGGATGAGCCACGCTATCTGGAGCTGACGCAGACACTCTCCGAAAGCCTGGTGACCAACGCCCTGGCGGTGTCCGCGGCCCGCAATGAATACCAGGAGCGTTCGCTGGCCCGCCAAGGGCTGCGCCGCATGTACATCGGCACGTTGACGCTCAGCCTCTTCCTCGCCATCTTCGGTGCCGTGCTCTTGGCCGTGGCCCTGGGCAACCAGATCACCCAGCCCTTGTTGCTGCTGGCCGAGGGCGTGCGCCAGGTGGCGGCCGGTGACCTCACCCCCAAAGCGGCGCTGCAAGGCCGCGACGAGCTGGGCGGATTGACCCGTTCGTTCGCCGACATGACCCAGCAGCTCGCGGACGCTCGACGAGCGGTCGAGGCCAGCATGGGCCAAGTCAGCGCCGCGCGCGAGAATTTGCAGACCATCCTGGACAACCTGACGGCTGGCGTCATGGTGCTGGACGCGCAGGGCGTGATCCAGTCCGTCAACCCAGGGGCGGAGCTGATCCTGCGCGGCGCCTTGCGCACGCCGGTGGATCCGTGGGTGGGCCGCCGCTTGCCGGAGATCGCGGGGCTGGAAGACTTCGCGCGCCAGGTCCGGTTGCAGTTTGAACATTTCGTCGCCGAGCGCGCGGAGCAGGGCGAGCGCTCACTCGATCATTGGCAGCAGTCCATCGAGTTGGGCTTGCTGCGCTCGGACGAGCGCGCCTCCGAGATCGCTGACCTGATGGGCACCAAAGACCGCGATGTGCTCACCCTCGTGGTGCGCGGTGCTGAACTGCCCGGCGGCGTGCAGGGCCGCAGCCTGTGGCTGCTGGTGTTCGATGACATCTCCGACATCGTCTCGGCCCAGCGTGCCCAGGCTTGGGGCGAGGTCGCGCGCCGCCTGGCGCATGAGATCAAGAACCCGCTGACGCCCATCCAGCTCTCCGCCGAGCGGCTGGAGAAAAAACTCACGGGCAAGGTCGAGCCCGCCGAGCAGGCCGTGGTCACCAAGTCCGTCAAGACCATCGTGGACCAGGTGGATGCCATGAAGCGCCTGGTGAATGAGTTCCGCGACTACGCGCGCTTGCCCGCGGCCGAGCTGAAGCCGCTGGACCTGAATGCCTTGGTGCAGGATGTGCTGCAGCTCTACCTCGGTGATGCCCAGCCCTCGCCGCAGCTCTCGCTGCTGGCCGGTCCGACGCCGTCGCCGCATGTGCTGATGCGCACCGAGCTGGACCCCGCCTGTCCACTCATCCGGGGTGACGCCCAGCAACTTCGCCAAGTGCTGCACAACCTGCTGCAGAACGCCCAGGACGCCACGGAAACTGCCGGGCGCAGCGGCCCGGAATTCGCCGTGCTCGTGCGCACCCAGTGGAACCCCGCGCGCGGCCGGGTGCGCCTGTCGGTGCTGGACTGGGGCACGGGTTTTCCGGACGCCATCCTCAAGCGTGCCTTCGAGCCCTACGTCACCACCAAGGCCAAGGGCACCGGCTTGGGGCTGGCCGTGGTCAAGAAGATCATGGACGATCACCGCGCGCGCATCGATCTTTCCAACCGTGTTGCCGAGGATCAAGTGATCGGCGCGCAAGTGTCGTTATCATTCACCGTGGAGTCGCCCGCCGTGGCGACCTGAAGTCAACTCCTCCTGCCGCGCCTTACCCATCGTTTCGAGATCACTGCGTTCACACCATGGCAAACATTCTGGTCGTCGATGATGAACTCGGCATCCGCGATCTGCTCTCGGAAATCCTCAACGATGAGGGCCATGCGGTTGAGTTGGCCGAGAACGCGGCGCAGGCGCGCGAGGCCCGTCAGCGCGAACGCCCCGACCTCGTGCTGCTCGACATCTGGATGCCCGACACCGATGGCGTGACCCTGCTCAAGGAATGGTCCGCCGCCGGCCTGCTGACCATGCCCGTCATCATGATGAGCGGGCACGCCACCATCGAGACGGCGGTCGCCGCCACCAAGATCGGCGCGCAGGCGTTCCTCGAAAAACCCATCACCCTGCAAAAACTGCTCAAGGCCGTGGAGCAGGGCCTGGCGCGCAACAGTGGCACGCCCGCGTCCCCCGCCTCCGCCGCGCCCGCGCCACGTTCCGTGATGGGGGCGCCGGTCTCGTTCACAGGCGCCGTGCCCGCGGAATCTCCGGTGCTGGTTCCTGTCGATCCCGGTCCTCCGGCCAAGCAGCACTTCCAGCTCGACAAGCCCTTGCGCGAAGCGCGCGACGACTTCGAGAAAGCCTACTTCGAATACCACCTCGCGCACGAGAACGGCTCCATGACCCGCGTCGCCGAAAAAACCGGCCTGGAGCGCACCCACCTCTACCGCAAGCTCAAGCAGCTCGGCGTGGACCTGGGCCGCGGCAAGCGCTCCGCACCCGTGGCAGCGAGTGGCGAGGACGGACGCGACGAAGGCCTCGACAGCCTCCAAGGCCCGCCCTCCGGTTTCTGAAAGTTCGGTCCGACTTTGCTGCTATAATCTGCGGCTCACGGCCCGGTAGCTCAGTTGGTAGAGCAGCGGATTGAAAATCCGCGTGTCGGTGGTTCGATTCCGCCCCAGGCCACCAGAATCTCTTCAAAAAAAGCCATCCCTGCTCTGGGATGGCTTTTTGTTTTTCACGCCATCCCGCTCGGCGCCTTGAACCGCACCCGAGGCAGCCCCGGTGGCGATTTCCCCGTTCGGCCCAGCGCCGTTTTCGTGCCAGGCACTGGCCGCCACCTTGGTGGCGCTCGTGGCTGGATCACTGTCACGCGTCAGTCAGCAACTCGCCCACGCGGTGGAGTGCCGATGCGTTTGGTGCTCACGCGCCATCTCACCAGGAGTTCTCCATGAACCTCGATAAATCCGCGACCGATCATGACGCGTCCATGGCCTATGTCATGAGCACCCTGAGCACCCGCACGCTGCACCACTTCGCGCAGGAAGCCAAGCAGAACGGTGAAAGTCTCAAGGACGCGTTTGAACGGTATGAGATTGACTATGCCTGGCACGTGCTCGGCTCGGACCGTCTGCGCGACGCCACCGTGGCCAGCCTGGCCAAGCGGCACCACCATGCGGTGACCGAGGCACAACGAGAAAGCTTGGCGGGCGTTCTGAAATCCGCCGCCGAAGCCCAGGCGCCGGAGTTGCTGATGAGCTTTGACAACGATGTCGCGGACCAGTTGGCCGATTACCTGCTGGCGTCGTGGGGCGGTGCTGCGGTGCCTGCCTCTTCGCACTCTTCTTCCGCCAGCACATTGTGAGTCTCCGGGGCAGGGGCGGACTGTTTTGAACTGATCGTCTTCTTCGGCGTCCCCGTCGTCCGAGCCCTCACCCGCACTCACCCCGCCAGCTTCTGCGCCGCTTCCATCAAGCCCTCCAAAATGCTGTCCGCCACCTGCGGCGGAAAGCCCCGCGGAAGTTGACCGCGCACGGTCGCCACGACCTGGGGCGTGCGTGCCACGAGGTCGTCAATCAACTGCGACGCCGGGCGGCCGTCGGCGCTGAGCACGCCCTGGGCCTCGCCCAGGTCCACCCAATGCCGGCGCAAGATCTCGCGGATTTTCCAGTGCGCGTTTTTCGTCCGCACCGCCATGGCCAGCCGGGCCTTGTGGGGTGAGAGCTTGCCGGGGCCTTCGCCGAGGAAGGGGTAGGCCGAGAGCACGTCGTACAAGGGCGTGAGTTCGTACCGTCCGCCCGCGCGCAGGAAGAGGCTGAAGTTCTTGGCGTGGCCGTCGGTCGCGCTCAGCATCCAGAACAGCACCTGGGCTTGGAAGAAGGTGCGCCGGTCGACCTCGCGTTGCGTCGAGCCGTTGAGCAGGCGCAGCAGGGTGTCGATGCCGGGTCCGCCGTCGGTTTCATATTTGAGGTGAGGCGGGGTCCCGGTGGCCTGGCACAGGTCTTCCTGCGGCAGGCGAATCAACTGCCGCTGGCCTTCCTCGCCCCACCAGCGGCGGTCGAAGCGTTCGACCACCAAGGCCTTCATGTCCTCGAACTGCAGCGCCTCGCAGTTCGCCACCGGCAAGCCGTAGGTCCGCAGGATCAGCGCGCAGAGCCATTCGTTCTCCACGGAATGGCTGAGGTCGTAGCGTTGGTTGCCCACGAGGCCCATGGGCAGCTTGAAGATGTGCGTGGTGGGCGTGCTGCCATGGGGGCGGCACCACTGGCCGTCGACGCGCAGCAGCGCGGTCTTTTCCTGCGCACCGGCGATGGAGATGCGGAAGTCGTCGTCGGGGAGTTCCGTGGCGATCGTTGGCGCCACGGTGCCGCGCAGCACCTGGGCCACGTCCGATTCGCTCAAGGGGCTGGCCTGCACCGTGTCGGGCCCGGCGGGCGCCATGCCGTCGGGATAGAGCTGCAGGGCGCCCACGCAGTCGCGCCCGATCTGCGCCAGCAGGGCAAAGGCTTCGGCGGAGCCGGCCTGGTAGCGCCGCGCGATCCGGTCGCGGATGGTCTTGCTGTCGGGCAGCAGGTTCTCGAAATAGGCCCGCACCGCGTCGCCGCGATGCGGCCGGTTGCCCGGCGTGAAGGGCAAGGAGAGCGACAGAGGTCGGCCCGCTTCGGATTGGATCCAGGCCAGGTCGTACTGCAGCGTGTCGGGCGAGTTCGGGGCTTGGCTCCAGCTGCCGACGAAGGCGCCGTTCATCCAGAGCCCGAGCTTGCGGGTGTGGGAGAGCCGTCCCATGGCTCACCAGACCGGGTGGCGGCGGTCGTCGCCTGCGGCGGGGGGCTGTGGCGTGATCGGGCGCAGCACCAGTTCCACACCCAGGATGTTCAGCAGCTTCAGCAGCCGGCCCGTGCCGACTGTTTCGGCATTGCGTTCCAGCGCCGAGTAGGTCTGCTGCGTCACGCCCAGGCGCAGTGCGGCCTCGTTTTGTGTCAGGCCGGCCTGCTTGCGGAAGGCCTGGAGCAGGGTGGGCAGCTGGTCGGGGGTGCGAACCGGGTAGTCATTCATACAATCTATTGGTTGTATATTATGTTTACGCTTTATAGCATGTTATTTTGATTTACAGCCAATAGATTGTTTTTCTAAAATACAGCTTTTGTACTGTTTTCTAGACGGCCGCCGCGGGACTGTATCGCTCCGGCACAGGGAGTGCGTGCGGGCGATGGCGCCCGAGTGCGTTCAGCCGCGGAAGCGGTACACCCCGTCCTCGTCCCGCGTGCGCCGCACTTTTCCCTCGAACCAGAGCGCGTGCAGGTGGGCGATGGCCTCACCCATGGCGAAGGTGGTTTGGTGCAGGTCCAGCTTGCGCTTGAACATCACCGGCAGGATGTCGGCCGCGCACTGCGGGCGCTCGGCGCAGGCCGCCATGACTTCGGCCAAGCGCTCGCGGTGGTGGTCGTGCAACTGGCGGATGCGCTTGTGCAGGCCGGTGAAGGGCTTGCCGTGCGAGGGCAGGGTGAGCGTGGCCGTGGGCAGGCACTGGAACTTGTCGATGGATTGCAGGAACTGCTTCAAGGGATTGGATTCCGGCTCGGACTCGAACACGCTGATGTTGCTGGAAATGCGCGGCAGCATCATGTCCCCGCCGATCAGCAGCCCCTGCGCCTCGTTGTAGAGCGCGATGTGTTCGGGCGCGTGCCCATGGCCGCTGATGCAGCGCCATTGCTGCGCGCCGATGCGCACCAGGTCGCCGTCCATCAGGCGCACGAATTGCGTCGGCACGGCGGGCACCAGGCTGGGGTAGTACAGGGCACGTTCGCGCACCTTGTCCATGGACTCCGGGTCGCGCAGGCCATGGGCGGCGAAGAACTGGGCCGCGCCCTCGCCGCCGAAGCCATTGCTGCCGGCCGAACCGATGCGCGCGAGGTAATAGTCGGTCGCGCTCATCCACAGGCGGCAAGGACGATCAGGCGTGCTCCAGCGCGCGCAAAGCCAATGCGCCAGCCCCACGTGGTCGGGGTGCATGTGGGTGACGATCACGCGCAGGATGGGGAGGCCATCGAGTGCGTCGACGAAGATTTGTTCCCACAAGGCCTTGGACTCGTCGCGGCTGACGCAACAGTCCACCACCGTCCAGCCTTGCAACGGGCCGTTGGGGCCTTCCATCTCGTCGCGCAGCAGCCAGAGGTTGATGTGGTCCAGCGCGAAGGGCAGGGCCATGCGTATCCAGCGCACACCCGGCGCGATCTCCAGCGCGCCGCCCGCCACGGGCAGGGTGTCTCCGAGTGGGTAATGCAATTCGCGTTCGAGTTCGTTCATGCGCAGCCAGTGGGGTCGGGGATCGGACCATTGTATGCAGCGGGTGCCGTTCGCGCCGTGCCGCCAAGGCGTGTCGTCTGGGCGCAAGAGCCGGTCTCAGGCGCATCGGGGAGAATGCGCGGATGAGCAAAACCCCTGCAGACCTCTTCGCCCACAACCGCGCCTGGGCCGCGCAGATGGAACGCGAGCGCCCCGGCTTCTTCAGCGCCCTGCGCGCGCAGCAGCAGCCCAAGTACATGTGGATCGGCTGTTCCGACAGCCGCGTGCCCGCCAACCAGATCACCGGCCTGGACCCGGGTGAAGTCTTCGTGCACCGCAACGTGGCCAACATCGTCGTGCCGTCGGACCTCAACGTGCTGTCCACCGTGCAGTTCGCGGTGGAGCGCCTCAAGGTCGAGCACATCATGGTCGTGGGCCACTACGGCTGTAGCGGCGTGCAGGCCGCGCTGGAAGGCGCGCGCATCGGCCTGGCCGACAACTGGCTGCGCCACATCATGGACGTGCGTGACCGTCACCGCGCCCTGCTCGACAGCCTGCCGGAGAAGTACCGCCATGACGCCTTGGTGGAACTCAACGCCATCGAGCAGGTCGTGAACGTGGCCCAGACCACCGTCATGCTCGACGCCTGGTCGCGCGGGCAGAAGGTCACCCTGCACGGCTGGGTGTTCGGCCTGCACGACGGCCTCTTGCAAGACCTGAAGATCAACGTCGACAGCACCGAGACGCTGGAAGAGACCTACCGCCAGGCCCTGGCAGCCGTGGCGGTGATGCCGCGGGGCTGAGTCGCCATTCGCCCTGCGGTCAAGGCTCGGCGCTCCCGCAGGCGGGTTCAGCATGCCGGTTCTCATCGGCGCCGAGTTCCTGTACAGTCGCCGCTGCCCGGGGTGCAGGCCTGACCTGCTGAGACGGTAATCCGAACCCGCGAACTTGATCCGGTTTGTACCGGCGTAAGAAGAGCCTGACTCAGCAGCCTGCGTGCTCGTGTTTTTCGTCCCGCGAGCACTCGTGGCAACCGCTGCCGGTCTGTCCCGCCTTGCTGGCCTGGGGAACTTCCCAGCCGTCCATGGTTCGCGTTCAGTGAACCGTCTTTGCAAGTCGTCTTCTCCGAGCAATTCCTCAACTTGCACGGAGACTGACTGATGAACGCACCGGATCGCCTCGATCAATTCCTCACCCTCACGCGCGCGCCCTTGCCGGCCTCGCGCAAGACCTGGCTCACCGGTTCGCGGCCGGACCTGCGCGTGCCGCTGCGCGAGATCGCGCTGAGCAATGGCGAGCGCGTCACGGTCTACGACACCTCGGGGCCCTACACGGACCCGCAAGCCGCCATCGACGTGCGCAAGGGCCTGCCCGCGCTGCGCGAGCGCTGGATCACCGAGCGCGGTGACACCGAGGCCTACACGGGCCGCGTGCCCTACGCCTTGGACGATGGCCTCAAGCGCGGCGAGACCGATGCCCTGGCCGCGCTGCGGGCTGAGGCCGCAGGTTTGCAGCGTGCGCCCCGACGCGCTCGCGCGGCGTCATTGTCCGGGGCGAAGAGGGGCACCAACGTCACCCAGATGCACTACGCCCGGCGCGGCATCGTCACGCCCGAGATGGAGTTCGTCGCGTTGCGCGAGAACCAGCGCCTCGAATGGACACGCGCCTACATGGCTGACGCTGCGCGCGAACAGCGGCTGGGTGGCCACAGCTTCGGCGCCAGCATTCCGCAGGTGGTGACGCCCGAGTTCGTGCGGGATGAAGTGGCGCGCGGGCGCGCCATCATCCCGGCCAACATCAACCACCCCGAGCTGGAGCCCATGGCCATCGGGCGCAATTTCCTGGTCAAGGTCAACGCCAACATCGGCAACTCGGCCGTCACCTCCAGCATCGAGGAAGAGGTGGAAAAGCTGGTCTGGGCCACGCGCTGGGGCGCGGACACGGTGATGGACCTCTCCACCGGCCAGTACATCCACACCACGCGCGACTGGATCGTGCGCAACTCGCCCGTGCCCATCGGCACCGTGCCGATTTACCAGGCGCTGGAGAAAGTGGGCGGCGTGGCCGAAGACCTGACGTGGGAGATCTTCCGCGACACGCTGATCGAGCAGGCCGAGCAAGGCGTGGACTACTTCACCATCCACGCGGGCGTGCGCCTGCCCTTCATCCACCTGACGGCCAACCGCGTCACGGGCATCGTCTCGCGGGGCGGCTCCATCATGGCCAAGTGGTGCATCGCGCACCACCAGGAGAGTTTTCTCTACACGCGCTTCGAAGAGATCTGCGACATCATGAAGGCCTACGACGTGAGCTTCTCGCTCGGCGACGGTCTGCGCCCCGGCAGCGGCGCGGACGCCAACGACGAAGCCCAGTTCGCCGAGCTGCGCACCCTCGGCGAGCTGACGCAGATCGCCTGGAAGCACGACGTGCAAACCATGATTGAAGGCCCCGGCCACGTGCCCATGCACCTGGTGCAAGCCAACATGACGGAGCAATTGAAGCACTGCGGCGAGGCGCCCTTCTACACGCTCGGGCCCTTGACCACGGACATCGCGCCGGGCTACGACCACATCACCAGCGGCATCGGCGCGGCCATGATCGGCTGGTTCGGCACGGCCATGCTGTGCTACGTCACGCCCAAGGAACACCTGGGCCTGCCCGACCGCGAGGACGTGAAGACCGGCCTCATCACTTACAAAATCGCCGCCCACGCGGCCGACGTGGCCAAGGGCCATCCCGGTGCGCGGGCGCGCGATGACGCGCTGTCCAAGGCGCGCTTCGAGTTCCGCTGGATGGACCAGTTCAACCTCTCGCTGGACCCGGACACCGCGCAGAAATTCCACGACGAAACGCTCCCCAAGGACGCGGCCAAGGTGGCGCATTTCTGCTCCATGTGCGGACCGAAGTTCTGCTCGATGAAGATCACGCAGGAGGTGCGTGAGTTCGCCAAGACACAGGGCGTGAGCGACGGCGAGGCGCTGGGCGCGGGCATGGCCCAGAAATCGGCCGAGTTCCGTCGCCAGGGCGGGGAGATCTACATTCCCGTGGCGCGCGCGGACTGATACGTCCACGCCCAGGCTCAAGTCGTCATCGATCTGGCTGCGCCTGCCGCCGGAACTCCGAGGGACTCTGGCCCGTCCAGGCGCGGAAGGCGCGGGCAAAGCTCTTTTCGTTGCGAAAGCCCGTCGCCAGCGCCACCTGCTTGATGGCGCGCTGCGTGCGCCGCAACAGGTCCTCGGCCTGGCTGCGGCGGGCCTCGTCTTTGAGCGTTTGCAGCGTCAGGCCCTCGGCTTGCAGTTGCCGGTGCAGGGTGCGCGCGGAGATGTGCAGCCTCGCCGCCAGCGCGTGCGCGGTATGCGCGGAGTCGATGCCCGCGCTCGCTCCCCCGAGAGGCTTGGCGGGCGGCGCGCGCAGCGCTTCGCGCACCTGTTGGCCCAGCAGGCGGTCGCGCCGATAGGGGCGCACCGTCAGCGGCAGGGCGCGCTGCAGCATGGCACGCAGCGCGTTCTCGTCGCGCCGCAGGGGCAGGGCCAGGTAGCTGGCGTCGAAGCACAAGCCGGCCTGAGTCACCCGCGCCTGGGGCGTGTCGAACTGCGCGGGTCCGGGAAACATCAGCGGGTACACATCGGCATGCGCTGGCGCGGCATAGGGGAAGAGCGCCGCGCGCAGGGCCAGGCGTGAGTCGATGGCCCAGCTTGCGTAACCGTGCAGAAAGCGCAGCGTGGACACCAGACAAAACTCGCGCAGGGCGGGCTCGGGAAACACGCCGGGGTGCCGCTCCTCGACCCAGACCGAGGCCAGGCCCTGGCTCACTTCCAGCCGCAGGGCGATGTCATCCACCAGCAGGCGGTGGTGGCGGCACCAGCGCTTGAGGGCCACGCCCAGGTCGGGCGCGGTGATCGAGGCGCGGCAGAGCATTCCGTAGCTGCCCCAGGGCAGCGGGCGACTGAACCAACCCAGCGCCTCGTCGTCCAGCTCCTGCATGGCGTGCGCGTTCAGGGCTTCGAATTGGGCGGCGCTGACCCGAGCGTCCGCCCGCGCCAGTTCTGTTGGCGTAATTTGTGCCGTTTGCAGCGCAGCCGACGGGTCCAGGTCGCGGTCGGTGTAGGCCTGCACGATGGCCCGCACAAAACCCATGGGCGTGGCGGGGCGCGTGGCGCGTGCGGGTGGGCTCGCCCGTCGAATCGACTGGGCGGGTGGGGTCGGCAGGGCGGCGGGGCTGGACATGAACACAGCAAAAGGCGTGGTGGAAGCTCAAGGTGCACCGGTCGCTGGGGGCAGCACAAGAGCGGCATAAGGGCTGCTTAGGGGCGGCATAAGGGCGGCACCTGCTCGGGCGACAAGACCGAGCCGATCCAGCTCCCGCACCCGCCCAGAACTTGAACCAGAGCTCGCACCAGCGTCGCCCCTGGGGCTTACCCTGGATTCAATGCAGTGGCGCAATTTGCAACCATTCTGGCACCAAATGCGCCGCCTGAGCGCCTAAGCTGCGGTGCCAGCAACAGGCGTTTCGCCGACGCTGAGAAAAACACACAAGACCCGCCGGGCCCTGCGCGCAGGGCCCGGGCCAAGGAGACAAGCGCATGCCCGCACGCCCATTGCCCGGCCTGGACTTCGGCCTGGGCGACACCTTGAACGAACTGCGCGAGGCGGTGGCCGACTTCTGCGCCGAGGAGATCGCGCCGTGCGCCGCGGCCATCGACCGCGACAACCACTTCCCGCGCGAGCTTTGGGCGCGGCTCGGCGGCATCGGTCTGCACGGCATGACGGTGGCCGAGGAATACGGCGGGGTCGACCTCGGCTACCTCGCCCACATCATCGCCATGGAGGAAGTTTCGCGCGCCTCGGCTTCCGTGGGGCTGTCCTACGGCGCGCATTCCAACCTCTGCGTCAACCAGATCCACCGCAATGGCAGCGAGGCGCAGAAGAAAAAGTACCTGCCCAAACTGGTCAGCGGCGAGCATGTCGGCGCGCTGGCCATGAGCGAACCCAACGCGGGCAGTGACGTGGTCAGCATGAAGCTCAAGGCCGAACCGAAGAACGGTTTTTACCTGCTCAGCGGCGGCAAGATGTGGATCACCAATGGCGGGGATGCCGACGTGCTGGTGGTCTACGCAAAAACCGATGCTGACGATGGAAGCCCCCACGCTGCGCTGCCCCCCGAGGGGGCTCGCCCGCCTTCGGGCGGCCGGGCGGCAGGCGGGGGCGCCCGCGGCATGACCGCCTTCATCGTGGAAAAGGGCTGGCCCGGCTTCACGCACGGCGCCAAGCTGGACAAGCTGGGCATGCGCGGCAGCAACACCTACCCGCTTTTTTTCGACCACTGCGAGGTGCCCGAGGCCAATGTGCTGGGCGGCGTGGGCCATGGCGCCAAGGTGCTGATGAGCGGCCTGGACTACGAGCGCGCCGTGCTCAGCGGCGGGCCGCTGGGCATCATGGCCGCCTGCATGGACGCGGTGCTGCCCTATGTGCACGAGCGCCAGCAGTTCGGCCAGAGCATCGGCGAGTTCCAGCTCATGCAGGGCAAGCTGGCCGACATGTACAGCACCTGGCAAGCCTGCCGCGCCTACGTCTATGCCGTGGGCCGCGCCTGCGACAGTGCCGCGCACGCGCGCACCTTGCGCAAGGACGCGGCGGGCGCCATCCTCTACGCCGCCGAGAAAGCGACGTGGATGGCGGGCGAGGCCATCCAGGCCTTGGGCGGCGTGGGCTACACCCGCGACTTCCCGGTCGAGCGCCTGTGGCGCGACGCCAAGCTCTACGAGATCGGCGCGGGCACGTCGGAAATCCGCCGCATGCTGATCGGTCGCGAGCTGTACGCCGAAACCGCCTGACCCCCGCAGGGCCAGGGCAGCACGGATCACCGATTGCACACACCGGTCGCCATGAGCAAGCTCCATTCCCAACTCAACCCGCGCTCGGAATCCTTTCAAGCCAACGCCGCCGCCATGCGCGCCCTGGTGGAGGACCTGCGCGCGCAGTTCGCCCGCGTCGAGCAGGGCGGTGGTGAAGCCGCTCGTGCCAAGCATGTCGCGCGCGGCAAGCTGCTGCCGCGCGAGCGCGTGTTGCAACTGCTGGATCCGGGCTCGCCCTTTCTGGAAATCGCGCCGCTGGCCGCGCATGCGATGTACGGCGACGAAGCGCCCGGCGCGGGCCTGATCGTGGGCATCGGCCGCGTGAGCGGCGTGGACTGCATGGTCGTCTGCAACGACGCCACGGTGAAGGGCGGCACCTATTACCCGATGACGGTCAAGAAGCACCTGCGCGCGCAGGAGATCGCCGAGGTCAACCGCCTGCCCTGCATCTACCTGGTCGATTCGGGCGGGGCCAACCTGCCCAACCAGGACGAGGTGTTTCCCGACCGCGACCATTTCGGGCGCATCTTCTACAACCAGGCCCAGATGTCCGCGCAAGGCATCGCGCAGATCGCCGTGGTCATGGGCAGTTGCACGGCGGGCGGCGCCTACGTGCCGGCCATGAGTGACGAGTCCATCATCGTGCAGGGGCAGGGCACCATCTTCCTGGGCGGCCCGCCCTTGGTGAAGGCGGCCACCGGCGAGGTGGTCAGCGCCGAAGACCTGGGCGGTGGCGACGTGCACACGCGGCTGTCGGGCGTGGCGGATCATCTGGCGCGTGACGATCTGCACGCTCTGGCCCTGGCGCAGCAGGCCGTGGCGAACCTGAACGTCGCGCGCGAGGTGCCGATCGCCCATGCCGACATTCCGCCCCAGTCTCCCGCCTATGCCGCCGAGGAACTGCATGGCCTCATTCCGATGGACGAAGCAGGCCGGCAAAGCCGCAAGCCCTTCGACGTGCGCGAGGTCATCGCCCGCATCGTCGACGGTTCTGAGTTCCATGAGTTCAAGGCCCGCTTCGGCGCCACCCTGGTCTGCGGCTTCGCCCACATCGAGGGCATGCCGGTGGGCATCGTGGCGAACAACGGCATCCTGTTCAGCGAAAGCGCGCAGAAGGGCGCGCACTTCATCGAACTCTGTGGCCAGCGCAAGGTGCCCCTGGTCTTCCTGCAAAACATCACCGGTTTCATGGTGGGCCGCAAAGTCGAGAACGAGGGCATCGCCCGCCACGGCGCCAAGATGGTGACGGCGGTGGCCACCGTCAACGTGCCCAAGTTCACGGTCATCATCGGCGGCAGTTTTGGCGCGGGCAACTACGGCATGTGCGGGCGCGCCTTCTCGCCGCGCTTCCTCTGGATGTGGCCCAACGCGCGCATCGGCGTCATGGGCGGTGAACAGGCCGCGAGTGTGCTGGCCACCGTCAAGCGCGACGGCATCGAAGCCAAGGGCGGGCAGTGGAGCGCCGAGGAGGAGGCCGCCTTCAAGGCCCCCATCCAGGCGCAGTACGAAGCGCAGGTCCACCCGTATTACGCGACCGCGCGGCTCTGGGACGACGGCGTCATCGACCCGGCCGACACGCGGCGCGTGCTGGCCCTGGGCCTGGCGGCGGCGCGGCACGCACCGGTGCCCGAGCCGAAATTCGGCGTGTTCCGCATGTGAGCGGGCACATCCGACGCAGAAGGCAATGCAGGAGGCCAAGGGCATGAAAGACTTCACCTCGCTCGACGTGGACCTGCAAGGTCCTGTCGCGCGGATCTGGCTGAATCAGCCCGAGACGCGCAACGCCTTCGACGACACCCTGGTCACCGGACTCACGCGCGCCTTCACCCTCGCCAGCGAAGCGCGCGAGGTGCGTGTCGTGGTGCTGGGCGCGCACGGCCCGGCCTTCTGCGCTGGCGCCAACCTGCGCTGGATGCAACGCATGGCGGGCTACACGCACGAGGACAACCTGGCCGACGCGGCCCGCCTCGCGGAGATGCTGCGCACCATCGCCGAATGTCCCAAGCCCGTCATCGCCCGCGTGCAGGGCGACGCCTACGCGGGCGGCGTGGGCCTGGTCGCGGCCTGCGACATCGCCATCAGCGTGGACACGGCGGCTTACTGCCTGAGTGAAACCCGCATCGGCCTGGTGCCCGCGACCATCAGCCCGTATGTGCTGCGTGCCATGGGCGCGCGCGCGGCGCAGCGCTACTTCCTCACCGCCGAACGTTTCGACGCCGCCGAGGCTCACCGCATCGGTCTGGTGCACGAAGTGGTCAGCGCAACAGCGCTGGACGCGAAGGTGGACGAACTGGCCCAAGCCTTGTGTGCCAACGGCCCGGCGGCCGTGCGCGCGTGCAAGCGGCTGATCGCCGAAGTGGCGGGTCGCCCCATTGATCAGACCCTGATCGATTGGACGGTCGAAGGCATCGCCGACATCCGCGCCAGCAGCGAAGGCCGCGAAGGCGTGCTGGCCTTCCTGGAAAAACGCAAGCCGTCTTGGCTGGGGTGATGGAGGCACGGCATGTTTAAAAAGATCCTCATCGCCAACCGCGGTGAAATCACCTGCCGCGTCGCCGCGACCGCGCGGCGCCTGGGCATCCGCACGGTGGCCGTGTACTCAGACGCCGATGCGAATGCCAAGCATGTGCGCGCCTGCGACGAGGCTGTGGCCATCAGCGTCATGCCGGGCGGCAATGCGCCGCAAGACAGTTACCTGCGCATCGAGGCCATCCTGGCGGCGGCGCGCGCCACCGGGGCGGAGGCGGTTCATCCGGGTTACGGCTTCTTGTCCGAGAACGAGGACTTCGCGCGCGCGTGCGCGGGCGCGGGTCTGGTCTTCATCGGCCCACCGGCCTCGGCCATCCAGGCCATGGGCTTGAAGGCCGAGGCCAAGCGCCTGATGGAACAGGCGGGCGTGCCCCTGGTGCCGGGTTACCACGGCGCGGACCAGAGTCCCGAGCTGCTGCGGCGCGAGGCCGAGGCCATCGGTTACCCCGTGCTGATCAAGGCCAGCGCCGGTGGCGGCGGCAAGGGCATGCGGGTGGTCGAGCGCGCGCAGGATTTCGACGCCGCGCTCGAGGCCTGCCGGCGCGAGGCGGCGCGCAGTTTTGGCGACGACGCGGTGTTGATTGAAAAATACTTGCTGCGCCCGCGTCATATCGAGATCCAGGTCTTCACCGACACCCAGGGTCAAGGGGTCTACCTGTTCGAGCGCGACTGCTCCGTGCAGCGCCGGCACCAGAAAGTGCTGGAAGAAGCCCCGGCCCCGGGCCTGTCCGACACCTTGCGCCGCCAGATGGGCCGCGCGGCGTTGAGTGCGGCGCAGGCCGTCGGCTACGTGGGCGCGGGCACGGTGGAATTCATCGTCGAGCAAACGACCGAGGACGATGCGTCCGCGCAGGGGGCGGTGCCTTCAGGTGCGCGTCACACGCCGATGAAGTTTTACTTCATGGAGATGAACACCCGACTGCAGGTCGAGCATCCTGTGACGGAGGCCATCACCGGCCTGGACTTGGTGGAGTGGCAGCTGCGCGTGGCGGCGGGCCAGTCCCTGCCCCTGACGCAAGACCAGTTGCACATCAACGGCCATGCCATCGAGGCGCGCCTCTGCGCCGAGAACCCGGACACGGGCTTCCTGCCCGCCACCGGGCGCCTGGCCGTCTACCGCAAGCCGCCCGCCGCCTGCTACACGCGGGCCGACGCGGGCACGGGGTTCGTGCGCGTGGACGACGGCGTGGAAGAGGGCGACGAGATCACGCCCTGGTACGACCCCATGATCGCCAAGCTCATCGTGCACGGCGCCACGCGCGAGGAAGCGCTGGCCCGGCTGGACGCGGCGCTGGCGCAGGTGCGCATCGTCGGCGTGGCCAACAACGTGCAGTTCCTGCGCCACGTGTTGGCGACGCCTTCCTTCGCGCACGCGCGCTTGGACACGGGCTTGATCGAGCGCGAAAGCGCCCGCCTGTTCGGGCGCGAGCCGCTGGGCCTGCCCCTGCGGGTCGCGGCCGTGGTGGCGCGCGTGCTGGCGGACGAGGCCACCGAGACCACGGACGTGCACCCCGTCACCCCGTCCTCACCTTTCGCGCGACGCGACGGCTGGCGGGCCTGGGGTCAGGCCACGCGTCGCTTCGACTTCGTGTGCCATGAACAGAAGGTGCATGCGCTCTTGCGTTACGGCCCCGCCGAGCAACGGCACCTGACCGTCAGCTCGGGTGCGGACAGCGCCGAGGGCTTGCTTTCGTTCCAGCCGCTGCCCGAGGGCGTGCTGGACCTGGGCTGGGCGAGTGAGCGCCGCAGCGTGGCCGTTCACCGTCAGCACGCGCAATGGCAGGTCTTCACCGCCGAAGGCGCGGGCGGCATCACATACATCGATGCGCTGACCGATGCGGCGGCGACCCATGAGGTCGCGGGACGGCTGGTGGCGCCGATGCCGGGCAAGGTTCTGTCTTTCGCGGTCCGCGCGGGGGACCTCGTGCGCCAAGGGCAGGTGCTGGCCGTGATGGAGGCCATGAAGATGGAACACGCCATCACCGCGCCGGCGGACGGCACGGTGGAGGCGCTGCTCTACGCCCAGGGCGATCAAGTGGCCGAGGGCGCGGAACTGCTGAGACTGGGTGCCGCCGTCGCGCTTGACACGCCGCGCTCAGCGTCGTGACGCTGCGTTCCCACCCCTTGCCTGCCCACCTCCTGCGTTCCCACACCTTCGAGAACCGCCATGAACCTTCCCACTCATGTTCAGCTGGTCGATGTCGGTCCGCGCGACGGTCTGCAGAACGAAAAACAGTTCGTGCCCGCCGGGGTCAAGATCGAGCTGGTGCGCCGCTTGCGCGCGGCGGGCCTGAAGCATATCGAGGTCACCAGCTTCGTCAGCCCCAAGTGGGTGCCGCAGATGGCCGACAACGCCGAGGTCATGCGGGGCTTGCGTCGCTCCATCGATGACCCGCGCGATGTGCGCTACGCGGTGCTGGTGCCGAACCTGCAGGGCATGGACGCGGCCCTGGCCGCACCGCGCGAGGAATGGCCGGACGATGTCGTGGTCTTCGCTTCGGCCAGCGAGGCCTTCAGCCAGAAGAACATCAACTGCTCCATCGCCGAGAGCATCGAGCGCTTCCGTCCCGTGGTCGCGCGGGCGCTGGAGCACGGCCTCGCGGTGCGCGGCGCGATGTCGTGCACGGTGGGCTGCCCTTATGAAGGCGAGGTCGCGCCCGAGCGCGTGGGCATGCTGGCCAAGTTGATGAAGGACATCGGCGTGCAGCACGTGGGCGTGGCCGACACCCTCGGCGTGGGCACGCCGCTCAAGGTGCAGCGCGCGCTCGACGCCGCCCTGCGGCACTATGGCGTGGACCAGGTGTCCGGCCACTTCCACGACACCTACGGACAGGCCCTGGCCAACACGCTGGCCAGCCTGGAACTGGGCATCTGGCAGTTCGATGCCTCCGTGGCGGGCCTGGGCGGCTGTCCCTACGCCAAGGGCGCGACCGGCAACGTGGCGACCGAGGACATGGTGTACCTGCTGCACGGCATGGGCATCGAAACCGGCATCGACCTGGATGCGCTGATCGACGTAGGCGTCTACATCAGCGTCGCGCTGGGGCGCGAGCCGGTGTCGCGCGTGTCCAAGGCGGTGCGGGCGAAGCGCGTGGGGTGAGCGCGTTGGGTGAGCGGCGCGCGGTCAGCGCTGCGCTCTATTTCCCGCTCGCGGGTTTGGCTGTCGCGAAACCCAACTTCTCCATGGCCTCGTGCGCCTCCAGCAGCATCGCGGCCACCTCGGCAACCGTCACGCGCAGGCCGGTGGCGCGCTCGCGCATGTGCTCGTAGGCCTGGGTTTCCGTCATGCGCTGGTAGTCCACCAGCACGCGGATGGCTTTCTCGATCTGGCGTCGCGATTTGATGGTGGATTCCAGCTTCTCGATCTTGCCCTGCTGGCGCTGCTGAAAACCCTGCGACGCACGAGCCAGCACCAACGTGCTCAAGATGCCCGAGGAACGGAACGGCTTGGTGATGACACCGTGCGCGCGCGTGTCCAGCAGCAGCTTGAGCGTGGTCGGGCTTTCATAGTCCGACAGGGCCACGAACGCCGCGTCCACCGCGCTGGCGTTCCAGGCGCTGCGGCCCTCCAGGTCCTGGGACACCTGGAACAGGATCACGTCCACGCCCGCGGGGGGTTCGGCCGGGAAGGGCCACACCACCTTGAGGCGGCAGCCGATGCGCTGCAGCTGTTGCACCACCACGTCGCGGTCTTCCCCGGGTGGGTAGACGACCGTGACGCTGATGCTGCGCAAATCTTCGTAGAGGCGGCGGAGGCTCGAACTCATCGCTCACCTCAACCAGAACTCGGAGAAGCCGAAGGTGGACAAGTAGGGGTCGGGGCGTACCGGTCCCGAGGCTTCCCAGGCGATCTCGAACTGCCCGTCGGCTCGGCAGATGCCGATGCGCGGCGTGAGGGCGCAGTGGTTGTTCTCGGCATCCACCGTCACGAGGCCTTCCGGTGAATCGAAGGAGACCGTGCGCGCCGCTTCCACCAACTTGCGCCGGTCCATGCCGCCGGCGCGTTGCAGGGCACGCGCGAACAGGTGCACCTGGGTGTAGGCCATCTCCGACCAGGTGCTGGTGGGCCGATCACCGAAGCGCTCGCGCCACAGCGCCTGGAAGCGCTGGTTGCTTTCGTTGCGCACCGAGCCGAAATAGGTGGCCGAGGTGATATGCCCCTCGCACAGCGCCGGACCGATCAGGCGTATCTCTTCCTCGGCCATGGACAGGCTGGCAATCGGCATCTTCTTCGGGTCCAGTCCGAACTCAGGGTACAGCTGGTAGAACCGCCGCGCTGACTGGCCCACCAGCGTGGAGAAGACCACGTCCGGCTGTTGCGCGCGGATGTCCGTGAGCACCTCCTTGAGTTCCACGTCGCTCGCCTCGATGGGCAGGTAAACCTCGTCCAGGATCTCGCCGCCATGCTGTTCCACCATGTCGCGCATGACGCGGTTGGACTCTCGCGGGTAGATGTAGTCGGCACCCACCAGGTAGAAGCGCGTGCCGCGGTTCTGCATCAGGTAGGCCGCCAGCTGCACGCTGTTCTGGTTGGGCACGGCACCGGTGTAGATCACGTTGGGCGAGTACTCGAAGCCTTCGTAGAACGAGCAATACCAGAGTAGCGCATTGTTGCGTTCGATGACCGGCAACACCGCCTTGCGGCTGGACGATCGCGAGCAGCCGAACACCACGGTGACCTCGTCTTCCAGCAGCATGCGCGTTGCGAGCTTGCGGTACTCGGCGATATCGCCCTTGGGGTCGTGGACCACGGGAATCAAGGGGCGATCAAGCACGCCGCCGAGCTGGTTGATCTCCTCGATGGCGAGCGCCGTGCCGAAGAAGTGCTCCGACTCGGTGACGCCCGTGGGCCCCGAGCGCGAAAACAGCACGCCAACGCGCCAGCCTTCTCCCTGGGCTGATCGTGGCGGGGTCAGGTCATCGGGCATGGCGTTCCTTCATCGGTCAAACAGGCTTTGCAACTGACTGGGGGTTGTGGCGCTCTGCAGCGCCAGCATGAGCAAGATGCGGGCCTTGTGCGGGCTGAGATTGTCGGTGAACACCGCGCCCTCCGCCTGCAGGGTGCGACCGCCACCCTCGAAGCCGTAAACCGGTTGCACCCGGCCGTTGGGCACGCGCGTCGCGACGGCCACGACCACGCCTTGCGCGATGGCCTCCTTCACGGCCGCTAGCAGGTCAACGTTCACATTGCCCAGGCCCAGGGCCTGCACCACGATGCCCCGCGCACCCAGAGCGACCGCGGCGCACAGCAGATCGCCGCGGGCGCCCGCGAACATGGGGATGATCTCGACCCGCGGGAGTGCCCCCGATTGCGGCGGCAGATGCAGGCGTCGCGTGGGCCGACGCGAGAAGACCACCCGGTCCTCGTCGATCACGCCCAGCAGGCCGAAATCGCCGGACTTGAACGCCTCCACGTCGGACGTGTGCGTCTTGCTGACTTCGCGCGCGGCATGGATCTGGTTGTTCATGGCGACCATCACCCCCATGCCTTGCGCGCTCCGCTCGACGCACACGCGTGCCGCGTTGAGCAGATTGCGCGGCCCGTCGAAGTCCGGCACCGAGGCATTGCGCTGGGCGCCCGTCAGCACCACCGGTTTGTCGCTGTCGATGGCGAGGTCGAGGAACCAGGCGGTTTCTTCCATCGTGTCGGTGCCATGCGAGACGATGACTCCGGTGACCTCGGGACGTGCCAGTGCCTCGTCCACCGCGTGCTTCAAGCGCAGCCAGTGCGTTGCGTCCACGTGGTCCGAGGGAATGTTGAACAACTCGCGCACTTCCAGCCGTGCGACTTGCGCCATGGCCGGCACGGCGGCCAGCAGGTCTGCCCCGGAGAGCGCGGGCACGGGGCCGCCTCGCACAGGGTCGATCTTCATGGCGATGGTGCCACCTGTCGCGATCAGCTGGCACAAGGGTACGTTCAGCGCAACGGGGGGCTGGGTCTGCATCTGCATCGAATGCGCCATGGTGTTTGCTCCTCAAACCCGCAGGTGACGGTACACCGCGTCGATGGCGCCATCGACCCTGGATTCGCCTTCATCGATCAGCTCGCCCTGCTTGAGGATCAGGTAGCGGTCTGTCAGCTGCAGCGCGAAGGGCACGTTCTGCTCCACCACCAGCAGGGTGGTTCCGTGCTGATCGCGCTCTCGCAGCAAGGCCTGGGCGAGACGGTCGATCACCGAAGGCTGCAGACCCTCGGTGATTTCGTCCAGCAGGATCACCGAGGGCCGCGCCATCAGCGCGCGGGCCAGCAGCAGCATCTTTTGCTCACCGCCCGACAGCGTGCCAGCGTGCTGCGCCAGTCGACTGCCAAACACCGGGAACAGGGGCTCCACCGTGGCGAATCGCTCCTCGAAGAGTGACGCTCGCGGCAAGCCCAGGCGCAGGTTGTCGCGGATGCTCAGGTCCGCGAACAGAGGCTGCTCCTGCGCCGCATAGGCCACGCCCTGGCGCGCGATGTGGTGCGTTGATTGGCGCGTGATGTTCTCGCCGTTCAGGTGGATGGTGCCGGCTTGCTTGTTCAGAAAGCCCATCACCGTCTTGAGCAGAGTGCTCTTGCCCATGCCATTCTTGCCCAGCAGGGCGACGGCTTCGCCTCGGTGGATGCGCAGCGTGAGGTCGCGCAGTACCACGGACCCGCGGTAGCCGCTGGTGACGCCGTGGAGCGCCAGTGCCGGTGGAAACGTGGTGACGCTCATGCGTGCTCCCCTTGGGGCCGGGCGTCGCCGGAGTAGATGGTCTTGACCAGGGGCGAATTCACCACCTCCTGGAAACTGCCCTGCATGACGATCGTTCCCTGGTGCAGAACCACGATGCGGGTCGAGATTTGCGCCACGAGGTCGAGGTCATGCTCCACCAGCAGGCAGCACAACCCATGCTGATGGGCCAGCGAGGACAGCAACTCGCCAATCTGGGTGCGCTCTGTCTTGGTCAGACCCGCCGTGGGCTCGTCGAGCAGCACCACGCGCGGCTTCAGCGCGAGCACCATGGCGAGTTCCAGCGCCTGCTGCTCGCCGTGAGACAGATCGCGCGCCACCGTGGTCAGCTTGTGGTCCAGCGCCGTGGTGTGCAGCACGTGCAGCGCGTAGGCGGGCAGCTGCAGTACCGGGTTCTGGCGCAGCAGCGAGGGGCGCTCCAGCCGGGTACCGGCGATGCGCAGGCATTCGGCCACGGTCAGTGACTCGAAGATGTTGGCGTTCTGGAACTTGCGGCCCAGACCCAGGTGCACGCAGACCTCGGGCGGCAGCTGGCGGATGTCGATGCCGCACAGTTCCACCGTGCCGCCGCTGCGTTCAATGCCATCGCTCATGCAGCGCATCAAGGTGGTCTTGCCCGCGCCATTCGGGCCGATCAGACCCACCAGTTCGCCGGACTGAGCCTCGAAGTCGATGCCCCGCAGCACCTTGAGTGCGCCGAAGTTCTTGGTCACGCCCCGCATGCGCAGCGCCGTGCCGGAGGCCTGGGCGCCTGGCGTGACGGCCCGCTCCCGCAGCAGCGGCGCGCGCGCCACGTCCCGCGACAGGCCGAAGGGTTGGAGCAGCAGGGGGATGAGCCCTTGCGGGAACAGCACGATCACCACCACAAAGGCCGCACCCAGGATCAGCTGCCAGGCAAACGGCATGCTGCTGCTCAGGTAAGCCGTGGCCACGTTGACCAGCACCCCGCTCGCCAGTGGCCCCCACAGCGTGCCCCGGCCGCCCAGCGCCACCCAGATGATGAGTTCGGTGCCCAGCGCGAAGCCGGTGAGTTCCGGTGCGACCACGCCGCTGAAGCTGCTGTAGCCGAAGCCCGCGATGCCGGCCATGACGCCCATGGCGATGAGCAGCGTGGTTTTCACCCGCGAGGTGTTGATGCCGAGGTAGGTGCAGCGTGCCTCGTTGTCGCGGATGGCCAGGAGCATGCGCCCCGCGTCGCTGCGCACCAGCACCCAGCCGATGACACCGGCCACCGTCAGCAGGCTGCCCGCCGCCCAGTACCAGGCCTCGATGGACCCGTCGAACGTCGGGTAGCCCGTGAGCCCTGAACTCGACCCGGTGAAGCTGCCACCCGAGAGCAGCAGCTGGGTGAGCACGATGGGCAGCACGAGCGAGATCACCGTGGCGAAGAAGGGCGAGGCGCCGCGGTAGAACGACAGCCATCCCACCAAGCCGGCCACGGCGGCGCAGCCCAGCAGCGTGGTACCCATCGCCAGCAGCGCCGTGGATGCGCTGAAGCCGGCGTGCGTGAACGTCAGCCCGGCCGCATAGGCCCCGATGCCGAAGAAGGCCGATTGGCCGAAGGTCAGGTAGCCGGTGTAGCCCCAAAGGATGTCCACCGTGATCGCCGCGATGGCGAAGAAAAACGCCTTGATCAGGATGTTGAGCAGGTAGGTGTCGAACATCCAGGGGCCCGCGACCAGCAGCACCGCGCCCATCGCCGCCAGCAGCACGACATGATGGAGGGACGCGGCCCGTGCGCGCACGGGCGCGGCGGACTGTGGCGATGTCTGGTTGTGATGCAGGGAGGTATCAGCCACGGGCAAACCCCTTGGGACGGATGCGCAGCGTGATGGCCGCGAGCACGGCGATGGTCAGCCCACCCAGCACGGGGCTGGCATACGTGCTGACCAGCACCTGGGCAGCGCTGAAGACGACGCAGGTCAGCAGCAGGCTGACCATGGAATGGCCCGAGACCATCACCAGCATGAAGGCGCTGACCAGCCAGGGCAGACCCATGTTGGGGTCCACGCTGGAGAACGGCGTGATCATGGCGCCCGCCAGCGTGCCCAGGCTGGCCCCCAGACTGAAGGTGATGAAGCGCACGCGGCCCGAGTGGATGCCCAGGCTGCTGGCCAGTTCTTCGTTCATGATCACGGCGCGCGTGCGCACGCCGAAGCGCGTGCCACTGAGCAGGCCGGTGAGTCCCAGGCACAAGGCGATCGCCACCGGCACCAGCATCAGGCGGTAGGCGGAATAGTCCAGTCCAGCCACCCGCCAAGTGCCTGAAAGGGGTGCGTCCACGAACTGCACCTCGCGA
Organism: Hylemonella gracilis ATCC 19624; assembly: GCF_000211835.1. Lineage (GTDB taxonomy): Bacteria > Pseudomonadota > Gammaproteobacteria > Burkholderiales > Burkholderiaceae_C > Hylemonella > Hylemonella gracilis. Next base: position 20,803 of record NZ_AEGR01000065.1, on the reverse strand, counting down.
CCGAAGGCCATCACGATCAACTGGCCGATCACGATGCCCAGTCCCCAGGTCGCCAGGATGGCGTCCAGCGGGCGCTTGTAGAGCGGGCGCACGATCAGCGCCTCCACCAGCATGCCCACGGTCACGCCAACCACGATGGCCAGCGGCCAGGCCAGCCAGGCATCCAGCTGCAGGCGCGTGACCACGTAACTCGCGTACGCGCCCAGGGTCAGCAGCGCGCCATGCGCGAAATTCACGATCTTCATGACCCCGAAGATCATCATCAGTCCCGCCGTGACGATGAATAACATCGCGGCGGTGGTGAGTGTGTCCAGCAGCAGAACCATGGTGCGTTCCTAGTTGTCGGACAGCGGGTGATCGAAGGGAACACGGCGTTTTCTGGTCATCAGAGGGCTCCTCGGTTCTTTTTGATGGTGCACGGGTCCTGGGTCGAAGCACGGGCCGTGCCCGGCCGGACCGTCCTGCTTGGCGTGGGTGGAAAGGTGGAGGCGTGAGGTTCGCTCCGGCGCCAACGGCGCCGGACTCGGAGTGCATTTACTTCAGGTCGGGGCACTGCGTGCCCGGGTCCACGCCTTGGAAGGTCTGCAGAATCTTGATCGTGCCGCCAGTCTGGATCTGGGCCAGACGCATCGACAGCGGAGCGTGGCGGCTCTTGTCCATGCGCACTTCGCCCCGCGGTCCGGTGTAGGAGACCTCGGCCAGGGCCTTGATGATTTTTTCCTTGTCCATCGCGCCGACCTTCTCGGCCGCCGCCTTGTACAAGTAGAAGGCTTCGTACTGAGGCTCGGAGAGTTCGTTGGGTGTCTTGAGGTCGGCGCCGAACTTCTTCTTCATCGCCGCGATGAACTTCTGGTTCTCGGGGGTGCCGATGGTGGTCAGGTAGGAGGCCGACATGTACATGCCCGTGGCCACGTCGCCCATGTTCTTCGCGGTGGCTTCGTCGATGGCGAGGTTGCCATAGGGCAGGTTCAGGCCCGAGCCCTGCAGCTGCTTGGCCAGGGACACATTGGGCGCGCCGCCCGCGGTGGCACTGATCAGTGCATCGGCCTTGGCCGCGCGAATCTTGCTGAGCACCGGCGTCCAGTCCGAGCCGTCGATGGGCAGGTATTCCTCGCCGACCACCTTGCCGCCGTTTTTCTCGATGTATTTCTTGGTGAAGTCCAGCATGCCGCGCCCGAACGCGTAGTCATTGCCCACCAGGAAGAAATTGCGCGCCTTGAGGGTGGTGCCGAAGTAGTTGACGATCGGCGCCACCTGCTGCTCGGGCACCCAGGCGTTGACGTACATCCAGGGGTTGCACGAGCGCCCTTCGTAGAACGAGGTGTAGATGTAAGGCACCTTGCCGCGCGAGATGATGGGCAGGGCCGCATTGCGCGCGGCGCTGGTTTCCATGGCGATGATGGCGTCGACCTTCTTCTGGAACACCAGGGTGTCGAAGGCTTTCTGCGCGCCCACCGCGCCCGAGGCGTCGTCGACGATTTCAAGTTCGACCTTGCGCCCGAGGATGCCGCCCGAGGCGTTGATTTCTTCGACGGCCAGTTGCGAGGATTGCACCACGGCGGGTGCGACCACGCTGTTCGCGCCCGACAGGCCCACGGCCACGCCGATGCGGATGGGGTCTGCGGCTTGCGCCTGCAGCGAGAACGCGGCGACCACGGCGATGAGGCCGTGGCGCAGGAGGGAGGGGAAGGGGGTGATCATCTGAAGGCTCCTTGGTGGGTGAAGGCTAAGGGAAAGCGGGAAGGACAACACGGCATCAGTGACGGGACAGTGGCCATCCGGTGCCGAGCATGGGGTCGTAGAGGTCGGCGCGGCGGTCGCGCAGCACGTGGTTGAAGGCGTTGAGCTGGCGTGCCTGGCGCGTGGCCTGAAGGTCGAGCTGCGCCAGCAGCACGGTGTCGGCGCCGGCTTGTGGCGCCGGCCCCGCCAGCGGCCAGCCGTGGGCATCGACGATCAGGCTCTGGCCGATGAAGGACTGGCCTCGCTCGGTGCCCGTGCGGTTGGCGCAGACGATGTTCAGCGCATTGCTGTGGGCACTGGCCATCGCCAGGGTGTTGGCCATCGCGGGGCTGCCAGCGGGCTGGCCCGGCATGGGCACCCAGTTGGTGGGCATGGCCACGACGTCGGCGCCCTGCATGGCGAGCAGGCGATAGACCTCGGGGAACCAACCGTCATAACAAATCACCACGCCCAGGCGGCCCCACGGGGTATGGAACAGGGGCAGGCCCTTGTCGCCAGACTCGAAGAACAGGTGCTCGTCGCCCCACAGGTGCAGCTTGCGGTAGGTGCCCAACCAACCTGATGGGCCGATGACCACGGCCGAGTTGTAGAGGCGGTCACCATCGCGTTCAGCGATGCCGGCCACGATGTACGTGTTGCAGCGCCGCGCCGCGTCGGCCCAGGCGATGGTGGTGGGGCCGTGCGGAACCGCCTCCGCCAGCGCGTAAGCTTCTTCGCGGCTGTCAAACATGTAACCGCTGTTGGTGAGTTCGGGCAACACCACGAGGGCGGCGCCATCGGCCGCGGCGCGCTCGATCAGGGCCACCGAGTGGGCCACGTTCTCTTCCTTGTGGCCGATGCGAGGTTCCATCTGGATGCTCGCCACGGTGAGGGGGGGCGCGGACAAACCCGGTGCACGGCGGTGGCCCAAGGCGGACGACGAAGACGACATTCAAACTCCCAAAAGCAAAAGCCCCTGACCGCGCGCTAGCGCATGTCAGGGGCTTTCATAGCCGGTATGTGGTCAGCAATGTTGCTGAGGTCCTGGCGCGGCCCAGGCCGCGTCAGTGCCGCAAATTATGAACGCGGAAAAATGGCGCGTCAACAGTTTGTGACGTGAGGGGTGTTGCACGTCCCGCAGGCATGGGCCGGTCTCTGCGGGTCCGTGGGCGACGCGGCGCGCCCTGCCTTGTCCATGTCGAGGTGAACAAGAACGGCCTGGGCACGACGCCGGGTAATCCCCCCTACGTAGTGCTGCGGACCCGTGCCGAAGGGTGCCGGCCAGGCTCTTTAGCGGCACAATCGCCGGACTCGGCCGCTGGCATTTCCGATCTCGCCCACCTTTGTCATTCACGCGGCCCCCACCCAAGGAGCACACCATGTCTGATCCCATCGTCATCGTCAGCGCAGCCCGCACGCCCATGGGCGCCTTCATGGGCGACTTCGCGTCCCTCGCGGCGCACGATCTCGGGGGCGCGGCCATCAAGGCGGCGGTGGCGCGCGCGGGCATCGCGCCCGAGCTGGTCAACGAGGCGATCATCGGCAACTGCCTGATGGCGGGCCAGGGCCAGGCACCGGCGCGGCAGGCGGGCTTCAAGGGGGGGCTGCCCAAGACCACCGGTTCCGTCACCCTGTCCAAGATGTGCGGATCTGGCCTGCGCGCGGCCATGTTCGCGCACGACATGCTGGTCGCGGGCACGGCGGACGTGGTGGTCGCCGGCGGCATGGAGAGCATGACCAACGCGCCCTACCTGCTGCTCAAGGGGCGCGGTGGCTACCGCATGGGGCATGAGAAGGTCTACGACCACATGATGCTCGACGGTCTGGAAGATGCCTACGAAGCGGGGCGTGCCATGGGCACCTTCGGCGAGGACTGCGCGGCCAAGTACAAGTTCACGCGCGAGGCGCAGGACGCTTTCGCCATCGAGAGCGTCAAGCGCGCGCAAGCCGCCACGACCAGCGGTGCTTTCAAGGCCGAGATCACGCCCGTGACCGTCAAGACGCGCGCGGGCGAGACCGTGGTCGAGATCGACGAAGGCCCGGGCAAGGCCAAGCTGGACAAGATACCGACGCTCAAACCCGCCTTCAAGAAGGACGGCACGATCACCGCCGCGTCCAGCTCCTCCATCAACGATGGCGCGGCCGCCTTGGTGATGATGCGCGAGTCCACCGCCAAGAAGCTCGGCTGCAAGCCCCTGGCCAAGGTCATGGGCCACGCCATCAACTCGCACGAGCCCGAGTGGTTCACCACCGCGCCGATTGGTGCCACGCAAAAGGCGCTGGCCCGCGCGGGCTGGAGCGTGAAGGACGTGGACCTGTGGGAAGTCAACGAAGCCTTCGCCGTCGTGCCCATGGCGCTGATGGCCGAGCTGAAGGTGCCGCACGAGATCCTCAACGTCAACGGCGGCGCCTGCGCGCTGGGCCACCCGATTGGCGCCAGCGGCGCGCGCATCTTGGTCACGCTGCTGCACGCCTTGCAGGCGCGTGGCAAGAAGCGCGGCTTGGCCACGCTGTGCATCGGCGGTGGCGAGGGCGTGGCGATGGCGATCGAACGGGTCTGAGCCCTTTGAACGCCAGCGAGTAGCCCGTCAAGAGCGCCGCCATGCATCAGGCCAACAAGGTGGCCGATCGTCTCGATGCGCTGAATGCCGCGTCGGCGGCATCCGCGAGCCCAGGGCTCCTTGGCTGCGGCGCTCGGGCCCTCTTCAGGCCGGGTCGCGGTCGATCGCGAAGGCCGACCAGGCCTGGCGCGTGGGCATCACTTCCAGGCGGTTGATGTTGATGTGGTCGGGCAGGGTGGCGACGTAGAAAATCTGCTCGGCGATGTCTTCGGCCGTCAGCGGCGTGGTGCCCCGGTAGAGCTTGTCGCTGGCAGCCTGGTCACCGCCGGTGCGCACCAGGGTGAATTCCGTCTCGGCCATGCCGGGCGCGATGTCGGTCACGCGCACGCCCGTGCCTTGCAGGTCGCAGCGCAGGTTGTAGCTGAACTGCTGCACGAAGGCCTTGGTCGCGCCGTAGACATGGCCACCCGGGTAGGGCCAGCTGCCCGCCACCGAGCCCAGGTTGACGATGCTCGCGCCCGCGCCGGTTTCGAGCAGCGAGGGCAGCACGGCGTGCGTCACGTTCACCAGACCGGTGACGTTGGTGTCGATCATGGTGTGCCAGTCCTTGAGCACAACCTTCTGCGCGGGGATGGGCGCCAGCGCCAGGCCGGCGTTGTTGACCAGGCAGCGCACCGGGCGGAAGGCCGCGGGCAAAGCGGCCACCATGGCCGCCACGGCGTCAGCGTCGCGCACGTCCAGCGTGGCGATGTGGACCGCGGCTTGGCCCGCGAGTTCCTTTTTCAACTCTTCCAGACGGTCGGTGCGCCGGCCTGAAAGCACGAGTGACCAGCCTGCTTGCGCGAAGCGGCGTGCCGTGGCGCGGCCGAAGCCCGAGGTGGCACCGGTGATGAAGACGACTTTGTTGTTCATGGCGGATTCCTGGATGCGTAGGGAATGAAAGAGCTGAAACTGAGGGCGATTGTGCGTCGCCTGTTGGGTGTTGCGAGAGGCGCGGGGCGGCGTGGCTGTTCGGTCCGTGTTGAAGGCGCTGGAAGGCGCTGGAAGTCCCAGTGGCCTGATGTGATCAGGAAAGCAGTTGCCAGGCCGCGCGCGCGATCAGCAGCAGCGCGACCGCGCCCAGCACCAGGATGCACACGCGCCGGTAATGCGCCTGGCCGTAGCGTTCAAACAGGCGCTGTCCCAGCAGGATGCCCGCCACCTGGGCCGGCAAGGCCAGTGCCAGGTGCGGCAGGAAACGCGCGGGCACACCGTCGAGCGCGAAGATGGTGGCGAGCGAGACGATGTTCTGGCCCAGAAAGACGAAGGTCATGCTGGCCCGTGCCGCCGAGGCCGCGAAGTGGCCGCTCAGGAAGTAAGCCACCAGGGGCGGCCCGCCCATGGCCGAGAAGCCGTTGAGCAGGCCCGAGCCGCCGCCCGCCAGGGCCGTGGCCACCGGGCCTGGGGCCCGCGCGGCCCGCCAGCCCGAGAGCAGCAGCAGCGCCGTGGCCAGCACGATCACGCCGATGGCCAGGCGCCCAGCGTCCGCCGGCACCCCCACCAACAGCCAAGCGCCGAAGGGCGCGACCAGCACGCTGCAGGCCAGCAGCGGTCCGACGCGGCGCCAGAGGATGTGCGGCCAATCGGTGCGCAGGGTTTGCAAGCCCGAGAAGACTTGCAGGCCCATCATCACCGGGGCGATGGCCGCCGGCGGGAACACCAGGGACAAGGCGGGCGTGGCGAACAGCGCGGCACCGAAGCCGCTGAAGCCGCGCATCACGCCGGCGGCGAAGATGGCCAGGCCCACGAAGGCCAGAGTCCAGACCGAGCCCTCCATGGCTCAGGCCCAGCCACGGCCCCCAAGGGCCGCGGCGTTCAAGACGGATCGAAACACGTGCTTACTTGATTTCCAGTTCGAGAAACTTGCGCACCCGGTCGGTCTCCGGGTTCGTGAAGAACTTCTCGGGGGCGCAGCGCTCGATGATTTTGCCTTGTTCCAGGAACACCACCTGGTCCGAGACGGCCCGGGCGAAATCCATCTCGTGCGTGACGACCATCATGGTGTAGCCGCCGCCCGCCAAGTCGCGCATCACGGCCAGCACCTCGCCCACGCGCTCAGGGTCGAGCGCGGAGGTCGGCTCGTCGAACAGCAGCACCTCGGGCTCGATGGCCAGCACGCGGGCGATGGCCACGCGCTGCTTCTGCCCACCCGAGAGGGTGTGCGGGTACTGCCCGGCCTTGTCCGCCATGCCGACCTTGGCCAGCAGGGCCAGGGCTTGTTCGCGCACCTGGGCCTTGGGCTTGCCTTGCACGTGCACGGGCACTTCCATCACGTTTTGCAGCACGGTGAAATGCGGCCAAAGGTTGAAGCTCTGGAACACCATGCCCGTGCGCGCGCGCATCGCGGCCAGGGCCCGGCCCGGCAGGGGCTTGCCGGTCTGGTCGTCCACGCCCATGCGCGCGCCGCCGATGCGGATCTCGCCCCGGTCGGGCTGTTCCAGCCAGTTCACGCAGCGCAGCAGGGTGGACTTGCCCGAACCCGAGGAGCCCAGGATGCTGACCACCTCGCCCTTGGCCACGCTGAGGTCGATGTCGCGCAGCACCTCCACGCCGTTGAAGCTCTTGGACAGGTGGCGTATTTCCACTGCGGGTGCACCGGCCTGAGGGCTGGTGACTGTTTTTTCACTCATATTCAAGTCCTCGTTGCCGCCCATAGCGTCCAAAGCGGCGCATCAGCGCGTCCACCGTGATGCCCAGCGCCCAGTACAGCCCGAGCACCAGCACGAAGGCCTCCATGGGGATGAAGTAGCGCGAGGACATGGCGTTGGCCGCCGCAGTCAGCTCGGTCACGGTGATGATGCCCAGGAAGGAGGTGTCCTTCAGGCACATGATGAGCAGGTTGCCGCTCTCGCCGCGCGTGCGCATCACCAGCTGGGGCAGCACGATGCGCAGGAAAGCTTTGCCGCGCCGGTAGCCGTGGGCATAAGCCGCGTCCAGCGAGCCCGACGGCAGCACCAGACGCGCGCCGCGCAGCACTTCCGCGTAGTAGGCGGCGTAGTAGCAAGACAGGCCGATCAATCCCGCGTCCCAGGCTTCCAGTCGAATGTCCAGGCTGGGCAGCCCGTAGTACAGCAGGTAGATGAAGATCAGGAAGGGCAGCATGCGCAGCGCGTTGATGCCCAGGCGCAGGGTGCGGCGCGGCGCGTTGTCGCGGCCTTCGAGCAGCCAGGCCAGCAGGCAGCCGAGCACGAAGCTCAGCATGGCGGCCAGCACGAAGAGCAGCACCGTCGTGCCCAGGCCGTTGAGCAGCAGGTCGCGGTGCTCCCAGAGCGCGGTCCAGTTGTTGGGCGTGTCGGACATGGGGCGAGCGTTCCTTACATCGCGAGCCGATGGGCGTTGCGCTGCGCCATGCCTTGCAGCTTCACCATCAACGCGATCAGCGCCATGTAGAGCACGGCAGCGGCGAGGATGGGCGGCAGGGGTTCGTAGGTGACGGCGGCGATGCGGTTGGTCACGCGCGTGAGGTCCACCATGCCAATCACGGCGATGGCGGGGCTGCCCTTGACCAGGAAGGTCATCTCGTTGATCAGACCGGGCATGCTGGTCACGGCCATCTGCGGCAGCATGATGCGGCGGAAAGCTTGCAGGCGCGTCATGCCGCAGGCCAGGGCCGCTTCCAGCTGCTCACGCGAGAAACCCCGGAAGGCCGAGCGCCAGACCTCGGCGTTGAAGGCCGAGGTGTTGATGGTCAGCGCCAGCACGGCGGCTATCTCGCGGTTCAGCGACAAGCCCAGCTTGGGCGAGGCCAGGAAGATGAAGAGCACCAGCGTCACCAGGGGCGTGGCGCGCGCGAAGCTGATCCAGGCTGCCAGCAGCGGGTCCAGCAGGGGGATGCGGGCCATGCGCAGCAGCGCCAGGCCCAAGCCGATCACCACGCCCATGGCGATGGCCAGGCCCGAGGTCCAGGCCGTGACCCAGGCCCCGGCGAACAGCATGCGCCAGGCTTGCTCGTCCATGTTCTTGCTCCGGGTGGCCGCGCGTGCCGCGCCGGTCGAAGGAATGGCTTCGACCGGCTTGGCGCGGGCGGCGTGGTCTTACATGCCCGCGAGTTTCTTGAACTGATCGAAGTTGGTGATGGGTTCGGTCGGGAGGGCCGGGAAGGCTTCACCAAACCACTTCTTCTGCAACTCGGCCAGGCGACCGCTCTTGCGCAACTCGGTCATGAACTCGGTCATCAGCTTGAGCAGTTCCGGGTTGTTCTTCGGGATAGGCCAGGCCGCGAAGCCGCCGCCGGACACGGCCACGCCCTTGGCGAAGACCTTGGGCTTGGCCGCCACGATGGTGTTGGCCGGCACCACGGCGTCGATCACGTAGTCCAGGCGGCCGTTGGCCAGGTCGGCCATGGCTTCGGGGTAGGAGGGGTACTCCACCACCTTGCCCAGCTTGCCCCCGACCTTCTTGAGCATGGCTTCCAGCTCGGGCAGGCGCGCCAGCAGGGCGCTGCCGGCCTGCACGCCCACGGTCTTGCCCGACAGCGTGGGGATGTCGCCCAGGCTCTTGTCGCCCGCGCGCTTGATGTAGAAGTGTTGGGCCGAGGCGAAGGGCGGCGCGAAGTTGAAGACCTTGAGGCGTTCTTCCGTCACCAGCGCGCCGGTGTAGGCCATGTCGTACTGGCCGGCCGCGACGGAGGCCAGCAGGCCGGTCCAGGGCAGGATTTCTTGCTGGACCTTGACGCTCTTCTTGGCCATGAACGTCTGCAGGTCGGCCAGCATGTCGGCGTGGAAGCCCACGGGTTTGCCGTCCTGGATGAAGTTGAAGGGCTGGTAGTCGTCCTCGGTGGCGACCTTGAACACGCCCTTCTTCTGGATGTCGGCCAGGTCGGCGTGCGCGGACAGGGCGGTCACAGAGAGGGCCAGGATCACCGCCAGCGTGCGTGCGACGGAACGCGCGGCGGCATGGAAGGAAGCGGGGACGGAAGAAACAGTCAGGGGGGCCATGGTTGCTCCGGGCGGTTGTTGCTGGACAAACGGACTCATGCAAAGTTCGGGCCTCGGGGTCCGGAGCGCGCACGACAAGGTGGGTGGCGATGGTGACAGTTGCGCTGGCGCCCTTGGCCAGTTGCCGCGCGGGCCGCACCGCTGCGGCCTTGGCGATGCACCTCGGTTTTTTCAGGTACGTCCCTTGCTTGACGACTCCCGTGATCGACCATTACTTCCATTTGGAGTTCGAGCGCACGCGCGGCTTGCAGGAACAGCTGCGCGAAGCCCTGGTGGATGCCATCTTGCATGGCGCCTTTCCCCCTGACGAGCCGCTGCCTTCGTGCCGTGACCTGTCACGTCAGCTTTCGGTCGCACGCAACACGGTGGCCCTGGTTTACGAGAGTTTGTTGGAAAAAGGTTTCCTGCAAAGCCGCCCGCGCAGCGGTTATTACCTGCATCCCGACTACCGCGAACTGGCCAGCCGTCTGCCATCGCTTCTCATGCGGGACACTGACCGGGACGCGGGCACGGGTGGTGCGCCGGATGTCGCGGCGGGAACGGCGCGTTCCCCAAGCTGGGGCGAGCGCATCCGCCAGCCCGCCGGCCCGCGCCAAGGCATCCTTCGACCCAGCAATTGGCGTCAGTACCAGTACCCTTTCGCCTATGGTCAGGCCGATCCCGCCTTGTTCCCCGCTGCGGCTTGGCGCCGCGCGGCGCGCGAGACGCTGCAATCGAAACGGCACCGCGATTTCTGGATCAGCGATGCCGTGGACCAGGACGATCCCGAACTCATCACGCAGCTGCGCACCCGCGTGCTGCCCAAGCGCGGCATCCAGGCCGCGCCCGGCGAAATCCTCGTCACCCAAGGCTCGCAGAACGCGCTTTACCTGCTGGCGCGCCTGCTGACGGGGCCGGGTGTGCGCGTCGGTTTGGAGAACCCGGGTTTTCGTGATGCCTGGAACGTCTTCGCCATGCAGAACGCCGACATTTCCCTGCACGACGTGGACGCGCACGGCCTGTGCCTGGACGATCGCCTGGCAGAGTGCGACTACGTGTACGTCACGCCCAGCCACCAGGTGCCCACGGGCGTCACGCTCAGCGCGGAGCGGCGCACGCGGCTCTGGCAGCAGGCGCACGCGCGTGACCAGGTGCTGATCGAGGACGACTACGACGCTGACCTTGATCTTTCCAGTCACCCGCCGCCCGCGCTCAAGGCGGCGGACCGGCATGGCCGGGTCATCTACCTCAGCAGCTTTTCCAAGAGCCTGGGGCCGGGCCTGCGCCTGGGTTACCTGGTGGCCGACGAGGAACTGGTGCGCGAGCTGCGCGCCCTGCGCCGCCTGATGCTGCGCCACGCACCCCTGCATGCCCAGCGACTGTTGGCCCGCTTCCTGGCCGAGGGCGACTACGACGCCCACCTGCGCCGTTACCGCTCGGCGCATGCGCGCAAGCATGACGCCCTGCGTCATGCCATCGAGCAGCACCTGGATGGTTGCGCTTACGCCGGAGGCTCGGGCGCCTCGGCGTTCTGGCTGCAAGCGCCCGAGGCCATCAGTGCGCAGAAGCTGGCCTGGGCGGCTTCACGCCGCAGCGTGCTGATCGAGCCGGGCGCGCCGAATTTCTTTGATGTAAACCCGCCGGACCGGCATTTCCGCCTGGGCTTTTCCGCCATCTCCGCAGAGCGCATCGCGCCGGGGATTGAGTTGTTGGCGGATGTGATGGCGCGGGTGTGAGGAACCGATGCTTCAATCTATATTGCCGCATGGATACATTGAGTCCCGAAGAACGTAGCGAGCGCATGTCGCGCGTGCGGTCTCGAGATACATCGCCTGAAATGCTCACGCGCCATCTCGCGCGCAAGCTGGGTTACCACTTCCAACTTCATTCGCAAAATCTCCCTGGCCGTCCCGATTTGGTGTTCGCGCGGCGACGAAAGGTGATCTTCGTGCATGGGTGTTTTTGGCATCGGCATAATCGCTGCGCCTTGGCGAGGTTGCCGAAGAGCAACCAGGATTTTTGGTCCTCCAAGTTTGACCAAAATCGCCGCCGCGATGTCTTAAACCGAGCAGCGCTGACAAGGTTGGGTTGGATGAGCCTAGTTGTTTGGGAGTGTGAGTTGCGCGATCCCGTCAAGGTCATGCTCAAGATGCTGATGTTTTTGGAGAAATGACGCCATGTCCCTGACTTCGATAGAACTTTTCGCTGGCGCGGGGGGCTTGGCCATGGGAGTCGCCTTGGCTGGATTTCGCTCCCATGCGGTGGTTGAGTGGGACAAATGGGCGTGCGATACCGTGCGTCAAAACCAGGAGAGGGGGCATCCCCTGGTCCGCGACTGGCCCGTGGTTGAAGGCGATGTGCGCAACTGGGCTCGGGATTTCGACGCCTCGGGATTGGAGGGCAAGCTGGACCTTCTCGCGGGAGGGCCTCCCTGCCAGCCTTTCTCCATGGGTGGCAAGCACAAGGCGCATCAAGACGGGCGAGACATGTTTCCAGCCACGGTGGATGTCATCAGGCGTCTGCGTCCTAGGGCCTTCATCGTGGAGAACGTCAAGGGACTGACGCGCTCCACCTTCCACAACTATTACCAATACATACTGCTTCAGCTGGAGTTTCCCGAGCTGACTCGCCTGGTCGATGAAAGTTGGGCGGACCATCATCAGCGCTTGCAGCGTTTCAAGACCGCCAAGCGCCGAGGCGGCTTCGGGCTGGCGTACAACGTCGTGCCGACCCTTGTCAACGCGGCGAATTACGGCGTGCCCCAACGGCGAGAGCGCGTCTTCATCGTTGGCTTTCGTCGCGACCTTCCAATTCAATGGTCTTTTCCTCGAGAAACCCACTCACTTGACGCGTTGTTACACGATCAATGGGTCACGGGCGAGTATTGGGAGCGGCATGGGGTTGCCAAGCGTGCGCGTCCCCAGCCCCACAAGTCGCATGCAGGCTTGATCGAACGCTTGAAGGGACTGGGCTTGCCGCCAACGCGCGCGCCATGGCGCACGGTGCGTGATGCCTTGCTCGGCTTGCCCGACCCCCAGAGGAGCGAGGGCGATGTCTTGAATCATCAGTTCCAGGCTGGCGCGCGCGCCTATCCTGGACACACAGGCAGCCCGCTTGACTTGCCTGCCAAGACACTCAAGGCGGGTGACCACGGCGTCCCGGGGGGGGAGAACATGATGGTCAAACCCACGGGCGAGGCTCGGTACTTCACCGTGCGCGAATCCGCGCGCTTGCAAACCTTTCCCGATGGGTATGTCCTGCATGGCTCCTGGACCGAGGCCATGCGGCAATTGGGCAACGCGGTGCCCGTCGCCCTGGGCCGGGTGGTCGCGTGCAGCGTGGCGCAACACTTGTTGGAGGCTGACTTGCGCGAGACGCGCGAGCGAGCCATTCAGCCCTCATTCGCGCATGCGGCATGAGCGACCCAGTTCCCTTTAACCCCCTGGACAAGCAGAACCTGGGCGCCAGCGTCGCCGAGGCCTTGCTGGGGCGCAAGCCTCATCCTTTGGCGAACTTGCCCATGTTCCATGGCGCGGGGATATATGCCCTCTATTACGGTGGTGACTTCGCACCTTACCTGTCCTTGAGCCTGCGCAACAGGGAGTCCGACGGCAATCCCATCGCGCCCATTTACGTTGGTAAAGCCGTGCCCGCTGGAGGTCGAAAGGGTGGCGCGCTGGACCAGACCAGCAAGACCAAGGCGCTATGGAATCGCTTGAACGAGCACGCGGAAAGCATCGCCGCCGCGAGCAATTTGCGGATCGAGGATTTCCAATGCCGCTTTCTCGTCGTGGACGACATTTGGATTCCGCTCGGTGAATCCCTGCTCATCGCCAAGTTCACGCCCATCTGGAACGCGCTCATCGACGGCTTTGGCAACCATGACCCGGGCAAGGGCCGGTACAACGGCATGCAGCCCAAGTGGGATGTGTTGCATCCTGGGCGGGCCTGGGCCTTGAAATGTCAACCTCGCCCTGAATCCGCCGAGCAAATCGCGCGCGAGGCCAAGGACCATTTGGAGAGCATCTTGCCGCCGCGCTCGCCACACTTCTTGGTGGAGGAAGCGCGCGGCCGCTACCGTGTCCATGCCGGGTCAGGCGCGGGTCAACAAGACAAGGCCAGCGAAGAATAATCTTGGCAACCGGCCGTATCGGCCTGCCGATGCCGATGCGCCTTTAGAGCTTGCCGTGTTCGGCCAGCACCTCGTCCAGCACCGCCAGCGCCTGCTTCACCTGATCCGCGTTCACGATGCAGGGCGGCGCGAGGTGGAAGCGGTTTTCGACCGCGAAGACGAGCAGGCCGCGTCGCAGCGCGGCGGCTTTAAGTTCGGCCAGCCGCGCGGGTGGCAGCGGCGTGCGTTTGACCGGGTCGCTCACGAACTCCAGCGCCCAGAACACGCCCTTGCCGCGCGTCTCGCCGATGATGGGGTGGCGTGCGGCCAGTGCTTTCACGCCCGGGCCCAGGTGCTCTTCACCGATGCGCCGCGCGTTATCGACCATGCCTTCCTCGGCCATGGCGTCCAGCGTGGCGATGATGGAGGCCATGGCCAGCGGGTGGCCGGAGTAGGTGAGGCCACCGGGGAAGTAGCGGTTCTGGAAGAACTCGCTGATCTGGTCCGAGATCATCACGCCGCCCACGGGCACGTAGCCTGAGTTCACGCCCTTGGCGAAGACGACCAGGTCGGGTTGCACGTCGAAGTGATCCAGCGCGAGCCAGGCGCCGGTGCGGCCAAAGCCCACCATCACTTCGTCGAGGATGAGCTGGATGCCGAATTCGTCCGCCAGGGCGCGCACGCCTTTCAGATAACCCTGCGGCGGCACCAGCACGCCCGCCGTGCCGGGGATCGATTCCAGCAGGATGGCGGCGATGCTGGTCGGGCCTTCGGCCTCGATCACGCGGCGCAGGTGGCGCAGGGCGCGCTCGCACTCCTCGGCTTCGCTCGTCGCGTTGAACTCGCTGCGATAGAGGTAAGGGTTGAAGAAGTGCACGTGGCCGCGTGCGTACTCGTTGGGCACGCGCCGTGCCTCGCCGGTGGCGACGATGGCCGAGCCCGTGTTGCCGTGGTAGGAGCGGTAGGCCGAGAGGATTTTGTCGCGGCCCGTGTACAGGCGCGCCATGCGCATGGCGTTTTCGTTCGCGTCGGCACCGGCGTTGGTGAAGAAAATCTTCTTGAAGCTGCGGGGGCCGGACTGGGGCGCGCGCGCCAGGATGCGCTTGGCCGCTTCGCCGCGCACGGCGGTCGCGTTGGAAGGTGCGAGCGTGCAGAGCTGGGCGGCCTGATCCTGTATCGCCTTGACCACCTTGGGATGCTGGTGGCCGATGTTGGTGTTGATGAGTTGCGAGCTGAAATCCAGGTACTGGTTGCCTTCGTAATCCCAGAGCATGCAGCCCGCGCCGCCGGCGATGACCAAAGGATTCAGCTGGCTTTGCACCGACCAGGACGACAGCACTAGCTCGGTCTCGAGCTGGCGGACGGCGGCGTTGCTGAAGGGGGCGGCTGCGTTCATGGGGTGGGGCTCCGATGGGTGATGGTCCAGGCCATGACCGGGTAGGTCAGGGATGGGCCGACTATGGCCCGAGCGCTGCCCCTGTCTTAGAGCCAGTTGCGCGCGCCGTGCTGGCCAGATCCGCGCTCCGCCGAGCTTCGACCTACGTCGCCGTGCCTCGCCATCGCGCAACTGCGCTGGCTATGATCGGGCGCATGGACATCGAGACCCTGAATTACGAGGCTGTGCTTTTCGATTGTGATGGCGTGCTGGTGGACAGCGAGCCCATCACCAACGGCGTGTTGCGCGACATGCTGGAAGAGCGGGGCTGGTCCATGACCCAGGAGGAATGCGAGGCCCGCTTCATCGGCCGCGCGGTGCGCGAGCAGCGCGCCGAGATCGAGGCACGCACTGGTCAGCCCTTCACCGAGGAATGGCTGCAATCCTTCTATCTGCGACGCAATGCCGCCTTGGAGGCGCGCCTGACCGCCATCGCCCACATCCATGACACCGTGGCGCGGGTGCACCGTGCCTGCGGCGGGCGCATGGCCTGCGCCTCGGGCGCGGACCGAGGCAAGGTGGAGCTTCAATTGCGCAAGGTGGGTCTGTACGACTATTTCGAGGGGCGCATCTTCAGCGGCCATGAAACGCCACGTTCCAAACCGCACCCGGATGTCTACCTGGCCGCCGCCGCGGCACTGGGCGTGGCGGCCCAGGCCTGCGCGGTGGTGGAAGACACCCAAGCTGGCGTGCAGGCGGGCGTTGCCGCGGGCGCCCGGGTGTTCGCTTACTTGCCGCCGCAGGCGGACCCGGCGCGCCATGACGCGCAGCGAGACGCCTTGCTGCGCGCGGGCGCGGCCCAGTTGTTCGGGGACATGCGCGAACTGCCCGCGTTGCTGGCCCGTTGAATCGCCGCTGCGGTGACCGCCCTGAGCCGCGGTCGTTCGTCCCTTGTCTCAGCCTGACGTGGCGGGCGTGCTGTCAACGCTCTGGGGCGCGGGGATGAAGCCGCCGTGCGACTGCAACAACTCGGACATGCCTGCCTCGCTCAAGGGGCGCGACAGCAAGTAACCCTGGAATTCATCGCAGCCCTGGCTGCGCAAGAAGTCGAACTGCGCCTGGTTCTCCACGCCTTCGGCCACCACGGTCTTGTGCAGGCTCTGGCCCAGCGACAGCACCGCGCGCGCGATCATGGCGACCTCTTCCTCGCGCTCGATGCCCGTCACCAAGGACCGGTCGATCTTGATGATGTCCAGCGGAAAGCGCCGCAGATAGCTCAGCGCCGAGTAGCCCGTGCCGAAATCATCCATGGCCAGCTGCAAGCCCAATTGCTTGAACTGGATCAGCGTTTCGAGAACCCGCTCGCTGCGGCTCATGAAGACCGTTTCGGTGATCTCCAGTTCCACCAGCTCGGGTGACAGGTCCGCGTCGCGCAGCAGGCGGTGCACGTGGCTGACGATGTCGTCGCTCAGGAACAGGCGCGGCGAGAGATTGACCGCGATGCGCAGCGGGTTGCGCTTCAGGTCCCGCCCTTCGTTCCAGCGCCGCGTGGCCACGAACGCGCGTTGCAGGATGGTCATGGTCAGCGGCAGGATCAGGCCGCTGTCTTCCGCGATCGGGATGAAACGGTCCGGACTGATGGGGCCATATTCCGGCGGCCGCCAACGCGCGAGCGCTTCCATGCCGATGATGCGCCGGTTGGCGTCGGTCTTGGGCTGGTAGTGCACCTCGAAGCCGTCGTGGTCGATGGCGTGGCGCAGCGCCGCTTCCAGATGCAGCCGCTCGGTGGCCACGTGGTTCAGTTCGCGCGTGAAGAACTGGAAGTTGTTGCGCCCGTTGCCCTTGGCGGCGTACATGGCCGCGTCCGCGTGCTTGAAGAGGCTGAGGGCGTCCTCGCCATCACCCGGGTACATGGCCACGCCCAGGCTGGCGCCAACCTGGAACTCACGGCCCGACAGTTGCACCGGTTGTGAAATCTCGCTGAGCACGCGCTGCAGTTGGTCGATCACGGTGCTGCTGCGGAAGTGGTCCGCCAGCAGCAGCACGAATTCGTCCCCGCCCAGGCGCGCCACCGTGTCCGAGGCGCGCACGCAGCGGCGCAGCCGCAGCGCCACTTCCTTGAGCAGTTCGTCACCCGCGTCGTGGCCCAGGCTGTCGTTGATGAACTTGAAATGGTCGAGGTCGATGAAGACCACCACCAGGTGATAGCCCAGGCGTTCCGCGCGGGCGATGCCTTGCTCCACGCGGTCGCTCAGCAGCATGCGGTTGGGCAGGCCGGTCAGGGTGTCGTGGTTGGCTTGGTGCTCCAGCTCTTGCTGGTAGCGGCGGCGCTCGGAGATGTCCTGCACCGTGCCTTCGTAGTAGAGCAAGTTGCCCTCGGCATCGCAGACGGTGTGCGCGTTCTCGGAAATCCAGATGCGCGAACCGTCGGCGCGGTAAATCTCGGATTCGAAATTCAGTATCTCGCCTTGCTCGGCCATGATCTGGCGGAACAGCTCGCGTTGCCCTTCCTTCACGTAGAGCTGTCGGCTGATGTTTTGCAGCCCCGTGATCAGCGCCTGCGCGTTTTCATAGCCGTACAGGCGCGCCAGCGCCGGGTTGACCTCCAGATAATGGCCTTCCGGTGTGGATTGGAAGATGCCTTCCGAGGCATGTTCGAAGATGTGGCGGTAACGCTGCTCGGCGGCTTGCTGGGCCTCGGCGAGCGCGCGCTGCGAGGTGACGTCCTCGATGAAGCCCTCGATCACCAGCGTGCCTTGCTCATCGGCCACGGCCACGCCGCGTTCGTGCACCCATTTCACGGTGCCGTCCTTGCTGACGATGCGGTAGTCCACGGCGAAACGCAGATTGGTCGACGAGGTGGTGGCGACCGAGGTGCGCACGCGCTCGCGGTCCAGCGGATGGGTGATCTGTTCCCAGCTCACCACCGCGTTGTGCACCAGCTCCTGCGGTGTGTAGCCGGTCAGGGCCAAGCAGCCCTGGCTGACGAAGACCATGGTCCAGTGCGCGTCGTTCAGACAGCGGTAGGCCATGCCGTCCAGGTTGTTGATCAGGGTGTCGAGCACCCGCGCACGGTCCAGCTCACGCACGCTCAGCAGGGTGGTGCGCCGGGACCGGCTGGAGGGTGAGCCTGCCGGAGAACCGGCCGGGACCGAGGACGGCGCCGTCAGAGGAACGGCAGGGTCGGGCGGAATAGGCAGAGCGACGGGCATGTTTTTGGAAAGGCGAGAGCGCATGAGCAGCAAATCCCGTGCCGGAAAGTGCGGGGCCTTGACCGTTGGGGGCGAACCCCCAATGCAAGCCCTGGGTGTGCAAGGCATGCGGGCGCGTGGCGCTGCTCGCCGCCGCATGCGGCGTGCCTGGCGTGTCTCCGGTTTTTGTTACGATTTTTTGAAAGAGGCGAATCGCGCATTGTCCCATCGGGCCCCTGGTGGACGTGCCGGTCTGTTACACCTGCAGCCCCGACTGTGTTGAATTCTGCGCAGAGGGCCTATCCAATCAGGACTTCATGAACATCTATTTCCACGGCGAAGACTTTCGTCCCGAACCTTGGTTGTCCGCCCTGAGACACGCACTGAGCGGGGCCGGCATTCAGGCCGAGGTGGCGGTGTGGGAGCCCGGCGCGCCTCCAGGCGACTACGCCCTGGTGTGGGCGCCGCCGCAGCGGCTGCTGGACGAGCAAACCCGCTTGAAGGCCTTGTTCAACCTAGGCGCGGGTGTGGATGCCATCACGCAGCTGCGCTTTCGGCCAGGACTGCGGCTGGTGCGCCTGGACGACGCGGGCATGTCCGCGCAGATGGCCGAGTACGTGCTCCATGCGCTGGTCCGGCATTTCCGTGAGTTCGATGCCTACGAGGCCGAGGCGACGCAGGGCCACTGGGGTTTTCGCAGGCCGCGCGCGCGTCAGGATTGGCCGGTGGGCATCCTGGGCCTGGGCGTGTTGGGTCAGCGTGTGGCGCGCGCGGTGCAGGGCCTGGACTTTCCGGTCCGAGGCTGGAGCCGCTCACTGCGGCGCGCGGAGGATCTGGGCCTGCCCGGCGTGCAGTGCCACGCGGGACGCGATGGCTTGCCCGCTTTTCTCGCCGCGAGCAAGGTGCTGGTCTGCCTCTTGCCGCTGACCTCCGAAACGCAGGGCATATTGAACCGCGAGACCTTGGGCCAGCTCATGCCCGGTGGCTACCTCATCAACGTGGCGCGCGGCGGACATTTGGTCGAGGAAGATTTGATACCCTTGATCGACAGCGGCCATCTGGCGGGCGCCACCCTCGATGTCTTTCGCCAGGAACCGCTGCCTGCGGGGCATCCGTTCTGGACCCATCCGAAGATCACCGTGACGCCGCACACCGCGGCACGCACCTTGCGTGACGAAAGCGTGGCGCAGATCGTCGGCAAGATCGCGCGGCTGGAGCGGGGCGAGCCCATCGCGGGGCTGGTCGATCCGGTGAAGGGCTATTGAACAGATCCGGCCCCACGGGCCACACCATCGAAGACGAGGGACCGTGACATGACGTACAAGCAAGCACAGGCACGCTGGGCCGAGCGCGTGCGGCGGCTTTACCTGCCGCCCAGCGACTTGCCCGTGTTCTGCGCCCTCTGCAAGGTCAGCACCAGCACGGGCCTGTGCCCGGTCTGCCTGCGCAGCCTCGAGGAAATCACGAGCTGGCCGCGTCTGGACGACGAGCATCGCCGCACGGTCTGGGGTCGTGTGCTGATGCGGCTGAACGACGCGCGCCAGTACGAACAGGCCGTGCGCCGTCGAGTCAGCATGCGCCGATCCGCGCGCGGGGAGCTTCCGCCCGAGCCGGTGGTGGCCGACGATGTGCTGCTCGTTGCCGACTCGGGCGCGCAGCCTCTTGCTGGGGATGCGACGATGCCGCCTCGCGCCACCGATGCGATGGCGGGCGCGACATCCGACACCCCCGGGCCAGACCCGCACGGGCTGGAGGCCGAGCATGCCGAGGGGGCCTTTGCACAGCCTCCCGCCGAAGAGGTGGCCCCGGCCATCGGTCCGTTGCCGCCCGCGTCTGACGTGTTGGCAGCACCTTCCCTGACCGACACGCCGCCGGATACGTCGACCGAAATTTCCTCCCCTCCGGTCCCAGCTGCCCCGCCTGCGGCACCGCCACCGAGGCCGACCCGGGTGGCTGCGCTGCCCGAGCCGTCACGCCTGCAGTCCGAGGTCTTGGCCACGCATGCCGGCGTGCCGGTGGACGTCGCGGCAGCCCGTGCGCGCCAGGTGCGCCTGGCGATGGCCCAAGTCGTGCAAGCCTCTCTGGAGAGTGCGCGCCGGGAGCAGGCGCAGCCTGCCACGGGGCCGGAAGAAATCACGCTCAAGCCGCTGATCTGAAACCGGTGCGCCCCTGCCGTGACGCCCGCCCGGGGTGACGCGGCACGGGTCCGAGGTGGGGGCGGCAAGACTTGGGCTGAAACTGAAACCGAAACTGAAAATAAAACTAAAGCAACTGAAACTCAAAGGGAGCATGCTGGAATGTGTGGCGCCGAAGTCAAACCCTTGCCCGAAGGCGTGCAACGCGTGGCCGCGCTGCTCCAGGCCAAGGGCCACCCGCACGCGCCGCTGATGTTGGATGACGCCGCGCGCACGGCCCAGCAGGCGGCGGACGCGCTGGGCGTCGCGCTCGGCCAGATTGCCAAGAGCATCGTGTTTCGCCACAAGGGCGCGACGGCCCCGGGCGAACCGGCGGACGAGCGGGCCGTGCTGGTCATCACCTCGGGCGATCTGCGCGTCGACGAAAAGAAGGTGGAAGCGCTGGTGGGCCGGCTGGGCCGCGCCGATGCGGATTTCGTCAAGTCCCGCACGGGTTTCGCGATCGGCGGTGTGTCGCCCATCGGCCATCGCGAGCCTCCGCTGGTGCTGATCGACCGCGAGCTGTTCCGCTTCGAGGACATCTGGGCCGCGGCCGGGCATCCGCACGCTGTGTTCAGATTGCAGCCGCGGGATTTGCCGCGCCTGACAGAGGGCGCGCCAGTGGTGGATGTCACGGTGTCGCAGCCCGCCTGAGTGAGTTAACCAACACAACGAGGCAACGAGGCAACGAGGCAACGAGGCAACGAGGCAACGAGG
>NZ_AEGR01000066.1 GCF_000211835.1 Hylemonella gracilis ATCC 19624 | reverse complement strand
CCCCCCCCCCCCCCCCGCCACATCCGCCTGACCTCGCACAGCGGCGGTCAGAACGCGCCCGCCATCCACTGGGGCGCCACCACGCCGGCCGAGCGAGGCCCCATCATCGGGACCACGGCCCAGCGCGAACGGCGCAATGTCATCGGCACGCACAGCGGCAGCTACAGCATTTACCGCGCCCTGGCCGTGGCGGCGGGCGCGCTCTCGCCCAAGCACAAGGCCGACCTCACCAACACCGCGCCCACCGACGCCATCGGCCCCTACCCGCAATGGCGCGATCCGCGCAAAATCGTCAGCCTGGACCCCTGGGGCGCGCTGGTTGCCGATGTGTACGCCCAGGACATCGCGGCGGGTGACGACATCCGCCCGACGATCGCCGTGACCAAGGCGCATGTCATCCTGCCCGAGGTCATCGAAGCCGTGCAAAAGGGTCGCCTCAAACCCGATGGACAGATCCTGACCGCCGACGGCGCGGCCTTGGTCACCAAGGCCGCCATCGAGCCTGTGTGGTGGCTGCCGGGCGTGGCCGAGCGCTTCGGCTGCAGCCTGGCCGAACTGCGCCGCGTGCTGTTCGAGGAGACCGGCGGCATGTACCCCGAACTGGTCACGCGCCCCGACCTCGAGGTTTTTCTGCCCCCCATCGGGGGCCAGACCATCTACATCTTCGGCGAGCCGCGCGACCTGGCGGACACGAATGTGGAGCTGACCGCGCGCGTGCACGACGAGTGCAACGGCTCAGACGTGTTTGGTTCCGACATCTGCACCTGCCGCCCCTACCTCACCCACGCCATCGAGGAATGCATCCGCGGCGCGCAGCCCAAGGAAGCGGGCGGACGCGGCGGCGTGGGCTTGATCGCCTACTCGCGCAAGGAAGGCCGCGCGCTGGGCGAGGTCACCAAGTTCCTGGTCTACAACGCGCGCAAGCGCCAGGTGGGCGGCGACACGGCGGACAAGTATTTCCTGCGCACCGAATGCGTGGCTGGCGTGCAGGACATGCGTTTCCAGGAGCTGATGCCCGACGTGCTGCATTGGCTGGGCATCCGCAAGATCCACCGCCTGGTCTCGATGAGCAACATGAAATACGACGCCATCACCGGCGCGGGCATCGAAGTCGGTGAGCGCGTCAACATCCCCGACGAGCTGATCCCCGCCGATGCACAGGTGGAGATGCAGGCCAAGATGGCCGCCGGTTATTTCACGCCCGGCGAGGTGCCGGACGCGGACGCACTCAAGGCCACCCAAGGCCGGGGTCTGGGAGACTGAAGCAGCATGACCCCATCCCAAGCAACACGCAGCCCGGTCCACTTGAAGGACGCGGCCACGGCGGTGGACCCGCTGGACCAGCAAGCCGCCGATCTGCTGCGCGGCACCGACGCCGTGCGGGCCCGTGCCCATGCCCTGCTGGCCCGGGCGCGCCGGGGTGAATCGGCCTGGTTCACCGTGCACGATGACGCTCTGACCCAGACTGCCGCCCTGGTGGCCGAGGTCACGCGCGAGCGCTACCCGGATCTGAAGATTCCGTACCACAGCCGCTGGCGGCATTTCGAAGCCGGTGGCGTGAACCGCGCCGCCTGGCTCAACGCCCTGTTGGGCGCGGCACCGCCGGCCGAAAAGGCGCGCACCCAGATCGATCTGGCCCTGGTCAGCGTGCTGCTGGACGCGGGCGCGGGGCCGGACTGGTCCTACCAGGAAGCCGGCGGTGGGCCTGGGGGTCAGCCTGCCATCTACGCCCGCTCCGAAGGCCTTGGGGTAGCCAGTTTCCATGCCTTCATGGCGGGCCTGTTCTCCAGCGACCATGACCATCCGCTGCAGGCCGATGCCGTGGGCCTGCAGCGGGTGACGGCCGAGACCCTGGGCGCCGCCTTCCAAGTGTCCGAGCGCAACCCGCTGGTGGGACTGGAAGGCCGCGCCGCCCTGCTGCGCCGGCTGGGTGAGGTCATGGCGGCCAACCCGGCCGTGTTCGGCCCCTCGAACCCCGCCGGCGCCACTGGGTCAACCGCGGCTTCGGCCCGCCCCGGCGGCCTGTTCGACTTCCTCGTGGGCCGAAACCCGGGCGAACTCGCGCAGCAGGTGCAGGCCCATGAGATCCTCGGCGCCCTGCTCGCCCACCTCTCACCGATCTGGCCAGCCCAGAACCGCATCGGCGACATGGCCCTGGGCGATTGCTGGCGGCACCCGGGCGTGCACGGCCCGGGACACAGCCACGGCTGGATGCCTTTCCACAAGCTCTCGCAGTGGCTCACGTATTCCCTGCTGGAACCCTTTGAATGGGCAGGTGTCACCGTGACCGGGCTGGACGCCTTGACCGGCTTGCCCGAGTACCGCAACGGCGGCCTGCTGCTGGACGCAGGTGTGCTTCGACCTCGCGCCAGCGTGCCGCCAGCAAGATCGTGGGAAGCGGGAGATGAATTCATCGTCGAGTGGCGCGCCTTGACCGTGGCCTTGCTGGACGAACTGGCCCCGCGCGTGCGCGACGTGCTGGGTCTCACCGCCGCGCAAATGCCGCTGGCCTGCGTGCTCGAAGGCGGTACTTGGGCCGCTGGCCGGGTGCTGGCACGGCGCTTGCGGGAAGGCGGCGCGCCACCGCTTAACATCGTGAGTGACGGTACCGTCTTTTAAGCATCAACGAGAGCACAGAACCATGAGCACGCCCAGCGCCCTTCCCGACAACGTTCACCTGATCACCCACCCCTTGGTCCAGCACAAGCTCACGCTGATGCGCAAGAAGGAGGCCAGCACCAACAGCTTTCGTCGGCTGCTGGGCGAGCTGGCCAGCCTGATGGCCTACGAGGTCACGCGCGACATGCCCTTGCAGGACGTCGAGATCGAGACGCCGCTGGAAACCATGACCGCCAAGGTGATCGACGGCAAGAAGCTGGTCTTCGTCTCCATCCTGCGCGCCGGCAACGGCCTGCTGGACGGCATGCTCAACGTCGTGCCCGGCGCGCGCGTGGGCCACATCGGCCTGTACCGCGACCCCAAGACCCTGGTGGCCGTGGAGTACTACTTCAAGATGCCCCAGAGCATGAACGAACGCGACATCGTCGTGGTCGATCCCATGCTGGCCACGGGCAACTCGGCCATCGCGGCCCTGGACAGACTGAAGGAGCTCAGTCCCAAGTCCATCAAGTTCGTCTGTCTGCTGACTTGCCCCGAAGGCGTCGCGGCCTTGCACGCAGCCCACCCCGACGTGCCGATCTACACCGCCGCCGTGGACCGGCAGCTCAACGACCACGGCTACATCCTGCCGGGCCTGGGTGACGCGGGCGACCGGATTTACGGCACCAAGTGAGCCGTGCGGCGCTTGCGCCGACCGGCCAGACCTATCAAGGTGTCGAGTAGCAACACCCCGATCATGGACAAGCCCAACAGCGGGTAGAGCAGCCCCAGCAACACGGCGACCCCGATCGCTCCTTGGGTGGCGCGGTCGCCGGGGCGGCGCTGCGGCGCGGCGAGCTGCCCGCGTGGCCGGCGCTTCCACCACATCGTCACGCCAGTGACCGCCAGGACGGCGATGGACAAACAGCCCGCCAGCATGAGCAGCCGGTTGATCTCACCAAACTGGCGACCCGTGTGCAGGGCGATCCCCCATTCCGTGACACGGCCCGCGATGCCGTAGTCCTTGTACCCCACGTCGGCCAGCACGGCCCCCGTGTAACGGTCCAGATGCAGCACGCGCTCGCCGCGCACATCATCGGGAAAAGACAGGGCGGTATAGACGCCTTGCGGGCCGCTGGGCAACCGGACCGGCGTGCCTGCGGGCAGGCCCTGCGTGCTGAAGATGCGCAGCGCCGCGTTCAAGCCCATATCCGGCGAGCCCGCGAGCCCATGAGCCTGGGCGACGGTTTCCGTGTCCGCGTCGGCATGGGCGGCGTCATGTCCGTGGGCATGATCCTGCTTCTCTGCTGGCACCTTGGCAGTCCCGGCGGACTGAGGAAGTGGCACCTGCTCCAGCGTCCAGGGCACAGCGGGCAGCCCCGCCAAAGGCGCGGCGGTGGGATCAGCGGGGACCGACGATGACGGCCCCGGACCCCACAGGTATTTCGGCAAACCGATGCCGAGTTCGCCGCTGATGCGCCCGAATTGCTGCCCCCAAAACGCCGACCAAGGCATGCCGGTGGCAGCCAGGAAGACGATCACCGCCGCCGCGAACAGGCCGACGATGGCATGCACGTCACGCCACCACAGGCGCTGCCTGGGCGTGCCGCGCACGCTCAAAACGCCTCCCGCTTGGGCCAGCGCGGGCTTGCCGTGCGTGCGCGGCCACCAGAGAAACACGCCGGTGACCGCGAGCACGATGGCCCAGCCAGCAACGACTTCGATCAGGTGGTTGGCCACGGGGCCAACAAGCACCAGCGAATGCAGGCGCTTGACCACTTCCATCAGCTTGCGCTCGTCACGCAGGCTGCCCAGCACCTGCCCAGTGGCCGGGTGGACGTAGACCGACACGGACTCTCCTTGCGGCGTGCGGATGCCGACCTCGGCGCTGCGGTCCGGCCCAGCGGGCGCGACGTAGCGCACGGCTTGACCCGGCACTGCGCCGAGCGCCGCTGCCACCAGCGCTTCTGCGTCCAGCACCGGCGCCGCGCTGGTCTCGACCTGCAGCAGCCCCGCGTAGACCCTCGCCTCGATCGGTTCCTTGTACAGATAGAGCGCGCCGGTGATGGCCAGCAGCAGCAGAAACGGCAAGCAGAGCAAGCCTGCATAGAAATGCCAGCGCCAGACCCGGCGGTACAAGCCATGGTCGGAGACGGACGCCACCGGGGGTGGCGTGGGCGGTGATGCTTGCGCGTTCATGGTGACGACTCCTCAGTGACTGATCTCAGAACTTCATCCGCGCGCCGACGTGGAGCGAGCGCGACTCTCCGGGAGTCAAGATGGCGTCACTGGCGGAGGCCTGGTCCTTGACCGTGAGGACGGACACATAGTTTTCGTCCGTCAGGTTGCGCACCTCGGCGAACACGTCCCAGCCCTTGCCGCTCAGGCCCGCGCGCAGGCCCAGCAAGGTGTAGCCGTCCACCTTGTAGCTGTTCTCGAAATCGGCATACCGCTCACCCACGACGTCGAAGGTCGGCCCCGCGAAAAAGCCGGCTTGGCGGTACAGCACCTCGCCCTTGAGCGCGTAGGTGGGAGCAGCGGGCAGGTCCTTGTTGCCATAGGTGCCGTCGCCGTCGAACTTGAAATGGTTGAGAGTCAGGCTCAGCAAAGGATCCATGCTGGCGCCGCCGTTCAACGCGACACGGGCACCGACCAAGGCTTCGATGCCGGCATGGACCGTGCGGTCCACATTGGTCGCCAGGCTGGTGCCAGGCGCGGAGGGATCGTCCATCGAGAGGATCTCGTTACGCAACTTGGCGTAGTACGCGGAGACATCCCAATGCCACTTGTTGGCGCCCACGGGCTGCGTGCTGCGCGTGCCGATTTCCAAGACCGTGCCTTCCATCGCATCCAGCGCCTTGTCGCCGCCGCGCACGTCGTCCTCCAGTTCATACAAGGTCGGCGCTTCATAGAGACGGCTCACGCTGGTGTAGAGCTGTGTGGCGGGCGTCAGCTGGTACATCAGGCCCGCGCGCGGATTGATGCTGTCGTAGTCCCCCTTGGGGTTATCGACCGCGCCACTCGACACCGTCACACTGCGGGCCTCGCGGCTCGCCGAGACGGCTTGGGCGCCGTACACCGCCGTCCAACGGGACGCAAACTCCCAGCGGTCCAGCAGAAACAGTTCGGTGCTTTCGGCCTGGTTGTCCACACGGTCCGAAAGGCTGCGGCTTCCTCCCGGCGTGTAACTGTAGTTGCCCCCTTCCACCTCGGTCTGCCCATAGTTCACGCCGAGCAACAGGTCGTGCGTGCCCAGGCGCTTCTGGTAGCGCAGCAAGCTGCCGAAGTTGCGTTGTTCGGTGTCGATCAGCAGGCTGAAGTAAGGGGGGGAATAAACGATGGGGTGGTAGAGCTGTTGGTTCTCGTAGGAGAAGCCCACCGTCAGGCGCGTGTCCGCGTCGATGTCCCAACTCGTTTTATTGGCCACGCGCCAGAGTTCGACGTTGTAGCGGTAGTTGCCGGTCACGTTGCTGGGGTTGGCCTGCTCGGGATCGTCCTTCCATTGCGCGCGCGTGAGGGACCCCGGCAGCTCCTGATCGTTGTTCGTGTAACTGGCGTAAAAGCGCGTGCGCACCTGATCACTCAGCTGCCAGCCAACGTTGGTGTACAGGCTCTCGCGCTCTTGGGCTTGGTGTTCACGGTAACCATCCGTGCGTCGGCCCTCCACCGAGACCAGAGCGTCCAAGTCGCCATTGACCGCGCCCACGGTGGCGCTGGCTTGGCGGTCACCATGACTGCCCAGGCTGAGCGCCACTTCAGACGCGGTGTCGCGGGCGGTGGGCGTGATGAAGTCGATCGCGCCGCCCAAGGTGCTGGCGCCATAGGCCAGCGCGTTGGCGCCGCGCGCCACGATGCCCTGGCGCATCGCCTGCGGGTCCAGCGCGCGGTTGTGGTTGTTGCCGTCGGCAGCCGTCACGGGCAGGCCGTCCTGCAAGAGCTTGATGCCGTTGCCGTCGTAATTTTTGGCGTCGAGGTTGGAGCCGCGACTGGACAGGTAGGCGCCATCGGCGGTGGTGCCCGTGGCCGTCCAGACGCCGGGCACGTAGCGCAAGGCGTCCGCGATACTGGTCACGCTGCGTTGCTTCAAGTCCTCGCTGTCCAGCAGGGTCACACCGCCGGGGGTACGGGCTTGTTCAGCGGCGAGTTCCTGGCGAAGCTCGCTTGCACCACTGTCGGCATCTTGTCCGGGAGCGGTCACGGTCACGGCGGGCAACTGCGGTGCGTTACCGGGGTTGGCCTGGCTTTGTGCCTGGGCCAGGGCGCAGGGCAACACAGCGAGCGCGCCGATCAGGGCGCGGGAATGCATCGGTTTCATGGCTTTGTCTCTATTTCTGAATGAAAGGGCGTGAGAACCCACAACGGCGCGCGCGAAAGTTCTCTGCGAAGACGGTGGCCGCCGCGCACGGGCGCACGGTCACCGTCAGAAAACAGGGGTGTCGGATTGCTCAAGGCACGCGAGCGATGCTCGGGAGTTTGGAACCCCGGGCGCAGGCGTGCTCGATATCAGGACAGGGCGCTGGGTGGGCCTTGCGCGGGCGGGGCCAGCGCATAGCGTTCCGTCGCCGCAACGCGACCTTTGACGTGCGGCGCGAGCCGCAGCGTCTCGAAGGTGAGCGGGACCGTGAGGCCCGTTTGCGGAGGCGGCGCGCCCTCGCGGCTGCCTTGTGCGCAGTACTGCGCGCACGCGGACAGAAGGTGCTTGCCATCGGTGCCCGTGGGCGCATCCAGGCCCGCGCGAAGCTCCGGGGGCAAGTCCGCCCAGATTGCCCTCGCATCGTCCTGATTGCCGCACCACCACGCCGCCTGAGCAGTCGGCGACGCCATCTGCGCGGCATGCGCGAGGGGGAGGCACAGCTGGGCCAAGCAGACCAGCCATGCCATGGCCATGCGCAAGCGCGCAAAGGAACGGCGGTGGACGGCTTGGGTCAGCATGGGCGGCGGGATTATAGTGAGCGGCCAGGTCAGGCGAGGTCAGATCGGGGCCAATTCGATCGGGATGGCGGACGTCTTGCGCGGCACTCTTCTTGCTTAGGACCCAGGTGTTTGCTTGCCCCGTTGTTGTTCTCTTCACTCACCCGTAGGAGCGCCCCATGCATTCTCACCGTCGTCCCTTGCTTGCCGGCCTGGCCCTGGCCGCACTGACCACACTGCTGTCCCCCGTGGCGCTGGCCCAAGCCAAACTCAAGGTCGCCGCGGTCTACACCGTGCCCTTCGAGCAGCAATGGGTCAGCCGCATCCACAAGGCGCTCAAGGCCGCCGAGGCGCGCGGCGAGATTGAGTACAAGGCCAGCGAGAACGTGGCCAACGCCGACTACGAACGCGTGCTGCGCGAGTACGCCACGGCGGGCAACCAGCTCATCGTGGGTGAGATCTTCGGCGTCGAGACCGCGGGCCGCAAGGTCGCCAAGGACTTCCCCAAGACCTCTTTCCTCTTCGGGTCCTCGGGCAAGCCGCAGGCACCGAACATGTCGGTGTTCGACAACTACATCCAGGAACCCGCCTACCTCACCGGCATGATTGCCGGCGGCATGACCAAGAGCAACAAGATCGGGCTCGTGGGCGGCTTTCCCATCCCGGAAGTCAACCGCCTGATGAACGCCTTCATGGAGGGCGCCAAGGAAGTGAATCCCAAGGTCGAGTTCACCGTCAGCTTCATCAACAGCTGGTTTGACCCGCCCAAGGCCAAGGAAGCCGCTTTCGCCATGATCGACAAGGGCGCGGACGTGGTGTACGCGGAACGCTTCGGCGTCTCCGACGCGGCCAAGGAACGCAAGGTTCTGGCCATCGGCAACGTGATCAACACCCAGGCCGACTACCCCGACACGGTGGTCGCTTCGGCACTCTGGCACATGGAGCCCAGCATCGACCGCGCGCTCAAGCTGGTCAAGGAAGGCAAGTTCGCCGCCGAGGACTACGGCGTCTACTCGCACATGAAGCACAAGGGCAGTTCCCTCGCGCCCCTGGGCACCTTCGAGAAGAAGGTGCCGGCTGAGCTCGCCGCCAAGGTCCGCGCCAAGGAAGCGGCCATCTACGCCGGCAAGTTCGAGGTCAAGGTCAACGACGGCCAGCCCAAATCTAGCAAGTGAACGCGGCTCCGCCCGTCCTGCGCCTGTCCGGCATCCACAAGCGTTTTGGCGCGCTGGTCGCGAACGATGGCATCTCGCTGGAGTTGAAGGCGGGCGAGGTGCTGGCCCTGCTGGGCGAGAACGGCGCGGGCAAATCCACGCTGGTGTCCATCCTCTTTGGGCACTACGTGGCCGACGAAGGCCATGTGGAGGTCTTCGGCCAGCGCCTGCCCCCCGGCAAGCCGCAGGCGGCACTGGCGGCGGGGATTGGCATGGTGCATCAGCACTTCACCCTGGCCGACAACCTGTCCGTGCTGGACAACGTGATGTTGGGCACCGAGCCGCTGTGGCAGTTGTACACGCGCCGCTCGGCCGCGCGCCAGAAGCTGCTGGCCACCGCCGAGCGTTTCGGCCTGACCGTCGACCCCGAGGCTCGCGTGGGCACGCTCTCGGTCGGTGAACGCCAGCGTGTGGAGATCCTCAAGGCCCTGGTGCGTGGGGCGCGCATCCTGATCTTGGACGAGCCCACGGCAGTGCTCACGCCACAGGAAAGCGAGGCCCTGTTCGCGACGCTGGGCCAGATGGTCACGCAAGGTCTTTCCCTCGTGTTCATCAGTCACAAGCTGGGCGAGGTGCTGCGCGTTTCGCATCGCGTGGCCGTGCTGCGCGCGGGTCGGCTGGTGGCCGAGGCGCCGACGCGCGAGACCACCCAGGCTCAGCTCGCGTCGTGGATGGTCGGGCATGACGTCGCCGTGGCGCGGCGGCGCCCAGCCGCGCGCTCGGCGGGGGCAGCGGTCTGCGTGCTGGACCGGGTTTTCAGCCAGGACGGTTTGCGCGATGTCTCGCTGAATTTGCGGGCGGGTGAAATCGTCGCGGTGGCGGGTGTCTCCGGCAACGGCCAGGCGGCCCTCGCCGATTTGCTTTGCGGTGTCAGCCAGGTGGATCGGGGTTCGGTCACGCTGCGGGGTCTACCCTTGCGGCCCGAGCCCGCCTGGCTGGTGCGCCAGGGCGTGGCCCGCATCCCCGAAGACCGGCACGCGGCCGGTGTGGTGGGCGACCTGCCGCTGTGGGAAAACGCCGTCTCCGAGCGGCTGCGTACCCCCTTCTTCAGTTGGAAAGCCTTGGTTGTGCGACGCAGCGCGGCGCGTGCCCACGCGCGACGATTGGTCCAGGCCTTCGACGTGCGCGGTGGCGGTCTGGACGCCCCGGCGCGCGCGCTGTCCGGCGGCAACATGCAAAAGCTCATCCTCGGCCGCGCCCTGCTCGTGCCCGATGAACGAGCACCCCGCCTCAGCGCCGTGCTGCCTCAAGGCGAGGCCGCCCCCTCGGGGGGCAACGAACCACGCGCAGCGGGGAGCGCGGGGGCGCCTATTCTCATCGTCGCCCACCAACCCACCTGGGGTCTGGACATTGGCGCGGTGGCCTATGTCCACGACCAGCTCATCGCCGCGCGGGACGCGGGTGCGGCGGTGCTGCTGATTTCCGACGACCTGGACGAAGTCCTGACCCTGGGCGACCGGGTGGCGGTTATGCACGCGGGCCGATTGAGCGCGGCGCGTCAGGCCGAGGACTGGACGCGTGAGGCCATCGGCCTGGCCATGGCCGGTGTCAGCGAGAGCGAGGAGCGCGTCGCGGCATGAGACTCGAAAAACGCGGTCACGCATCCGCCCTCGCCCTGCTGCTAGCCCCTTGCGCCGCGATCGCATTCACCATGGCGATCAGCAGCTTGTTGGTGCTCTGGGCCGGCGCGCCGGTGGCGCGGACCTTCGGCCTGCTGTTCCAGGGTGCCTTCGGCTCGGTCTTCGCCTGGAGCGAGACGCTGACCCGGGCGATCCCGCTCATCTTCACTGGGCTGTCAGTCACGGTGGCCTTCAAGGCGCGTCTGTTCAACATCGGCGCCGAGGGGCAGCTCTACGCGGGCGCGCTGGCGGCCATCGCCGTGGGCGGTCTGCACGGCGGCACGGGGTTCGCGCTGTCGCCCTGGCTGCTGTTCCCGCTGATGTTGCTCGCGGCGGCACTGGCGGGCGCCCTGCTGCTGCTGGGCCCCGCGCTGCTGAAAAACAAGCTGGGCGTGGACGAGGTTGTCACGACCTTGCTGCTGAACTTCATCGTGCTGCTGGGCGTCTCGGCCCTGCTCGATGGTCCCATGAAAGACCCGCTGG
Organism: Hylemonella gracilis ATCC 19624; assembly: GCF_000211835.1. Lineage (GTDB taxonomy): Bacteria > Pseudomonadota > Gammaproteobacteria > Burkholderiales > Burkholderiaceae_C > Hylemonella > Hylemonella gracilis. The sequence continues at coordinate 7,880 of NZ_AEGR01000066.1, read as the reverse complement.
CCCTGGGCTGGCCGCAAAGCGTTGCCTTGCAGGGCGAACTCGAGCTGGCCAAGCTGATTCCCCAGACCCGCGTCCATACCGGCTTGCTGCTCGGGCTCGTTTTGGCTGGGTTGACTTGGGCATTCTTCAAGCACACCACGCCGGGTTTCGACCTCCGAGCGGTGGGGGCCAACCCGCGCGCCGCGGCCTTCGCGGGCGTGCGCGTCACGCGCACCGTGGTGCTCACCGCCCTGCTCTCGGGCGCGCTCGCGGGCCTAGCCGGGGCCATTGAGGTGGCAGGCCGCACCAGCTACGTCACGCTGGACATGTCACCCGGCTACGGCTACAGCGGCATCGTGATCGCCATGCTGGCCGGCCTGCACCCGCTGGGCGTGCTGCTCGCCAGCCTGTTCGTGGCGGGCGTGCTGGTCGGCGCGGACAGCATGAGCCGCGCCATCGCCGTGCCCACCTACATCGCCGACGTGATCGTCGCCACGGCCCTGCTGGCCGTGCTGGTCGCGGCGCTGTTCACCCAGTACCGGGTGCGGTGGAAATGATGCGCGCCAACAGGCTGTCCCAAGGCGCAACGGCCCCATCGGGGGGCAGCGCCCCCCACGCCGTGGGGAAGCGTGGGGGATCACGATGGACATCCTGATCAACCCCGATTTCTGGAGCGCGGTGCTGCGCATCGGCACACCGCTCATCCTCGGCACGCTGGGCGTGCTGCTGTGCGAGCGCGCGGGCGTGCTCAACCTGGGCATTGAAGGCATCCTGGTCGCGGGCGCCTTCACGGGCTGGCTCGCCGTGTACCTGGGCATGCCCTTGTGGGGTGGCGTGTTGGTGGCCGCGCTCACGGGCATGGCCTTCGGTCTGCTGCATGCCGCGCTCACGGTGGGCTTGGCGCTGTCACAGCATGTCTCGGGCTTGGGCATCACCTTGCTGGCCACATCGTTGAGTTATTACGGCTACCGCGTCAGTTTTCCGCAGGTCAGCACCCCGCCCACCGTGACGCCCTTCAGCCCGATGCAGGACTGGCCCCTGCTCGGGCAGATCCCCGTGCTGTCCGCGCAAACGCCGCTGACCTTGCTCGCCCTGGCGCTCGTGCCCCTGCTGGCCTATGGCCTGTACCGCACCCCCCTGGGCCTGGCGGTGCGGATGACTGGCGAGAACCCGCAAGCGGCCGAGGGCCAGGGCATCGCGGTGGCGGCCGTGCGCACAGGGGCCATCGTCGCGGGCTCCGCCCTGATGGGCGTGGCGGGTTCCTTCCTTACCCTCTCTGCTTTCAACGCCTTCTACTTCAACATGGTCAATGGGCGCGGCTGGATCTGCCTGGCCCTGGTCGTGTTCGCGTCGTGGCGGCCGGGCAAGGCCCTGCTGGGGGCCCTGCTGTTCGCTTTCTTCGACGCACTGCAACTGCGCCTGCAGCAGTCCGGCGACGCCTGGCTGCCCTACCAGCTCTACCTGATGCTGCCCTACGCCCTGTCCATCCTCGCGCTCGTGCTGGTGGCGCGCAGGGCAGCGTATCCGCAGGCCTTGATGAAACCCTATCGCAAGGGCGAGCGATGAGCCTGGCCGACACGGAGCCCACCGCCTTGCCTCACGCCGTTCTGGCGCGGTGGCAATTCACCGCGGTCGACGACGGCAACACCACCGTGCTGCCAGACGGCTGTCGTGACCTCATCCTGAATGTCGATGCGCTGGGGCGTCCACGCTGGCATGTGTCGCCCTTGACCGATGCCGTGGTCGAAGTCCCCGGACAAGCGGGCGAACATTGGCTCGGCTACCGCATGCAGCCCGGTGCCCTTTTGGATACGGAGGGGCTGCTGCGAGCGGTGTGCGCGATGAAGCGTCCCGAACTTGACGAGCGTGACGGCCATCACGGGAATCACGGACATGGCCAGCGTGACCCACACCGCTTCCCACCGGAGCCATCCTCCGGCCCGAGCTTGCGTCCACCGGACTGGATGAATGCCGAACTGGAACGCACCGTGCTGGAAGCCATGGCGGAGCACACGCGGCTGGACGTTCGCATACAAGAGGCGCTGCACACCTTGGCGCACGCGCGCAGCGTGGCCCACGCCACCAGAGCGCTGAAGGTTTCAGAAAGGAGCCTGGAACGGCTGACGCGACAGACCACCGCACGGCCGCCTCGCTTCTGGCTGGCTTTGGCACGTGTGCGCCGGGCCGTTAGGGACCTGGGCAGCACGCGGCCACTGGTGGAGATCGCGGCCGACCATGGTTACGCCGATCAAGCGCATTTCAGCCGGGAGTGCCAGCGTTGGCTGGGGCAAACGCCGTCGATGCTGCGGCGCGATCCAACCTCGCTGATCACCGCGACCCAGGCAGGCTATGGCTGAGCCGGTGTTCTGGCGTCGCGGCGCCTGGAGTGAAGAGGGACGTGAACAGGCTCGTGGTCAGAACCTTGGACCTGACCTTGGACAGGACACCCGCGCCGCGTCACGCCGCCGCCGTCGGGGCCATGGGCGTGCACAGTTCGACCAGAACACCATTGAGGTCGGCCACATACGCCACGGTCTGACCCCAGGGCATGCGCTCTGGTGCTTGGACCAGCCGCGCGCCCGCGTCGACGGCACGCCGCACGGCGGCAGCGACATCGGCCGTGGTGAAAGCGATTTCGAAGCTTGGCGCGTCGGCGCAGGCCCGCTGGGGGTTCTTTCCCAGCTCACGCATCAGGCGCAAGGACGAAAACGCCAGGGCCGTCGCGCCGGTGTCGAGTTCCCCAAAATCGCCCGACTCGTGCAGGAAGCGGCGAGTGAGGCCGAAAGCGGCCTCGTAGAAATCGAGGGTTCCAGGAACGTCTTCCACATAGAGAATGGTGTAGCCGAATTGCATGTTGATGGCCTTTGTATGTCGTCTTTGACCATGTGCTGACGTGAACAATGAAAGCACCTGGCGAGGCACGTAGCTTAGGCGTTTGCAGCCCTTGCGTCTTGAACAAACCCGACACCGCCCATGCTTGACCTGCTCATCACCCATGCCCGCTTGCCCGATGGGCGCGAGAACTTCTCCATCGCCGTGCAAGGCGGCAAGATTGTCGAGGTCCGAGAAGGACTGAGCCCCGACAACGCGCCGGCAAGAGAAATCGTGGACGCCCAAGGCTGGCTGCTTTCGCCACCCTTTGTCGATCCGCACTTCCACATGGACGCCACGCTGTCTTACGGTCTGCCGCGCGTCAACGCCAGCGGCACCCTGCTCGAGGGCATCGCCCTCTGGGGCGAACTCAAACCGCTGTTGACCGAGCAAGCCCTGGTCGAGCGCGCCCTGGCCTATTGCGACTGGGCGGTGGCGCGCGGCCTGCTGGCCATCCGCAGCCATGTGGACACCAGCGACCCCAGCCTGCTGCCCGTGCGCGCCATGCTGGAAGTCAAAAAGCAGGTCGCGCCCTACCTCGACCTGCAGCTCGTGGCCTTTCCGCAGGACGGCGTGCTGAGAACGCCCGGTGGCTTGGACAACCTCCGGCGTGCGCTGGACCTGGGCGTGGACGTGGTGGGCGGCATCCCGCATTTCGAGCGCACCATGGCCGATGGCGCGGCCAGCGTGAAACTGCTGTGCGAAATCGCCGCCCAGCGCGGCCTGCTGGTGGACATGCACTGCGACGAGTCGGACGACCCGCTCTCGCGCCACATCGAGACCCTGGCCTATGAAACCCAACGCCTCGGCCTGCACGGTCGTGTGAATGGCTCGCACCTGACCTCCATGCACAGCATGGACAACTACTACGTGAGCAAACTCATCCCGCTGATCGCGGAAAGCGGCGTCAGCGCGGTGGCCAACCCGCTGATCAACATCACCCTGCAAGGCCGGCACGACACCTATCCGAAACGCCGCGGCATGACCCGCGTTCCCGAGCTGATGGCCGCGGGCGTGAACGTGGCTTTCGGCCACGACTGCGTGATGGACCCCTGGTACTCCCTGGGCAGCGCCGACATGCTGGACGTGGCCCACATGGGCCTGCACGTGGCGCAGATGACCAGCCAGGCCGGCATGCGCACCTGCTTTGATGCGGTCACGACGAACGCGGCCAAGGTGATGCACTTGCCTGCTTACGGCCTCGAACCCGGCAAGGACGCGAGCTTCGTGCTGCTGCAAGCGCGCGACGTGGTGGAGGCCATCCGCCTGCGCCCCGCCCGCCTCGGTGTCTGGCGCAAAGGGACGCTGCTGGCGCGCACGCCTGAGCAACGCAGCAGCCTCACCCTGCCGGGCCGCGCGCCCACGACGCTGTCGCCGGGTTTGCGCGCCTGATCACGCGCGAAGCACGACACGGCGCACGGGTCGGGGATTCGTCAGCGGGCTTCCTTGGCGACCTGTCGTGAAATATTCACGGTCCTGCGCGTTTACAGCCTCAATCGGCGCATTTCCGAGACGGGGCTTGGATGCACCGCGCTGATGCGTGCACAATCTGACAGCGCTGTCCATACAGGCTCGTACCTGGCGTTCGCGCCGGTGTTTTCCCTGCTTCGCTTGCGTTTTTCCCATGGTCCCCTCGCCTGATCTGCTCACGCCCAGCTACGACCCCTGGGTCGTGGCGCTGTCTTACCTGATCGCGAGCTTCGCCTCCTACACCGCGCTGGACCTGGCGCGCCGCGTGCGCACGCCCCACCTCTCGGTGGCGCGTGGCTGGTGGCTCAGCGGAACCATCGTCATGGGCACCGGCATCTGGGCCATGCACTTCGTGGGCATGCTGGCCATGGACCTGCCCATCACCATCGGTTATGACTACGCCATCACCAGCCTGTCCTGGCTGGCCGCGGTGGCAGCCTCGGGCGTGGCGCTGCACATCGCCAGCGATCCCGAACTCAGCTGGCGCCGGGTGACACGCGGCGCCCTCATCATGGGCGGCGGCATCTGCGCCATGCACTACCTGGGCATGCAAGCGCTGGTGATGGCGCCGCCGATTCAATGGTCGGTTCTCTGGGTGACGATCTCCATCGTGATCGCGATCGGTGCCTCGGCGGCGTCCTTGCTGATCTTCTTTGGACTGCGCAAGCTGCAGGGGCGGACCGCCGTCTTGGGACAGATCGGCGCCGCCTTGCTGATGGGCTTGGCGATCTGCGGCATGCACTACAGCGGCATGGCGGCGGCGTCTTTCCCCAAGGGTGCCATCTGCCTCAGCGCGGACCAGCTCGGCGGCATGGGTCTGAGCGCGGTCATCGCCGCCGCCACCGGTGTGCTGCTGCTGCTCGCGACCATCACCTCCATGATCGACGCGCACATGCAGACGCAAACCGCGCTGCTGGCCGCCTCGCTCAAGAACAGCAACAACCAGCTCAAGGAGCAGTCCCTGCGCGACGGGCTGACCGGCTTGCCCAACCGGCGCATGCTGGACGAGCGCCTGCGCCTGGCGGTTGAGCGCAGTGAACGCGACGGACACAGCTTCGCCCTGCTTTTCGTGGACCTGGATGGCTTCAAGCCGGTCAACGATTCCTTTGGACACCGCTTTGGCGACGACGTGCTGCGCGAGATGGCCCGCCGCTTGACGGCGCATCTGCGCGCCATCGACGCCGTGGCGCGGGTCGGTGGTGATGAGTTCGTCATCCTGCTGGACAACCAGGGCGACGCCGATGCCATCGCGCGGATCGCGCGCCGCATCATCGACGACGTGTCGGCCGTGGTGCGCGGCGGTGACGAGGACAGCCCGCAAGAGGTGCGCCTGTCCTGCTCCATCGGCATCGCCCGTTTCCCGCGTGACGGCGCGGCCGACCAGCTGCTGGTTCAAGCCGACGCGGCCATGCACGCGGCCAAACGAGCGGGGGGTGCGCATTTCGTCTTTTACGAGCCGCACATGAGCGCGCGCGCCAAGGAACAGCTGGAACTGCAGCGCGACCTGCGCCAAGCCCTGACGCGCGACGGCGAACTGGAATTGCATTACCAACCCAAGATCAGCGCGCGCGACGGCAGCCTCACGGGCGTCGAGGCGCTGACGCGTTGGCGCCACCCCGAACGCGGCCAGTTGGGACCCGGCATTTTCATCCCGGTGGCCGAGCGGTTCGGGCTGATCAATGCCCTGGGCGCCTGGGTGATCGAGCAAGCCTGTATCCAGGCCGTGGCATGGCGAGATCAAGGCCAGCCCTTGGCCGTGGCCGTCAACCTGTCGGTGCACCAACTGCGCCAGGCTGACCTGGCCGAGCGCACCGCGGAACTGCTGGCGAAGCACGGGCTGGACCCGGCCCTGCTGAGTTTCGAGGTGACCGAATCCGTGGCCATGGAAGACACCGGCCACACGCTGCGTGTCTTCGAGCAACTGGGCGAGATCGGCATCCAGCTGTCGATCGACGACTTCGGCACGGGCTATTCCAGCCTGTCCTACCTGCGCCAGCTCGACGCCGACCAGCTCAAGATCGACCAGAGTTTCGTGCGTGACCTGGAACACAGCGCGGACGCGCGCGCCATCGTGCAGGCCGTGGTCAGCCTGGCGCATGCGCTAGGACTGTCCGTGATCGCCGAAGGCGTGGAAACCGAAGGTCAGCGCGACATCCTCTCTGCCCTGGGCTGCGACGAGTTGCAAGGCTATTTCTATGCGCGCCCGATGCCGGCCTCCGCGCTGGAGGACTGGCGCCAGAACCGGTCAACACCCGCGCCGAGGGACGCTGACCTGCCCCACTGACCCCTGAGGCACTGAGTCTCCCGGCGGGCCTCTGTCAATGCAAGCCTGTGCCCTGACGCAGTTCCCGCCGCAATTTCTCACCCACATCGGGCCGCGCGGCGAAGGGGTCTGGCGGGTTGTGCTGGCCCACGATGGCCTCCATGCGTTCGCGCACGTTGCCCAGCGCCTGGGGGTGGCTGTAGATGTAGAAGGCGCCACTGGCCACGGCCTCGAACACCGCGGCCGCGACTTGCGCCGCCGTGACCTTGCCCGAGTTGACGGCCTTGTCGTTCATGGCCTGGCCGATGCGCTGGCTGCGCGTGACGTGGCCGGCGGCCAGATCACGCGGGCGGTTGCGCTCGCTGCTGCTGATGCCGGTGGGCACGAAGTACGGACACAGCACCGAGGCACCAACTTGGTCGCTCACCAGGGCCAGATCCTGGTACAGCGTTTCGGTCAGCGCGACCACGGCGTGCTTGCTCACGTTGTAAACGCCCATGTTCGGCGGTGTCAGCAAGCCCGCCATGCTGGCCGTGTTGACGATGTGGCCGCGCCAATTTGGGTCGCGGCCCGCGGCCTCCAGCATCATCGGCGTGAAGACGCGCACGCCATGGATCACGCCCCACAGGTTGACGCCCAGCACCCACTGCCAATCGGCCACGCTGTTCTCCCAAACCAGGCCGCCCGCCCCCACACCCGCGTTGTTGAAAACGAGATGGGGCGCGCCAAAACGTTCCTGCACGGCTGCGGCCAAGGTCCCCATCTGCTCGGCATCGGACACGTCCACGCGGCGCGCCAGCACCTCGGCCCCCGCGCCTTGCAGTTCGGCGGTGGCCCGGTCCAGCGCGTCCTGCTGCACGTCGACCAGCACGAGCTTCATGCCACGCGCGGCGCCAATGCGTGCGCATTCCAGGCCGAAGCCCGACGCCGCGCCCGTGAGCACGGCCACCTTGCCCTTGAAATCCGGAATCATGACGCTGTCTCCTTGTCCTTGTGGTTGAGCGCGCCCATCATCCGACAGTCCACTGCGCTATGCAGTCACCTGTGTTGCCTGTGGTGTGTTTTCAAGCAACTTCACCAGGGTCCACAAGGCGCGGTTCACCGGCGTGGGCACGCCCAGGGCCGCGCCGCGACGCGCCACGTGCCCGTTGAGGTGGTCGATCTCGCTGGGCTTGCCGCGCATCAGGTCCTGCGCGGTGGACGAATACTGGCCGGGCATGGTTTCGGCGATGCGGCGCACGGCCAATTCCGTGGCTTGCTTGCCGCCGGGGATCGTCACGCCATCGGCGGCCGCCCC
>NZ_AEGR01000067.1 GCF_000211835.1 Hylemonella gracilis ATCC 19624 | reverse complement strand
GCAGCGGCGGGTGGCGCAGCCGCAGCCGCGACGGCGGGCGCGCGCGCAGGCACGGTCGCCAGGTTGGTGGCCGCACCGTTCGGCGCGGTGCCACGCGCCAGGATGGACGGCGTCGCGGCTGGGGACAGGGCCGCGGGCGCAGCAGCGACGGGTGGCGCAACGGGCGCGGGACGGCTTGCGCCGGAGGAATTGGAGAACGGTGAGGCCGCGGTGGCCTGCGACGTGCCGGGAGCAGTCATCGGGGCGGTCACCAGGGGCGCCGCGGGGATACCAGCCTGGGGAGCGGCCGCGGTCGTGGCCGACGAGCCCGTGCTGGACTCAGCCACAGCCTCCTTGGAGGCATCCTCGGCGCGCTCGGTCGACTCGGTGGACGACACCGGACTGTTGGTCGCCGGTGTGCCTGTCGAGTTCGCGGCCGTGGTGTTCTTGCTGGAGGGCAAGAGGATGAGGATCAAGGCGGCCAGCAACACAACCAAGGCAGCCAGGACCGCGGGCCGGGACAGATGTTCCCAGAACGGCGTCTTGGCGACGTCGGCGGGCGTGCGGAAGGGCGCGTTCAAACCGGTTTCGTCATTGGCCACCAGCTTGGGCGCATTCGACTTGGGCAGGCGCGCGAGGATGGGGGCCGCATCGATTTTGAGGGTGCGGCAGACGCTGGAGGCCAGCGCGCGGATGAACACGGAATCCGTCAGCTCGTCGTGGCGATTGGCCTCGAGCGCCTCCAGCTTCTTCACCGAAATCTTCAGCGCCAGGGCCAGCGAGGAGAGGTCCACGCCCGCCGTCTCGCGCGCATGGCGCAGCATGGCACCCGCGCTCGTGCCAACGCTTCCCTGCGTGGACGGCTGAAATGAGTTTTGGAAGACCGAGTCGGGACCGGAAGATGATTCATCCCGCGCCGCGACACCCCCCGCGACGTTCACCGCTTCAGCTTGCGTCTTTTCTTGCTTGTTCTCTTCATTCATCGAACGCTCTCCGATCATAGGAATCCAATTCTTTGGAGCCCGGGTAACGCACACGCAACTGGCTGCCCAGGCGATCTCGTGCCTGAGCATTTCCCAGGCGATGCTCAATCTTCGCACCCAACCACAAGGTCTCGGCATTGACCAGCGAACCGTTGTTGTTGATGCGCTGAATGTAAAGGCGAGCCTCAGGCATTGCGTCGCGCGCATACAGCAGTTGCGCCAAGTTGTAGCCGACCACGGGATTTTCCGCATCCAATGCGTAGGCTTTGAGCAGGCTGTGCTCGGCTGCGCCAGGCTGTCCCGCCCGAATCTGGCAAAGCCCCAAACTCAGCCAGGTCTTGGCGCGCTGGCCATAGGCCGGCTGCGCCAGGGCTCGCTCGAACGACAACGCCGCCTGAGCGAAGTCGCCCTGCTGGCACTGCAACCACCCCTGGTTGTGCAGCACATCCGGATTGTCGCCGCCCAGGGACAGGGCGCGGCGAAAACTCTCCTGCGCCAGACGGGGCTGGTCGAGCCGCATGTAAATCAAGCCGCGCAGGTTGTAGGCGTCCACGAAAGCTGGATCAATGGCCAGGGCCTGCTTGATCTCGTCCAGCGCCACGGCATCCTGGCCCCGTTCGAAGTAACCCAAGGCCAGTTGCAGGCGAAGGCGCGCGCGACTGCGCTGCTCAGGCTCGTCCGACGCGGTCACGATGTCCTCGCCGCTGGTCGCGCGCTGCGCGCACCCCTGGAGGCACGGCACGGCAAGCGCGAGCAACAGCAGGGTCATCCAGGGCCAGAGCGCGCGATGCGCGAACCGCGCATGCGCGGGCAGGTGCAGCTCCAAGCCGCTCATGCCCTCGGACTCCCGGAGGACGGCCTGGCATCCAAGGACTGCATAGGCTGGAGGGGCTGAAGGGGCTGGAGCAGTTGCCGCTGGCGCGCCATGCGCGCGTCGACGCTCGTGCGGTCCTGCACGTCACCCGCCAGTTGGCCGCACGCCGCGTCGATGTCGTCGCCTCGGGTCTTGCGCACCGTGGTCACGATGCCGGCCTCTAGCAGGATCTTGGCGAAGGCCTGCACCCGCTCACCAGGGGAACGCTTCAGACCTGACTCGGGAAATGGGTTGAAGGGGATCAGGTTGAGCTTGCAGCCCACGCCATGCCCCAGGTCGGCCGCGCGCTGACGGAACACCTGCATCAGGGCCAACAACTCGCGTGCGTGCTCGGGCTGGTCATTCACGCCGTCGAGCATGCAGTACTCGAAAGTGATGAAGTCGCGCGGCGCGTGGGCCAGGTAACTCAGGCAGGTGTCCAGCAGCTCGTGGATCGGGTACTTGCGGTTCAATGGCACCAGGCCGTCACGCAGCCCATCGTTGGGCGCATGCAGAGAAACCGCCAGGGCCACGGGGCAATCCTCGCTAAGGCGCTCCATCATCGGCACCACGCCCGAGGTGGACACGGTCAAGCGCCGACGCGAGAGGCCGTAGCCATGGTCGTCCAGCATGACGCGCAAGGCCGGCACCAAGGCCGCATAGTTCTGCAGCGGCTCACCCATGCCCATCATCACGACATTGGTGATCACACGATGGTCTTCGCCCGGCTGCAGCGGATGTTGCCGACGGGCACGCAAAAAGTGCTCGGCATGCCAGAGCTGGGCCACGATCTCCCCAGTGCTCAGGTTGCGGCTGAAACCTTGGTGACCGGTGGAGCAAAAACGGCAGCCAACGGCACAGCCGGCTTGGGACGAAACGCAGAGCGTGCCGCGGTCGTCCTCGGGGATATAGACCGCCTCGACGGCATTGCCATCGCCCACGTCAAACAGCCACTTGATGGTGCCGTCCGCCGACTCCTGCTGGGTGATCACAGGCAGGCCTTGGATGTGGGCCGCGGTCTTGAGCTTGGCGCGCAGGGACTTGGCCAGATCACTCATCTGGTCGAAGTCGCTCGCGCCCCGCTGATGGATCCATCGGAACAGCTGGGTCGCGCGGAAGCGCTTCTCACCGAGCCGTTCGCAAAAAACGACCAATCCGTCAAGATCGAAGTCGAGCAGATTGGCCGTTGTCATGAGGTGAAGGCGCGCCAGGCTGGCGCGCGCGAGTTTCAGCGGCTGTAGACGTTCATGCCGGGGAAGAAGAACGCCACTTCGACTGCGGCGGTCTCGGGCGCGTCGGAGCCGTGCACGGCGTTGGCGTCGATGCTGTCGGCGAAGTCGGCGCGGATGGTGCCCTTGTCGGCCTTCTTGGGGTCGGTCGCGCCCATCAGGTCGCGGTTCTTCAGGATGGCGTTCTCGCCTTCGAGCACCTGGATCATCACCGGACCGGAGATCATGAACTTCACCAGGTCGTTGAAGAAGGGACGCGCCTTGTGCACGGCATAGAAAGCCTCCGCATCGGCTTGCGACAGATGAACCATCTTGGCGGCGATGATCTTCAGGCCCGCGGCTTCGAAACGTGCGTAAATCTGACCGATGACATTCTTGGCAACGGCGTCGGGCTTGATGATGGAGAGGGTGCGCTGGATGGCCATGTGCGTTATTCCTGTGATGGGCTTGAGGTTGTAGTCCTGCAGTGATGCGCCGGTCCGCCATTAGCGGGCCAGCCGAATCAGGCAAAGTCGAGCATTTTAACCGCTGACCAGCGGGTTTTCACCCGGAGCACGGCAAAAATCCTTGCTGAATCAACGGCCTCGGCCGCTTCCGCCGCGACCGCCGCCGGTCTTGCGGTCACCCCGTCCGGCGGCGCCCCCGCCCCCACCGAAGCCGCCGCGCCCACCTGGGCGACCCGCGCCCTTGTCCTGGCGCTGTCGGATGAAGCTGTCGTGGCCGATGTAGCCCTGGGAAGTCTTCATGGGATCAGGCTGGGCTCCCTGCCCACCCGCGCCGCGGCCCGATTTGCCAGCCGCCTTGCCTGACTTGCCCGCAGCGCCGCCCTGGCGCTGCGCACCAGCTGGGCGGCCGTTCCCGTTCTTGAAGCCGCCCGCGTTACCGGAGCCAGGACGTCCACGGGAGGACGTGCCCCCCCCAGGTTCCGACGACTCCACGGAGCCGCCTGCCGCCTGCATCAGCGCCCGGATGTCGCGATCGTCCAGCTCCATCCAAGCCCCCCGCCTCAAACCGCGCGGCAAGACCATGGCGCCATAACGGATACGGATCAAGCGGCTGACCGCGTGCCCCACCGCCTCGAACATGCGACGCACCTCGCGGTTGCGCCCCTCGGAAATCGTGACGCGGTACCAGAGGTTGGAGCCCTCCCCGCCACCCTCTTCGATGCTGCCGAACTGGGCCTTCGTGTCATCCAGCGGCACGCCGTCCAAGAGGCGCTGTTTCTCCTCGTTGCTCAAGGCCCCGAGCACACGGGCGGCGTACTCACGCTCCAGACCGAAGCGCGGGTGCATGAGCCGGTTGGCGAGATCGCCGGAATTGGTGAACAGCAGCAAGCCCTCGGTGTTCAGGTCCAGCCGGCCCACCGACTGCCATTTGCCCTGGGGCAGCTTGGGCAGGCGACGAAACACCGTGGGCCGGTTTTGCGGATCATCGTGCGTGACCACCTCGCCCACCGGCTTGTGGTAGGCGATCACCCGCGCGGGTGGCGGAGCGATGCGAAAGCGGATGGGCTTGCCATTGACCTTGATCTGGTCCCCGAACTGGATGCGCTGGCCGATGTGCGCGGGTTCGTTGTTGACCGAGATGCGCCCTTCCATGATGAGCTGCTCCATCTCCAGGCGCGAGCCCATGCCGGCCTGGGCCAGCACCTTGTGCAGCTTGGGCGTCTCGGCCTGAGGCTGCAAAACGCGCTTGCTTGGCGCTGGCAATTCGGTCGAGGCCTCGTCCGCGTCGAAGGCGCCGGAGACCACCGCGGCGAAACGTTCCTCGGGCGTGGCCTCGGTTGACGCCGGCGCGATGGCCGCATCCCTAGGCGCAGGTTCGGGACGAGGCGCTTGCGGCCCTTGAGCCCCCCCTTGCGGCTGCGTTGGCGGATTCAGGCCCTCGTCGTTCATGCCTTCGGTATTCATCCCTGTTGTTCCTCTGTCATTCCGCTGGAGGCCGAACTGGCCGCGTCACCGTCCGTCACGGCTCTTTCTTCTGTCGGCGCGTTAGGTAGGGGCAGCGACTCTGGCGCTGACATCGGTGCGTCGGCCGATTCGGTGGACGCTGGCTGGGACGGGTCCGCCGACAGTTCCGACAGCATGTCCAGAACACCGTCTTGCGCCTGAGGCGTTTCCATCAAAGGCAGCTGATCGATGGACGCCAGGCCCAGATCGTCCAGGAATTGCCGCGTCGTCGCGTAAAGCGCGGGACGCCCGGGCGCCTCGCGGTGACCCACGACCTCGACCCAGCCTCGGTCTTCGAGCTGTTTGATGATCAGCGAATTGACCGTCACACCCCGGATGTCCTCCATGTCGCCCCGCGTCACAGGCTGGCGGTAGGCGATGATGGCCAGCGTCTCCAGGGTCGCACGGGTGTAGCGCGGCGGCTTTTCCGGATGCAGCCGGTCCAGGTACTCGCGCATTTCCGGGCGGCTCTGAAAACGCCAGCCCGAGGCCACGCACACCAGCTCCACGCCGCGCTGGACCCACTCCTGCTGCAACTCCTCGAGCAGCGACTTGAGCGTGTCGGTGCTCAGGGAACCTTCGAACAACTGACCCATGTCGCGCAGCGGCATGGGCTGCTGCGCGCAAATCAAGGCGGTTTCCAGAACGCGCTTGGCCAGGGTTGTATTCATGTCAAAGGGCAGCCGGCACCGTCACGGTGCACGAAAAGAAGAATCAAGAAGAGATAGGGGAGGAGCGCGCTGGTTCCGACCAGCAGCCGATGCATCGTCGTGGCACGGCTCTCACGCGTCCTTCGGCCCTCGGGACAAGGGCGATTTCGGTGTTTCCTGCGCGGCATTGTAGTCGAGCCCCAAGGCGGCGCAGGCCTTGGCCAAGTCGTCGGGCGGCGGTGCATGAAAGACCAAGGCTTCACCGCTGACCGGGTGGCGCAAGGCCAAGCGCCATGCGTGCAGCGCTTGCCTACGCAGCCCGACCACGGGCGCGCCGCCGTACACGCCGTCACCGAGCAGCGGATGGCCAATCGAGGCGGCGTGCACGCGGATCTGGTGGGTACGCCCGGTGTGCAAGGTACAGCGCAGCAGGCAAGCACCCTGGGCCAGGCCCTCGTCTGGCCGCGGCGCGGCGTTGCCCAGCAACTCGAACGTGGTCAGCGCGGGCTTGCCCGGGTGCCGCGCCAAATCGACCACCGCCATGCGCAAGCGGTTGGCGGGATCACGACCGATGCCCTCCTGCGCCGCGCCGCCGACGTCGCGCAGCACGGGCCCATTCCACGCCCGATGCGCCAAGGCCAAGTACTGCCGGCTCACTTCGCGCGCGGCGATCATGCGCACCAGCGCCTCCATCGCGACGCGCGTGCGCGCCACGACCATCAAGCCGCTGGTGTCCTTGTCCAGGCGGTGCACGATGCCGGCGCGCGGCAATTGGGCCGCCACTTCGCCTCGACCCTGGTCGCGCCCGAGCAGGCCATTGAGCAAGGTGCCGCTCCAGTTGCCGGGGGCGGGGTGCACCACCAAGCCGGCGGGCTTGTGGATGACGAGCAAATGCGCGTCCTCGTGCACGATGTCCAGGTCCATGACCTCAGGCTTGAAGGCCTGGCTTTGCGGCGTCGGGCGCAGTTCGATCGTTCCCACCTCCCCGGCGCGAACCTTGTGGGCGGACTTGCGCACCACCAGCTGGGACGGCTGCGGGCCCAACGTCACCGCGCCAGCCTCGATGAGTTGCTGCAGATAGCTGCGCGAAAACTCGGGCACCAGCTCGCTCAGGGCACGGTCCAGCCGCTGCCCATGCAACTCAGGCGGAATGCGCCACGGGCGACGCTCCAATTCGGCCTCGCCTGCGTCACCCGCCTCGCCTTCGTCCGCCGCCATGCCCGCGTGCTCCTCAACGAAAGCGGACATGTCCTGCGTGGCTCGCGGAGAAGCGGGCCGCACGGGGGTGACTTCTATAATCCCTGCCTTTGATTTCAACGGTTTTCCTTGATGCTGCGCGCCAAATTATCGGGTGTCCTTTCCTGCCTGCTGCCGCTCACGCTGGCCGCCCTGCTGTCGGCCTGCTCCAGCACGCCCGACGACCCCACGGCCAAGATGAAGCCGGAGGAGATCCTCGAGCAGGCGCGCGAGGAAGTGCGCAACTTCCAGTACACGCAGGCCGTGACCTTGTTCGAAAAGCTGGAGGGGCGCGCCGCCGGTACACCGCTGGCCCAGCAGGCGCAATTGGAGAAGGCCTACGCCCAGTACAAGGATGACCAGTCCGCGCAGGCCGTGGCCACGCTGGACCGCTTCATGCGCCTGCATCCCGCCAGCCCGGCCATCGACTACGCCCTGTATCTGAAGGGTCTGGTCAACTTCAACGACGACTTGGGCTTGTTCTCCTTCATCACGCGCCAGGACTTGTCGGAACGAGACCAATTGGCCGCCAAGGAATCCTGGTCGGCCTTCAACGAACTGGTCACGCGCTTTCCGGATTCTCGCTACAGCGCCGACGCGCGCGCGCGCATGGTCTATATCGTCAACACCCTGGCGCGTTACGAGGTTCACGTGGCGCGTTATTACTTCAAGCGCGGCGCTTATGTCGCCGCCATCAACCGCGCCCAGCAGGCCGTCGCGGATTACCGCACCGCGCCTGCCCTCGAGGATGCGCTGCAGATCCTGGTCGATTCCTACGAGGCCTTGAACATGCCGCAGTTGCGCGACGATGCGCGGCGCGTGCTTGCGACCAACTTCCCGAACAGCGCCTACCTCAAAGGCGTCAAAGTCAGCGCCGATGAAGCGCCCAAGGCCCCCGACAGTCCCTGGTGGAAACTCTGGTGAGCGACAGGCACGCCGCGCTGGCGCTCACCTGCCATCGCGACGCAAACTCATCCTGAAAATTCAGCCCGCATCTGCTCGCAGCACGGCGAGCCAGGCCAGGGCCTCGGGCTCCGTGCTCAGCCGCTGCATCGGGGGCAAGCCCGCCAAGAGGCGGCGCCCATACCCCATCTGAGCCAGACGCGGATCGCAGATCACGAGCAAGCCCCGGTCTGATTCGCTGCGGATCAGACGACCCGCGCCCTGCTTGAGCGCCACGGCGGCCTCGGGCAAGTGGTAGTCGTTGAAGGCGCTGCGCTGCGCGCTCTCCAGCCTGCGGCTGCGTGCATGCACAAGGGGATCTCCGGGCGGAGGGAAAGGCAGTTTGTCGATCACCACCAGCTGCAAGGCATCACCAGGAATGTCCACGCCCTCCCAGAAGGAAGCCGAGGCCACCAGCACGCAACCCTGTGTGGGCGATGCAGCGCCGCGCCGCAGCCGATCCAG